>CAJOEX010000001.1 GCA_905233415.1 Paludibacteraceae bacterium
TGCGGGTACACCATCTTTGTTGCGTTTGAAGTCAATTACGCGGAATTTCTGCTTGTGTCCACCACCGATATAACGCATGGTCTCTTTACCAGTGTTGTTGCGACCACCCGTTTTCAGTTTACCGAACACGAGAGACTTCTCCGGTGCGCTTGCGGTAATTGTCTCAAACGCGCCGATAATTTTGTGTCTTTGCCCCGGTGTAGAGGGTTTTAATTTACGTACAGCCATTTTTAGATATTGCTATAAAAATCAATTGTTTCACCTTCTTTCAATGTCACAATCGCTTTCTTATATGCCTGTTGTGCACCACGAAGCAAACCGCTTTTTGTCCAGCGTTGTTTGCTCTTCGGAGCTACGATCAAGGTATTTACATCCAGCACTTGAACATTGTACATTTCTTCTACTGCCTTCTTGATTTGAACCTTATTGGCAGTACGCTCTACGCGGAATCCGTAGCGATTCAACTTCTCGCCGGCGGCGGTCATCTTTTCAGTGACGATAGGTTTAATAATAATTGCCATAATCTTGCCTCCTTATGCTAAAGTTTCCTCGATTGCCTTTACGCTGTCTTGCAACAGGATAACGACATTCGAATTCATGATTGCGTATGTATTCAATTCGTTAACAGTAACCACATTGGTACGTTCGATATTACGTGCGGATTTCAGTACTACATCGTTGTTTGCGGGCAGTACTACCAGCACTTTCTTACCGGTTGCATTCAGCTTTGCCAGTACTTCAACCATTGCCTTCGTCTTCGGAGCGTCGAAATTCAGCGCATCCAATACAAGGATTTGGTCGTTCTTTGCACGCAGACTCAAAGCCGAGCGGCGGGCAAGCTGTTTAACTTTGTGGTTCAGCTTGAAGCTGTAATCGCGAGGTACAGGACCGAAAATCGTACCACCACCTACGCGTACCGGAGATTTGAAATCACCCGGACGTGCACCGCCGCCGCCTTTCTGACGACCCAGTTTGCGGGTAGAGTGTGCGTTTTCGCTACGTTGTTTCGCTTTGGCTGTTCCCTGACGGTTGTTAGCCAAGAACTGCTTAACGTCCAAGTAAATAGCGTGGTCGTTAGGCTCGATTCCGAAGATCTCATCATTCAGTTTGATCTTCTTACCGGTCTTCTCACCGGCTTGATTCAAAATACTAAGTTCCATACTTTTTACTTGTTAATTGTTACAATACTGTTCTTTGCGCCCGGAATACTTCCCTTGACCATAATCAAGTTGTACTCTGGAATCACTTTCAAAACGAAAAGGTTTTGAACTGTTACGCGGTCAACACCCATGTGACCTGCCATACGGGTTCCCGGGAAAATACGGCTCGGGTATGCACATGCACCTACAGAACCGGGTGCACGCAGACGGTCGTCCTGACCGTGTGTGGATTGCCCCACACCACCGAATCCGTGACGTTTTACAACGCCTTGGAAACCTTTACCTTTGCTGGTACCTACAACGTCGACAAAACTACCTTCCTCGAAGATACTTACGTTGATTTCGTCACCAAGCTTCAACTCCTGGTCAAAACCGCCAAACTCTGCCAAATAACGCATGGGATTGACGCCTGCAGCCTTGAAGTGACCGGCCTCGGCTTTGTTCGTGTGCTTCTCGCTCTTCTGCTTGAAACCCAGCTGAACTGCCTCATAGCCATCCTTCTCCACTGTCTTCAGTTGCGTAACTACGCAAGGACCAGCTTCAATAACGGTGCATGGTATGTTCTTACCATCGGCACCGAATACGGATGTCATTCCGATTTTTTTACCTAATAATCCTGGCATTTTGCTTAGATTGAATAATTGTTAATAATTGTTTTTTCCGTTCTCGCCGACGGGGTTCGTCGTGTTGTTACACCTTTGCTATCCGTCGGAAACGGCTTGTTTGGGATTTTTGTTATCAAACCTTGATTTCAACTTCCACACCACTTGCAAGCTCAAGTTTCATCAGTGCCTCAACAGTCTTGTTGTTGCTGTTGTAGATGTCAATGAGACGCTTGTAGTTGGCCAACTCGAATTGCTCACGGCTCTTCTTGTTTACGAACGTTGAGCGGTTTACGGTGAAGATACGTTTGTGTGTCGGCAGTGGAATAGGACCGCTTACTACGGCACCTGTTGCCTTAACTGTCTTCACAATCTTCTCAGCCGATTTGTCAACCAGGTTGTGGTCGAACGATTTCAGTTTGATACGAATTTTTTGACTCATTTTTTTTAATTTTAATTTTTAATTTTTAAATCTTACACAGCGCAGAATCCCCTAAAGAGTCATTCGCTCAGAAGACTCGTACGCGTGTGTGTTATTTTATTGTACGTGCACGCCTGCACGCGAGGTTATCTGTCAATCAAACAAGGTCTGCACGACCGCCGCATTCTGTCAGCACGGCTTTCGCTATCGAACTTGTTACCGGCTCGTAATGTGAGAACTCCATACTGCTGGTTGCACGTCCGGAAGTAATCGTACGCAGAGCCGTCACATAGCCGAACATCTCGGCCAACGGCACTTTCGCCTTCACGATACGGGCACCCGTGCGGGCGGTATCCATACCTTCAACCTGTCCGCGACGTTTGTTCAAGTCACCAATCACGTCACCCATATTCTCATCCGGAGTTACGATTTCAATCTTCATAATCGGCTCCATGAGTACAGGTTTTGCTTTTATACAAGCGTTCTTGAATGCTATCTGCGCACAGATTTCAAAACTCAACTGGTCACTGTCCACAGGATGAAAACTACCATCCAACACGGTCACTTTCAGTTTGTCAAGCGGGAAGCCTGCCAGTACGCCGTTCTTCATCGCGGTCTGGAAGCCCTTCTCAATGGCAGGAATATACTCCTTCGGAATATCACCGCCTTTTACCACATCCACAAACTGTAACGTACCCTCAAACTCCGGGTCTGCCGGTTCCACGCGGACAATGATGTCTGCAAACTTACCGCGACCACCGGTTTGTTTCTTGTACGTCTCACGCAACTCTACCGGAGCGCTGATTGCCTCACGGTAAGCCACTTGCGGACGCCCCTGGTTGCACTCCACCTTGAACTCGCGTTTCAAGCGGTCAATGATAATCTCAAGGTGCAACTCGCCCATTCCGGAAATAACCGTCTGACCGGTCTGGTCATCCGTCTTCACCGTGAACGTCGGGTCTTCCTCCGCCAATTTTGCCAATCCTACGCCTAATTTGTCGAGGTCTTGCTGGCTCTTCGGCTCTACTGAGATACCGATGACCGGAGCGGGGAACTCGATGCTCTCCAGTGTAATCGGTTTTTCTTCCGCGCATAGCGTGTCGCCCGTGCGTATATCCTTAAATCCTACGCACGCGCCTATGTCGCCTGCGCATATGACATCCACCGGATTCTGGTGATTCGAGTGCATCTGGAAGATACGGCTGATACGTTCTTTCTTGCCCGAACGGGTGTTATACACGTACGAACCTGCTTCCAGTTTGCCTGAATACACTCTGAAATAGCACAAACGTCCCACATACGGGTCGGTTGCAATCTTGAACGCCAACGCGCACAATGGCTCATCTTCGCTCGGATGACGTACAACCGGCTTGTCGTTACGCGGGTCTGTACCGGCGATCTCCTCTGCATCCAACGGACTTGGCAGATAAGCACAAACGGCATCCAGCATTGTCTGAACGCCTTTGTTCTTAAAGCTCGAACCGCAGATGACGGGGAATATATGCAATCCGACCGTACCCTTCCGGATGGCGGAACGGATTTCTTCTTCGGTAATTGTTGACGGGTCGGAGAAATATTTCTCCATCAGCACATCGTCAAATTCCGCACAGGCCTCAAGCATCTTGTCGCGCCATTCTTCCGCTTCTGCTTGCAGATTGGCGGGAATAGCCTCTTCTACATACTCGGCTCCCAGTGTCTCGTCATGCCAGATGATAGACTTCATCTTTATGAGGTCCACCACACCCTTGAATGTTTCTTCTGCACCAACAGGAATCTGAATCGGACACGGAGTCGCACCAAGCGTTTCTTTGATTTGGCGTACCACATCAAAGAAGTTGGCACCGCTGCGGTCCATCTTGTTCACATAGCAGATACGGGGAACATTATACTTGTCTGCCTGACGCCACACAGTCTCGCTCTGCGGCTGCACGCCGCCTACTGCGCAGAATGTCGCCACAGCGCCATCCAGAATACGCAGCGAACGCTCCACCTCAACGGTAAAGTCCACGTGACCCGGAGTGTCTATCAGGTTGATTTTGTATTTCTCGCCGTTGTATGTCCAATAAGTGGTCGTAGCAGCAGACGTGATAGTGATACCACGTTCCTGCTCCTGTTCCATCCAGTCCATCGTAGCTGCACCGTCGTGAACCTCACCCATTTTGTGAGTCAGTCCGGTGTAGTAGAGAATACGTTCTGAAGTAGTAGTCTTACCGGCATCAATGTGAGCCATGATACCGATATTCCTATTATATTTCAAATCGTGTTTTGCCATCAAATTTTGAAATCTTCAAATTTTCAAATCTTCAAATTTTCAAATCCTCAAATCTCTTAGAATCTGAAGTGTGCAAACGCACGGTTGGCCTCAGCCATACGGTGCATATCCTCTTTACGCTTGAAGGCACCACCTTGGTTGTTGATGGCATCCATGATTTCCGCCGCCAGTTTCTCGGCCATTGAGTGACCGCCGCGTTTGCGGGCGAAGTTAATCATGTTCTTCATTGCGATGGATTCTTTGCGGTCTGCACGAATCTCTGTCGGAACCTGGAAGGTGGCACCACCGATACGTTTCGACTTAACCTCTACCAACGGAGTGATGTTGTCGAGAGCCTGTTTCCAGATGTCCAGTGCAGACTTCTCAGCATCTTTGTTCTTTTGACCAACGAGGTCCAAAGCGGTGTAGAACACGTGATACGAGGTGTTCTTCTTACCATCGAGCATCAGGTGGTTAACGAATTTTGCCACCATTACCTCGCCGAATACCGGATCCGGCAGGATGACGCGTTTTTTGGGTTTTGCTTTTCTCATTTCTTTACTTTTGTTTTAAGCGGGAATCTTCAAATTTTCAAATCTTCAAATTCCCTTGGCTGTAATCGCTTCAGGATGTCAATTGTCAATTATCAATTGTCAACTATCCTTACTCAACCGATCAACCCATTTTTAATCTGTCCCAGCGTATGGAACGTTTAGTTAGTTTTTAATCTTGAGCTTCCCGTTCGTCTGTCAGCAGCATGCTGCGGCCTTACAGTGTAACACTCTCACAGCGAAGCGGTCTAACAGGCGAAGCCGGTCTTCTTACTTTTTCGCTTTCGGACGTTTCGCACCGTACTTCGAGCGGCGTTGCAGGCGGTTAGCCACACCGGCGGTATCCAGTGTACCACGAACAATGTGGTAACGTACACCCGGCAGGTCCTTTACACGACCGCCACGTACCATTACGATACTGTGCTCCTGCAGGTTGTGACCTTCACCCGGAATGTAGGCATTCACTTCCTTCTGGTTCGTCAGACGAACACGTGCCACCTTACGCATTGCGGAATTAGGCTTTTTAGGAGTTGTTGTGTAAACACGTACACATACGCCACGACGTTGCGGGCAGCTGTCCAATGCAGGGCTCTTGCTCTTGTCGATAAGTTCTGCTCTTCCTTTTCTAACTAATTGTTGAATTGTAGGCATTGTAACTTGTTTTGGTTAATAATTGTTTCTTTTTATTATGCGCACACATGTCTTATTCGCACGCACGCCAAAAAAAGCGTGCAAAGTTACTACATTTTTCCCATATACACAAATATTTTCATCAAAAAATCACTTTTTTCGCCATTTTTCGTCATTTTTCTGCATTTTGCTACTTCAATATTACAAAAACTGACGAAAAAATTCCAAAAACATTTGCACAATTCAAAAAAATGCCGTACCTTTGCACGCTCAAACAAAAACACTCGAAACATAACCCGTTTTCAACATGATAAAACGTATATTACCGCTTCTTTTATGCGCGTTGTTTCCGCTGATGCTTGCCGCTCAAAAGGCAACGGACATCGTTGCCAGACAGGTCGGAAACACCATTGAGATTACTTATAATCTCGACAAAGACGCCATCACGACACTTTACCTTTCCCGTGACGGAGGTGAGACCTATAAGGAGTCACCAAAATCTTTAACCGGAGACATCGGTGTGACAGGTGCCGGAAAAGGCAAGAAAATCGTCTGGAACATCCTCGCGGACGGCGATGACTGGGATATTGCCCAGGCACGATTCAAAATCGAAACCGAAAGCGTCGCACAACTAACTTTTACCGTTGGTAAATGCAAATTCGTCATGGTTCAGGTAGAGGGCGGAACATTCCAGATGGGTTGTACCTCCGAACAGGGCGACGACTGCTCTGACCTTGAACGGCCTGTCCGTACAGTTACAGTCGGTGATTTCCACATAGCCCAGACTGAAGTCACACAGGCGCTCTGGCAGGCCGTAATGGGAACAAACATCCGCCAGCAACGCCAGAAAGCCGATGTCACTTGGGACATCTACGGTGAAGGCGACAACTACCCCATGTACTATGTCAGCTGGCTTGAATGCCAGGAGTTCATCCGTCGTCTCAACAGCGTCTATGCCTCGCAGTTAGGCGGTTTGCACTTTGCTTTACCGACCGAAGCACAATGGGAATATGCCGCCCGTGGTGGCAGCCAACCCAGTCCATACCAGAAGAAATACAGCGGCAGCGACCTCATCGGCTCGGTTGCCTGGTACGAGAACAACAGCAATCATACCACCCATCCGGTGGCAACAAAAATTGCAAACACCTTGGACATCTATGATATGAGCGGAAACGTGCGCGAGTGGTGCGAAGACAACTATGTTGTCCGCGGAGGCAGCTGGTTTGACAAAGCCGCAAACTGCCGTGTCTCCTACCGCACAGCATACACCCAGAATGCCCGTTTCAGCAGTCTCGGATTCCGTTTAGTACTTACCAAATAACGCAACATGATGAAAAAACTGATATTCTCCTTAGCCGCAATGGTGGCGCTTACGGCCGCCGCCCAGTCGAATGAATCCAATGTCATTTCGATTTCCGTGCACAAACTCATGTACTTCAGCGACTATGCCAAACCCATAGTCGAAAAAGCCATCAACGAATGGCAGGTCAAAGACGAGTTTGAAAAACTCTCGGACTACCAGAAACGCGTCAACGAACAGACTCGCGCCGCCAAAATCAAGGAACTGACCGCCAAATGCGAGAAAGCATACATGAAGAAATACGAAGCCACGCTTCGTCCGAATGTGACATTGGATGCCATGTACGACGCAGATAACGAGGTTTTCATGCTCTCCGACCCGACTTTCGGAAACATGCTTGTCAACGTTCCGCTCTCCGAAGCAAGGGCGTTCAAGCAGAACTGGTCAAGCGTCAAACTCACGCCGAAATACTTCATCGAAAACGACGTGATTGCCATGGCGTCGCTGGATATTTATTTCCCGACGCTCCGCAAGCATTATTCCTACTCCAACCAGGCATCCCTGAAATACGAACAGGCGCAGGTGGACTACAATTTCAACGACATTGAAATTGCCGCTTCCGGCAACAACGCCTCGAAAGGGCAGCAGACCATTTCCGAAAAGAAAGTCTCCGTCGGCAAATCCGCTGTGGACCAGAATATTCCCGAAACAGGCGCTTCCAACAGTAATACGTTCGTGGTTATTATCGCCAACGAGAATTATAAATCCGTTGCTTCCGTGCCTTACGCCATCAACGACGGACATGTGCTGGCGAAATACTGTCAGCGCACGCTCGGCATTCCCGCCACGAACATCAAAGTGCACGACAATGCCACCTACAACGACATGCGTCTGGCTATTGCTTGGCTCAAGAACGTCTGCGACAAGTACGAAGGCGATGCTTCCGTCATTTTCTACTATGCCGGACACGGTATTCCCGATGCATCCGACAAATCCGCCTACCTGCTGCCTGTTGACGGCGATGGACGGTATGTCGCAACCGGATACAAACTGGACGAACTCTACGACAAATTAGGCGCTATGCCCACCAAGTCCGTAACGGTTATTCTGGACGCATGTTTCTCAGGTGCCAATCGTGACGGAAAAATGCTTGCTTCCGAACGTGGCGTGGCGCTCAAATCCCGTCCCGGGCAG
This sequence comes from Paludibacteraceae bacterium, assembly GCA_905233415.1. Taxonomy (GTDB): domain Bacteria; phylum Bacteroidota; class Bacteroidia; order Bacteroidales; family Paludibacteraceae; genus Colicola. Next base: position 8,110 of record CAJOEX010000001.1, read on the forward strand.
CCCAAAGGAAACATGGTCGTTTTCTCTGCCGCACAAGGCGATGAAACCGCTTTGCCCAACGACCAGGAAGGACACGGCATGTTCACCTACTACATCCTCAAGAAACTGCAGGAAACCAAAGGCGATGTGACTTTGCAGGACCTTTCCGCGTATGTTATCCGTGAAGTCGGACGCACTTCCGCCGTTATCAACAAACCGCAAACGCCTAGCATCAACCCCTCACCTGCCGTAGTGGATGATTGGAAAAACTGGAAACTTAAATAAAACCGATATGAAACGTATATTTATCTGTGTGCTGTGTGCTGTTTTCTCTATTCCTTTCTTCGCCGCCAAGCCGAATGTGAAGGAAATTGTTTATGATTACGTTTATCGCTCCAACGACCGCAACGAGTCACAGTCACAGGCCGAACAACATGCCATCGAAAAAGCCAAGCAGAAAGCCCTCGAAGACTATTTCGGTTTGGATGTCAGCAGTATTGTGGTCACGATGGAAACCGAGCACGGCAACGATGGCAAATACTCCGACGAAGACGATTTCTATTCGCTCGGAAGCACGGTTGCACGCGGCGAATGGATTGAACAACGCGACGAACGCGTGATTGAATCCCGCCACAATGGCGAATTCTGGGAAGTCAAAGTGCATGTCGAAGGTACCGCCCGCGAGAAAACCGGCACGCCAATCGACATCAAATATTCCTTTATCAGTAACCAATTTGACCGCGAAAGTCGCACTATTTATTACGACCAGGACGACCTCCTTATGCGTTTCACCTCGCCTGTGGACGGCATGTTGTGCGTTTACCTGGTCGATGCGGAAAAGACGGCATACTGCCTGCTGCCGTTGGAAGGTAACGGTGCCGGCGCACAGGAAATCAAAGCCAATGAAGATTACGTCTTCTTCCGGCCGGAACCATCCCTCGCTTTCCCGGGCTACAAACTGACAACCACGCAGAAGCAGGAGCAGAACGTGATTTACATCATCTTCTCGCCGAACCGCATAACAAAAGCACGTGACTTGAAAGGCCAAAAGAATATGCAAGGCGACAACCTCCCACGCAATCTGGCATATGAAGACTTTATCCGTTGGCTGGCAAAGAACCAGACAGCCGATGCAGATTTATTGGTCAGAACAGAACACATCCAAATCAAAAAAATCCGATAAAACGAACACAAAACAGCCTCATTTTTTCCTTGTCAAGTACGATAGATATACGTTAGATTTACGTTAGATTGACGATACATTGACGATAGATTACGCTACTCTTATGCGAAGACGAGTGATTGGAATCGGAGAAACCGTTTTGGACATTCTGTTCAAGAACGACCAGCCGCAAAAAGCTGTTCCGGGAGGCTCCACGTTCAACAGCATCGTTTCACTTGGACGGGCAGGAATCTCCTGTGCCATGGTTACGGAAGCCGGAGACGACCACATCGGCGACATCATCTGCCGTTTCCTGCACGAGAATGGGGTCTCTGCAGACTTTGTCTGCCGCCACAAAAACGTCAAATCCCACATTTCGCTTGCTTTTTTGGATGACAAGAATGATGCGCAGTATGTTTTCTACAAAGACCATGCGTCTGTTTCCCTGGACGGTCCGCTGCCCGAAATACAGCCTGACGACATCATTTTGTTTGGTTCGTTCTTTGCTATCAATCCCGCCATTCGTCCGGTGGTGGGCACGTTGCTGCATGAAGCACGAAAAGCCGGCGCTTGGTTGTATTACGATGTCAATTTCCGCAAACCGCACATTGCCGATTTGCCGCAGGTGATGACCAATATCGAGGAGAACATGCAACTTTCGGATGTCGTACGCGGCTCAACGGAGGACTTTGCCTATTTGTACGGTTTGCACGACGGCGAAGCCATCTATAACAAAGTCAAATCCTTCTGCAACACACTTATCCTGACCGACGGAGCGCATCCCATCCGCATCTTTACGCCTTCCGGCTGCGAGACATATCCTGTGCAACCGATAGAAACCGTCAGCACGGTTGGAGCCGGAGACAATTTCAATGCCGGATACATTTATGCGCTTTTACAAGGCAAAAACGACCAGGCAGAACGCATTGCCATGGCGCAGCGTTGGAGTCAGGACGTATGCCGCCAGATTGGTAATAATATCAGCGACGATTTGGTCGCACGGCTGCGTGTTTGACATAAATCATCCTGGAAAATAAAGAAAAATCGCACAAAATGCAGAAAAATTTGCACACGTGCGTTTTTTTTCGTACCTTTGCGCGCTTTTTGTGTTTTTATGCACACGAGCCCGTGAATTATGATAGAATACATCAAAGGAAAACTGACTGAACTGAACCCTACCTACGCGGTTTTGGAAGCTGCCGGAGTGGGATATGAAATAAACATCACCCTGCCGACATATTCAGACCTTGTCGGCAAAGAAAATTCCGAAGCCAAACTCTTCGTGAACGAAATTATTCGCGAAGATACGCACGACTTGTACGGTTTCTTCACAAAAGGAGAGCGCGAATTGTTCATTATGCTCATGACGGTCAGCGGTATCGGTGCCAACACCGCCCGGATGATTATGTCCGCTTATACCGCAGGCGAAATCCGGCAGATTATTGCCACTGGCAATTCCCGCTCCCTGGGGCAAATCAAAGGTCTCGGACCCAAAACTGCCCAACGTATTATTGTGGATTTGAAGGACAAAGTGCTGAAGATTGATTTGGGCGATGGTGTCACTAACGGCAATGAAACGGCAACGGATATGCTCTTCCCGACGGAAGAAAATCCGGTCAAGACCGAGGCGGTAAGCGCACTCACTATGTTGGGATTTGCAGCCGCAGCAAGCGGCAAAGCCGTTGATAAGATACTCAAAGAAACACCGGCTGCCACAGTCGAGGCCGTCATTCGACAGGCGTTAAAAATGCTTTGATAGTTGACCTTCCGTAAAGCCATATTATTCGTCTTGGTGTTACTGCCGATGCTGGCGGTGGCACAGACCCGTCAGCCGCTAATCCCGTCTGCCCGCAACGACAGGCGCGTGGCGGAAGAACAGGCACGCCGGCAAGAGCAGGGAGAGCAGGCTCCTCCGCCGCCGCAGGATCGTTCCGCGCGGCCCGAACGGGTCGAACGTAAGGACCAAAACCAAAAGTCCGCCAAGACCGCCGAATCCGATAAAGCCGTCAAGAACGAAAAGCACCTTGAATACGTGCCGAACGACTCGGTCGAAATGGCTCCGCTCAAGGTTAAGCAACTGGGTGCTGACAGCTACGACGATTTGACGGCTCCGCAAAGCAGTCTTGACCTCAATGACCCTGACAATGTCAAGACGGAAGTCATTTACGACCCGTACTCGGGAGGATACATCATCCATACCAAAATTGGGGACACGGATGTTGCCACGCCGTATCTGATGACCGAAAGCGAGTATAAGGAATACTCCGAACGCGAACTGATGCACCGCTACTGGCAGCAGAAAATCAGCGAAGTCGAGCATAATAACGAGAAGAAGTTCGACATTACTGACATGAAGTTCAACATCGGTCCGGCAGACAAGATCTTTGGTCCCGGCGGTGTGCAGTTGAAGTTGCAAGGTAGCGCCGAGCTGTTGTTCGGTTTCAAGCACCAGTATATCGACAATCCGTCCCTCACACAGAAAGCGCGTAACAACAACATCTTCGACTTTGACGAGAAGATTCAGGTCAATGTGAACGGTAAAGTCGGCGACAAGCTGAGTTTCACAATGAACTACAACACGGAAGCCAGTTTCTCGTTCGATCAGCAGAACCTCAAACTGCAATACAAAGGTCAGGAGGATGATATCATTCAGTCCATAGAGGCGGGTAATGTGTCCATGGACTTGAACTCCAGCCTTATTCGGGGAACGCAGGCATTATTCGGCTTGAAAACAACGCTGAAGTTCGGAAAACTGAAGATTCAGGGACTTATTTCGCAGCAGAATTCCGAATCCCAGACCGTCAATAGTCAGGGCGGTGCACAGATGACCAAGTTCGAGATTGATGCCGACAAATACGACGAGAACCGGCACTTCTTCCTGGGTTATTTCTTCCGTGACATATACGAACAGGCAATGCAGTCTCTGCCGTATGTGGCGAGCGGCGTGACCATCAACAAGATTGAGGTTTGGGTCACCAACAAGCGCGGCAACTACGACCAGGCACGTAACATCGCTGCCTTTGTGGACCTTGGTGAAACAGGCACGCATATTTATAATCCGGCTTGGATGACAGGTGTTACACAGGCACCAAGCAACAATGCCAACTCCCTCTATAGTGCCATTAACGCGCTCCCGGGCATTCGTGATATTCAGCAGGTTAGCACGCTGCTTCAGGAACAATTAGGAATGGACTCCGGCGATGAATATGAGAAGATTGAGTCGGCACGCCTCCTTTCCACAAGCGAATATACGCTCAACAGCGCACTCGGTTTTATCTCGCTCAAATCAGCACTCAACCAGGACGAGGTGCTGGCCGTTGCCTACGAATACACCTATGGAGGACAGGTTTATCAGGTCGGTGAGTTCTCTACGGACGCAAGCGACAACCTCAAGGCACCGGCTACGCTGATGCTCAAAATGCTGAAATCCAGCATCAACGCGCCTCACGAACGCAATGTGGCGCGGCAGGGAGAGAAATACGGCACTTGGGATTTGATGATGAAGAACGTCTATCACCTCGGCGCAACGTCTTTCACCAACGAGAAGTTTGAATTGTATATCAACTACCGTAACGACTCTATCGGAACGGATGTGCAATATCTGTCCGAGTCGCAAATCAAGGGCAAACAGTTGCTCCGTGTCCTGCAGTTGGACCGCCTTGACAGCCGGAACAACCCTGCACCGGACGGCAAGTTCGACTATATTGAAGGTTATACCGTGCTTTCAGGTAGCGGACGAATCATCTTCCCTGTTCTGGAGCCGTTCGGCAGCTATTTGGCTTCGCAAATCGGCGACCCGAAAATCGCGGAGAGATATATTTTCCAGGAACTTTATGACTCCACGTTGGTTATCGCCCAGGAGATGACCGAGAAGAATAAGTTCACTTTGAAAGGTAAATACAAGGGCACAAACGGCAGTCAAATCAGTCTGGGTGCCATGAACGTGCCGCGCGGAAGTGTGACGGTTACTGCCGGTGGTGCGAAACTCATTGAAAACGTGGACTACACGGTCGATTATACAATGGGAACGGTAACCATTCTCAATGAGTCCATTCTCGAATCCGGCACCAATGTAGAGTGCAAACTGGAGAACCAATCCACCTTCTCTATGCAGCGCAAAAGCCTCTTCGGTGTGCATCTGGAATACGAGTTCAACAAGGACTTTATGATTGGCGGTACGTTGATGCACATGCGGGAAAAACCGCTGACGACAAAGGTAAACACTGGTTCAGAACCATTGGCAAATACGATTTGGGGTGTAAATGCCAGCTGGAAGACTGAGATGCAGTGGCTTAGCAACGCTATTGACAAGATTCCGTGGATTACGGCTACAGCACCTTCCACCTTCCAAATCAATGCCGAGTTTGCACACCTTATCCCGGGTCACACCAACGATGTCGGTTCGGCCGGAACCGCCTACATTGACGACTTCGAGGCGACAAAGGTCAACATTGACGTCCATTACCCGAACAACTGGTTCCTGGCTTCCACACCCTATGACCCCTCATCGTCAAGACAATTCAACAACGAAGATGCAAAACTGAGTAACGACCCGCGTTACAACCGCAACCGCGCACTTATCAACTGGTTCCACGTGGACCCGATATTCGGCTACCCGCAAGCCAATACACCGGCACATATCAAGGACGATTTGGACGCACTTAGCGACCACCGCACACGTATCGTGCTGCAGGAGGAGATTTATCCGACCAAGGGACAAGCCGCCTCCAATGAAGATATCCGTCTGAACCTACTCAACCTCAGTTATTATCCTGAAGAACGCGGACCGTACAATATCTCCGCCAGCGAAATCAACTCGGACGGTAAACTCAGCAACCCGAAACAGCGTTGGGGAGGTATCATGCGCAAACTTGATAATACGGATTTCGAGAAAGCGAACATCGAATACATTGAGTTCTGGCTCATGGATCCTGCGCTGACCAATCCTGAAGGTTATGATGCGGAACTGTACATCAACCTTGGTGACATCAGCGAGGATATTCTGCGTGACGGAAAGAAGAGTTTTGAGCACGGTCTGCCTGTCAGTGACAATGACCGCAACCGTATAGACACTACCCGCTGGGGCTTTGTGCCGCGCACTACTTCCACCACGGTTGCTTTCTCCAACGAAGCCGGAGCACGAATCCGTCAGGACGTCGGTCTGAACGGTTTGAGCACGCCCGAGGAGTTTGCGTTTACCTATCGCGGTGAACAACCTTATCAGCAGTATGTGGACGCCCTGCGTCAGAAAGTCACTAATCCGGAAGTTGTACGCAACTGGGAGAACGACCCGTATTCGCCGTTCAATGACCCTGCCGGCGATAACTACCATTACTACCGCGGTACAGACTACGATAATGCCCAAGTGCCAATCTTGGCGCGCTACAAGCACTTCAACGGTACGGAGGGCAACTCGCCCGACTCCGAATCCCAGACTGAGAGTTACGGAACAGCCTCTACCCTCATACCGGATATAGAGGACATCAATAACGATAACACCCTCAACGAAATCGAACGCTACTACCAGTATAAGGTTATTCTCCGGCCTGACATGATGCAGATTGGCAAGCAGCACATATCCGAGCGCAAGATTGCCAAAGTAACGCTCCGCAACGGTGAAAAGGCGGAAGTTGCTTGGTATCAGTTCAAGATTCCGCTCCGCGGAGACAGCTCCAATGTGCGCACCATCGGTAACATACGTAACTTCAAGTCCATACGTTTCATGCGTATGTACCTCACCAACTGCGAACACGAAACACACCTGCGTTTTGCAACGATGGCACTTGTCCGTGGCGAATGGCGCTCATACAATAAGGATCTTTATCCGCTTGGAACGAGCGTTAATACCGGAGCGTCCATGGATGTAGAGGCTGTTAATATCGAAGAGAACAGCAACAAAACGCCTGTCAACTACATTCTGCCTCCCGGTGTGACCCGTCAGACGGACCCGGGACAGGCGCAACTCGTGCCGCTGAACGAACAGGCGATGGTGCTCCGCGTACATAATCTTTCACCTAACGACGCCCGTGCCGTATATCGCAACGTCACCTATGACATGCGTAATTACAAACGCTTCCAGATGTTTGTACATGCCGAGCAGACGGAAGACGCTCCAAACCTCAAGGACGGAGACCTCAGTTGCTTCGTACGTCTCGGTACTGACCTCAAGAACAACTATTACGAGTACGAAGTACCGTTGCACTTGACGGATCCCGGCATTTATAATAACGATAACGACAACGACCGCTATAAGGTTTGGCCGCGGCAGAACTACTTCGACTTCCCGTTCACCGCCTTTACCAATGCAAAAACGGAACGTAACAAATCCAAACGTGCCGGTAACACGAATGTCGGAAACAATATACCTTATATTATATACGACGATGCCAACGGCAACCCGCAGAACAAAATCACCGTCCTCGGTAACCCGACTTTGCAGGAGGTTGAGTGTATCATGATTGGTATCCGCAACCATGGCGTGGAAATGACCGGTGGTGAAATTTGGGTGAACGAGATGCGCCTCAGCGAGTTCAACGAACAAGGTGGTGTGGCAGCAATGGCAAACGCCTCGCTCGGCATCTCCGACATTGCCCAGCTCAATGTCGCCGGACAACTCGAAACCGCCGGTTACGGAAGCATTGAATCCAACGTCTTGGACCGCAACATGGAGAACAACTACCAGGTATCTGTCTCGGCGGCGATGGAGGTAGGCCGCCTCTTCCCCGAAAAGGCGAAAATGCAGATTCCTGTTTATGTGGCATACACCCAGCATACCACATCACCTGACTTTGACCCGTTTGACACGGATATCAAACTCAGCGAGAACCTCGAAACATACGAGACCAAAGCCGAACGCGACTCTGTCAAAACGATGGCAAACACCGTTCAGGAATCCACCAACTTCTCCGTTACAAACATGAAGTTGAACATCAAATCCAAGAAACGGGATATGTTCTACGATCCGGCGAACTTCTCTATTTCGGCGTCTTACATGAAGCAGAACGAGCACTCCCCGGACATGGAGAAGAACCTCACAACCGACCATAAAGGCTCCTTCCAATATGCATACTCCTTCAATCCGAAGCCGTGGGAACCCTTTAAGAACGTGGAGAAAGTCAGCAAGGTAAAGGCACTCAAGGAACTCAACTTCTATTATCTGCCGCAGTCATGGGGCTTTAACACGAATATGCACCGTACTTTCTCACACATGAAATTACGTGATTTCAATACGGACCAGACAACGCAGATGGATATTACGCATTCCAAGGACTTCACATGGGACCGCAACTTCGACTTCAAGTTCGACCTCACCAAGAACATGAAGTTCTCCTTCCAGACCGCCATGAACTCGACGGTGGACGAAGGTCAGTACGCCAAGGAAATCATTGAGGAGTATCATTTCACCAACGACTACTACGAGGCTTGGAAGGACACTATCCAGCGTAGCCTTGCCAAGTGGGGTGCCCCATATACTTACCAGCAGGTGTTCACCGCTTCTTGGAATGTGCCTTTTAACCGCATCCCGTACCTTGAGGCAATAAGTGCCAATGCCTCATACAATGCCAACTACAACTGGGCACGGACGGCTTCCACACGTTCCGACCAGAATCTTGGTAACACCATTTCATCCGTCCAGTCATGGCAAATCGACGGAGGCATCAACTTCGAAACCCTCTACGGCAAGTCCAAGTACTGGAAGAACATAACCCAGCGTTACACTGGTCGTCGCGGACGGCCGTTCAAACCTAAGACATTCACGGCCACCGTCAAGGCGGAGAAAGGCGTCGCGCAGGAAATTACGCACCGCCTCGGCTCCGAGTTGCTTGTTATCACCGCTGCCGACTCTGCAGGACGCCGGATTCCGGTTTCCTTCAAGGCTATTGACAACAACAAAGTGTCTGTCACACCAAAAGCCGACTGTGATGCAATGGTGCTCACCGTCTCTTCCAAAGACCCGAACAGCCGTACTCCGGCACAGGTGGCTGGCGATATGTTTGCCTATGTCGGTACAATGATTCGCCGTGTGCAAGTGACCTACCGCCGCACGAACTCACTGACCGTGCCCGGATTTAATCCCGAAATCGGATTCATGGGACAAAAGCACGAGGAAGGCAGCCTCTATGCACCCGGCTGGAACTTTGCCTTCGGATTTATTCCTGACGACTTCGTAAACACCGCCAAGCAGCACCACTGGCTTAGCGGAGACACGGCCATCGTTCAACCCGCTACCCGCGCGATGACCGAGGATTTGGACATCAAGGTCAACCTCGAACCGCTCCCCGGACTGAAGATCCAACTCAGCGGCAAGCGTTATTATGCCAACTCCACCTCGATTATCTATTCCTACGAACAGATGCAGGAGAACCTCACCGGTTCGTTCAATATTACGCAGGTGGCTATAGGAACCATCTTCTCACGCGTCGGCAACCAGGAAGAGAACTTTGCAAACTCCGCGTTTGACCAATTCTTACAGAACCGCGATGTCATTCAGGGGCGTGTGCAGTCGCAGTATAACGGACTGCGCTACCCGACCACAGGCTTTATGCAAGGGCATGTCTATTCAAAAGACGGTATGTACGACCCGAAGAACGGACGTGTTTCGTCCACGTCGTCCGATGTCCTTGTGCCGGCGTTCCTTGCCGCATACACCGGCCGCAACGCAGAGAATGTCAGTCTTAACCCGTTCCTCGGCTTCCTGAGTATCCTGCCCAACTGGTCTGTCACCTACGACGGTATCGGCAAACTGCCGTGGTTCAGGGATAAATTCAAGTCCGTCACCCTCACCCACGCATATACCTGTAAGTACGCAATCGGTTCGTATAACAGTTTCTCCACATGGGTGCCCGCCGATGGAGACAATAAGATGATTGGTTTCGTGCGTGACGTATCCACCGACAATCCTATCCCATCCAGTGCCTACGACATCTCGTCTGTCAGCATTACCGAAGCGTTCTCGCCGCTGATTGGTCTCAATCTCGCGATGAAGAACTCCCTGACCGCGAAGTTCGAGTACCGCAAGCAGCGCAATCTCGCACTTAATGTGACCTCCGTACAACTGACCGAAGGACATACGGATGAGTTTGTAGTCGGTGCCGGCTATACCATCAAGGACCTGAACTTCATGACCAAGAACAAGTCTGGCGTCCAGAAGAAGGTTTCCAATGACCTCAAGTTGTCTGTAGACCTCAGCTACAAGAACATTAAGACGCTGCTCCGCAAGGTAGAGGAAGGTATCACGCAGGCTTCATCCGGCAATAAGGTCTTCTCTATCAAGATTGCTGCAGACTACGTGCTCTCGCAGAAGATTAACCTCCAGCTCTTCTACGACCATCAGGGCACTACTCCGCTTATCTCGTCTTCTTATCCTGTCAAAGCGGACAATGTCGGCATCAACATCAAACTCATGCTCACCCGCTAAAAAATGAGTAAATGAGTAAAGGATAAAATAAATCGCCAAATCGTAAATCGCCAAATCGTAAATATCGCAATTGTTGGTCCCGAATCCTCCGGCAAAACTACATTGGCAAAGTACCTTGCCAACCGTTACAACGGCCTTTTCGTGCCCGAATATGCCCGTGAGTACATGGAGAACCTCAATCGTCCCTACACATACGAAGATGTCGAATCCATCGCCCGCCACCAAATTGAGCAACTCGCCGGTCTAACAGGCGAAGCCGGTCCAATAGCGAAGCGGTCTGACAGCGAAGCGGTCCAACAGCCGAAGGCGGTCTTCTTTGATACCGAACTGATCATCACCAAAGTCTGGTTCGAGCATAAATACGGGCAATGCCCCGAATGGCTGGTCAAGGCCTTGCATGATTATCCGATGGATGTCTATTTGCTTTGTTATCCCGACTTGCCGTGGGTGCCCGACCCTGTGCGGGAGAATCCGGATATTCGCATGGAGCTTTTCAACCGTTATGAATCCGAAATCCAAACCCTTAACATCCCCTACTACATCATCCGCCACAGTACCTGACCGAGAGATGACCGAGAGATGACCGAGAGATGACCGGGACTTCATCAGGCTGCCCTGCCCCCCCTTGTCTAAGATTTGAAAATGCGGGCTACCCTGCATTTTAAGGGAAATTAGTGAGTGAGTGAGTGAGTGAGTGAGTGAGTGAGTGAGTGAGTGAGTGAGTGAAAGCAAAAGTGCAAATTGCAACTTCCAAGTAGCAAAATGAAAAAAATGCACTTTTTTTAAAGAAACAGCACAAAAAAAATTGCCTGTTTGGCTTTTTTCTTGTACCTTTGCATGTTTTTTAGCCGTCGCCCGAAGAATTTGTGTGTTGTTAGCTGTTAATCTTCGATAGCATAAAGTGCTGATAATCAAAAGATTGTGACAAAAACACTATTAATTTTCAAGACAGTTTTGCAGGCTAAAAGCCTGCGTTTCTACCGCAGAGAAATGCGGTGGACATTGTTTGCATTTGCCCTATTATGCGATATCTGCGCGGGTGTCATGCCAGTGCACGCGGTTATGACTGTGCAGGATACTGTTTATACCCAGCATTATGACACGACGTACTTCTCGCATATTGATACCGTCTTTACGCAACATACGGACTCGTTTTACCACACATGGACGGACAGTACGGCATATTATGAGAAGCAGAAGGCATATGACAACGCCAAACCGGAAATTGTTGCGCTCAAGAACAACTTGCTCTACGACGCTATTCTGACGCCAAACTTGGAGCTGGAGTTCCGTCTGCACAGCCATTCGTCAATGGAATTGGGCGTGGGCTTCAATCCATTCCCGCTGAAGGCGGAGAGCTACCCGAAATGGCGCCATATATCAGCGTGGATTGCTCCGCGTTACTGGTTCTGCAACACGTTCAACCGTGGCTTCCTGTCCGTCAATGTGGCCTATGCGCATTACAATGTGGCAGGCGGCGACTACCCGATTGGTTGGATGTACAAGCAAGTGAAAAAAGAACGCTATCAGGGTGATGCCATTATGTTCGGTGTGAGCGGCGGTTGGCATTTTGCTATCGCTCCGCATTTCGGTGTCGAGCTGGAATGGGGTGTGGATGCCGGTCATACATGGTTTGACACGTTTGAGTGCAAGCATTGCGGCGAGCCTGTCAGCAAGAACGGAAGAGGCTGGTTTGCGCTGCCGAAGATTGGCATCAGTCTGGTTGTGCCTCTTGGCGGAGACAAGGTTTCGTTTGACAAGCGCTGCGACTGCGAGAAGATTGATATGGACCTGCCGGAAGTAACCGATACAACGCTGGTTGTAGTGCCGGATACAATTATTCCTGCGCCAACCATTGACACAATTGTAACTGTTGTACGCGATACCGTTATTTCCGAGCGTGAAGTTGATGGTATAGACACGAACAGCGCAGCGATGAAGAAACTGCGTGCAGGTGTATTCCGTGACGCCGGCGAATATGTGCCTTACGATATCAACACGGCATTGAGCAGTGACCCGCGTAACGTCTTCCTGCACTTCGAAGTGAACGTAACAGCGCTTGACCGCAACTTCATTGAGAACGCCAAGACACTTGATAGTATCGCCTACCTGATTGGTGACGCCCTGGCGGATTCGAACCTGCAGATTACGCATATCCAGATAGTCGGCTTTGCTTCCTTCGACGGACGTGTCGCTTACAATGAGAAACTGGCAGGCGGTCGTGCGCAAGCGATGAAGCAGTTCTTCCAGGAGCGTTATCCGGAACTGCCGGACAGCATCTTCGCTGTTTGCAATGGTGGTGAGAGCTGGGCTGAGTTACGCTATCACTTGTCACAAGTGACCTTCGAAGGCAAGGATGAAGTGCTGGCAATCATTGACAACGAGCCTAATGCGGACAAGCGCGAGCAGCAAATCAAGAAGTTGCATAATGGCGCAACCTACCGCTACATGCGCGACAAACTAAGACGAATACTACGCAATCTCGGTTGTATAACCGTTTATTGTGAAGTTAAATAAACAAATTAACTCAATTATTAACCAAATCAAAATGTTTAACATTATGAGAAAAGTAACATTTATTGCTTGCGTAGCAGCATTGCTGGCAAGCGTTGCATTCACAGGATGCAAAAACAATGAGCCCGAAGGGAAGTACAACGGAGAAGTCGTAAAGACAGAGTTTGCTATTGCCCTTCCGAACCAACTCGCCAACGGCCCACGCCGTATGCCGAGCGCTATCGTTCAAAATGCAGGTGCCAATGACTTCCAGGGTATGACTGGCATTATTTTGGTTCCGTATGCTACTCAAGACACTATCAGAACAGCTGATGTTCGTCTTGGTGACAACATTAACCTTTCAGGCGATGTGGCAAAAGCTGACGTCCTCAAACCGTCAAGCGCAAAGGTGTACTCCGATGTATCAATTCCTCTGTCCACCGGTTCGTTCCTCTTCTACGCAAAATCAGCGGCTGACAACTCTTCTGCCAATTTGAAATTCAAAGCAGGTTCTCTTATTCCGACGAACTTGAATGACAACTCCAAACAATTAGGTGATTTCGCCTTTGATCTGGAGCCTATCGTTTCAAATACGGCTGCGTTAACAAATAGCACTTCCCATGGTGGTTTGCTATTGGCTTATTTGAGCAGTATAGCTAATGCTTCAGATGGCACAAAAGCATGGTACCAAATCACGGATGCCGATAATGCTGCTATGAAAGCCATGTTCGACACCTATACATTAGTAAATGACCAGCCTTCAATGCATGGTCTCTCTTCATTTGAAGTTGAGCGTGTTCTGACAGACCTTAACAAATCGCTTAAACCACTTAATCAGAACGCTCTTGCACTGGCTATTAGGGATTCTATCAACAATTCTAATTATGCAACCGTTACTAACGACACTGTACATCTTATTGCAGCTCTTGCCGACTTCCCGCATGAGCACCGCCTTCCGGAAGGTTCCATTGACATTGCATGGAACGGGACAACTCATAAATTTACCGTAGGGTCATATGCTGGTATGGCAACTCCTGAGAAATACACCTATCCGGCACAATTATGGTACTATGTAAATTCCACCATCAAGACTTCGAACTCATCGAAGAAATCCATGTATGACAACACAAATGACTGGGACGCAGTTCTTGGTGCTCACACAGATGCAGTTTCTGTAAACTCACGTACACGTGCCGTTGCCATTGAGCATCCTGTACAATATGCTGTAGCACGTTTGGACGTACAAGTTCGCGTGAAAGACATTGCAGCCGGTTTGGAGGACAACAGCGAATCCGTAGTGGGAGCTGACCTCAAAGAGAATGTTGACTGCTCAGCTGGTTTCCCTGTTTCTGCTATCCTCGTAGGTGGTCAGCAACGCGTTGGTTGGGACTTCACCGTTAAAGATTTTAGCAGCGCTACCAATCCTGAAATGACCATCTATGATGACTCTTTGAATGTGGAAGGAATGATTGCTCCACAAAGTGCCACTGCTTATTCTGATGTCAACCACACACTTGTTCTTGAAAATGGAACGAATGACGTAATGATAGCTGTTGAGTTGACGAACACTACCGGCGTTGATTTCTATGGTGCAGGTGGTCAACTGATTCCGAAGAACGGCAAGTTCTACGTAGTAGCTAAATTGGACGCTGCTGCTGCAACAGAGACCGATGGTCACGTATTCAAACAAGACTACACAACAACAGCCAAGCTGACGTTGAAAGACCTCAAGAGCGCTTACAACACTATTCCTGACCTGCGTACTCCGCAATTGGAACTTGGTTTCTCGGTGGACCTGACATGGCAAAGCGGTCATACTTATGAAATTAATTTCGAATAATTAATTGAAACGTTGGTTGGTCATATTGTCCGTTGCGCTGATTACAAACGCCTGCTGCATCATTGATGATGACATCAGTGGTTGTAAATCAGACTTCGTAATGAATTATCAGTTGCAGCTGCACACCGAAATGAGTGTGCAGTTGCAGACTGAACTTGATACGGAAGTCGAGCTGCCTGTCCGTAATGCCTTGCAGAAATGGCTTGACCCTATCTTTAGCGACACCGCCAAGGATGTGGACTTGCGTTTCTTCTCGGAAGAATTGGACGAGTTGAGACACCAAATCAAAGAAGAAATCAACGACAATCGGACCAGCTACACCATTTATCTTCCTAAAGAGAACTATATGCACTTGGCGGTTGCTAATATAGTCAGCAACCCCCAAGTGCGTCTCTTGGGGGGAGAACATGCGGCAACGATGGAGCTCTATCTCCAGCAGCAACAGGAGATTAACTCACTCAATACGGGTATTTTCACCGCCCGCTTGCCGATGCATGTAAACGACAGCACAACAGAATTTGATGTGCATCTCTATATGATCACAGCAGCGGTGGCATTGGTGGTGGACCCGGGCGATTGCTCCGACCTCGTTTCGCTGACCGGCAGTATGATGGGCTCAGCGGATGGTTTTTCGATTCGCGACAGTATATTCACCTACTCCATACCGCCACGCATCAACATGGAGGACATTATAAATATTAATCCCCCAAGCGCGAGCGCGGGCGCACGAACCTTAATGAGCAGAGCAGAATTCCCGGAGCGCCTTTGTATGGGTGTTGTGAGTCTGCCTACAGAGGAAAACCAGACATGGTCCGTGACGATGCATGCCACGCTAACAAACAACCGGCACACCAAAACTGTTTTGACAGTGAAAGAACCGCTGAAAGCCGGCACTTTGCGTATTCTCAAGTGCCATATAGCAAGTAACGGCGGTTTAGAACCTTCCGGCACCGCTGACGTAGGTGCCAGTGTGGAATTAGACTGGAAAGAAGGCACAGAGATTGAAATTGAAATCTAATGACAACAATGTTCAGGAACATATTGGTACTGGGAACTTGTCTGTTTCTAATCGGCTGCAAAGGATTGAACGATCCGTCACAGACGGTTACTCTGCCTATTTCCATTTGTCTTCCTTCCGGCGAGACACAGGCTCCCCGCCATGCTCCGGTCCGCCGTTCATTGGGAGACCCTGGAACAACAGAGCGTTTCATAATGCCTAATTACCTTTACTTTATCATTCTCAAACAAAACGGAACGAATTGGGAGGTTTGGGATACAATTACACGCCACGTTACAGACAACGACTGGCAACCGAGACGCTATAGCGGCTCACTACATACGACTGGTGACAGTATTTATCAATATACAGGTACGTTCCCATTAATGACTAACAACCAACAATTCAACGGACGTGTATATGCCGTGGCATCGGCCGTTGAGTTGACCTTTAGTCAGGACATCGGCACTATAGTAAACCTTGACCAACTATTGAATTTGACCTTTGACGCATCTTCGGTTACCATACAAAGTAACCTGCAACATATATACTCAACCCCCTATAATTATGAGGTTGATGACGAATATTACGGTTCCTTCAGCACCATTACAGTGCAATCACCTCGCATTAACTTAATGCTGTACCACATTGCTGCAAAGGTGGATTTGAAGTGGAACGTAGCGGAAGATAAGCGCATCAATGCCGCAGACCCGTCGCAGGCGGTTCGGTTGACCTATATGGAAGCCCGACGTTTGTTCAACGGCAATGCCTACTGCTTCAAGCCGATGCGAAATACACTGCCGGCATTACCGACAATGGGGTATTCGATTACTGACATTATTACTGCCGGCGACGAAGGACTTTGGTGGGAAGGACGAACATACTTCTACACCATCCCTTATACAATAGAGGGAAGCCCGACGTATTTTCCCTTGCAAATGCTGCTATGCACGAACGATGCAGCAAAGGCGGACGCATACAAGCTGACCCTTTATCAGCCGTTTGACACAACAGAAGTGTTTGTGCCGTGGTTGCGTGGAAACTTTGTGTTTAATAACCCCTTGCCGACTGATTCGGTGGCAAGAACAGTGAACAATTGATAATTGATATTTAGGAAAGCGGACATATTGAGGAAAGTGGTGCTGACGTTGCTGATAATGCAATGTCATTTGTTCGTTTTTCATAATCAATTGGCAGCACAGACAGATACGATTCGCTATGTCCGTACAACCGGTGCATATAATAACGACGGTAAGTCCTGGGCAACCGCAAAAGACAAAGTGCAGGACGCTATCAACGACCTGCATGACTACCTTGAGGCGAACAACCTCACTTCCGGCTCCGTCTATATTGCAGCCGGTACATATGTTCCTACGGAATCCACGGAGGCGGTCGGCGGTTCCATGCTGAACACCTCTTTTAAGATATATGCCGGCATTCACGTCTATGGCGGCTTTGACCCCGTCAATCCGGAGTCGCGGCCGGGCTTGCGCGTCATGATAAACGACAAAATATGTGACGACAACTGGTCCCGAAGCGAAACCGGAACAACCTCTGCTACTGAAGTCGCTGCACAATGGGACTTGAAGCACAAGACCATCCTTACCGGTAACCACGCAACCACTCCGCCGACATTCACCTTTGACCCTGTCCGCGGACGCTATAACACCACCTTCCCTGCCAGTTCCTTCCACGTGGTCTGGTTTGCTACGAACGGTGTATTTGAAACAAACAACGACAGTATAGCCGGGCACTATCGCCCGTTGGAATATCCCGCCTCACTGAACGGATGCGTCATTTCGTCCGGTAACGCTTCCTCCCGTAACACGACCTTCCGTGAGCACACGGGCTACGGTGGCGGTGTCTATATGGTGGGCAACTCCGAACTGCGCAACTGTATCGTCGAACGTTGTAACGCCACTTTGGGCGGTGGTGGTGTTTATATGGACGGCGGCGGCGTGGTCGAGTTCTGCAACGTACATACGTGCCAGTCTATCGGTGTCGGCGTCGTACAAGGGTACGGTGGCGGTATATATATGGAGTATGACGGTCAGATCGGACACAGCCATATCACTTCCTGCGCAGCACGTATCGGTGGCGGTTTTGCTATATCACACGTCTCGGGTGAATATCCCGTACAGCTGCGTATTGACGCGCATATCATGGACTGCGACACGGCACGTGTCAGTTATTACTCACCCTTTGCGGTAGCCTGCGTAATCAACAACAATACGGCGATGGCGGAGGGTGGAGGTATCTACCTCGCCGAAGGTGGTACGATTAACCACTGTACCGTTACTGCCAATAACTGTATCGGTCCCGACGTCACCTATTATGGTCGCCGTCACGGTCGTACAGGCGGTATTTATATCCGTAACTGCGGTATGATCTTCAACTCCGTGTTCTGGGGAAACAAATGCGCGACAAACAACGATATCCAGTTTGCTTCCGTACGCCAGTCCCAAAATGAAGACCATGAGATTTTCGTCTATCACTCGGCGTTCATGAACCACGATATATCAGACTGGACCGGCGTGTCGAAGGAAATGGTGTTCTCCCTCGACAAGCAGAATATGCCCGTTGCAGGGTCCTCCAGTAACTTCCCCTGCTTCTTCCAACCTACGGTGGTACCATTGGACTGGGACTCTGTCGATGCATCTGAAGGCTTGTACGGTGCAGGTGTGTTTGCAACTTTGCGTCCGGTAGATATTCCCGGACCGCGTATCTGGCACTTGACCTCTTATTCTGCCCTTGACCAGAAAGGTGTGCAGGTCACAGACGCTGTGCAGGACGCCTCGGAATGGATTCGTCATGCACACACTGATTACGGTATTGTTACCAACCCGTTCGAGCCTGTTTCGACACTCGGTGCTTTGGTGCGCAAACCGGACCCCATTTCATACGCCCTTGTGCCACAGCAAGGAGCGGAAGGCAGAGCAGACGGGACCTCTATCCCGACCATCTTTATTGACCCGGCGAGACCGGGCGTATATGATGGCGAGGGGCATTTCGTGGAGCAGGATAAAGAAGGTACTTCTTGGACAACTCCGCTTAAGGATATGGGTGAGGCGATTATGTTCTTCCGGCAGTATCTCGTGGATGACGACGGCGGTAACCACCACTATATGATTCCTGCACTGGATGAGAACGGGCTTGCTACCGGTGAACTGACACGCTATGATTATGTGCAGCTTCTTGTCAAAGAAGGTAAAATCAATACTGCCGGTCCGGGTAACTACCTCGACATGAATATCCGTTCGGCGGCAATTCGTGTGGACAGTCACATGCGTCTCTATGGCGGTTATCCGAAAACGTTGACAGGAACGGACACTTCCGAACGTAACCCGCGCGACTATGTAACGACCATTACGGCAAACATCACCGGTATAGGCGGTGTCAAAGGTTATGAAAACAACGCCGCACACGTTATTGCCATGGTCAATGTGGAGCACTCGATTATAGATGGTTTCACGCTGGCGGATGCCAATACACACAACGTCTATCTCAGTAACTCCGCCCACGCAGGTGGCGGTGTGCTGATGAACAACGGTTCGACAGCGCAGGAAAAACGTATCCACATGACCGGTAACCAACTCCGTAACAGTGTCATTACCAACTGTTCTTCGCCAAAGGGTGCTGCCGTTTATGTGAACGGTGAGTTCCTGAATGCCGACGGCGATGTATGCTATGCCGAACTGAAGATGATCAACTGCGTCGTGCGTAATAATACGGCGGACTATGAAGGCGAAGGCGGAACCATTGACGACCACGGTATCATCACCGCCAACGGACGTGCGTATATCGAGATTGAGCACTGCGATATCGTCAATAACGTCGGCTATCCTTTCACGGCGGACGACAAGCAGACCGATGACGACACCCAACTCATTACCTGTGTCAATCCGGATCACTACGGACACATCCTGCACGGCTTTATACGTGTGAACAACTCCATCATCTTCTGTAACGGTGACCGTCCGCTTGATAACCGCGGAGACCTTGGCACCACCGCCAATGTAATGTCCGTCTTCCCGGACGGGCAGGATTATGTATTCGGCGAACATAATATGTTCGATGCCGACTTGAGACTACAAAGACTGGACCCGTTGCAGCCGCACGGATTCTTTAATCCCGCTTTCGCCTATACGGTACCTACCGGCTTTTTGCCTGCAGGCAGTTCGTACGGTACTTCGCTTAATGCACCCTTGCCCTCGGACAAAAACAACAAGGCGATATTCACCCGCTTGAATAGTGCGGAACCGACCTATCCGACTTTTGTCAACCCCTCGCGTAATGTCGGTCACTCGCCCTCCGGCGATAAACCGTTGTATGGCGGTACGGTGTCCTATGCGCCGACCACAACCAACCCCTGCGTCAATGCCGCCTATGTTCTTGCCTACGATGAGAACGACTATTACGACCGTACGGATAATACCTTGCGTACCCGTGGCGGTGCACCCGATGTAGGTGCTGTCGAAAATACCGACCTTCCTATTGACGGTACGGTTATTTATGTTACCCCCGATGGCGCCGGTAAACGCGACGGCTCCTCATGGGACAATGCCATCGCAGGTAATACGGTATATCGCCTTAATTCTGTAGCCGGTCCGGCATTGGCTGACGGCGACCAGATAGATTCTGAACCAACTTGCGACCGCGTGCTGGACAGCGAAGGCAACCCCGTGCTGACAACCAATCCCAAGTATAACGGAGGTTGGGGCAGAGTGTGGATGACCGCTAAAACCGAAAGCGTTACCACTACCCTGACAACCACGGCACAGGTTACCGAAACCGATATATACACGGGCGGAGGTCCGAATGACCGTACGGAAACGTTACCCGCGTATGAAGAAACAAACTCTGTTGTAACGCCTGTCAGCAGCGGTACGGCAGCAGGCTTTACACCGGGCTATAACTACGATACACGTTACCCGTATGGCGAAATTTCCGGTGCGTCACGTACGTTCTGGAGAACGAATCCGCATACTTATACAGGCAGTTCCGGTTCTAATGATCAACCGGATGCATTTATTGCGGCTTGTAATGCCAATGGTTGGATTAAGAACACCCGCGCAGAGCGCTATGTCAGTGGCTTGCAGTACGCGGTAGAGCAGGCTTCTGCTGTCAACAAAATGCACCACAAAGATTCGGTACAAGTATGGGTAGGTGCCGGTGAATACACGGATTATAAAGGCTTCATCATGCGGGACAGCGTAACGGTTCTTGGTGGTTTCCCAAGTGGCAAATATAGCGCGCCAGGTATGTCCGAACGTCAAGCATTAATGTCGGATTCGATACGTATTCCCAAGGCAAAAGAGGCACAGAATTTTGAAGCAAAAGATTATGAAACGCTTCTGCAAATATCGGACGTTAATCCCAAACAGACTAATGCCAATCTCTTTAATCAAGATGCTGTAAAATACTGGGATGATGACTATTCTGTAGATATTGTGAGTGATACGGAAACAACCGAAACGGCAACCATCGCACGTACCAACACCTATACATGGTCAGTCGCTACGGGAGATAATGTAGCCGCAACATATATGCGGTATTCGACGATGATGAACGGTAATACGTTTATTTTTACCAAAGACCAGCGCGTGCGGCGAGATAGCGTTGGAAGATCGTTGGAAAATGATCCAGGTACCATTAGAAACTTTACTGCTGATGATGGGATATTTAGAGGAATACGATGGCGTGCTGGTCAGAAGGTAGTCTATGCCACTTTCCCAAAAAATGTGGATTGGCAAGATGCGAATGGTAATAAAAGTTGGGAAATTGTTTATGAAGATAGGACTAACAATATTAACTATAATGTATGGGGATTTACTTCCAGTAGAGATGTACTCAATGCATCAGGAACGAAAATAGATACTGACCCGCGTGGTATGGCATTAGAAGGTGTCATGAATACCTTGAGCGCAGGGCAGACTATGAAAAATGTGCCAGACGGTCCGTACAAACTCCAAATAGATTTAGGTGCTTATTATACAAAGTATGTAAATGATTCAGTGACTGGTATCACCTTCTATATACTTGCTTCCAATGGTGATACATTGGCAGAGCAGCCGGTATATTGTAAGAGCGACAAGTTGAGAAGGTATGAATTCTCGTTTACACAACCCACTGCCGGCGATTTAACGATACGATTAATGTCTTCCCCGGGTACGCATGCAACAGACCCTGCCACAGGTAATTTTAGCACAAATAGCAATAACTGGCGTAAGGTATGTTTGTCCAATGTACAGCTACTTCCAATCGTGGGTCAAGATTATGTTTTGTCTAATACCGTTGATTCCAAAACAGTGATTGATACTTCTGAACCGCAAAAAACCACATCTGCTACATATACGGTTCAGACTCATCGTACTACCCTCCGTAAACGCGTGCTCACAATGCCGGATGTTTGCGTACCTACCTATGGCGGCGGCGGTATAGGCGATCCGGTAAGCATGGCAGGTACGTTCTCTGTGGATGCACTGCCGCATACAGATCGCGTAAAAGGGGATACCAAGGATTTGCGAACAGCTGCTACAAGGGCTAAAGAAGAAGACCCGGCTTATGTAGAGTATAATAGTGTCAATTGGGATGGCTTTACAATTCGTTATGGATTCTTATATAACGAGGCAATGGCGCATGGCGGTGGTGCTGGTGTGGCTATGTACGAGGGGGCGCACCTGCGCAACTGTATTATCGTCGACAACGTGTCTGCCTGCTCGCGTATAAAAGGAGGCGGTATCTTCTGTGACGGTGCCACATCTACCATTGAGGGCTGCTTCGTACTGAATAATATATCCATAGGCGGTTCCGTGGTTTCACAAAACCAAGTATTTGCAGGCGGTATGTTTATGTACGAAGGTACGTGCTTCAACTCGCTCTTTGCCAATAACTACTCCTACGGCTCTGCTGGTGGCTTGGGCTTCTGCGTAGGACGGTTCTTCAACAATACGGTGGCATATAATACTGCTACATTGGTGGAAAGCGGTAAAATTAGTGGTGGAGCCATATCTTTGGCTACAGCTTCCAACCCGAACTTGTTTGTCGCAAATACTATTATCTATGGTAATAACGGTATCGCCATCCGTGACCGTGCTACGGCTGTCGGGAATGTCAACCCCTTCCTGCACTGCTATATTCAGTCGGAAGTGGCACATCCGAACCATGCTACCGTTAAGAACGCAAAAAACTGGACAGAGTCCGACCGTACCAATTATGGTATAGGTAACGTGTTCCTCAATGGTGTCGCACCCTCTGCGGCTAATACACCTTTTGCGGCTGACTTTGTGAACGGAGTATATACGGCGGGAAATGCCAGTGCCACCAACGATTTCCAATTGATAAAAACTTCCGGTTGCGTAAACAAAGGTACAGAAGACTTTGCTGCCGAGTTCTATCAAGCTTTACGCTATAAAGGCAAATCGGATTCGGATATTAGGAACTCCTATGTCTATCAGAGCGTAGAGCAAGCAGTGATTCCTCAAAACGACGTGGCATTCGCCAAACGTGTACAGGACTGCGAAATTGATATGGGTGCATACGAGTTCAATGCCGCGTTCGATATCACGCCGGACACAACCTCCCACCCGGGTACAGCTATTTTCTATGTAACGTACGATGCTGCGGGTGGTGACGCCTCCGCTTCTTCGCGTGAAAATGCGGCTTGTTCGCAAAAACTCCAGCTCGTATTGGATGCAGCGGGACGTTATAAGTACTACCTGATGAACAAGCCTGTACCCGTTGCCGGTGCCCCGGACAAGTCCTGGACCGTTGAAGTGCGACTCGTGGGCGATAATACCAATTGTACTACCAGTGAACATTATGCGGTTTGGTACACCCCGACACGCTCCACCAAGCATAGCGTTGCCAACTACAATGACAACCCGCTGGACTACTCCTTTATTATCCCGCACGGTGTGCAGGTAAAAGGCGGTTATGCGCCCGGCTTCTATCATTACGAGAACGCTGCCGGCACCACCGTACCTGCCGGCACGGCAGGGGCGCATATTGTCGATGACCGCGACCCGCTCACTTATCGTTCCGTGCTGTCCGGTAAGATTACTTCCACCACCGGTGCGGAAGGTCAGTGCTACCATGTGGTCGCTTTCACCAACGACCTCTTTGACGAGTATGAATACGTAAAAGACGAGGGAGGGCAATTAGCGGCATTCTCTGCGTTGGATAATGCGGAAGACCATCGTGCCGTGTTGGACGGTTTGTTTATAGAAGACGGTTACGCCAACGCACCGGATGAAGAAGACCAAGTCGGCGGTGGTGCCGTAGTCACCGGTTATGCGCACATCCGCAACTGCATTGTGCAGAACAATGAAGCAATGAAAAATGGTGGCGGTCTGTATCTCAAACCTTGTGCGTTGGTCAGTGGTACGATTATTAAGAATAATACGGCTGATGTCGGTGGCGGTGTCTATTTTGAAGCACCAGTGTCGCAAAGCAACGATTCATTAGCCCACCTCTTTACCACGACTATTTGCCAAAACACCGCAAACACTACGGCAGGTGGTATGTGGTTTTACAACACCTTAGCACGTGTCAACTCCACCGCCCTTTGGCATAATACCGCAAATGACTATGCCAATGTCTCAGGTAGCTTCACCCGTACTGATACGGATTATCCATTTAACTACTGCGCCGTAGAGTCCCGCCGTCTGGAAGGACAAGGAAACCTTGAACTCTCACCGCGTGAAACCGAAGGCGTGCGTTGGGATGTCGCTGACCCGTTCAGTGCATTGGCATACTATCCGATTGTGATGTCTTCCACCCTTGCCCGTGCCGGTATGACCTATTCCGAGTGGCGAAACACAATGGCTAAATACACCACACTGGACTCTATGGATATAGCCGGCGTTTGCCGTATGGAATGGACTGTTCCGGGAGTTCAGCGCGGCTTCTCATGGGGAGCGGATACATTGGCTATCAAAAATAATGACTTTATCGAAATAGGCGCCCGTGCAATCAACAAGTCCTTTGAGATCAGCGTCAATGACAAGTATGTCATGCTCCGTCTCTATGTCTTGCACACCGATCTTCTCAATTCCGACGCGGCACTCGCCTTGCAGAACAACCCGGCGGATGACGATATTTCCGAAATGTACCGTCAGCTCGGTTCGTGTATATATAATCCCTTCCACCGTCTTGGTGATGCCCTTGACTATGTTATTGCCGTCCGCAGGTCTAATCCGGATATGTACCGCAATGCCCGTTTCGAGATATACATGGATAAGGGAACCTACTATCCCTATCACAATGCCTACGGTGAGCAGGGACAGGTGCGTGCCAACACCTTCCTCATTCCGGAGGCGGTAACCCTTGTCGGTGGCGTGAACTCGCAAGTCGGAAACAACTATGGGCAGGAGGGGTATGAATATAAATATACCAACACGATTATCAACACCAATCACGGTGATTCTGTCCCAATCGGGGATACAGGCTATTATGTCAAGTACGCCACTTCTACGGAAATTCGTCAACGTGACGACCAGCACCGTAAGATGACTGACTATAACCTCAACTCCGTTATCGAACCCTGGGAGTTTGACCGCCAGACTATTCTGTCAGGTAACGCCGTGGCAGGTGAGGACTTTACGCACGTTTACCATGTAATCACTATCCATGCCGACTCGACCAAGATAGGTCCGCAGCCGCAGAAGTTCCGCGTGGACAGTTCCGCAGTGGTTGACTGGAGGAAAGGCTATAAACTCTTACATTTCCCGATACCGTTTGATAGTGTAGAGGTGTTCGACCAGGAGTGTGAAGCATCGAGAGAGGCACGCGCGGTTATCTTGGATGGTGTGCATATCTCCGGCGGTTATGCCAACAACATTGATCCCTCGGATGTTGCCGAACACGCCTATCAGCGGAAAACCTATTTCCGTGGCGGAGGTATCTTTATCGATGGTAACTGGACCGAGTCCTTTGACGACCCGGATGACACCAGTGTGCCTAACGTGACCGAGCCGGCACCTTATGCCATTTCGTTGGTGATTCAAAACAGTTACTTCTCCGACAATATGGCGGGTAACGGCGGCGCTATCTATTCCAATGGTCCGATTCACGTGTATAATTCCCACTTCACGCAAAACTACTCGCGGGGCCCGATGACCAAAGAGGACCAGAAGTATATCCCGTGGACTGCCGGCGGATGTATCGCCTCCAATGCTTATTGCGGTATTGTAAACTCTCTCTTTGACAACAATGAAGCACGCCGTGGCTTGTATCCCATTACCATCAAGGGAGAGGAAGAGATTCCCAATGCCGATGCGCGTCAGGGATTCGGCGGTGTACTCTCTATCGCGGAGCAGTCCAGACTGCGTGCGATGAACTGCCACTTCGTCAAGAACAAAGCCGTGGCATACTCGGCTATTTATAACTTCCGACCCAATAGTTTCTATCATTCGGCAGACTCTATTCAGCTTGCCTTTAACTCCCTCTTCTGGGGTAATGAGGTCTTTGAGGTGGACAACCTCAACCAGTTGGAGTATATCGAAGCCCCCCTGGATTCGTCGGTTACTATCTTTAATGAGAAATATAAACCCTCGCGTACCGGTGTCTTCCACTATGACGGTCAAGAGTGGGATACGTATGAGCGGCTCTTCCATGAGTACGACAGTCTCTATCTCTATTACGCTGAGCAAAAAGACACCTTCAACACAAATGTTTTGAATAAATTGAATGAGCTCCGCGATCAGGGCAACAAAATAGAGGGACTCTTCTTCTGCTCGTACCGTAAGACGTATGGACCGCCAAGCATGAAACCGACGAAAGCGGGCTACCTGCTTACACGCGAGGAGCAGCGTGCATTCACAGATCCGCGCCAGAAAGAGCTTCCGATTCAGGTTAACCCCCTTAATGGTGCTATTGAGGAGCATTTTGATAAGTTGTTCCAATACGTCTATGGTAATAACAATGTGCTTATCAACCGCATCAATACAGCCACCGATGGACCGAACTTTGTGCAGCCTTCGCCTATTGCCGGTATTGACGGCTATATGCAGAATGCCGACTGGCTCCTGGCGCGTTTGAACCACACCACCGATCAGGGTTGGGGACACCTCAAGCAGATAGTGAACCGGGCAGAGTACTACACAACCACATACACCGGCGACACTCATTATGACACATGGGAGGAAGCCCTTTATGCAGCACAGGCAATTGAACCTTCTGCCACCAAAGAGCATGATGTCGTCATGCACCACAGCACACCTTCAGCAACCTTCGATGGCGTAACCAATCAGGACACAAGCGCGATTTATAACTTCCTGTACAAGCGTGCAAAGGCGCAGTCGTTCACCATTCCGCGTATTCCGCTTGGTAACGACTATTACATGAGTTATACCCGTAATGGCAGTGAGGGTAGTGAGGCTGGCGGTGACATGCTCCGTATATCGTTGAACCCGCGTGTGGGAATTGAAGATGTCTATATTGACATGGGCGTGTATGAATACCAGTACATCCAGTTGGACATCAAGGGTAACGAGGTGGATACCATGTGGGTGGCTACAAAAGCCAAAGGCGAAAAACAGGATGGTCTGACATGGGAAACACCGACTACCGACCTCCAGACGGCGATAGACATTCTGATGGCGTCGCACAATAACCATGACAAGTATGTCTGCTTCCTGGGCGATGAGGAGTCTCGTTTTGCCCCCAGTAATGTCATCGATAACCGTCGTGCCTTCGTCATTACGTCCAACACCTTGGCACCGCTGCTGCCCGATAATGCCATGGCGGACCATGACTACGGAGTCAACAGTCTGACCTTCCTCGGCGGTTATTGTTTTGACGTCAAGGATAAACCGCGCGACCCGTCTGCATACCCGACCGTGATAGAAATGCCGTTTACCGGCAACACGACACAGCTGAACCAGCTCTTTGTTGTGGAGGACATGACCCGTCAGATGGTGCAAGCCAACTGGATGGGCGAACACACCGCACGTGACAGCGTCGTCATTCCTATTACATTTGACGGTATTACCTTTATCAACCCGTATTCCACCAAGAATTCGGATGTCGCTCCGTACGACCTTGGCGGCGTCATGAGTGACCGTGGAGGTGCTGCTATCTATTACCGTTGGCAGCGGCAGTATGTCGATCCGAATAATAGCGGAATTTACAACCCTGACTTCGCTATGGCGCTACATCCCGACTCTGCCTTGATTGACGGACATAAGGTCACACTGCCCAAACTCACTATCTCCAACTGTACGTTCATGGATAACGGTGACCGTCCTGACGATGTGAACAAACGCTCTGCTGCCGTGCGTATCGAGCATGGAGGCGGCTCATCCCTCATCGTCAACTCGCTCTTCCACTCCAATGCAGGCGCACCGATACATGCCGACCGCTATGACGAAATGGCAGAACCGAATGACCTCGCGTCCGTACCGAACAACGTGGTGATTGTCAACTCCACCTTTGCCCTCAATGACGGACATTTAACGCTGGAATCGGACAACAGCGAAGTCCACAACTCACTCATATGGCTGGATGACCTTGCCTCAGACACGTTGGTACAACTGCGCATCAATAACGATCAATGGGACAAGACGACCAACAAAAACAAAGTCGGTATAGCCGACCGCGTAACCTACAATGCCGTGTGGGGCTGTTTCCAGAATGGAGATGACACCTACCACAACGACCCGCTGGCTACCGATAATATGAACATTTTCGAGGGACCGTATTTTGCCGGACCGCTGGTTAATGCGACTACCTCCGAACAGCGTCGTGAACGCTCTTTCCGCCTGAATCCCGCGGTGCGCACCATGAATGCTGCGGATACTACCGTTTATCGCAACCGTGTCTTCTTCCGCCAGTATCCGGCTGTGCCGCAAACCATCTACTGGCGCCGTGCCAACGGTTTGAAAGCAGATACCGTTTCCTCCCTTACCCAAGACTATGACCTGGCATACAAGCCGCGTCTCTCGGGTTTGGGTATGGAGCGTGGTGCATACGAATGTTTGGCAGTCTTGCAGCGTATGCTGTACGTACAGCCGAACCTGCCTGCCGCTTCTGCCGGTGACGGCTCGTCGTGGCTCAAACCCTTCGGACAGGGACAGATTCAGAACGCTATTGACGTGGCGGCGGTATATAACTACCTTAACTCGAAACTGGATGCTGAGAGCAGACGTGCATACGTATTTGTCAAAGGCTCGTACGGCGCTACCGACCAAGCGGATATCATTGCCCGTGACGGAGTGAGCGTATATGGCTCTATTCCGGGCAACTTCACCGACACAGCGTTTGTTAAGGATGACCAATTTACCAATGAGGAATGCCAGCGCTACGTCAATTATGTACGCTCCATCACAAACGGCGTTGCTTCGCCGGATGCTACACCGACCTACATCAACTCCGTATCCACTATCGCAGGCAATTATCCCCTCGGCTTCTCCATCGAGAACTTCGTCATTACCAATCCGAACAGAGTTCTGACGACATCTCCCATATCGTTGGACAATGACTCTGTGGTGATTCGGAACTGCCTCATTGCCGATAACAAGGTTGACGGTGCACCGGTAATAGACCTCAAGAGAGGGTTGCTGTACAATTCCCTGCTCTACCGTGATTCTGCGGATGCCATCGTGCAACTCGGCACAAAGGGACTATTGCTCAACAATACCATTGTGAACAATTATGGGGATGAGGTAACCAATATCGTCAACGCTTCCAATGACCACGTGATAAACAACATCAGTTGTCAGTCGTCTGCAGCCAACTGTTTTGCTCCCTACCTGGCGCAGAAGAATCCGTACACCTTGCCAAACTACCTGTTGCAAAGCGAGGCGCTGAACTTCCAGCTGCATGAGCGGAGTACGTTCCTCAATGCCGGTACGGAATCATTGCCTGCCGTCTTTACGCCGTACACGTCCATCGGACTGGTGAACTTTGCCGTGGACCGTGATGTACTCGGTAACCCGCGAAAGACCGGCGGTCATGTGGATGTAGGTGCGTTTGAGACCTGGCGTGTAGAGCCCGGAACGGCGGTTGAAGTATCGGCGTTGACCGACAAGATTATCACGCAGAATGAATGGAATATAGCCACCAAAGCAGAGAAACGGAACGCCTTTACCCGGAACTACGGAGGCCATAAGTATCCGCACCGCGGTTCGGTGGTTTATGTGATGGACAGTGCTGCCATGAGTATGGCGTATGACGATGTGCATGATTTTGAGGACTTCCAGGGCAATGCTATTATTCTCCGTCCGGCGTATATGCTGCTCAAACCGGGCGCCTCTTTCTATGGTAACGGACATGACGTGCAGATGAACTACCTTGCTGCGGAGAAGAAGTTTGTCAACCAGCGCTACTCCATGACAGCGTTCCCGTTCAACTACAATACTGCCAACATCACCACCACCACCTATTATCCCGCTACAGACAGTATCAGCAGCCAATTGTCAACGTTCAACTTTAATACCTACCAATACTCCGGCACAGCCCGTTCGGCAAAGGATTATGTCTTCCAGCGCAATATGTCCTCCGCATGGTTGCCCGTGGACACCCTCAACCGTTCCGCTACGGAAGGTTACCTCATGGATTTCGGTTCCGCACAGGATACCGTACTGCGCTTCACCGCCTTTGCTCCCACAATAGGTAATTATGTCTATACGGAAGACGGCAACGACAAGATTGTCTGGCTCACCCAATACGACAACCGTCAAGCCGGTAGTGGTCAGGAACTGAACTTTACCCGTCAGGAAGACATGGGCTGGAACATGAAAGGTCTGCCCTGGCTCGTTTCCGAATACCGCACGGACACTATCCTTGAAGAAGGCAATTTCCAGCGGCAGATGTATATCCCGCATATCTTCTATCAGATGGACGGCGCAGGCGAATACATCCGCAGCGGAAGCCAGATATACACATCCCGTTCCTGGGATCAAGGATCTACCATGTCACTCGGCAACGCCTTCCTTACGCAGACAGCCACCCAGCAAGAACGTGAACCAGTATTGTTCAAACTGCCGTTATACAGCCGCAATGAGAAAGTTGCACGCCCGCTTATCCGCCTGATGGGCAGCCGCAATCAAAGCGATATCCTGACCGTCATGCCGGATTCTGCCGCATCGAAAATTGTGCAGTACAGCTACGGGCGTGACGGTGTGAAGTGGCTTACGAATGACGATGCCGCACAGGTTTATCTGTTGGACAGCAAACGCAACTCCCGCATTTCGCTGCTCGGCGCAGCACCGACGGAAGTGGATATACCGCTCGGCGTCATTATTCCTGCATCGGCAGACCAACAAGCGACAACAAACGACTATACGTTCACCCTGCCGGAGAAACAAGCCTTTGACGGGTTCAAATACGTATGGCTGATAGACAACCGGCAGAATCGTACCGTGAACCTGCTGGAACAAGACTATGAGACGGATATTGACGCCGGCGAACATAACAAACGTTTTGCTATCCGCTTCGGCGGCTTCCCGAAAACGGATGACAACGGGAAACGCAGCTATATTGTCTTTGCATTCGGCGGCACGCTCTATGTGCGCGGACTGATTGAAGGTGACCAAGTGACCATCTATTCGCCATCGGGCCATATCGTCTATTCAACGACTGCGACGAGTTCCGAACTCTCCATCCCGCTTGACTATCAATCCGGCTACATTATCAAGGTCAATGACACCGCCCATAAGGTGGTGAATATCTAATTTACTAAAAAATCACGCATTTATTTGCATGTTTGCAAAATTTGTTGTACCTTTGCGGCGGATTTGAAAAATCTGCCGGAACAAGCACTAATATCAAACACACAAATATTATGAAACGAGTTATCTTTTTTGCAGTTGTAACCATGCTTGCAGCCAATGCCGCAGCACAGATGAGTTACGAGGAGTACAAAAAACAACAACAGGCGGAGTACCGCCAATTCAAGTCCGACCGTCAGGCAGAGTTTGACGCATACCGTAAAAAAGTCAACGAAGACTATGCCGACTTTATGAAAAAGCGTTGGGAGAACTATACCGCCCAACCTGCTGACGAGCCGGTAGAAGAAAAGAAAGTGGCACCTGTCATCTTTGAGGAAGTGCCCGAAGCAGAAGCTCCGAAAGAAACTCCGAAAGACGATTCAAAAGCGGAACAACCCAAGCCGGCTGACAACAAACCGATTGCTGACAACAAACCCGCAGACACAAAGCCTGTAGCAGATACCAAACCTGCCGAGGTAAAACCTGATGAGAAGAAAGCGCAACCTGCAGACGACAAACAGGAAGAGAAACCTGAAGAACGCAAGCAGGAGCAAATGGCCGTTATCAAGGCCCCTGTAGGCACATTCACACCGAAACCGATTCCCGTACAAAAGGATATTGTGATCGTGCCGAAACCCGAACCGGCTCCCGAACCGATTGCGCCCGTTGTTCCCGATGAGCAAAAACCGCACAAGACCGTCAGCATAAGTTTCTACGGCACAATGGTTTCTGTCGGCTTCCCCGACCCCGACGGCTTCAAGGTTCCCGAACTGAAGGAAGCGGCTTTGGCAGAAGCATGGAAACAATTGTCTAACGACAAATATGACATTACCGTTAACAATGTTCTCGCCGCCCGCGACGCCCACAAATTATGCGACTGGGCATATCTGAACTTCCTGAAAGACGTGACCGAGAAGCACTACGGCAAGACCAACGAAGCCGTTTATATGCAGGCTTATCTGATGACCCAGTCAGGCTACAAGGTACGCTTGGCATTCTCATCGAAACAGAACAAGCTGTATCTGCTCTTCGCCTGCAAATATGACATCTACAACATGTCATACTATCGCGTGGACGGGCAAAAATACTATGCGTTCAACTGCGATGCGAAGGATTTGAACATCTGCCCTGCATCGGTTGACAAAGAGAAATCGCTTTCGCTCCAGATTGCCGAT
Source organism: Paludibacteraceae bacterium (assembly GCA_905233415.1). Lineage (GTDB taxonomy): Bacteria > Bacteroidota > Bacteroidia > Bacteroidales > Paludibacteraceae > Colicola. The sequence goes on from CAJOEX010000001.1 coordinate 40,884, forward strand.
GACCAAAAATTCGACAAAGAGTTGAGCAAACAGCGCACCCTGACCTCGAAGAAAGGCGTCTCCGCAACTATCAGCGTGAACAAGAACAATATTGATTTCTTCAACAACTATCCGTCCGCATTCATCGGCGGCGACCCGACCACCCGTTGGGCTGCATACGCCAACACTCCGCTGGAGAAGAATGTGCGCGATGCCCTCTATCCGCAACTCAAGGCAAAAATTGATGGTTTGAGCGAGAAAGACGCAGTCGGACTGCTGCTGAACTGGGTACAAACCGCATTTGTATATGAATACGACGACAAGGTTTGGGGTCACGACCGTGTGTTCTTTGCCGCAGAGACCTTGTTCTATCCCTATTGCGACTGCGAGGACCGTGCCATCCTGTTCTCCCGTCTGGTGCGTGACCTGATCGGGTCAGATGTAGTGCTGCTGTACTATCCTGGACACCTTGCCGCAGCAGTCGGTTTCAAGGAGAACGTAAACGGCGACTATCTGTTCTACAACAAGAAGAAATATGTTGTTTGTGACCCAACCTACATCAATGCAGGCATCGGTCGCACCATGCCCGGCATGGATAACCAAAAGGCGAAAGTTATTGTACTTTAAGCAGAAAGACCGCGACTCCGTCGCCCAAAGAAAAAACAGGATATGAAGAAATTTTTTATCTGGTTCTTTGTTGCATTGTTTGCTGTATGTGCAGCGGCAGGAGGCTATGCCTATGCGAAAGGCGTCAGGAACTGGGACGAGTTGGTTGTGTTTGCCCAAAATGAGTGGCAGCGGCTGGTCGGTCCCAAATCCAACGTACCAGAGGCACCGGAAAACCAACCGGAACCGATTGTCATTAACTTGGAAGAGCCCGAAGAACCTGCTCCGCAGGTGGATGCCGTGACAACCTCCGCCCCCAAGCCGCATTATGTAGCTCCGCCCGAAGAAACTACAGACAAGTTCTCCATTTTTACCGAGGGCGAAGACGAAACCATCAATGCCTTGATTTTAGGGCATTGGGTGAATGTGGACAATCCGTCATGGCACCGCGTCTATACCGACGAATACTCCGGCAACGGCTATTACTGGGGCAAAGAGTGGGACGAGTCGGAAGATGTGACAGAAGCCGACCTCGTAGACTACGGCAACGGCTGGTTTGAGTGGAAAATGGACGGCAACGATGTGCTTGAACTGGCTACAACGGATATGTCCGAATCGCGCGTACCGTTTATATACACCATCAAAAAATTGTCCAACAAAGATTTAATCTATGTCGAACAGCGTTCTACTGAAAAGCGGTCCTTCAGCCGCCTTGAAGCCCTTTGACAGCAGGATGCAGACAGGTCTATGGCAGGGTGATGACACGGTCAGGTACCGAGCAGGAACCGAGCAGGTACCGAGGTTGAATGTCGAAATTTAATCGACTTTGAATCGAAAAAGAATCGATTTGGAGTCGTTTTTTACAGCCAGAAGGTCATGCACGATAATCAAATATAAATGATAATCATAATATAAATATAGGATATGAAAAGGTTATTTTTAGGACTTTGCCTGCTGAGTGCAAGCATCGTAATGGCGGAAACAGAACCGCTTTTTTATGAATCGTTCGACAAATGCATTGACGACGAAGGCGAAAACTACGGCTATACAGGCGGCAATGACGGTCAATGGGGCGGGAATGTCGGTACTGCGATTGTCATTTACGAAGACAATGAGGGCTGGACATATGACTATGCCAACGGTGCATACCAATGCGTCAAGGTCGGCACAAGCAAGTATCAAGGCTGGATTAAAACACCACAGATACCGTGCAGCGGCGATGTGACACTTACATTCCGTGCGGCACCATGGGAAGGCGATTCCATTTTTACCGTTTCCGTAAGCGGCGGCACCGCCGACAAAACCTATTTTGAGCTTAAAAAGAACCAGTGGAACGACCTAACCGTTAACATATCGGATATCACAAGCGGTATTAAAGTGACTTTCAGTTCGCTATACAAACACCGCTTCTTTCTGGACGAAGTAAAGATAACACCCGCCACCCCGGGCACACCCGCTATACGCGTGCCGGACGGCAAAACCGTTGACTTCGGGTTTGTCGGCAAATACTATACTTCCCAATCACGTGTCATTGAGGTAATCGGCGAAAACCTGACCGGCAACATCACGGCGACGCTGGAGGACGGCGAAAACGACCTCTTTGCAGTCTCTCCTTCAATCTTACCGGCGGCAGGCGGTCAACTGACCATCACACTCAAAGAAGGTGCTTCAGCGGGTGACATGCACGGCACTTCCCTCAAACTGCGCGGCAAAGATGCTTCCAACAACACCATCGAAAAAGCCATTACGCTGCTGGTGGAAGTCGGCAATATAGACCTGGAGGGAAGCGGCACGAAAGACGACCCATATACTATCGCCGACCGAATACTGCTTGCCAAAAATGACGGCACCGTTTGGGAAGGGACATACTATTGGGTGACAGGCTATGTGCTTGGGTCTGTCAAACGGTACAATGACACGTTTGACGGCGTTTGCGACAACGACAACACCTCGCTGGTGCTGGCAGCAACACCCGACGAAACCAACTGGAACAAGATTGTTACCGTGCAAATCGGTCAAGACGCACGCGCTGCACTCAACGTAATCGATAATCCCGAACTTATCGGGCAACAAATCAAGGTGCAGGGCATTCTCGTTTACGGTTCCAATGCCACACCGCTGTATCTCGGCAAACCCGGCGTACGGAACGTGAACAATAACGACCAGTATGTCCGCCCTGCCAAAGACGCGACAGCTATAGAACATACCGAGTACGATATGAATATGCCGGTGTATGATGTTCTCGGTCGCAAAGTGGACGAATCTTACCACGGCATTGTTATTCAAGGCGGGAAAAAATGGCTCAGATGAAAGAGTTTCCGATGATAGCCAAGACCTTCAAAGGTCTGGAAGAAGTGCTGGCAGGCGAATTGGTGGCAATAGGCGCCAACAACGTGCAACTTGAACGGCGGGCGGTGTCATTTACTGGCGACAAGCGGCTGCTCTATCGGGCAAACATGTGCCTGCGGACCGCTTCGCGGGTGTTAGTGCCGCTAATTACCTTCAAAGCGAAAGATGCAGACGAGGTCTATGAACATGTGAAGCAGGTGGACTGGGCGCAGTACATGACGCTACAGACGGGTTTCCAAATCGATTCAACGGTATATTCGGAAACGTTCCGGCATTCAAAGTATGTGACTTACCGCGTCAAAGACGCGATTGCGGACTGGTGGAACGAACGCGAAGGCAAACGCCCGAATGTACGGCTGTCCGACCCTGATTTATGTCTGAATGTACATATTGCCAACGAAAAAGTGACGCTGTCCTTGGACAGTTCGGGCGAGAGCCTGCACAAACGCGGTTACCGCGTGGCAAATACTGAAGCACCCATCAACGAGGCGCTGGCGGCAGGAATGCTGCTGATGGCGGGATGGAAGGGCGAAACCGATTTCTATGACCCGATGTGCGGTTCGGGAACGCTGCTGATTGAGGCGGCTCTGATTGCACAGAACATTGCACCCGGAATTTTCCGCAAAGGCTTTGCGTTCGAGCGGTGGAAAGATTTTGACAAGGAACTGTTTGAGGACATCTACAATGACGATTCGCAGGAGAAGCCGTTCACGCATCACATTTACGGCTCAGACGCCAGTTACTACGCCGTGCAGGCAGCACTGAAAAATATCAAAGCGGCAGGTCAGCAACGTTGTATTGACGTCAGGCAGATCCGTTTGCAGGAAATCAAGCGCGAGAGCAAGGAACCGGCATTGGTAATGGTGAATCCGCCTTACGGAGAACGGTTAGCACAGGACAAGGACGTTCTGCGCTTATATGCCGACATGGGCACCGTCTTCAAACATCAGTTTACCGGCGCAACTGCGTGGGTTATATCCTCTAACGAAGACGCACTGAAATGTATCGGGCTCAAACCAAGCAAAAAGATCAAACTGATGAACGGCGAATTGGAATGCCTGTTCAACCAATACGAATTGTTCTCAGGCGAACGTAAAGCATTTGTCGCCAACAAGAAAACCAATCATCAACAAACCAACGGTCATGGAAGAAATCCGCATAAGCGAATATGATTACCCGTTAACAGACGAGCGCATTGCCAAGTATCCCTTGCCGCAGCGTGACCACTCCAAACTGCTGGTGTATCGCGATGGCAACGTGTCGGAAGACCGGTTCTATAACGTCGGCGATTATATTGCGCCGAAATCGCTGTTGGTCTATAACAACACCCGGGTTATACCCGCCAGAATGGTTTTCCACAAAGACACCGGCGCACGCATAGAAATATTCTGCTTGGAGCCGCTGGCTCCCAAGGACTACCAGTTGGCACTCTCGACGACCGACGGTTGCACGTGGAAATGTATGATCGGGAACCTCAAAAAGTGGAAGTCCGGCATCCTGACCAACGGCATCCTGCATGCCGAAAGACTGTCCACCAACGGCAACACACACGAAGTGCACTTCACATGGGATGACACGAATATGTCTTTCGCTCAGTTGTTGGACAGCATGGGCGAACTGCCTATTCCACCCTATTTGAACCGGCCTACCGAAGAAAGCGACAAAACGACCTATCAAACCGTCTATAGCCGCATCAAAGGGTCTGTGGCAGCACCGACTGCCGGACTGCATTTCACGGAAGCCGTACTGGACGATCTGCGTAAACGCGGGATAAAGACCACAGAGCTGACCCTTCATGTCGGAGCGGGAACATTCCAGCCGGTCAAAACCGAAGACGCCAACAAACACACCATGCACACGGAGATTATCGCTGTTCCGAAGCAGGCGATTCAAGATGTGAAAGACAATCTCGGGCATATCGTGGCAGTCGGTACCACCTCTATGCGGACGCTTGAAAGTCTGTATTTTATCGGGGAGCAGCTCCGAAATACCGAAACAACCGCATTCCCGGATTCTGATTCAATCATCCACGTCTCCCAGCATGAGCCCTACGAAAAGCCGCACATGCTTTCTACGGCGGACTCGCTGCAGGCAATCTTAGACTACATGGCTGCCCGAAACCTCTCTGTACTTCATGCCGAAACGCAGATTATGATTCGTCCGGGATATACGTTTCATGTGGTGGACCAGCTGATTACCAACTTCCACCAACCGAAATCGACCTTGCTGCTGTTGGTTAGTGCTTTTGTCGGAGGCGACTGGCACACCATATATGACTACGCGCTCGCGCACGACTTCCGTTTCCTCTCCTACGGCGACAGCAGCATCCTGAATCATAAATCATGAAATATTCAAATCTTCAAATATGATTGATACTCATGCCCATATAGACGATCCGCAGTATGCGGAAGAACTGGAAGCATTTATCGCCCAACAACAGGCGGAAGGCGTGGAGGCCATTCTTGTTCCGGGCGTTGATACCGAAAACATTGATGCCGTTTTGGATGTTTGCAAACGTTTCCCCGGCTATCTGTTTCCCGCTATCGGACTGCATCCGGAAAACATAACCGCCGGATGGGAACAGGACATGAATTTCATGGAGCAGGATTTGCTGGCACATGAAAACGAGTATATCGCCATTGGCGAAATCGGTCTGGACTATCACTTTGACACAACCTATAAAGCCGAACAGCAGGCGGCTTTTCGCCGGCAGTTAGGTTGGGCGGTCGAACGTGATTTGCCGGTTATGATTCACAGCCGCGATGCGACGGAGGACTGCCTGAACATATTGCGGGAGTTTCGCGGTTTGCGCGGTGTCATGCATTGTTACAGCGGCAGCAACGAGACGGCAAAAGAAATAATCAAAATGGGCTTGTATCTCGGTATCGGAGGCATAATTACCTTCAAAAACTCCAAGTTGCGGGACTACCTTGGCGGTATTCCCTTGGAGCGGATTGTTTTGGAAACGGACGCGCCGTACATGGCGCCGGTTCCCTTCCGCGGTCAGCGCAACGAAAGCCGCTGGATGCGCTATGTTGCCGAAGAACTCGCACGTGTTTATAACACGGATTTTGCACACATAGATGCCGTCACAACCGCCAACGCCAAAGCCCTCTTCCGCCTATAACCACCAACCGCGGCAGATTCTGTCGCCCCTGATTATTTTTGTGCTCAAAATTCGTGAGTTTGGGACTGAAAATCGTAAAAAATACAAAAAAATGCACGAAAAGTTTGGCAGTTCCAAATATTTTGTGTAATTTTGCAGGTCGTTTCGCGAAAACGGCCATGGAAAGATGCTCGAGTGGTTTAAGAGGCACGCCTGGAAAGCGTGTAAACCTCAAAAGGGTTTCCGGGGTTCGAATCCCCGTCTTTCCGCAAAACTATAATCAAAAACATAATTATCAATCACATGAAAAAAGTATTTGCAACCATTATGGTGCTGGCAGCGCTCAGTTTTGGCAGCGTTGCACTGATGGCGCAAGAGGCTGAAGGCCAGGCTCCTGCCGCTCAAGAAGAACAAGTTGTTGAAGATGCCGCACCTGCGGTAGAAGTGGCAGAAGTCGCAGAAGCAGGTGGCGTAGTAGCTCTCCACAAAACACTCAAGACCAAATTCATTGAAGGTGGTGCAGGCTTTATGGCAGCTACCTTGCTGTGCTTGGTATTCGGTTTGGCACTCTGTATTGAGCGCATTATCTATCTGAGTTTGAGCAAGACGAACACTAAAGCCCTGCTCGCAAACATCGAAGCAGCCCTGAAGAAAGGCGGCATCGAAGAGGCTTTGGAAGTTTGCCGCAACACCCGCGGTCCAGTTGCAAGTATCTTCTATCAGGGTTTGAGCCGTTATGACGAAGGCATTGAAGTGGTCGAGAAAACCGTTGCTTCCTATGGCGGCGTGCAACTCGGTCTGCTGGAGAAGAACCTGAGCTGGATTACGTTGTTCATCGCTATCGCCCCGTCGTTGGGATTCTTGGGAACCATCATCGGTATGATCGCCGCATTCGACAAAATCCAACAGGTTGGTGACATTTCGGCTACTGTTGTTGCCGGCGGTATCAAGGTTGCCTTGCTGACCACCCTTCTCGGTTTGATTATCGCTATCGTGCTGCAAATTTTCTACAACTACATCCTCAGCGTTATCGAAGGTCTCGTTAACGAAATGGAAGACAGTTCCATCAGCCTTCTCGACCTCGTAGTTGAATTTGACGCCGCACAAAAGAAGAAATAATAGTTGAACATCTTAACTCACAACTATTATGAAAGATTACAAGTTAATACCGAAGGTTGTACTTCTGTCACTGCTGGCAATAGGCGTAGCCGTTTCAATACTGTTCTACGCAGGCGGTTCAGAGGGAACCCTTGAGGTTGCAGGAGATTTCCTGAATATACCTCTGTTCACGAACCTGTTCCTCGTTTGGAACTATATCTTGCTTGCTCTTGTATTCTGCATCACGATTGGTGTAGTGATTTGGGAGTTTGTCAAGTTATACAAGGTTGACAGGCCCGCAGCTTTGCGCAGGCTTGCAGTCGTTGCCGGTTTCGTATGCCTGATACTCGTTTGCTGGTTCCTTGGCAGTCCTGCAGAAGTGAAGATTATCGGCTATGAGGGAAGTGACAACGTCGGCACAATGGCCCGCTTGAGCGATGCCTGTCTGTATTTGACCTATATCCTTACCTGCGCTACGCTGGTAGCATTGGTTTGGGGCGTTATTCACACTAAACGCATGAAATAATGGCAAAGAAAGTCCCACAGATTAACGCAAGTTCGATGGCAGATATCAGCTTCCTGCTGCTTATCTTCTTCCTTGTGACGACCTCTATGGACGTTAACCAAGGTTTGGCGCGCCGTCTGCCTGCTCCTATTCCTCCAGACCAGAAAATCGAGGACACCGATATCAACAAACGCAACCTGATGGTCGTAAAGATCAATTCAGCAAACCAGTTGATGGTGCAGGGACAACTGACGGACGTTAAACAACTGCGGGAGAAAGCCAAAGAATTCATCAAGAACGAGAACGACGACGCGTATATGCCCAAACTGTTCGAAGAGGATTTCGGCGAGCCCATCGGTATCGTAAAATTTACCAAAGAGCACGTTATATCCGTTCAGAACGATGTGGACACGCGCTACCAGTCGTACCTTGACGTCCAGAACGAATTAGTGGCAGCCTACAACGAACTGCGTGACGAATGCGCACGCAAGTATTTCCACAAAGGCTACAACGAACTTGACGAGGACCAGCAGAAGCAAGTGCAGAAAGTTTATCCTCAAAAGATTTCGGAGGCAGAACCCAAAAACTACGGAGGAAACTGATATGGCAAAGATACGTAGAAATGAAAAACGCGAGATGCCGGCGCTCAACACGTCGTCACTCCCAGATATTATCTTCATGCTGCTGTTCTTCTTCATGTCGGTAACGTCCATGAAAGAGGTGACCTACAAGGTGCAGTTCCAGACCCCTCAGGCGACGGAACTAACGAAGCTGGAGAAGAAGTCGCTGGTGCGCTACATCTACGTCGGAACACCGACCGCAGAGTTCCGCAAACAATACGGCGCTGAGACGCGTATCCAATTGGATGATGCATTTGCCGAGAAAACCGACATTGGTGAGTATATTGTCAACGAGCGCTCGTCCATGAAAGAGCAAGACCAAGGTTTGATGACAGTGTCCATCAAGGCCGACAAAGAGACCCGAATGGGTGTCATTGCAGACATCAAACAGGAACTTCGCCGGGCTTATGCACTGAAAATCAGTTACGCGGCTACACAGCGAACCAGTTACTAAATTACGTCTATTCAGGCGGAATAATACACAAAAAAGGGCGGAAAATCAAGTTTTCCGCTTTTTTTTGCAAGAAAATGCATTTTTTTTGCAAAAAAATTTGGTGGATTAAAAAAAAAGCAGTACTTTTGCACCCGCTTTTGAAAAAAGCAGTGGTCTGACACATTTGCGATGATAGCTCAGTTGGTAGAGCACGACCTTGCCAAGGTCGGGGTCGCGAGTTCGAGTCTCGTTCATCGCTCACGAAGTGCAGGACACCGTCCTGCATTTTTTAAGCCCAGGTGGCGGAATTGGTAGACGCGTACGTTTCAGGTGCGTATGCCGCGAGGTGTGCAGGTTCGAGTCCTGTTCTGGGCACAAAAACGTTCTAACTAATATTGACCGATGAGAAAACTTGTTTTTCGAAATCGGAGAGGAGCAACTGCGGCGACTATACGAGTCGCGTAGCGACGTGGTCGTCGCAAGCAAGTTGCGACGAAGCGCAGGTGGTGAAATTGGTATACACGCTACTTTGAGGGGGTAGTGGCAGCAATGTCGTGTGAGTTCGAGTCTCATCCTGCGCACGTTGAGACATCTTCTTCGGAAGGTGTCTCTTTTTTATTGCCGTAACTTACTGAAAATCTGTCAAGTAAGTCAAAAATTGCATTGCGATTAGTGGTTCGATAATTGCGAATTTCTCTATCCCATAAAATTCCGTTAGGAAACACCAATTCTTGTATTTGTCTCTTCGTTTCTAAGTCCCCATCATCCCACAAACTGCCTAATTTAGAGCAAGTTACGAGAACTTGATTGATTTTGTCATCGAGGTTCGATAAATCTAAGGCGTACTTTTCCAACTCCGCTTCAATATCTGCCTTACTGCGCTTTAATTCCGTAGAACTTATCATATATTCCTCATCGTCTATTTTATCTGTCGAATGCTTCATAATGCATTTTTTCAAGTCGTTCTCAACTTCGGTTAAATGCTTTTTAAGCATTGTCACTTGGTTGGTACTTTCCTGTGTGTGTTTGCGAAACATATCACGAATGATATTTTCGTATTGCAGCAGCAAAGACATTGGTAAGTCATAAGCATATAGTAACTGCTTGTACTTGCAATGCATTTCCGGTGCTGAAACGTTATTCTTGCAGCCAATCTTATTGCATTTGTAATAGTCTTTCCCTTTGCTCTTGACGCTGTACGCAGTGAAGCGTGTGCCACAATCAGCACACGCTACGTGATGAGTTAAAGGGAATTGCTCCTTTTTCTTCTTTTGCTTATACTTACCCGAACGGTTCGACATGATACGTTGTACCTCTAGCCAATCTTCCCAACTAACCGCCTTTTCAATTTTGCCATCTACCATGCCGTTCTCTAGCATTTTGGAGCGTATCTTTCCTGCATAAAACGGATTGTTGAAGTAATGGTTAAGTGTTTGCTTGGTTATATCTAGCCCTCTAACCTTCAAGGCATCCAATATCTCACCATTTGAATAGCCTAGTATCTTTAACTTAAATGCCTTCCCTATCAATTGTCCTTCTTCATTCAGATAGCATACTGAGTTGAGGCTTTTACCTTCCCTGTAATACCCTTTTGGAAGCACGCCAATATATGCGCCGCATTCATAACAATGCTGCCTTCCGGAATAGAACTTGTCCGCACGGTTGTCATTATCCCACTCTGCCACATTCAATGAATTACGAACCATCATAAAACCTTCTTTAGTAGAGGTGTCAAACCCTGTTTTCGCCGACTTAGCAATCACTCCCAAACTGCGCAACTCCTCCAATATCGTAATAGCCTGTCCGTTACTACGGCTAAACCTATCAAATTCAGATACTATTACATATCGAATAGATGAATCCTTTTTGACTATTGAAATCATTTGCTTAATCATTTTGCCCGGCGTTTTTGCCGATTCGTGTTTACCTCCGAAATAGCCATGGTTTTCTCCTACATCTGCTATAGTTAAGCCTTCACGCTCTACATACTTTTCGCACAAAGTCTTCTGGTAGTCGAGACTACCGCCATTCTCTTCTTGGTACTGGGTTGATACTCGCGTCCATATAACGCACTTCTTACCTTTTCTGTCTTGTCTGTAATTTATCATGCTCTACTTGCTTTTGTTATGTGATTTATACCTATTTGAAAAAGATTATCTATGAATTTTTCTACTATCAGTCTATCTTCTTCGTTTAATTCTTTGATTACTAAATTGTTACGATTCATTCATATAATCGTATATAGCCTTTCGGCTGCGGCTGAACCGCTTATTAGGTTTTTAGGCTCATCGGTACACCCTTATGTGCTTTCGATGTCTTTTACTGCCGCCATGGATAACCACAAACCAAGCATTGATTCATTGTTTACGTCATGTCATATTCGCATTGTTTTTAATCGTCAATGCAAATATACAGCAAATTTTTCAAGTAACCAAAAATTTACATCAAATCACGCAATTTTCTCAACGTGTTTACGCTCGTGCCTGTAATGGATTGCACATTCCGATCTCCTTTCCATATTGCGCGCGCATATCTGCTTCACTCTTTCTATAACCTTCTTTGCGTCCTACCTTTCCACCATTTGCACGGAAATGAGCATATCCGCTAGACATCCGGCTGCGTATCAACGAACGTTCCATACTATTAAATTGCCCTATTATGCCTAACACCAATTGCGCGATAGGATTTACTGATCCATCAGCCATCAAAGTCTCTAATCCATTTTGAAGGATATACACGCTTACATTTAACTGCGTTAACTGCTCTATCACCTGTAAGAAGTCGATAGCACGGCGACTTATTCGGCTGCACTCATACACTAATACCTTGTCAATACGATTAACCGCAGCAAAATCTAACAAGTCGGTAAGGGCTTGACGCTCGGCAATTTTTTTTGCACCGCTGATTTTTTCACTGAATTCACGAACCACATCATAGTTCATGCGTGCTGCATAGTCTCTTAACTCGGATAACTGACGCTCATAATCCTGTCCTTGCGTTGATACTCTAGCGTAGATACAAACTCGTGTTTTCATACCTCTAATCAAAACAATTATTATTAAATATAACGTTTATTTAAATTCGTTGATTTACATTCTAATCAATTACAAAGCTAAAGTACAGCTTTTTTCTGATATATGCAAATTTTTCGGCATTAAAATTGCATTTTTTTGCATTTTTTTGTAAAATTGTTTGATAATATCATAATTTATTGTTATCTTTGCATAAAATTTTGAATTATGAAAGAGAAATTAACAGAAAGAATCGCAGCCTCAGCACTTCTAGAAGACAACGTAAAGATGAGCGTTGGATGTGGAAAGAAGTATCGCTCATTAGCTGAATTAGCACAGGCGGTAGGGATTACTGCGCCGTCCTTAACTCATGCTCTAAAGGGCAATCCAAGTATATACACGGTACAAAAAATAGCCGATGCACTAGGTGTGTCTGTTGCATCGCTATTTAAAGAAAAGAATGCGGTAGAAGGCTATGCGATTATTAAAGGAAACAAGAAAGTTGCCTTTACTTGCGTAGAAGAATTAGAAAAGGTACTTGTAGATGCAAAAAAGAAAGACAGCCCAGTTATCTTTTCAATATAATCGGTAAAAGTTAGGGGGTAATACCCCCTAAAACTTTCACCGTGCTACAAAACAAACTAAGCAACTATATAATCTGATGATTCAACAATTGCTTTTACTTCTTCTGCAGAAATTACTTTTACGATTCTAGAATAGCTTCCCTTGCTAAATACACCACCATTGGTGTGCTTGGTTTCAGCAATAATTGCACTACCCTTGCCGTCATAATTGAATTGCAAGAAATCAATGCTTGTGCCATCTACACACCCTTTTGCAAGATACTGAGTTTGTGTGATACCAAGCATTTTCTCGGCATCTTTTTGCTCATTAGGCTTAAATGCGTTTAACATACTTTTCAATAATTTAAGTTTTCCTACCTCCTTTGTTGGCGAATCAGTTTCTCCATATATATCTTCCATGATATATACAAAAAGTGGACGCTTCTTATCCACTCCGAGGCTGTAGGAATCGCCCATAGTCGTAATAAGTAACGCCCACAAAACACGTGGACGTTTGCTAACTTATTAAACGACTATTCCTAAACTTCCTACATTTGGGAGTGTTTAAGTTGCAAACGTTATAACAATATACTCTTTCGTATATTCGCCAACAAAAGTACTGCTTTTTTCTGATATACGCAAATTTTCAAGGAGCAAAATAACTTTTTTGATTGTTTTGACACGTTTTGCACACTTTGTAGAGCCTCAGCCATAGATTAAAAGGTATCAAAATTAGTTTGATACAAGCATCCCCATGATTTTGTCTCGCCAGCCCACTTCATTTTGCTCTGTTGGATTGTTACGCCTATTAAGAGCTTCCCTATATGGATTCAGTATTTTTGTCATGCCTGTCTTCTCTGCGTACTTATCTTTAAGCGTGGCTTCTACCTTCTGCATATCATAATCGCAATCCTTCAAAATGAGTTCGATTCTATATTGCTGAATAGCTGATATGTCTGTTTGAGTATTCGGGGCTAATACTTCATCTGCGAAATCGTATAAAGGAGTGGCTTTCGCAGATAACACCGTTTTGAGTATAGCATTTGTTATCCGTAGTGTTTGTCTCACTTGTTCCTCGCTATTAACCCTGATTTCAAAGCGGCATTTGTTCTGAAAGTCAAGCGGAGAAATATCGTATGCTTCCCTAAAACTCCTGTTGGTAGATTTCCCCATTTCGGTTTCCTTGTTATATACCGTGAGTTTCTTCCACGCCTCATTGGTATCTGCTATCTTGGTTATTTCAAGATTGCCGTTTTTGTGCAGTTTTGCATCGAACAAACGATAACTGCGCATGTTGTTACGCATGAATCTGTTCATCTCCTTGATAGATGTACATTCTACATCTGTAGTAATATCACATGAAGTCACCTCGCCATCATTCAATATCTTTTCGTAATCTAAATAGCATATACCTAAAGCATTGATATTGTCAAAGCATTGTTTGATAGTTTGAACAGAGATGAGTTCTGCGTATCTTTTTCCTAGTATCTTACCTGTAAACTCTATCACAAGTTCTTTGCGCATATTCTTAACCTTTATTGCTAAGTGAAAAGGTATCTCTTGCGTGTATATCAATACTCCTTTTTTACATACGAATGCCCCGTTTTTAATGTTACTTATGTATGCCGTATTCGTTAAAATCATTAACCTATCAAACTTAATCACTTCTCATTGTGCTTTTCTGTATATGTTATTGTTTGCCCAAAATCTCACCGTCCCTGCCCTTAATAAGTTATTGGGTTGCACCGATTAAATCGCTCATGGTTATGCCTGATTTCGGGCGATGCGGTATTGTTTGCCAATAGTCTTTCATCGCTTGGCTTATCCTTTGCTTATGTTGCTCGGATTTTGCTTTTCCTTGCGTGCTGCGGCTTATGCGCTCGCGTGTGGCATCATCTAATTCGCGCCATTGTCTTTTGTGTGGTTGGTTATTCATTGTCTATCTCAGGCGTTTTTTGCCTGCTCCTTACTAATAAATACAGCAAGAATAGAAAAAGTAACAAGTATAGTAACTTTTTTCGCAGATTTTTTAGCCGGAAAAAATTATTTGTTTGGTAAGAGGTATGCGCTATTATGCCTACTTCAAAATGCAAAAGGCGGGAAGGAAACATGCGCGCAAGCCTTGAAAATACGGGGAGGGAGGGCTGAGGCTATCTACAAAAAGCCGCAGCCCCCCCATATAAACTGGGACGATGTTTTTCGATAGAATCTGCCCTTTTTGCAAGATTTTCTGCATTTTTCTTGCAGGAATGAAACTTTTTTACTACCTTTGCACCCGTTTTACAATTACGAACATTGAACTATTATAAAAGATGTTGAGTATGTCTCCGCATATCTTGATACATGCTGTACCAATCAACGAATTTGGTAATAGCATGAAAAGCATCTATCAAAGTTCGATAGTTGTTAAGAGATAGGCACCAAAAAAGACAGATTCTTCGGAGTCTGTCTTTTTTTTATAGGTTTTGAGGGGGCGACCGATAGCCCATGGTGGTCGCGTTATGGTCGCGTTTAGCGGGAAAAATATCTATCGGGGGCGGATTGGACTAATATCCGTCGGGATTGGACTTTTGCCAATTCCAGGCGTCACGGCACATCTCATCAATGCCGAACTGTGCTTTCCAACCAAGTTCCCGCTCCGCCTTTTCCGGATTGCAATAGCATGTGGCAATATCTCCTGCACGACGAGGCAAAATAACGTACGGAATATCCACGCCATTCACACGCTTAAAGGCATTTACCACCTCCAAGACGGAATAACCGTGACCAGTGCCGATATTATACACCGCCAAGCCTCGCTTGCGTTCAACCGCCTGCAAAGCCGCCACATGCGCAGCTGCCAAATCACAGACATGAATATAATCACGCACACCTGTGCCATCAGGCGTAGGATAATCATTTCCAAAGACCCCCAAACGTTCACGCTTGCCGACAGCGACCTGCGTAATGTACGGCATAAGGTTATTAGGTATGCCGTTGGGGTTTTCCCCTATCCTACCCGACTGATGCGCTCCTATGGGGTTAAAATAGCGTAATAAGACCACATTCCACGACGGGTCAGCCTTTTGCACATCCATCAGCACCTGTTCCAGCATAGATTTGGTCTGACCATAGGGGTTGGTACACTGTCCTTTCGGGCAGTCCTCGGTAATGGGAATGATTGCCGGGTCGCCATAGACGGTGGCAGAGGACGAGAAAATGATATTCTTGCAATCATGACGGCGCATGACGTCCAACAGGACAAAAGTGCCGTTCATATTGTTCTCATAGTACTCCAGCGGTTTCGAAACGGATTCACCGACCGCCTTCAGGCCTGCAAAGTGAATGCAGGCATCAAAGCTGTTTTCAGCAAAAACACGTTCCAAAGCAGCCTTGTCGCGAATATCCGCCTCGATAAAAGGCACTTCGGGAATACCGATAATCTGCGCCACACGGCGAAGCGCCTCCGGATTGGAGTTGTAGAGGTTATCAACCACAAGTGCGGTGTGTCCCGCCTTGTAAAGTTCTATAAGTGTGTGGGAGCCGATAAATCCGGCACCACCGGTAACAAGTATATTCATAGTTTTTGTGTCTAAGTGAGGGTTCTGTCATCGTACTGTCACCCTTCTGTCACCCTTCTGTCACCCTTCGTATTTGATCAGGCAAACAAGGGGGAAGGATAAACGCCATCCTTAACCAATTGTGCAAACTTGGCAACGACTTGCGGACGGTCGGTTGAATAGGTCACACCAAACCATTTGTCCGGCGTATCCAAGACGCGGCAGGTCGCTTTTCCCGAACGAATGAGGAAATCCACCATAGACGGGATATAGAACTCGGATTTGAGCTCATTGCCGTGCGCACGAAGGAAGTCAATAAAGAATTCCTCGGAATGGCGGAAATAATCCGGCGTGAACGCCCACATATTCATAGAAACAGGCGTGTTGTCGTCCAAAGGCGTCTTTGTTTCGCCCTCAATATAGCGAACAACACCATCTTCTTCGCGCAGGATTTTCGTGCGCTCGGTCACATTGGTCAGGAAGCCGTTCTCATCGGTCTGGCAGACGCCACGCGAAACTGTTCCGGATTCGGACAGGGTGTTGGCGACACGGTAGCCGACCATGGCATACTTACCCTCTGTGCCAGCAATGGACGACAGATAGTCCGCCAAGACTTTGAAAGAGACGCTGCCATAGTAATCGTCGGCATTGATGACGGCAAAAGGTTCACGTATAACATCCTTACCCATCAGAACGGCATGGTTGGTTCCCCACGGTTTTTCGCGTCCTTCCGGCACATTAAAACCCTCAGGCAGGGCATCAAGGTCCTGGAACACAAGTTCAACCGGGATACGATTTGCGTACTTGGAGACAATCTTCTCGCGGAAATCCTGCTCGAAGACACGGCGAATGACAAAGACCACCTTGCCGAAACCGGCTTGAATGGCATCATAGATTGAATAATCCATAATGGTTTCGCCATTGGGGCCGAGCCCGTCAAGCTGTTTGAGGCCTCCGTAACGGCTGCCCATACCGGCAGCAAGGACAAAGAGTGTTGGCTTCATACGATTTATATATTTATGCATTTTCATTTGGGAGCGCAAAGGTACACAAAAATTTGCAATCGTGCAAATTTTTATTGCATAATGCCCTAAAAAGCAACAAAAAGGCGACTCAAAGAGCCGCCTTTTTGAGCATAGGACTAAATTACTTCCACCAGTTGAAGTGGAACGCGAGTTTCAAACCAACGTCGAAGTAACCGAGACCTGAAACGTATGATTCGGTAGCAGAGTGAATACCTACAACAGCGGGTTTGCCGGTAGCCGGTGCGCTATCAATAGTGATAATCGACTTGCCAGTAACATCGTTGTTATAGAGCGTATAAACGCTGTAACCGCCATAGACACCGATAGAGAGTGAGTTCTTGTTAGCGAAAGCGTGCTCATAACCGAGTTCAGCGCCAAGCATGAGGTTCATGGTAGCGGGTTTCCACTTGCCACTGGACTTAGCCTGGTCTTCCGAAACGACACCGGTAATGAGAGCGTTGGTAACAGGAACACCTTCCTCAACGAACGTAGCCACAATCTTCGGGTCCGTAATCTTCTGGTTGAACCATCCGGCTACGGGGATACCGATACGGGGACCGATGTTCATGAAGAAGCCCTTCTCATGCACCATGCTGAACATGATGGGGATTTCGAGCTGAAGTTGTCCGTTAGCCTCTTTTACAGATTCAGCGGAGATCTGATAGTCGATGTTACCATCAGAGGTGCTGACTCTCGGCAGTGCATTGTCTGCGCTGCAGCTGAAAGAGGACTGTGCATATCCTGCACTTACGCCGAGCAAGAGACCATACTGCATCTTCTTGTCGAATTTCTTCCAGTAGTGTGCGTATTGGAGGTCAAGCATAGCGTCAAAGCCGATTTTCCACTCGCTGTTGGGGTTATCGGATTTGTGCATGAGCGATGCAGCGCCACCACGGAGACCGATGGTGAAGCGGTTGCAATTGAACTTCTGCTGTTTCTCCTTGTCAACTTGATAAGCTGCTTCAGAGCTGTCCTGGGCCTGTTTCCAAGCATTGAGAAGTGAATCACGGCGGGCTTGTGCAGCAGCTTCACGCTCTGCGTCTGCAATAGCGGTGGAGTCGCTCTGGCTCTCTTCAACTTCGTTGGAGTCATCAACGGCAACGTTCGACGTATCGTCGTCACCCTGCTGTTGCTCCTCTCCTTGTTGAGCTTCGGATTCGCCCTCTTTCTGCTCTTGTTCCTGAGCTTGTTGTTTAGCTTGTTGAGCAGCAGCCTGCTTTGCGGCCTGCTCTTCAGCATCTTCATGATGCTCGCTCTTATTCTCAATGTCGTCAGGACCTACCCAAGAGATAATTCCACGGATCAAGATACCTTCGGGGAAACGTTTGGAACCAATCTGTTGGATAGTATGGTCAACGTTATAAACCCACTTGGACATCTTTTCACCGGTGAGGTAGCGTTCGTGGTCTTTCTTAATGACAATTGTGTCACCCACGCTAAAGTCTGATGCTTTGGCTGCCGGTGCCGACTCTTGAGCCGACACACTAACAGCGCTAATCATACAAACGGCAATCAATAAACTTTTAATCATATTTTTCATATTGCTGCCCTCCTATTATTTAATGATGTAACGTAAGGTTTCCTGCTTGTCACCTGACTGAACTTGCATGAGGTAGATACCCGGAGCACCTTCAGCCTGAATTTCAAGCACTTGCGAACCCTCGGAAGTAGTCTTCCAAGTCATTACGCCGGAGCCATCAAATACCTTGATGTCAGAAACGGCTTCTTCATCGAGGTTGATGAGGTTCATCATACCACCGTTAGCGACAACGTTCGGGATAAGTTTCAACGGAGCGTTAGCCGGCTTCGACAGTTTGACGTCGGAACGGATAACAGCATCGCAACCATCCTTCGTTTCAGCATGGATGAGTACGAAGAACTCGCCACCCATTTCCTTATCCTCGGTGTAGTAGTATCCGGTGTGGTTCATCGGAGTCTCTACGCCGTTGATGATTTGATACCACTCAACATCTGCCTCTGAGAATACGAGCTGGTGTTTACCTGCTGCATCCTGCAGCGCGTTAACGTCAAGCACGATAATCCAATCACCATACTTCACGTGGAGCAAGTTAGCGACGATATCCAACGGAGGATTCTCAACTTCAATCTTAGCGCCGAGTGTAATCGTGCTACCGCAGTTCTGACCAGTGATGGTACATTGGAACTCAACTTCCTTCTCATCACCCTGGAATACGTGCTTAGCAGCAGCTTCCTCGTCGAACTTACCGTTCACCTTGATAGCCCAAGCAATCTTCACATCCTTATCAATGTGGAGCGTCTCGAAGTTGTCATCAAGATACTTCTGGATGTCAATAATAGCCTGCTCTACATCGAGAACGTGACCGCAGACAGCGTGAACGTTATCAATGAGCTCCTTCGGCAACGAAGTTACATCATGATATACATAAACCTCAAACGGATAGAAGCGGTCGATGAGCTTCTTGTTCTCCTTAATGCGAACGCTGTCAACCCAAGCGGTATCAGCCACAATGAGTACTTCTATGCCGGCAGCATTCTTAACATAAGAACCTTCACAAGTATAGAGCACTTGCAATTCAGCCGTGTCACGGCCAATTGGCAGAACAGTAACCAGCGTGTGGTAATGAGCGGTATCGCAACCGGTAATATCGTCCGTGAAGTACTTGTCGAACTCTTCGTCCTTGGTAATGATATACTCTTTACCATACCACACGAACTTGTCACCAACGTTCACTTCAACCTTATCCTCATACGTTACGAGCTTCTCGATCTTGAGATCCAAGGTGTAAACGTGAGCAAGGCAAGAACCTCCTTCGTGCGCTACGCGAACAGTATCAACAAGGTCAGCATCAACCTCTTCAAAGGTCTTGAGGATATTGCCCTCAGCATCCTTCCACTCATAGTCAGCACCGTCGCAGACAAGAGCTTCCGTACGGATAGTGTCAGCAGCAGCGAAGAACGAGAGAGTCAGTTCATAATGCTCTTTGACGCAAGTTGTCGGCGCGCCAGTCTCGTCGAGATAGTAAACAGTATGCTCATACTTGTCAGCAGCAGTTACAGTCTGGATCAGATTACCTGCAGCGTCTTTCCAATCGTACGAGTCACCCTCGCAGATGGTCTTAGCATCAACTTGGTCAACGAGTTTCTTGTTAACAGTGAGGTTGAGTCTGAAGATGTCAACCTTGCAGTTAGCCAAGTCAGGAAGCGTATCGAAGTACGTTCCTTCTGCGTCAACAGGAATAACCAAATCAACCTTATCACTCGGCTTCCAGTTATACGGAAGTTCGGTTTCGCAAATCGTTACGTCTTGCGTACCGGCTGCAACTGTATCAACAGCATTAACCGTGAGATTGAGGGTAAATACAGAAACTTTGCAGTTAGCCAGATCAGGTATGGTATCGTGATGCGTACCAGCTTCTTCGATCTTAATAGGAGCTGCAAATTCAGAACGATTCCACATGTACGGAAGTTCAGCAGCGCAAATCGTAGCGGCATCAGCCGGAACAATACGAGCAGTATCAACAGGATTGATGGTCAGCGCAAGAGTAACGATACTATCGCAACCTGGGTTGAGAACGCTCGGCAGAGTAGCCACGTACGGACCACCGTCAGCTGTTACGGTCTTACCATTCCATGTGAACGGCAGTTCAGCAGCGCACTTGGTAATCGGGTCGGTTGTCTCAATCGTCGGGCATCCGGACTTCACCTGCCATGTCGAGTCAGCGTTGTTGACAATTTCGTCGCAAGCGGTTTGAACGAAGTAGCGCAACGTGAGAGATGTTGTACCGTCAGCAATAGGCTTGCTGTTGTCGTAGTCAACATAACCTGTCGCAGTAGGAGTCTGCCAACCGATAGCCTTGATGTCAGCAATAGACGGATTCAGACTACGTGCATAGGTCAACGCAGCCTTGATGTCGCTCTCTGCTTGTGTGAAATCAATCGTCTGACCAACATTCAGAGCCGGAACACGGAAAGTCACTTGCGTGAGATCCGGATTCTTCCAAACAACTACGCTGTAAACCTTCGTGGAATCAACGTAACGCGGTTGACCCAGTGTATCAGCAGCCAGGAAGCCTTGCCACTTGTCGGTAACAGCTGTATCGGCGTGGTTAACGATAGTATAGGAATTCAGACCGATTTGTGCCGGAACACCTACGCAGAGCGTATCAGGGAATGCAACCGTTTCGCTGAGAGCCTTCTTAGCCAACGGAGCTACTGTGAGGTCCGGACCGTAGAATACATCCTCATTGCAAGCGTCCACAAGGAGTTTATAACGCAATGCTACAGCACCTGCATCGTCCGGCAGGAAGTAATCAGCCTTATAAACAGTCTTGATGTCTTTCCAGTTACCGGTAGCGTCTTTTGCTTCAAATTCAACGGCATCAACTGTGATTACAGAGTCGTTATCCAGTGCGTCGAAGTGCGCTTTCAGGTTAGCAATAGCCGCATCAGCATATACAGCCATACCACGAGCTACGAGCGGCAGAGCGCCGATAGCCTGAAGTCCTGCTACGTCAAGCGTTGTATCAGGAGCTACAATCGGAGTTACATGGAAGTGGTATATGCTGTCGCACAAGCTAGTACCTTTACGGAACGGAATAGTATCGTCCCACATGAAGTACGAAGCCACCTTGGAATCAATGGTGTGGTCAATACCGGCAAACTTATCATGGAATACGGTTCCGTCGCAAACGAATTCACGGATTGTTTCGTGAAGCATCTCCGTCGGTTCTGCATCTATGAGTTGTGCCCAGAAACGGGTGTCGTTCGAAGATGAGTAGTGAACATAAATACCCGGGTTCGGCCAACCAATCCATTCAATCAGGTCACGGTCAATAACACGAACTGAATCCGCTTTACCCTTGAAGTTATAGTCAAGCGACTTGAATGATCTGTCGCGGCAATTGTAGAACAGGTCAGCAGCAACCTTTGTCTCAGCATCTACGAGGTTCTCGAAGTGGAGTTCAATATCCTTACCCTCAGGAATGATGGTCGGGCTGAGTTCAATGAGATACCAGAGATCCTGCTTGGCAGGATGGATGTGACCATTCTCCCAATCGAAGAGAATCGGGTTGAGACACTCATCACCCTTGCTGAGCTGGATGTCGAAGCGGAAGGTGATATTCTCACCCGGACGAGTGGTAACGAGAACGAATACCTCATTCTCCTCAAGCGCGTTGATAGAAGCACGCTCAACGAGGCGGGTATATGTGCCGTTAGCATCAATGACCTGTGTCTTCTCCGTCATCTTGTATTGAACAGGGCACTCCCAAGAGAGTTCAGCTTTGAGCTTAATCTGCTGACCAACTTTGTTGGTAACAGTCAGTGTACCGTCACCTACGGTGTTGTCACGCAGGTTGCTGATGTCAACACGGTACCATACAGCAGTGTCAGCCTTTTGGGCATACTCTGTATTCAGAGCTACATTAACTGCTTGCAGACATGCATCCGGATCTCCTTGATACGGATCTTCGTCCTCAACATCGAAATTGATTTGACTCAGTTGCGTTACGGTCAACTCAACATAGATATAGGTTCCGGAGAAGCCACGGAAGAAGTCAGAACCGAATTCTTTACTCTTCACGGCACCTGCGCTGTGTTCACGAGAACCTGTCTGGAACGGCTCTTCACCACAATTGGAGTAAACAGCTACAGAGATACGGCCGGCCTTATTGTCGAGGTTGGTCAGCGTCACAGTAGCGCGTTTGTGTTGGTCGATGAACGCCTTACGGTCAAGACGATACCAAACAGTCGTACCAGCCTTTTGGGTAATGGTAGTATCTTTCGTAGTGAGAATGATAGCGTGTTCGCACTTGTCACCGGTATTCGGGTCAACAAGGTCAACGCGGAATTGGAAGTCACCCTTCTTAGAGCGTGTTACACGGAACCAAACTTTCTCATACTTGTTAGCAACAGGCTCAATCATACTGCGCTCAATGAGTTTGGAGATTTTCGCACCATTCTTCAAAGAAGTGGACTTGGCAGCCATTTCCTCGGTAACAGGGCACTCATAAGCAACTTCAACCTTGATAGTGTTGTCAATCGAAGCGAGGCTCTTAAGAATTGCCTTCGGAGCCAAATCAGCCTTTTGGCGAAGGATGTCGGTCTTCACGAAGTACCAAGCGGTATCAACGGTTTGCGTATAGTCTTTATTGAACTCGAACTCCTGTGCATCATTACAAGCGGTAATCGGCTCAAATGCAGGAGCATCTTCTATTTCCGCTTCAAAATGAATAGGCACTGTCGTATTGATGCGTACCCAGACTTCATCACCAAAGGTTTCCAACGAAGCACGTGAGATAACCTTTTCGCGGGTAGCACCTGCAGCAATCTTCACACCTTGCTCTTGCGGAACTTCGCAGGGGCAGGAAGTTGCGAGATATGCATCCAGATTACCTGCATTCTTGGTATCCTTATTGATAATGCGGGCACGAATCTGTTTACCTGTAGCAGCTTTAGCATCCTTGAGGTCGATTACATACCATACAGCACCATCCTTGGCCTTTTGGTCATTACCACTTACCCAGTTGAACGGAATAGCGGCCTTGCAATCTGCGCCCGGATTTGCTTCCTCTTTCTTGATTTGGATAGCAATCGGCTGGTTAGACTTAACAAGGATATAAGCCTCGTGAATGTCAGGACTGAGCCCATTGTCACCACTGAAGAGGTCACGGGCAATTTCTTTCTCAAATACACCGTCCTTATCCAATGTCAACGAACGTTTCTGTGTCGGCAAGTTATCCGGGCATTGCCATGAAAGCTCACCTGAGATAGTAGCAGAAGCGTTGGCATTGAGGTTGTGAACAGTAACCACCGTAACCTTTTGAGGATCTGTATTGCGCAGATAATCAATATCTACCTTATACAATACACCACCGGCAACATTAGCCTCCTGCTTTACACCATACTCCCAATCGAAGTCTTTAGCTGTAGAGCAATCGGGGAAGCTCGGCGTGTGCTGGGCATCTTCCATTGTAGCATGGAAATATACTTTCTTGTCAGCGGTAATACCTACATAAATAGTGTCAGCCAAAGCAGAGAAGAGTGAGTAGTCAAGCACTTTGTCCATAGTCTTTCCGCCCTCTACAGAACGAGAGATGCTCTGGAGGTCAACGTACGGGCAGCTAAATGCGAGGTCGGCTTTAATAGTAGCCTTTGTCGTCGCATTGTTCTCAACGAAGAGATGAATATTCTTCGGAGCAGCCGGATTCTTAGCGTCTTTGATACCTACAGCATACCATACTTGGTTCGGTGTGTTCTGTACATGGCCTTTATCCCAGTCAAATACTGTACTGGTCTTACATGCATTACCTTCGTGAACGTTCTTCAGACGAGCAGAGAAAGCAATGTCTTGTGTAGAATTCAAGCGAACATAGATATACTCTACGCCTTCCTTGATACCGTCAACCATGTTCTTCTCAACGTCGCGAACAATGGTCTTTCCGGGAGCAACTGTATAGGAATACTCCATAAAGTCTGTGCTACCTGCATCCGTACCGCAAGCAAAAGCAACCTTAGCCGTCAATTTGGCAGGACCAGCATTGCTTTGGTTGATAAGCGTAACCTCAGGCATCATCTTTTTACCCTTCAGTTCGGAAACAGGGATACGATACTCTGCTTCGCCTGCAGCTTGGGTGTAGTCCACATCCATCTTCAATTCCTTAGCATTGCAATCAATGGCCGGCTCGGTCGGAGCGGGTTTGTCCACCAATTCAGCGTAAAGGTTCAGAGGTTGTGTTGTTGAAACATACACATACACCAGCTGGCCACCCAACATGTCGATAAGTGCACGTTTGAGGATTTCCTCTTTTGGAGCACCGGCAGCCAATGAACCGGATTTCTGTGTCAGACCTGAACTCGGGCAATCGGGTGAAATACCAACTACGAAGTCCGCTGTCTTATTACCCATGTTGGTAATAACCACACGAGCGGTCTTTTCAGGGTGTGCCTTGGCATCAGCCAGGTCAACCGCCCACCAACCATTTCCGACAGGTTGCATCATGGACTGGTCTTCCCATTTGAACTCACTCGCTTTCAAGCAAGCCTCGTCAAGGTCAGACGTTTCATACACCTTGGCGCTGAGAGCAACTTTCTTGTTGGCCTCAAGTACCAAGAAGATTTCTGTCTGTTTCATGCTCACCAAAGCGGCAGCAGAACGAGACCAGATTTGGTTTGATTTGGCTGCGATGTCATATTCACGAGACTCTTTCTCCGACATGATGTAACCTGTTACAGTTACATGTACCTCTTCGGATTCCAAGTTCGTGAGATAGAGTGCCAACGTCGGGTTATCCTCCTCATAGAGAGGATCCAGCGGTACACGGTACCACTTCGAACCAGCGTCTTGCTCACAGCCTTTTTCCCAGTTAAAGTCGATAGCATCGGCTCTACTGTCACCACTGTTATCACCGACAGCCAGCATAGGCAAGGTCACCAGGATAGCAGTGATTAAAGTCAGAATTTTTCTCATAACAAAACTGATTTTAAGTTAATAATAAAGTTAATTACCAAGTATAGTATATAGCATACCATCTTTTTCAATGTAAAAAATTCCGTCCAAAAGGACTTTGCGTGCGTAGGGAGCATTATCGCTCTCGGTGATACTCAAGCCAGTCTGCGGAGTCGGCTCACGCAAAACAAGCAGGAAATGGCGCGTACAAGTATTGGGATACGCATCAACAATATCGTACTCGCCGTACTTGTAATATGGTTTACCATTGAAGTAGAAGTTCTGCAACTCCTCTTCGGTAAGGTATTCTATAATGGTTTCCAATTCGGGTTCCGTAAAATGGATTGTCATGGCGGTAACAACGCATGTATCCACATCGTGCCAAACGGAGTCCACAATGGCAGTATCACGGGTGATAACCGTTCCGTTTGACATGGTGTATGTCTTACCCTGGCAAATATCCTCTTCAACCGCCGTATTGTGATATACAGGCTGGTGGAACAAGTGCAACAGATACATTTCTTCACACTGACCAGGCGTCTGAATGAGTACAGAATAATCGCCGAATTCGTCAATCAATTTCGTGTTGCGGTAGAGATACGGGAACTGCTTGGTGGTAATACCAATCTTTTCCTCAACCTGCACAGGCTCAACAATAGTAACGTCGTAATGAGTTGCCAACAGTGTATCCTTAATTACCCAAGTTGTATCGTTATACTGCGTCGGTTCGCGGAGCGTTGTATCCGCCAAAACCAATCCTTTGCCGCGACAAACCGCCTCTGCAACCGTATCGGTCACGAATTTGGCAGAACTACGGAACATGATACGTCCCACATCCTCAGCTTTGTGCTCAAAGTGGAAATAGAGCGGTGTCTTTTCCGCACGGAAAGCGTCCAGCAGCTCCTTGCCAGGGAAATAAACTTTCAACGAGTCATGAAACGTGGTGCGTGCCACCTCGGGTCCATCACAAGTGCCTGATGTAATGTACATTTCACAAGGCTGGTTCTTCGCTTGCTTCCATTGCACAAACATATTGTTGGTGACATTGGTTCCAGGCGCAAGATAGTACACTTCATCCTCATGGTTGCTGACATAAGTCATGCCAGAGAAAATCTGCAACGGATCCTCACAAGTGGAGTGAGGTCCTTCATCATAAGGATAGCAAATAACACGTCCCGAACCGCCTTCCTTATTGGGATATACGCGCATACGCGGAGTTACCATCTGCATGAGCGCTTCTGCAGCGCCACCCATCTCATCTATCTTTTTGTTAATATCCGTTACATCTTTCTCCTGCATAGAGTTAGCGCCGACTGTAACGGTAAAAGAAGGTGCCGATGAGTTACAAAGGGCAAACACATCTATTGTCACAGAAGAGTTGGCAAACCAGTATGCAGACAAACCTTGCTTGAGTTGGTCCACGCTAGCCTTAAACCACGTTGTATCTGAAATGACCATATCCAAACCAAACTGGAAATCAATGGCATTCTCCTTACAATCGCAGTAATAATAGGGTGCGCTCATTAAGGATGCCTCCCACCAACACGGCAGAATTCCCTGCTTGAGGCCATCAGTTTCACGCACAACATACTCATCCTGTGCCCACAGCGGAGTCGCCGCCGAGAGCAGTAAGACAAGTGTCAGTTGTTTAACAATTCTATTCATATACCTTATATATATTTAACAAATAGCGTTTCCAGTTTTACTTTACCCGTCTGCCGGTCATATCATAAAGCATCCGTGTTCCGGCACGATTCAACTCAATGAACAGCGCGCCATCCTGCAATACAATCCGGTTATAATCCGCGTCAGAATTAACATCTGTAAGGGCTGTCGGCTTTACATCAATAGTAAGAGTGACAGAATTAGACACTCCGCTACCGTCATTTGCAGTTGCAGTAACCGTCACTTCACCTGAAGTGGCATCTTCGTTGCGGGTTACTGAATATGTTGACTGTTTCCAAGTCACCAAGTCTGCGCCCTCGGTAATAGCCCATGTCAAGGACGGGTCTGTTGCATTCGCAGGCAGAACGGTAGCTTTAATATTCGCTGTCGGATTCTGGTCATCAAGCACCGTCACAGTCGGCTCCAAAAGGATTTCCGATACCAAAATAATTTGAGGGTCTTGGTCTTCCGGTGCATTACTGATAATCTTCATAGTACCTTTTACTTCCGGCTTGAAGATTATATACAAATATCCTTCAGCATCTACACGATCTGCCCAAGAAGCCAATGTCGCTTGGTCTATCGTCCATGAACTCTTTTTAGATATAGCCAAATAGTCTATCACATGATCATACGACACACTTCCCAATTTGAAGTCACAGACATCACCTACACCGGCCTGACATTTTCCGTTACCAAGCCAATCCAATTTCAAATCTCCGTCTTTATAAGCATTGTAGTAGAGCGCGTAACTAACCTTAGCGTTCTTCTCCAATATCAGCTCGCTGTTCTTTTCAAGACGTTGAGTTAGTGCCAAACATTCAGACAAATTCCAAATATCGGGTGTCACCGATGTCTTTGCCGCACAACGGAAACGTACATAGAGGTAATTGTCCAGCGCTTTTGCACAAAGCTCCTTCATCTGCGCAGTTTTCAAACCAAGCATGTGTCCGTCCGCTGTTTTGTCAAATTTGAATGAATCCACAGCCGTTGAAGGAATAAAGTCAGGCGACAAGCCGACATACATACGGAACGTATAATCCGTCGGAGTAGTGAAAACGGTTGCCGTATCCCACGACATCGGAATGGCATAGAGTGACAGAGTATCATGTGCCAAAATGCTCACCGGCTTCTCATACTTGAGCAATTTCGCGTCACCGGCAGGTGGAGCCATCGGTACACGCTCAATCTTCAAGACACCTGCCGATTTGGAATAGAATTTGGCATAGAACATACCACCGGCATTTTCCTCAAACTTAACATAATACATCAATTTGGCGCTTGAAAGTTTTACGGTATCCTCATCTGTTGCCGTTTTACGCATAATGACAGACTCTTCTGTAATTTTTGTCGGGTCAAAATCGCACTCCGATGCAACTGCAATGGTCACAGGCTCTTCTCCGTCCCACACAAAGCGGATAGAGTCATTCTGCCATTGTACAAACGGCACGATTACGTGACGCTCTTTGTCTTCCGGCTGCACACGTACCGTATCACCGAGGTGCATAAACTTGTATCCGTCCATACAGTCGGCGAACATATCATCCGGTGCCATAGCCATTTCACCAGCAGTGGAATAGGTTACTTTGACATACACTTCCACATTATAGTCTATTCCTGCCTTTAGCAGCAGGTCACGATATGCCTGACCCATAGACAGATAATAGTATAATTTGCCCTCTATTACCTGCTTGTTCAATTTCGGCTTGTGCGGCATATCCAACGACACACCACTTCCTTCATTGGGACAGAAGAGACTACAAATGATACTATCCGAATATACACCTGAAGTACAGGAAAAGTCCATCTCTATTTCGGGTGCAGGGTCTGACTCATTTATCGGTGAGAAATATACCGCCAACGGCAAATCAAAGGTATTGGCCATATACCAATAGGTACCGGGCTTGGTAATCTGTGCCTTATAGTCCTTACCCAAAATAATCGGGAAACTACAAGACTCACCACGTCCAAAAGCTGCTGTCCCCATCGCGAGGAAGCACAACACTAATACAGTAACTAATACGTTTCTTTTCATTTTTTTACTTTTTTATCATTATCTTTTTTGTTTTCATTCTCCGGCAAACGGCATATCCTGCCAGCAGCATCAGGAATAGTATCCACGGTAGGTCACCAATCGGAGCATCCGCACCTTGGATATCGTCAACGAAGACCCAAGTTGAGCCGTCCCACGCATATACTTTTCCATCCTCAACTTTTGTGCTTGGTGTTACCCATGTTTCACCATCCCACATCCATATTTCACCGTCTTGTTCTACGATATCACCCTCCTCTTCCCCATCATAACTCGGTTGCGCTCTTCTAATCCCCGGCATTGCAGACCTTGAGGATGAGGATGCAACGACATCAGCAACCACCGGAGTTTGAGCCACTCCACCTCGCGTAGTACCTATGTTATTGTCCGCATACACACGAGAATCATACGCGTACGTGCGCTCGTATTGCGTGCTTATGCCTACCCCCGGTGTACTAAATCCGCCACCGTTACCACAAGAGACCGTACTTGTACCTTGCGATATAGAGCCGGCGAAACCTGCTCCGGAACCGCCACCGCCACCAATCGAATGAACCACACTATTGGATGTCTGGTACACCGGCTGATACGAAGGCTGTTCGAACGATGTACGAACAGTAGCCGTTCCCGCACCGCTGTACGATACCCCTGTGCTATGACGGAATAATGACTGCGATGTCGATGAAACCATCGGCATGGACACCGTTCCGCCCTGCGCCGATGGCGCATGATAAACAGCAGGTCCCGTATAACGAGGCACTTTAATACCCTCCCAATCGCCAACGGCAAATCCCTCCGTCGTACTATTAGGATCGGACACTATTTGCCTTATGCCAAAGAACACACAGGCAGCACAGCCCAAAAGGACCAACGTCATAATGACGTATTGTCTAAATTGGTGCATCTCTTTTTTCCCTTTCCAGTTAAATTAACAGAATTACTAATACCTTTACTAATACCTTATTTAAGTTCGCACTGACGTCCCGTCATGTCATATACGCGACCTTGATAAATAATATATACCTTATCTTGATATATAATCTTTTGTGCCTTCAGGTTTTCTTTTGACATATCGTCTGATATGTTATCGGAACCTGTTGTTACCGTGGATGCCTCCTGAGCAAATACACATTGGAGATAGAACCGTCCGGCAGTTGTGCCTTGCGTCAGTTCGCATGTATAGTCACTTGACAGCAAATCGGTCACGGTGCCCATTTCCGTATCGTGCAGGAGCACATATTGCAGACGAGTCAGATAGTCGTTCTCACGCACTGAGAAGGTGTATTCCCTGTCTGCATTCGCATAAACCGTCACGGGGATACGTGTCTCGGCAATGCTATCCGGAATAGCGGCGAACGCCAACTTGCCACAAGCCAATTCGGTATAAATGGTTGCTTTACCGCCGGTTAAGGATTGTTTAGCCACATCATAACCTGTCTCATAGGAAGCGTCGAACTTCTCAGGATGTGTATAGATGTTGGTTTCATCCAACATTCTACCCTTATCATCATTGATAGTCAATTGTAGCCATTGGGTCGGAACAGAAGCGTTCCATGCACGACGAGGAGCATTAAGCAACAGTTTCGTCGAGAATTTCAAGTCACCGGTCTGCGGAGCCTGATAGTAGAACGGAACAGCAGGATAGATGGGGTTCAGAACATGTTGCCAGTACTGACCGTTATCCAACAATTCTGATACTTTCAAACCATCTTCAGGATTCCCACCGAAGTCTTGTACGAATTTGCCCAACAACGGCGAGCAAAGTGCATTCCAACCCTCATTAGCAGCTCCTGCGCCATCGTCATAATGCGTATGCGTCACATGGACGGAAGTTGTTTTACCTGCCTGGTTCAAATCAACCGGGAAGCAGAATTCGCGGTAATACTGCGAATTGGAATACAACTCAAAGCCTGTCGTAGCTGCAATGGTCGTTTTACCTGCGCTTTTCTTCTCCAACAATACCCAGTTCGAGGTTGTTTCGGTATTCACATTACCATTTTTCGCACGTAAGGACTCACTATAGCTCTTCAAGATCCACGATTTGCCGTAAGTACACTTCGAATAATCAGACAAGTGTGTATCCTCTATATTGGATGCCAACGGCAACGCAAATTGGAAGTAACCGCTGTTGTCTGCTACTTGACGCGTGTAATAAGTCTTGGTTGCAGTGATGGTTCCTTCATTCTCCAATATCGCAGCCGCCCAAGGAGAAGTACGCAGTACAAGCGTGTCAACCGTCAGCGTTACGCCACTGTTAACATCCAACTCTGCATTGGGAGCAACATAAATCCTATTAACGGTAGTATTTGCAGAAACAGTCAGCGTGCCGCTATGCACATAGATGACACTGGCTGGCTGCGTCCCTGACAAGGTTGCAGATGCATCATAGATGTGCGGGATAGTGTATCTACGTTTACTGAACGGTGTACCGTCTGCATTCATCACTATTATTTCGAACTCACTATCCGCATCTCCGCTATATGAGACTGTCAACGTACGGTCTGCTGCACGATAGTTAGACGAACCTCCAGCACCTGCAGCGTCCTTGTAATACGGTACACCATTGATAACATATGGCCATCCGGAAGCTTTCCAACCGTTAGCGTTGATGGTCAATGTAGAAGCCGACCAATCAACGATGTCGAGATCTGCCTCGGTGTCGTCGATAGACCATATTGCATAGAGGTCAATGGTTTCGCCATCGGTGGAAGAAAGGTTGCTGACGCTCTGACCGTCAGAATAAACAACAGAACCGCCTGCAGACATTGCCCAACCCTCGAAGGAGTATCCAGCACGGGTAAAGCTATTGCTTGTGAGAGCCTTTTCTTCATCATACAAGAACGACTCATCCGACATAGAACCTGTAGCTCCATTCGCATTGAAATGCACGGTATAAGTAATCGGACTGAACGTAGCAGCGATCGTCGCATCTGCGCTCAGAATATGCGTATTACCAGAGGTAAAGGCTTCTCCATTCACCGTCAGTGTACTCAATTTATAGCCCGTTGCCGGTGTTGCCGTGATGGTCAAAATAGTACGGTGCGGGATATTCGCTGTGGTCGCAGTCGCTGACAACGACTGAGCGGCATTGGCAATCGTAATCGTTCCATGCGTCGGTGCAGCAATAGTTGCCGTATGGGTAAGCATACCTTCCGTAACAGCCACATGCCAATAATTGCACCCGCTTTCGGAGTTATTGAATGCTGTAGGAACGATGGTTACACCGTTTTCACCTACCACATACTTCTGGAAATCCGTTGCTCTGGTAATTGCATAGCCGGAACCGTCAACCTTATAAATACTATTTTTATCTCCGGACCAAGATGCATTATTGGCAATCTGCCAGGCCTCAAAGCCGCCAAACTCTATCGTTTGGGTAGTATAGAAATTATCTGTACCCGGAACCAAGGTCCAAGCATTGTCACCGTTATTGGTGTTGTAGGTCGGATGACCGATACGATAGTAAATCTTATCGCCCCAATCGGCAATAACCGACTTATCGAAATAGATATTCTTGCCTGCAGGCTGATCAGCTACCGGATAGGTAATGGCAATCGTCGGATTGTTCTTATCGGCATAATTGATGGTGAATATATAATTACCATCCAAACCTGCCGCAATATTTACATCCGATCCTGTACCATTCAACGCAAAGGCATCTTCCGTTCTCGTCACGGTCTTTCCATTCAGACCGAACCAACCGCCGGTATTGTCTTTCAATTTGAACTGATATTGCGTATTCGAATTCAGTGCCACAGCCTTACTGCCGATAGTGCCACTATCGTATGTAAAGTCAATATCATTGTCACCGATGTGCAACTGCCAAACGCGTACCCAAACGCCGCCTGACGTAGCAGTACAGCTTCCGCCCGGGTTCGTTACGGCACAACAATACTGTCCGCCTTTAGCACCTGTCATCGATGTAGTATAACTTGCAGATGTAGCACCAATGATATTATCCCACGAAGAGCCATCCCATTTCTGCCATTGATATGTAGCCTCCGCAGCAATATTGGAACCGCTGACGGTCAGCGTCATTGACTCACCTGCGCAGAAGTCCCACTTGTTGTCGGTAGAGGCTATAGACAGGTTCGAAGGACTGACACAATTCCACGTAGCCATGTAAGTCACGTCTCTCGCAGGCATGGTAGAAGGCGTTACTGCCGTACTGCCTTCCTTCCAACCGGCGAAGGTATAACCTGTGTGAGTAGCAGTCGGCACAACGAGAGTAGCGCCATACTTAACATTATCGGTTGCAATGGTATTACCATAACCATCCACCCAAGTTATATCATATTTGTTACGATTATAATAAATTTCCACTATCGTAGAACCGTCAGGAGCAATTTCCTCTTGCGAATATGGTTGAGCAGTAAAACCTGTGTAAGTCTTAGCACTTGCAACTGTCTGTGTGGCAGTTGTGCCGGTCTTGTTCTGTCTATCAGCCTCCACCTCCGTATAATTATCATCCTCTATATTCTGCTGATAGTGCTTAACCATATACGGTGTATTCGTATTTGCTGCCCATAGTGCGTGAAGCGTTATATCAGCCGTATAGCCCGTTGCCGACAAGGAAGTCAACTTAGAACCCGAGCAATCAGCTGCGATGAACCAACCCTTGAAGGTATAGCCTGTCTTTTCAGCATTGACAAGTGTTGTGGCAGTACCGTATGTGTGGGTGGCTGGCAGACTTGAACCGTTGGTGCCGGTAAACGCCGCGCCGTTCTGATCCAAGTAAGTAATGTTGTACGTAATCGGATTCCACTGGGCCGTGTAGGTTGTGGCGGTTGCCGGCATTTTGGAAGCAGGAGTGACGATGCTTGTTCCATCGTGCCAACCGGCAAAGGTATAACCGGTGCGGGCAACTGTCGGAGCTGTGATAGCATCATCATACTTGACGTTGATATAAGGTGAGCCTGTGGCATCCACAGCGGCACCTGTTCCTGCCTCGGTCACTTTTCCTCCAGCCAAAGCCCAAGTCAGTTTGTAACTGTTACGGGTATATTTATACTCAATTACCAGCGAACCGTCTGCAAGGATGCTCTTCGTCTGTGCAGAAGGCGATGTGAAGCCGGTGTAAGTCTTGCGGTCAGGAGTTACACTTGTTGCGGTTGTACCTGTCAGATTGTCCGTCTCATCCGGAGTGGTATTATAGGTACCATCAATATTCTGCTTGAAGTGCTTAACAATATAAGCCGTGTTGGTGTTCGGTGTCCAGTTGGCATAAACGGTATATGCAGCCGCCACGTCAGCGGGCACTGCCGTAATCTTGCCGCTTGAGCAGTCGGCAACCGAATACCAGCCTTCGAACGTATAACCCGTACGGGTCGGATTGACGAGCGGAGTAGCTGAACCGTATGTATGCGTGGTTGGATAACCGCTACCATGCGTACCTGTGAAAGTCTTGTTATCTTTATCCTTATATGTAATCGCGTACGCGCGCGGGGTCTTTGTATAAACCGCTGTGTAAGTGGCACCGCCTGCCTCTACCGGTCCTACCGCCGGATCCCAATGGGCAAAGGCATAGGTATATTGCGCCGTTTGCGGACGCGAAGGATTAGCAGGAACGGTAACCGTCGCACCGAGTGCATAATCTTTCTGGCTATGTATTTTCTCTACGCATCCTTCGTCACCATCATTCTGACCCCAACAATCACTCTTGAACACCACTCTATATTTGATTGTAGTCTGTTTGTACTTGGCGATGTAAGTCACATCCTTTGTTACCGTAGCGAGCGCTTTGGTCCAACCGAGCCACTCGTACGAGTAGGCATCCGTACTCTCGCGATAAGGTTCATCGGCAAGTGTCGGATATGCCGCCATATTACCATAGCCAATAATCGTATCCGCGAGGAACGACATATCGTAATCCACGAAGGTAACCGTGTATTTACGCGGCGAAGCCGTAAATGTGGCCGTGTACGTTTGAGAACCTGTTACCGATGCAAGAGCCGGAGACCATGTAACCGGGGTTGAGAACACTTGAGATGTTGTTGGAGACTGAACAAGGTATTCTGCCGGACATTCCGGTGTAGTTCCCGCCTCAAACATAGCGGAATACATCACCTTACCGGCAGCGTTCTTGAAGGTAATCAAGTATTCGAATTTGTTTTCCTGAATA
The DNA here is from genome assembly GCA_905233415.1 of Paludibacteraceae bacterium. Lineage (GTDB taxonomy): Bacteria > Bacteroidota > Bacteroidia > Bacteroidales > Paludibacteraceae > Colicola. The sequence continues at coordinate 75,964 of CAJOEX010000001.1, forward strand.
TGCGCGGTATAGGTTATATTGCCTGTTGCACGCGGAAGTGTTTCATCCTTGCTATAAAAATTGCCATCCGGATCATCCCAACCTGTCCATGCATAGGTTGCAATATTAGAGTTGGCAGGCACTTTCGGTGAAGCACTCGAATAATGCGGAGAAGTGTTATACTGCACATTCGAGTAGGTAGCCAATGCCGTACCGTCATAGTTCTTCCATGTAACGGTGACAGTTCGCGGTTTCCAGAAACCGGCAGAATTATCCCAATAGTAGTATCCTCCATAGTTGTCGTAACGGTCTTGGTTCGCCATATAGTCACCAACATGGTCACCTGTGGTTACTTTCTCAGCTTCCCACCATGTACAACCGGCTGTTGTTACCGTTTTATCCGTAAAGATAAAGTTTCGTGAGCCTGTCTCGCTGTGGTAAGCGTTATCATCGGTATTAGCGACAACTGCCACTACGTCACTCGGGTGCGCCAAATGGTGTGTTCCCGTTCCATCGGTACGATCCAGCAAGCAGCCGTTCTCACGCACATTCACCCACATCTGATCCATATATGTGTAGGCATCACCTGCGACCGTTCCTGCTGTAGAAGTATATGGATTGCTTGCGTCTTCGTTCTTCAATTTGGCAGAGGTGAAGTTAATTGTATAAAGATCACAATTAGTATTTACTATATGTTTGATAGATGTATTTGCGCCTGCTGCAGCAATGAAACGAACCACACCGGCATCCTCGTTGGTGGAGTGGATATTTGCTCCATGCTCTGTGGTATAATACTGACCTTCCGTCGTACCATGAACGAATATCTCGGCATCAGGCAGAGGAGTCGTAGTTGGTGGGTACGTTAATGTACGTGGGTTAGTGGTCCAACTCGGAGAATAAGTTGCGTTATAGTAGTATCGGGTAACTTTTGTTAAATCATCTTTATTTCTGAATCCGGGCCAATCCTCATTGTCCATCACGAACAGGCGTTTGCCTGACGATACGGTCAGTTTGCCGAGTTTGCTGATGATAATCTGTGCACCCGGTATAAGTAAAGCGTCTTGGGTAACAGTAAACTCACCTTCATTAATATAGACAGTCATATTATTGGATATCGGCATATAATAATCTTTCGATTCGACCGTTTCTCCCGCCAATGAGAACGAGAAGTCTCCTAATTTTGCCCCCGAATTCACCGTCCATACAGCGCGGTCAGTAGCCGGATCATACTCTTTCTTCACCCATGTGTCAGCACTTGCATCCGCATTATCCATCAGGAACAGCGCTCCCGATGTACCCACGAGTTTGATATCGTTGGCCTGCTGCGTACCGAAGAAAGATACAGTAACCGCAGAATAACCCAATAATTGTGATCCCGGACGGAACATAATAGGCGCCTCCACATTCTGTATGAAGTAATCGGTAACAGGGAACGCGTGCCATGTATTCTTGTTATTCAGCATTGATGATGTCGCCGTACCGCCACGCCAATAACCCAACTGAAATCCTTCACGAATTGTAGATCCACTCATAGCAGTTATCTCACCCTTTCCGGTCGTATATCCCCAGCAGTTAAGGTTGGCGCCTGATTCGAGCGTAATCTTAGAACCTTCTACAAGGTGCAGACGCCCATAATTACCTGTAGGAGCGCCCGAAATAGCCTGACCTCCAGCTGCGACATTTTGCTGGGCATTGGTTTCGATACCTCCATATACAGTCATATTCACACCATTGTCCAAAGTCAGCATAACCAATTGAACAGGTGCTGGCACATTCACTTCCGTACGAGACGGTTTGGTCCCCTGAGCCGCTTTCTGCGTAAGAGAATTAGGAATAATAAGTGTTACCTTTTGAGGTATGACATAGTTGCCGGCAGGTAATGTATGGTTGGCAATCATAACGACAGTATAGGTATTCGCCGTATTGGAATTCACAAACTGGAGTGCCTCTTTCAGTGTTGCGTAAGAACCTTTATCTGTTGATCCGTTCTGATATACCTTGCAAACGGGATCACCTGTCGTTCCCGAACTTATCGTAAAACGATATCCCTCATCATATTCTGAACCAGAAGAAAGACTATTTACATTCAGTCCTTCATATACATATTTGGATAGGTTGGTATTTACGTTATAAAAACCGCCCTTAAGAACCATATAGTTCATCTGACCGACACCGTCAACAGAACCATCCGTACCACCGGTTGCAGCGCCCCAGAACTTGCCGGCATTTACCGTACATTCCGGACGAGCGATGACATCACCCTGCTTTTGTTGTGCAGTCATACCTATGCCGTATGCCGTAGTACCTGTGGCTGTAGCGGTATATTTGCCGCTGTTGATTGTTGCTTTACCGGCAATAGCATGGTCACCTGCGAAGGGACCGGAAGCTGTATTTCCTTTGACGGCATAGAGATAAATACCATAGGCTGTGTTTCCGTTTGTTGCGGTAGCGGTAACGGTATTGTTGGTAGCCTCCAATTCGCCAATACACTCCATACCTGCCACACCGGCGAATTCGGTATTCACATTTTGTGTACTACTTACAGCCGCAATTCGCGCATTGACATATATACCGCGCACAGTTGCGTCACCTGTAGCGGTAATCGTGGAATTGGTAAGCGTTGTCTTGCCCGCTTCTATGAGAAGACCGCAACAGGTCGTCGTTTTAGAAGATGCGGTGATATTGCATCTATTGATAGTAGTCGGGCCTCCTGCCCATACACCATAACAGGTAGTCGTTCCGTTGGTTTGTGCAATAATCTCTGCATTATCAATGTCTAACTGACCATATGCAACCGCCACATTGCCGTCACCATCCGAATCGGCCGAAATAGCGGGACCGTTGAGACGCACACCGTATGCAGTGGTAGTGGCCGCTTTGGCAGTATATGTACCGCCTATGATAGTACACTTCGGAGCAACAGCAAACTCGCCATAGTTATATATCTTCTCGTACATCAGATAGCTTGCCGTCGACCATTTGCTGCTTGAACTGTCGGATTTTAGCGTTGCAGGCGTCAGGTTCCTTTTGTAGTTGGCAATCATTACGCCGTCCGCTTCTGTTCCAGTTCTTGTAGTTGCGGTAACAGTGAGATTTTTAAGGGTGGCATTTGTGTAATACGAGAATCCCGTAATAGTAGCAACAGCACAATCGACATAAACACCCACAGCCGTACCGGTAGCTTCGGCATTGACTTCTACCCCCGTAACATTCAAATCTCCGGCGACGGAATAAATACCGTATGCCGTTGACGTACCTGCGATAGCGTTGAATGTACCGCCGGTGATAGTGGTATTACCACCGGAACTTACCGCACGCGCCGTTGTAGTTGTAGGATAAGCATTGAATTCACCGCCCTTAATTATGATGGTGGGGTATGCCTCCGCATTACCGCCGAGTGTCGTGTCAGGTGCAAATGTCGTCTTCGCACGTGTGGCAGAGCATACTGCATATGCAGAGGTTGTGGTTGTGCGTGCGGTATAAGTACCACTATTGATGGTCGCCTTGGCTGCTGCTGCATACTCCCCGGCATAAACAGCAGAACCAGCGGTATAGATTGTACGGCTTGCGGCACCCACATACACTGCGTAGGCAGTAACTGACTGGTTGGCAAACACCTCTACCGTGTTATCCGTGAGTGCGACATCCGCTTTGTTGCAAGCCGAGTTGGTTTGCGCACCCGCGGCGGCATAAATACCATAAATATAACGTGAACCTTCCACATAGAGATTAAGGTTCTTTATTGTCTGTGTAATATGTTTAGCAGACTTGGAACTATAGTCACCATCCATGTAGATACCGTAGGCATATTGGTTAGTGGAGGCGACATTACCGTCATTTATGACTCTGATAGTACCGCCGGTTATTTTCAGGACGCCGCACTCCTGATTGCTGTGCGTTCCTTCAGGAGTTTCCGTTTCCCCCGTTCCGACGGTGGATGTCTGCATATAAATACCGTAGGCATAACTTGTTTTGGAAGTGGAATTAATTGTACCGCCGCTCATGGAGAGAGAACCGGCATAACCGCTTGAAGCCGTGGCACTGGCCGCTGCGCGGACATATACGCCAAATGCATAAGCTCCCGTTAGAGTCTCTGCATTGATAGTACCATTGTTGATAATAATGTCTCCGTAGCCACGGATACCATAAGCATACGTATTTGAATTTACATTTATTGTACCATTGTTAATCGTTGCTTTTCCTCGTGCAGTAGCAGAAGCTGCCACATATATACCGTACGCATCACGGGCACCACGGTTAGCGGCAATAGAGCCTCCGTTCATTGTGAATGTCTTGCCGGAATTGACATAAACGCCTGTTGCGTACAGACGGTCTGCCGTTGTCTGGCTTTTGTTCTCATTGGTTATCTCAATAGAACCACTGTTGAGAATCACATTTCCGTTATTAATTTGAATACAATACAAAGCATTGGCATATGTACCAGTAGCACTAATTTTTCCACCGGTTTTGCTATCAATGATAGTTAACGTTTTGCTTGCCTTATTAACATATAGCAAACGAGGCACGGAAGATGACACAGTACCTCTAAGAGTCTTGCCATTCAAATCAAGGGTAAATGTATTTGTTACGGATTGTGTAGCCGCCAAAGTACCGAGATCTACGTCACGCAACAATTGCAATGTACACCCCGCGTTTGCGGCAGTATTAGCCTTGCTAAGTGCCGTAGCCCAATCACCCTGATAGATAAGCGTCTCGCCATCAGAAGCAATAACTTTCGCATCGTCGGTAGCTTCAGCTTCCGCTTCACCGGTAACGGTAACGGACGAAACCAAGCCACCTACAGAAGTGATTTTCAGTTCCTCTTTGGTTGTGCCGGCAGTACCGTTCGGGTTGAATTGATATTCAACCGTCACTTTACAGGTACCATCTGTGAAATTCGGTTCGATTACAGGATCTCCTACTACCGTGAAAGCACCCGCACCGCTGGTGTGAGTGAAGGTCGGAGCAGTCGGGAAGTCGTCCTCCGCACCGTAGTTGAAATTAAACACCGCTGTTCCCGTCTTAGTTGCATCGGAAGTGGTAGTGAACACGTCTGTTGCGGTCGCGCTGACAAACTCGAGCGCAGGGAAGTTGGCTGTTACGTTACAACTCTTGCTGCCGCCACCCGTACCGAGAGAAGCGAGGGTAACCGTCGTCGAGTTGTTTCGGCTCGCTCCGCCATAGGTACCGTCGCCGTTGAACTTACCTGTGGCGATGACATTGTCGCCGTCCTGAGTCCAGCTGGTAATGGTAAACTTGCCATCAGCCGTTGCAGGAGTTTTGGTAAAGTCATTCAAGTCTTTTTTGTTGGTGGTAGTAAATGTAACCGTGAACGGATAGTCCGCCGAAGCGTTTGTCGGGGCAAGGTCAATACTTGTATTGTCAACAGCCGTAACACCAACCACGACAAAAGAAGCCGTTGCGGTTTTTGATGTACCAGGAGACGATTGCGACGAAGTTGAAATAGAACCCGTAGTATTGGCCGTCGTTGTACTTCCAAAGGTAATACCGCTACCCGACCAAGAGGTAAACTTGTATCCAGCACTGGCAGTTGCGTAGATGTTAAAGGAAATCGACGTTGACGAACTTGTCGAAGAAGCACTCTCCGTTTGGGACGTCGTACCGGATGCGTTTACGTACACCGTTCCGCCTCCGGTAGAAGCCACAGCCACGTTCATCGTGGCATAGTAGGTTTTAGAGCTACTACCCCACACATTTCCGACGCCGAGGATAAAGAGTAACGCCACCGAAGCAGCATACTTCCACACATTTGTTACCGTTTGCAAACCTTTTGTTTTCATAGTTGAACAACGCTTGTTGTTTGTTTTCATATTTTTTGTACTTTAAAAATTCATTACCATTTACTTCTTGCGCACGCGAGCGGGCGCACAGGCGCATTAGACACACGAACATTTTGCCCCGCAAAGGGCACTGACGTCGGTTTATTGCAGAGAGAGGGGTATCAATCCCTATTCCCCGTCAGGCACGCACAAGCAAGTATAACAGCCCGTTTCACGTACACCAATTCAAAAAAGCGCACAAAGGTACGGTTTTTTTTTGACATATGCAAATTTTTCGCAAAAAAAATAAAAAAAACAGCATTTTGCAAAATGAAAAGTGCAAAAGCGTACTGAAAATTGGCAATTTGTCACCGTACTGTGACGTTACTATGACGTTACTGTGACGTATCGGAATTTTCACGGTGCGGGTTTTGGCGAAATTTTGCGGCGGTAGTCATCCAAAATATACTCTCCGACCGAGTCACATACAATCGTGTCTGTCAACGGGTTTTTAATGGAGGTTACCGCTCCGCGAATAGTGGCGCGGACTGACGAATATTCAAACGCAAGGTCGGCATCGGGAGCGAACGTGCAGTCTTCAAGAATGAGGTTTTCGCAATAACAAAGCGGCTGCGTGCCAGAAATGTGACAACGAACGAGGCGGAGGTTCTTGGCATACCAACCGAGGTATTCGCCATTGATTTCGGAATCATAGACAACGCAATCCCTACTCTCCCAGAAAGCATCTTTAGTGTCAAGGACGGCATCGTGAATCTCGATATTGCGGGCATACTGGAAGGCATATTTGCCCTTCAGGCGCAAGTGGTTGATTTTCAGCCGTTCGGACTGGAAGAAAGCATATTCGGCTTTGTGCATCTGAAGGTCAGTCAGTTGCCCGTCGCGGCAGAACCAGAACGTTTCGGCAGCATTTTTTATCCGTACGCGTTCCAGAGAGAAATTATCCAGTTCGCGCAAGGCTTTGACGCCGTTGATACGGCAATCCGTGAGGCGAATATTGCGACCATACCACAACGGAGCACGGTCAGAGGCGGCAAAATGACAGTTTCGGCACTCGACATCCTCACACTCCCAAAGGGCATATAAGCCTTCAAACTCGCAGTTTTCTGCTGTAATGCGGCGTGATTCTTTGAGGCCTGATTCGCCTTCGCCTATGGTGACGTGTTCAAGGTGTAAATCGTGGCTTGCGTACAAGGGGCGTTCACCGGAAAATATTTGATTTTGTATAGTGGTCATAAGTCAAAAAATTATCAAAAAAACTATTTATAGAGGTAGCGTTTGAGGGTTTGCTTTTCGGTTTTGGCGAGGGACGTGTCGGTGATTTCTACGTCGTAGAGTTGGGAATAGAGGGGGAGAGACGGATTTACGGTGCGGAGGATGTGACGGCGTAAATCCGAATTTGTGATTTGAGATTGGTGATTGGTGATTTGGGGCACCGCAATCGCCACTAGTTTGCCATCTCGTGCGAGAACAATCGACTCTTTCACTTCGGGGAGAGCGTTGATATGACGCTCGATGTCCTCGGGATGGATATTTTCGCCATTGGGAAGGACAATCATGTCTTGGTTGAGGCGGCCTTCGACATAGAGATAGCCGTCTTCGTCCAAATGGCCTTTGTCGCCGGTATGAAGCCAGCCATCGGAGTCTATCTTACGGGCGGTTGCTTCGGGGTCTTTGTAATAGCCAAGCATGACGTTCTCTCCCTTGACAAGGATCTCGCCGACGGGGGAGATGCGAGCGGTCATGCCAGAAACGATTTTGCCACAAGTATTAGGGCGATATAAGGGATGTATAGAATAACTAATCAATGGTCCTGTTTCTGTCATACCATAACCAATAGAAATTGGGACGCCTGCTGCATATAGTTGTTTTTCTTTGTCTTTACCAAACAATGCCCCCCCAATATACATTTGCTGCACACTACGCAACATCAACTCTATACAATCAGCGTGTGAGTCCATTAAAGCAGAAACTATCTGCGGAATCATACTGAGTGCATATGGTTGAGTTATTTTAATAGCGCAATACAAATTATTTATAGTCAATAATGACGAGAGAATCCTAACGTCTTTCCCCTTCAATAATTGCCCTATGATTTCTGTCATAAAACCATAAATATGTGACATGGGAAGTATAGATAGGAACAACTTATTTTCCACATCCGGATAACCGTCGATAATGTTTTGGGAGTTATTGCTCATATTACACATGGATAGCATAATTCCTTTTGCTCCTCCTGTAGAACCCGATGTAAAACAAATCATGGCGAGAGAATCGGGATTCGATTGAGGGAAGGAGATGTCTCGGTTGTCTCTCGGTCTTCTCGGCTTTAAGGAGTTCTGTATTCGCTCTGCGAATTCGCGTGGCGCACTTACTCCTTGACTGTCCACAGGACACTCTGCGGTGCGCCTTTCCCGCTTCACGGTCATCGCTCGGTGAGGGCAGCCACTCAATAACGACCAATCTGAGAGAGAGATGACGGAAGATAAATCGCCCATGTATGGTCGATGCGAGGTAGCAAGTTCCTCCCATAAATCCTCATCCGTAAAGAGGGCTTTGGCATCGGAGAAAGCGACAAGGCGGGCTATTTCGTCCGGCATGAGGGAGTGCATGACGGTGACCGACACGCCTTGCATCTTAGCGATAGCCAGATAGGCAATGACCCAATGGGCGGAGTTGGCTCCGCAGATAGCGATATGGTCGCCCTTCTGCAAACCAAGGGAGGTGAGCAACTCCGCTACACGACATATCTCCTCATACATCTCGCCGTAGGTATAGTGGTTGCCACGGGAGGTGTCTTGCGCGGAGCCGTCCTCTGTGAGATAGAAATCCGTGAGAGCGGGTTGGTCCCAATTCTCATTGATGGTGCGGGCTAATCTATCTAAATAATGATCGGTCATTTTGGTTGATGTTGCTCAATATAGTCGTACACATCCCTCACAGTACGGATATTCATCATATCCTTCTTTTGGGGCTGAAAACCAAGATGCTTATAGATATGCAGGCGCATTTCTACTGCATCCACGCTGGTCATTCCCAACTCTTCTTTAAGGTTAGCATCCGGAGTGATTGCTGATTCTTCAAACTCCAATGTGTCAATAAAGAAACGATTGACCTGTTGCTCAATTTCTTTTCGTGTCATATTGTTATATCTTTTTAATTATCAAAGCACTGTTTGTCCCTCCCAAACCGGTGGAGTGATTTAATATCGAGTTGATGATAGCAGGTTCTGCTTTATGAGCAATTTTTAATCCTTTTGCGCATTCATCTACATTTTCCAAATTGATAGTAGGTGCGACAAAATTATTATTCATCATCAGTATGCTATACACTGTCTCACAAGCACCTGCTGCCCATACTTCATGCCCTGTCATAGATTTTGTAGCACTAATCCACGGATGAGATCCGAATAGCATTTTTATCGCCATAGCCTCTTCTTTGTCTCCAGCTACAGTAGATGCCGCATGCGGAGAAATTAAGTCAACCTGCTCAGATTGCATATTTGCGTCTTCCAATGCCCGCTTCATTGCTTGATATTCTCCTTCTTTGCTTGGGGCTATTATTTCATCTGTGCCATTTGCAGAAAAACCATATCCCACTATTTCCCCGTAAATGGTTGCACCACGAGCCATAGCATGCTCGTACTCCTCAAGAATTAGCGCAGCAGCACCTCCACTTGGTACGAAACCATCTCTATCTTTATCAAACGGTCGTGAGGCTTGTTGAGGGATATCATTTCTCAAAGTATGAGCTTCTATCGCGTCTCCCCCAATAGCGTTAAAACAAGCAGTTTCCATAGCTCCACCAACCAAAATCATCGATTGCATGCCGGAGCGAATAAACATCGTTCCTATACCTATAGCGTGATTGGAACTGGCACAAGCCGCGGCAACACTTAAATTGATGCCGCGGAGCCCAAATATCGTTGCAAGATTCATTGAGGCATGCGAAGCATCTATTTTAAAAATAGCTGAAGGCCCAAGCATTATAGAGTCGTTCTCTTGCTGCATAATTTTGTATGACTCAACAACTCCAGAACTGGATCCTCCTGCTCCAAATATAACTCCGATTTCATTTTGTTTTATATATGATTCGGTGATTTTCGCTGTCAAAAACGCTTCTCTCGATGCCATAAAGGCATACTCAGACAACTCTTGCATATTTACCCGAAAGCGTCTCATAAGCAATGGTTTTAAGTCTGGTCGTGGAACATTACCTACCAATCCACAATGTAATCCTAGTTCAATACGCCTGGAATCATATATAATACCAGATCGACCAGTCTTAAGACTCTCCGTGACAGTTTGTAGGTCTTGACCTATGCAGGACCAAATGCCCATCCCTGTTATAACAACACGTTTCATATACTCCACCCTCCATCTACACAAATTATTTGGCCCGTTATATAAGAAGCTTTTTCACTTGACAAGAACGAGACAAGATTTGCAACCTCATTAGGTTTTCCGACACGTCGCATGGGAATAGATTCCATTACTGACGAAGAAGTTCCACTACTTAAATGAAGATAATTTTGGACATACATCCGAACCGTTTCTGTATTTATTGCTCTTGGCGCAATTGCATTAACCGTAATATTTTTAGAAGCCACTTCTACGGCTAATGATTTTGTTGCTCCTATTAATGCAGATTTGGCTGTTGCATGATTAATTTGACCCGATACACCACGCATTCCAACAACAGATGTCATATTAATAATTCTGCCGTTATGATGCATTATCATTTCCGGAAGAACTTTTCTCGTCGTATAAAAGAACCCATTCAAGCAAGTGTCTATCACCTCATGCCACTCTTCCGGTTCCATATCTAACAATAAACCATCCCGTACAATTCCGGCATTATTTACGAGCACTTCGATATATTCATCCGGATGAGAAGCATACCACTGCTCCAGAGCTGTATTGATAACATCAGGCTGGGACACATCAAACGGCATTAATTCTGCCTGTCCGCCTTCATTCTGAATCTGCGAAAGTGTCTCTTGCGCTGCCTCGTGATTGCTTTTGTAGTTTATAATGACATAATAGCCGTCACGCGCCAACTGAATCGAGATAGCCCGTCCTATTCCCCGGCTTCCGCCTGTAACTAAAGCATATTTCATATCCGTATTAAATTCCTTTCTTGATTTTATTTACTAATTCCGTTAATGTACCTCCCGGACCATACTCGATAAACTCGGACACACCCGCATCTATCATGCGGATGATACTATCTCTCCAGCGAACCGGCGACACAAACTGCAATAACAAATTCTCCCTTATCCGATCACTCTCGGTATATAATTGTCCATCAACATTTTGACAAACCGGACAGATCGGCTTATGGAAAATCGTATTATCAATATATGGCTTAAAATGGTTTTGAGCCGGTTTCATCCATGGGGAATGACTTGGGATGGAGACATCTAAAGGGAAAGCGTGTCTTGCCCCCGCATCACGAGCAGCAGCACAGGCGGCGAACACCGCATCGCTCGAACCGGAGATGATGGTTTGCTCCAAACAATTATAATTAGCGACATATACGTTCTCAAAATTTTTGCATATACGCTCCGCCTCAGCAGAAGACAGACCGATGATTGCTGCCATCGCACCATCAATCATGGACATACATTTACCTCTGGCATCCACCAGCATCAATGCGTCCTCAAAACTCAGAACTTCTGCGGCTACTAACGCACTATATTCTCCTAAACTATGTCCGGCAACTATACCCGGTCGGCGACGATTCATATCTGCTTCCAAAGAGGCTACACTATGGACAAAAACAGACAATTGTGTGATTCGCGTGTCTGATAAGTCTTCGTCTGATCCGTCAAACATCAAACTACTCAAAGGCCAACCCAATAACTCATCCGCACGCTCGAAAATCTGACGTGCTTGTGGAGATGAATCATACAACTCTTTCCCCATACCTCCATATTGTGCCCCTTGTCCGGGAAACAGGTATGCTGTCATTGGTTCTTTAATTTCTCAAACAGGAAGTTATACAAATCTTCAAATGTCACCAACCCTGACAATTCACGCGGAGTAACGATTACACCGAATTGTCGTCTAATAATGACCACCATCTCCAGTACCGACAAACTGTTCAAATCCAATTTATGACGTATAATGTCATCCGATTGTATAGAAGTCTCCTCTATCTCAAACCGCTCAGCAATAGTTGCATTGATTTGTTCTATAATCGCTTGTTGTGGCATAATTTTTCGAATGTCGGTTCTCAATCAATCAGACAGTAATATACCTTTGCGAGTGCAAAGGTACTGCTTTTTTTTGATATACGCAAATATTTAGGCAATTTTCTCGCCTGCTTTAACGCTTTTGGCTGTAATATACGGAGCACGACCTGGTTCAAAGAAGAGGACGAGGTCACTACCACCGAAAAGGAAACAGCCTAACTCTGTGCCCTGAATTAATTGGTCATTGGTCGTTGGTCGTTGGTCATTGGAGAAAGTCCATTGAACGGAACTGACCTGTTGGACACCGACAGGGACAATGGCTATTTTGCCGAAGGCGGGTGTGTCGATAATAAGAACGCCGCGTGTTTCAAGCATTTGGAAGTCGGTTACACCGAGTTGGTCGTAGCGATAACGGTTTTGTGTTTCGTCCCAGATGATGACTCCACCACCGGCATGAATACCTTGGATAAGGCGGCAGTACAGAACCGTGCCGTCACAGGGCATGTGGAAACGATGGTAGTCAAAGACATCGAGCACTATATGGGTTGTCTCGCCGTCAACAAAACAGTTGCGATACGGGCTATCGCCCAAGAGGTCAAGCCAGTTGGCTATGGAAGCCGTTTTTATCAGTCCTTCTTCAGCAATAACTCCATCACAGGGACTGATAAAAGTGTATGGTGTATGGTGTATGGTGTATGGTTTTCGCAGTTTGCGGGCGAAGAAATCGTTCCAAGAATGCCAATTAGATGGGGATTCGTAGCGGTCGGTATCAAGTTCAAAGCGTTTGTCGGAAAGCGCCAATTGATAGTAAGCATCGCACCAACTATCCGGACTGCTGAGGTATTCGCCCCAGGCGATATTATATTCTTTGAGCCATTGCGCAAAACGCGGTTCATACTGCAAGGATGGATATATATAACCTTTATCTTTCAACGCAGCAAGCGGCTGATCCAAAAGAAAATAGAAATAACCGATATTCTGGTCAATGCGACGGAAGAGCGAAGCGTCTTCGCCTATATCCATCGTCTGCCACGGCATTAGATGCGCAAAACGCTCCACATACGCGCACCAATCGTCTATCGTTCGCACGGGATTGGTTGCCAAATGCGGATTCTCTTTTGCGGCACGGTGCAATTCCTTTTCCAGCAATTCGCGCAAATCCGGATATTTAGTTAATAAGCCATTCGACATATTTTCGTACTAATTCTGCGAATTTTCGGATTGATTCGGGTTTATAATGGGTAGCGGAGTAACGATAGCGCAACTGAAGCGAATCAATATGTTCCAAAATCTCAATATCAAACAGCGCGTATGCATATTTCTGCTTCTGCATTGATTCCAATTTCAAAGGAATACCTGATGTAGAAAGAAAATCCTCCAAGTCCGGCACACGAAGCACATTGACAGCATAATTCCATCGCTTATTATACGGAGGTGTAAGCGTATAAGGATAATCGCTATGGGCGATGCCGGCGCGGATTTTATTTCTGGTTTCACGAATCAAATCCAATTTATTATTTATGATTGTTGATTTTTGATTTATCTTAAACGGAATATCGCGATGGAGACTACCGAAAATACGTTGTTCGGGCTCCTTTTCGCGCCCTTCGTAAGCCCACGTGAGTGCCGCTGAATCCGTGCCGCAGTAATCTGCAATAGCCAGCACCGCACAAAGAGAAAAAATTCCGTCCAGAGAAATGTAATGCGAGTGGGAAAGATTGTTTATCTTTTCCTGCAAATCAGTATAATCCGCGATATGTAAACCGGCCTTGGGCGGCAGAAACGTAGTCAGACAACAACGGTCAATGGTCGGCCTCACAGGCACAGCAGTGTCAGCAAACTCTTTGACGAGCCATGCTTTGCTTTCATTATAATGCAGTTCATTTTTCAGTTGCTCAAAACGAGCGACATAGCCCCAGTAATCATCCGGTTCGAGCGACTCATTATTATAGGCACGACGAATATCTTCGAATAGTATTTCCAAGCTCATTCCATCACCCAAGATACGATTAAATTTCCCCTGCACAAGCAAGTCCTGCCCTTGCACATACAAAGTGACCGAATGATAAGGACCGTGCAAAATATCTTTAGGAGTTGCCGCGTATTGTCTTCCGCGCCAGTTGATTCGCATGGAGAATACCGGATGATTGGCAAGAGCGGTACGACAAACATGCTCTATGCGTTCTTTGTCTGCCGCTCCGTTTTCCCAACGATAGGTGAACGGAAATGTATAGACCTGTGGCAACCAACGCGTCGTGTCATATACGAGTTGGGAGAAAGGAAGAAGAGGATATGACGATTGGTCATTAGTCATTGGTCGTTGGTTATTGTTCTTTTCTGCATTTGCGAACCACAACAACCACTATGACTCCTGCCAAGAGAACACAAGCAAGGATTCCGCAAACGGTGGGTGTAAACCGTGTCTTCTCTGCCAATACCGGTTCGGCCTCCACCAAATCGCCGACATATGTCAGTACAGGTTCACCATTGATAGTCGATTGAGACCACACCTCCAGCAAATCTGTCGGAAAAATAACTTTTTGCTTCGGTGTTGTGAAATGCCTCATTTCATTTCCGTTTGTCAGACGGAATCCCAACAATGTCCACGGATAGTTGGCAAAATGATTTTCCGCTATCTCCATAGCCGACTGGGTATAGAATTTTTCCGGCCATTTATACGCAATCGTATCCGGCAGCAATGCCTTGTCCACGTATCGCATCAGCGTATTCGTGCAGCCGAATTTGAGAAGATTCATCTGCATATCCTTCTCTGACATCATGTGGTTGTCCATCTGCTCCCAAAGCCGCTGTTCCGCTTCCGGCGGCATGTTGATACGATATTCATGCACGGCACGCTGCCAAACACGATAGTCCTCTATATACTCGTCCGTGGGTATAGCGAACATGCCCATTTTGAGTTTGCCGGTTATGTAATCCCATAACTGTCCCTTTATTTTCTCACTCTCGTAACTGAAGCAATAATCCAAGTCAAAGGTCGAGCATTGGAGTCGCAAGAAAGCATGTCCGGCCATACCGAGATAGTCCTGACTCTGATCCGTCGGATCGGCGATGCAGAGGGAGACGAGGACAAAATCGGGAGCAAGGCGGTCAATGGTGTCATTAAAGCCCTGCTGCGCATTGCGCTCGGTAACTGACAAAGATTCTTCCTGTCCCCATAAGGAGACAGAAAGAATCATAACTATGAGACACCAATAAAGGCGCATGGGGTTAAACCATACAACTTATCCACCCATCTGGTTAGGATCGGGCGATGCTGCTGCAATTGCTTGCAGTAACTCAATACGGATTTGCTCCGCTTGTGGTTTTTGATACGATTTCTTTTCCATAATTTTAACAGTTAGTGATTAATATTATTTTTATTTTACTTTTTGGCCGCCGATAGTATATACTTCGCCTGCGCGTATAATATATATATGGTTGTCTATGAGCACTTTGGATGCATTGTCGGTATTATCACCTACCCGTGCTTCGTCAATATCCGTTACGATTTGTGGAGACTTGGCTACGATACGTAGTCCGTAATGGTTATCCGTACCGGCAGGCAGGTATGCCGTAAATGCACCATAGGAGAGGTTCCAAACCGCCTGACCGTCGTAGGTGAGGTAGAGGTTGGTTTCGTCATTAGGTGCTTTCGCCATATAAATCTCATACTCACCATCCTTCGGTGCAAAGATACCAAGTGGATACTGTGCCACATCATTTTCAAGGGGCATAGTATTAACACTAAGCTTCGTATCGTAGCGATTAATCCACATCTGCGGAACTTTGCTGCTAACACCTGATTTAGCAAGGTCTGCTCCAATGACATAACGATTTTCTTTATCTTCTTCAGTAAGGAGGAAAAGCTGATCGGAAACATAACCATCTATAGAAATTTGCAAATTATAGTATTGATATGAAGACTCAGCCTGACGACGTTGTGGTGCCACATAAGCGGGTTTATTGCCTTCCCCTGCCACAACGACACTACCTGTAGACGTAGCTTGAACATAAACGGGCTGTCCAACAACCAACAAGTGTTCAGACATATCAAATGCCTCATAACGGTCGTCACCCGGAATATATTTCTCTGCGAAGTGAGGACGGAATGTTGAGGGATCTGAAGCATTATTTGTCTTTGAGTGCGCATTCAACCATGCATAATAGGTAGTCGGATTAGCTATACCATTCCAGTTTGCATCTAAGTCACCCCGCTCTGTTTGAGAAGGATATACTTCAACACTAACTTGCATATTCTTCAAAGATGTTGAAGGTTTGCATTGGAAACGAATCTTACTTGCCGATTGATTGATACGAATCATATATGATTTTCCAGGCATCAAAACATCTCCAGAAACGACATCCTGCCAAGCATTTTTACCTTGGACTGTAGCTTTACCGTATTGAGCACGGAAAGCACCATCATAATATACAATTCGGCAATTAGAGCCAATGGTTAACTGACCTTTATCGGTAGAGAGGCCTGTAGCGGTTTCTACCTGCCATGGAACGGCGATGGCATACCATGTATTACCTTTTATGCCACCGGTCAAAGCCAAGTCAAAGTAAGCATTACCTGTCAAGGTCAGATTTTCAGCTCCTATCAACTGACCAGATGCAACACCATTGGAGGTGATAATCAGATTTTCCTTAGTGGTAGGTTCGGTCAGCACTACCGGCTCATCTGTTACACCAATCTCAAGATCTTCCGCTACGACAACCGGAGAACTGCTGAATGAGGCAGTATAGGTTGCCAATCCTGTAACAGGCTCAAAAGCTCTATCCCATCCTATAAAGGTATAGGTATATTCGGCAGTAGCCGGTTTCGTCGGATCCGCATGGGTCGGCGTAGTTCCATACGCCACATCCATTTGGTCAATGAGTGAACCGTCATCCCTAAGGAATGTAATGGTGTAGGTCTTGGTAGTAGAAGCGAAGTGTGCATAGAAAGTCGCATCGCCGGAAACCGTAGCGGGCAAAGCTGTCACAGCTCCTCCTACTGAAGTTGACCAACCATCGAAAGCGTAGGTATATTGCGCCGTAGCCGGTTTCGTCGGTGTAGCACTATTGAAAGCTATTTTTGCACCATAAGCCTGGTTCAAATCCTGCTCAAGAGTAGCAGTTCCTTCTGCATTCTTCCAGAAAATATTGTATTTTCTCGCTTCTTCTTTGAAGTGTGCATAATAGGTAGCATCAGCCGTTGCATTCGGCGTCATGCCATTCTTGTAGAATGTACCGCCACCATTAGCAGCAGTAGTCCAACCATCAAATGTAAAGGTCTTTGCTTCCGTTGCATCTTTAGTCGGAATTGCACCCGGATAAACAGTTGCCGTATTTGCTTTCTGTCCGACAGGTGCAACCAAGTCAGCAGATCCGCTTTCATTCTTCCATGTAATCGTATAATCCGGCACTGCTACTTCAAAGTTAGCCACAAGTTCTTTATCCTCAATAACGGTAATAGTGCGAGTAGTATTCGTACCTTCGAGACCATCACTCCAACCGGTAAAGGTATAACCCTCGTTCACCGAAAGCGTGAGCGTTGCAGTGGTATTATAGTCATACAGACCTGCGCCAGTTATTGCGCATGCGCCAGAAGGATTACTCTTGACGGTAACAGTATATTTGTTCAACTCGTCAATATAGGTCGGCTTGTAGGATGCATTGCCCATTACCGTTTGGATGGTATTCTCGCCATCCAGCGTTTTCCACACGAGCGTATAGGTATGTCCCGCAGCCGGATTCTCCTTAGTCACAGCCGGCGGAGTCGGAGTAGCACCATAAGGTAATGACTGCGTAGTATTGAGTGTTGTACCATTCTCTTTGTAATAGGAAATTGTGTAGGTCTTTTCCTCTTCACGATAAACAGCGATGTAGGATTTGGCACTGGTAGCAGAAACTTCCTCCAGAGCCGGAGACCAATGGTCAAAGACATACGTAAACTCAAGTGTAGCGGGTTTGCCAGTCGGATTAGCCGGAGGAGTCGGCACTACGCCTACATTGACATTACCTTGCTTCAGGACAGTAGTACCATTATAATCGAAGAAGGTTATTTCATATTCCGTAGGCGGATCTTCATGCCAAATCGCAGTATAGGTAGCATCACCTGTAACGGCAGAAACAGCAGGAACCCATTCAAGCGTGTGACCGGGCTTAGTCGGCGTGTTCACACAAACCGGCATCGTATTGTGGGTAAGGAACTGGCGTTCAATCTCCACACCACCTTCCTGACAGAAGATGATAGTATATTTACGTTCCTTCTGCTCGTAAGTAGCGGTGTACGTTACGTCAGAAGTGACAGGAGCAAGTGCCGGTGACCAACCTGTAAAGTCGTAAGTATAATCAATATTAGGCTCACGAGTCGGGTTGGTTCCCAAGAACTCCGCCATCGTACCATAAGTAACTTCATAGCTATCCTGGGGGTCACCATCCGCATCCGCGGTTTGAATGATTGTGCCATCCCAGTTCCGCCATGTGATGGTGAATTTCTTCTCTACCCAAGCACTCTCGGAATCATCCCAGTGGTAATAGGTATCATTATCCGGGTGGATACAATGGTAGAGGTTGTCCTTTTTCTCAACTTCCCACCATTGGCATCCTTTATCCATAAGGATAAACAGACGTCCAGCACCAGCAGCATCGCTGAAGGTGTGGTCGGAGTTGCCAGTAACGCCAATGAGATACGGCTCATATGGATCCGAATAAGGATTAGCAGGATCTGACCAGTCAAAATCAATCTCTGCTGTACCTACAATTTCCACCCATTCCTGCGGTTTGATATACAAATGTGTAACAGCAGCTCCCAAATCATAATCTACTGACATACCCAGTATTTCATTCTGATACTTCTTCGTTGCCTCTTCAATATATTTGTCCATATCCACTTCTGCAGCAAAGCAATCGAAGTAGAACAGGTTGGGTGCTGTTTGCCATTCATCATTCTTGTACATGAACACCTGATTAGCACCAGATCCGGCCGTTTGTGTGAAAGTACCGTTACCGTTTTTCAATTGTGCAGAGGTTGCTTCGACTGAGGTATAACCAGAACCGTTGATATACTGATATACGGATTGACCTTCCGAGGGAGCAGGAGTCGTGAACACAAACGTTCCGGCATCATCATTGGTAGAGAAAATATTGGCACCACCGGCGGTTGTATAAATCTTTCCCTCACCTGTATCAAATGTGCCGTGAACGTTAATTTTAGCATCCGCCGGTTTGCTTGTTTCCGAGCGTTTATTCGGTTTTCCACCGAATGACGGCGAATAAGGAATAACTTTCGTATATAATGTCCCTTTATCACCTTTTCCATTAGCTTTCCCCCACTGATCTGCATCGTAAATAAACAACGAACCAGAGAAAACATCAGGATTTATGTTTTCTACAATGGAGATGACCGCTTCCTTATCCACTTCCACTTCGGCGCCAGGCAACAGAGAGGTTGTCTGCGTAAAGTCCATCGCGCCTGAAAGGAGGTGAATTTTCATATTATTGGTAAGAGGAAGAACGAAATATCCCGAGTTCATAACCAAGGGATCCGTACCCAATTTACCCAAATCCAAAACCATTGAACCAATGTGCGCACCACTATTGACTTCGTATGTCTGGATATCATGTTCGGCATCATACCATTTGCGAACCCACGTATTTTCGGCATCCGCTTCCTGATCCATCAAGAACATGGCTGTATGCACTCCGGATACACCAACGACTTTGATATCATTCGCCATAGCCGTCATTCCAATTGAGCCATAGTTGGCAGATACAGAAGTGGTGGTGGTCAATACAGCTCCCGGATGATATTTAACCGGAGATTCAACATTTTGGATGTAATACTGCGTAATCGGGAATACCCGTTTATCAGCATTCGCTTCACCTAACATACTGAACGAAACGGATCCGCCTTTCCAGTCGCCCATTTGGAACTGCTCACGCACGGTTGAGCCACGACGTGCGTCTGTTTCGCCCTTACCAATCATATAGCCCCACGCACGCAAGTTGGAACCATTTTGCAGAGTCATGTGACTGCCTTCATCCATTACCAACAGGCCATAAGGACCATGTACCAATGTCGCATAAGCATCATCACTGGCACGCTGTGTACCTGTAATTTCTATGGTACCATGCACATCCATATTCACGCCAGAAGCGAAAGTCAAACGGCGGAACTCAGTAGGTTGTACATAACTTGTTGGCGAAGCCGTATTATTTGACACACGATTGATATTATTATACCCCGTTTCCTGCTCATTGCTCATAGGAACAATAAGTGTCGCTTTTGCAGGCAAGGTATAGTAGCCTGCAGGCAACGTATAGTCATTGAGCATGATGATAGTAACGGTAGCGTTGGTATTGTTGGCAAACGCAAGGGCATCCTCAAGGGTTGTATAAGGAGTAGTACCGATTTTGCACATACCCACTCCGCTTGTTTTGGCATCAGCACGGGAGCCGATAAAATAACGGTAACCGGCATTATATTCCTGACCCGCCAAAACGTTCAGTTTCTCCTTAGCACTCGGCATTTCGATGCCAAGCACATCTGTTTTGAAGAAACCGGCTTGCAAGGTAATCGCGCCATTCAACGGCGTTGCCCCCTCAAACTTACCATTCTGCAACGTAACTGTACCACCGTTTTGTTTAACGGCATTCACAGCACCATAGACAACCGCCAGTTTGCTTGTAACAAGAGTAGCACCACCAGTTGATGCAATACCGTACGTTGTACCTCGCAAAGTACCTTTGTTAATCGTTGCGTTTCCGTTGGTAACCGTCAGAGCTGTTGCGCCCTTGATTTCACCACCATTTATTGTCAATGTTCCCGATGAAGTCACTCCCGCCAGAAGTTCTCCGTCGTTAATGATGGTAGTACCATTATTCGTGACAAGACCAGCAATTGTTGAACCATTCTGCTCGAGCGTAGCACCACTTTTCACAGTTACCGTAGATTCCAAATCCGTACCACCGAGAATCAGTTTACCGGCATTAACTTCGACAGCGCCTTTAATACTGCTGCCGTATTTGCTATATGAAAGGGTTAATTCGCCGCCAGAAACGGTCAAGGTATTATTCAAAATGTAACCGTTCAGGTTCAGGGTTACCTTGGCATTTACATTCAAAGCAGCGTCATAGTTGCGATTGAGGACTACTATTTTATCCGTATTATTAGCTGCAGCAATCATTGCCGTAAGTGTACCGCTGGTAGATGTCGGCGTTTTGCCGTCATACAAAGTAGCTTCGTCAGTGCTCGTTCCTCCGACACGGGCATAAACGGGTGCCGTCAGTGCGGAGCAACCGGATTTGGAAGCGAGGGTTACATTACCACGGAACTCGCCATCGGCTGTACCATTGTAAGATACTGTAACGGTAACTTTGTCATCTGCACAAGATGTGATATTCACGCCCCAATTGCCGTCAGCATCTCCATCGGTTGCATGAACGACAGAAGCGGTAAAGTCAGATGTTGAAACACGCTGTCCCACTACATTAAAGGTCACCGTAGTAGAGGCACTAATGCTTGTATTAATCAGGCCATTTACCTTGTAATTAGACACCATCACAGGTTGGAAAGTGGCATAAACATCTTCAAGACGAGCATTCGCTTCCCCATTGATACTTGCGGGCAATATACGGAACTGCAGACTATCAGCCGTACCAACTACGCCGCCAAGATCACTCTCACCTTCCGAGAAAGACCATCCGGTAAAATACCAACCGTCATTTTCCTGTGCTTTTCCGAAGAAATAAGCATAAGCAGAATAGCCCATGAGGTCATCAAAACCCGGCGCATAAATCAACGAATAACCATTCAAGGCAGCTGTTGTGCCCCAAGTAGAGGCATCTTTCGCCGAACCGGTAGGATTAGACGGGTTCAACAAATGACCGGATTTATACCAATTCCAGCCAGCATCATAACCCTTTGTTGTTGCCATGACTTGCTCATCAGTCCATGACCCCATATAATCAGGATATTCTTTTGCTTCTTTACCATCCTTTGCATCATTCACGGCTTTATCAAAGCCATGGTTTTGCCATTTTTCATGCAAATCCCCCTCCGTGTCTTCATCATACGGATTAACAGGTTTATAACCGGTTATCCACGGGTTAATCGGAGTGTGAGCAGCATCGGCATCGGTGTAAATGAGATACACCTTTCCAGGGTCGTTCGTACCACAGCCAGGATTTGACACATGTGCTGTTAAATTCACATAGAACCATGTCGCGGGATTTTCCAAATCAATACCAGACATGTCAGGCATTTGGGTCCATGCCGGATTAGTGCCCAACCCGAGCAGTAATACCAGCATCATCGATTTCAAAAAGTTTTTTTTCATACCTTAATTCTGAAAATTATATTTGACAAATTATTCTTTTTTCCGCTTCCTATCTTGGTGCGCAAACACATATACAGGCGCGCATATACAATAAAAAACGCGCAAAGGTACTGCAAAAAAACGGAACACACAAATCTTTTTGCTAAAAAATGATAAAAAGGAGTGTTTTTAATAAAATTCAGACCTATTCGGACGAAGTACAAAAGCACAAAACATATGTCATGCGGAAAGGATAAAAATGAAAAAACAGGCATAACAGCTGTAATGCAGGGTTCAAAAAGCGGGTAAAAACGGTAAGTATTCGGAAAAGAGAATTTTTGAAAAAATTGTCAAGTTTTCTTGTAGCGTACTTGCTATCTAACGTCAATGTATCGTAAATGTAACGTAAATCTAACGTAAATGTATTGTCAATCTATCGTCGAGATTTAAGGAAATTTGATGAAAATTTATGGAAAACGAAGAAAGGCACAAGAGAAAAAGTGTTAAATGCAGGTAAAAGCAAAAGTGGGCAAAAAAATGGATAGAGGAAACAAAACATTTGTATTCTTGAGTAGAAAAAGAGTTGAACAAGGAAGAGAAAGAAGAAGTTTGTCCAAAATATGGTAAGGAAAAATGCGAATACAAAAACCAGAAAAATGACGGAAACAACAAGAAATCCGGCGAAAGTAACAAGAAATATGACAAATGTAATGCGAAAGTAAGCGTTTTCTAAAAGAAAATACAGAAAAATTTGCGGGAATAAAAAAAATGTTGTACCTTTGCGGGCGGAATAGGAAGTGAGAAGTGTGAAACATGAAGAATGAGTATATTATAGAAGTAAACCATGTCTCGAAACAGTTCGAGGACGGGAAATACGCGTTGAGCGACGTGAGCCTGATGGTGCAAAAAGGCGAATTCGTGACCATTCTCGGTCCATCGGGTTGCGGAAAAACAACGCTGTTGCGCTGTATCGCAGGCTTCCAAGTAGCTACAGAAGGCGATATACTGCTCAAAGGAGAAGACATTACCCAAACTCCGCCTCACAAACGGCCTGTAAACACGGTATTCCAGAAATATGCGCTGTTCCCGCATCTGAACGTGTTTGACAACGTGGCTTTCGGACTGAAACTGAAGAAATTGGACAAAGACACGATTCTGCGACGCGTCAAACAAGCTCTGAAAACCGTAGGTATGAGCGATTACGAGTTCCGCGACGTGGATTCGCTTTCAGGCGGACAGCAACAACGTGTGGCGATTGCGCGCGCAATCGTGAACCAGCCGGAAGTGCTGCTATTGGACGAACCGCTTGCAGCATTGGACCTGAAGATGCGGAAAGACATGCAGCTGGAGCTAAAAGAGATGCATAAAAAGCTCGGAATCACCTTTATTTACGTGACTCACGACCAAGAAGAAGCCTTGACGCTGAGTGACCGAGTAGTGGTGATGAACGAAGGCAAAATACAGCAAATCGGGACACCGACGGACATTTACAACGAGCCTGTGAACTGCTTTGTGGCGGACTTTATCGGAGAAAGCAACATATTGAACGGCACGATGATTCGCGACAAACGTGTGGAGTTCTGCGACCAGGAATTTGACTGCGTAGATACGGGATTCGGCGAAAACACGCCGGTTGATGTGGTGATAAGGCCGGAAGATATCTATATTTGGGAAGTGAGACCGGCTGCGCCTGTGAGAAGTGAGACCGCTTCGGCTGTGAGAAGTGAAGGCGCTTCGCAGGCAGATGAAGATGTGGATCCGGAAGACAGAGTGCCAAAAGGGAAGTTCACGAAGTGGTACGGGACGGTGGTAAGCTGTATCTTCAAGGGCGTACACTACGAAATGGTGGTGAAAACAGAGAACGGCTACGAATTTATGGTGCAAGATTACCACGAATTTGCGCCCGGAACAGAAGTGGGAATGCTCGTGAAGCCTGAAGACATACAAGTCATGCACAAAGAACGGCTGTGGAACACGTTTGAAGGCGAGATGTTAGAAGGCGGCAAAGTGCGGTTCTTGGACGAAGACTGGCCGGTGAGCGACAATATGGCGGAGAAATTCAATGCCGGCGACAAAGTGGAAGTACGTGTGTCGTTTGAGCGTGTGACCTTGTTAGACCATGAAGATGACGGTGTGCTGTCTGGCGATGTGCACTTCATATTATATAAAGGAGACCACTATCATTTGACCGTTCGGACGGATGACGGAGACGATATTTATGTGGATACCAATGATGTGTGGGACGACGGAGACAGAGTGGGAATACAGATTGCACCAAGCAGCATTCGGCTGGTGAAAGCCGAATGATTCACGATTTGGCGATTTACGATTTAATCATTTATTTTGTGATTTAGTCATTTGGCGATTTATGAAAGCAAAATTGTGGGCAAAGATAGGAGCAAGACGGACGTGGGCATGGCCTTACGTGCTGTTTTTGGTGCTATTTGTGGTACTGCCGCTGCTGCTGATATTTGTATATGCTTTCACAGACCCGCAAGGACACTTTACGCTGAAGAACTTTGTGCAGTTCTTCACGACCAGCGAGGCGGTAAATACGTTTATCTACTCGATGGCGATAGCGATGCTGACAACGATAATATGCCTGTTATTAGGCTATCCGGCGGCATATATCATGGCAACAGCGGAACTGAAAACGCCTGCGGTGATGGCGATGCTGTTTATTCTGCCGATGTGGATAAACTTCCTGCTACGCACGTTAGCGACGGTGGAACTATTCAATATGTTTTCTATTCCGTTGGGCGAAGGCGCTTTGCTTTACGGCATGTGCTATGATTTTCTGCCGTTTATGATTTATCCGATATACAACACGCTGCAAAAGATGGACCGGTCGCTGATAGAGGCGGCACGTGACCTTGGTGCAAACGGAAAAGAAGTGTTTGCGAAAGTGATCCTTCCGTTGTCGATGCCGGGTATTTACAGCGGAATAATCATGGTGTTTATGCCGACAGTAAGCACATTCGCGATTGCGGAACTGCTGACACGAAACAAGATAACCCTGTTCGGCTCGCTGATTCAGCGGGCATTCGGTGAAGGCGGCTTGCAGATGTGGAACTACGGTGCTGCTTTGTCACTGATTATGCTGCTGATTATAGGACTGACAAGTTTCTTCGGAGACAAGGAAGAGACATCGTCGGCGACGATGATTTAGGGATTGGAAGATTTGAAGATTTGAGAATTTGAAGATTGGAAGATTATGGCGGAACAGAGTTCGGCGAAAATAGAAGCATTGAGACGCGAACGGGACTTGAAAGTGAAGCGCGTTTTTGCACAATCATATTTATGGTTGCTGCTGTTGCTACTCTATGCGCCAATTGTGCTGATAATCGTGTTCTCATTCACCAAGAGCAAAGTGCTCGGCAACTGGACAGGCTTTACGTTTGCGCTTTATGAGAACCTGTTTACAGGGTATGACCGCGTGGCACAAGTGCATGTGGACCCGAATATGTATCATGCGCTTTGGTACACGCTGCTGATAGCGATTGTGGCTGCCACATTTGCGACCTTATTAGGTACGCTGGCGGCAATCGGCATATTCAACATGCGTCAAAAAGGACGCAAAGCGATACAGTTTATGAACAGTATCCCGATGATCAATCCGGATATACTGACAGGTATATCGCTGTTCCTGCTATTTGTGTTCCTCGGAATAAGCCGAGGTCTGGCAACAGTGATTATCGCGCATGTGGTGTTCTGTACGCCGTATGTGGTGCTGAGTGTAATGCCACGACTGACAAAGATGAATCCGAATATATATGAAGCAGCATTGGACCTCGGTGCGACACCGTTTCAGGCGTTACGGAAAGTGATGATGCCGGAATTGTGGCCGGGAATGCTTAGCGGCTTCATACTGAGTATCACGCTGAGTATTGACGATTTCGGCGTGACATTCTTCACGAAAGGAAGCGGCGGACTGGAGACGCTGAGTACGTTTATCTATTCGGATGCGCGGAAAGGCGGTTTGACGCCGGAACTTCGACCGTTGTTCAGTTTGATATTTATCACGATGCTCGTGCTGCTGATAATTATCAACTGGCGGGCTGACAAGCAAGCAAAGTAATTAAAATTCAATTCAATAATTGATTAAATTTATTAATAACATGAGGAAAATTTTTACTTTTGTGATGGCGGCAGTATTCGCCATGAGTAGTTTCGCAGCAGACCGCGAACACACGTTGAAAGTGTACAACTGGGCAGACTACATTGATGAAGATGTACTGAACGCATTCCCCGCATGGTACAAGGAAATGACGGGTGAGGATGTGGAAGTGATTTATCAGACCTTCGACATCAATGAAAGTATGCTGACTGAGATTGAAGTCGGACATGAGGATTACGACGTGATTTGCCCGTCCGAGTACATCATCGAGCGTATGCTGAAGGCAAATCTGCTGAAGAAAATCAACAAGGAGTTGATTCCCGAAGAGGTGCGTTATTTTGACAATGTGGCACCATTCGTAGTGGACAAGTTCCAACAGATGTCAGAAACAGAGAACGTAAGCGACTACACGGTCGGTTACATGTGGGGAACAACCGGATTCATTTACAATCCAAAGTTCGTGAACCGCGAGGATTTGCGTTCATGGGGCGCTATTCTGGACCCGAAATTTGAAGGCAAGATTTACATGAAAGACGCCTTCCGTGACGTTTATTCCGTAATTGTTCTTTACGCATATCGTGAAGAAATCGCCCGCGGCCAAGTATCCCGTGACGACCTTGTGCGCAACATCACTCCGGAACGCATTGCGCGTGTTGAGGAAATTCTGACAGCAGCAAAGGAAAATATTGCCGGTTGGGAAGTAGATTTCGGAAAAGAGGAAATGACCAAAGGCAAGACATGGATGAACCTTTCATGGTCAGGTGACGCACAATGGGCGATTGACGAAGCAAAAGAGATGGGAATCACGTTGGACTATATCGTGCCGGAAGAAGGGTCAAACGTTTGGTTTGACGGATGGTGCATTCCGAAATACGCAAAGAATGAGAAAGCTGCATCGTGGTTTATCGATTATATGTGTATTCCTGCGAATGCAATCAAGAACATGGACTTTATCGGCTATGTTTCCTGTATTGCAAGTCCTGAAATCCGCGCATGGATTGATGACCGCAAAGAGTGGCCGGAGGCTCTTGACTTGAGTTATTTCTTCGGTGAGAATGCTATCGACGTATATGCCAATCCTGTACTATATCCCGACAAGTCAATTATTGACCGTTGCGCTCTGATGCACGATGCCGGCGATATGAACGAGGAGTTAGTGAAGATGTGGAACCGCGTGAAAGGCGACAACCTGAGTCCGCTGATGGTTGGTGTGATTATTGTGGTATTGCTCTGCATCATCATCTTTGCCGTTGTTCAAGTGATAAACAACCACAAACAGCAGAAACTGCAACGTAAACACAAACGTTAATAATCAGTCGAAAACTTCAATAAGCACGTCCAGCGAAAGCGGTGTACGAAAATCGTCCAGATGAAGGGCGTAGTAATCGCAAAGCTGGCGTAGCAGAAGTTGCCGATCAGCACGTGAAACGGGCACCCGGAGCAAAGCCGGGTGCTCCTTTTCATCAATAGCGAAGCCGAGCGCCGCAGCAAAATCCATCAGAAAAGAAGTGTGGAAATTCTCCAAGGCAGTAGTGGTATCAAGGACGGAAAGTGCATTTTCAAGGAAATGGAACATCGTTTCGTCAGGCATAGGATGCCGGAGCGTGCCATATAACAATTCTGCAAGGAAGAGTGAAACGGCGTTGGATTTGAGTTGCGTGACAAGTGCAGCATTTGGCGAATTTGCGGCACGGAGCAGACGGGCTTCCTTGAGTGTAGGAATCGATCTGTCGGGACGGATGTCCGCCGTAATTTCAATCAGCGAAAGCGGTGCATAAAGTGCAGCGGACTTCTTTTTTGAACCAACCCCATAGACCAAGAAATTGATACGTCCGGAATGCTGCGTATAGGTATGCAAAATATGCGAGCGGTCCGAATGACGCTGAAGATTGAGAACTATGGCCTTTGTGGTGATTAACATCCGTTTTTTTGCATTTTGAGTGCAAAAGTACAACATTTTTTTTGAATAATCAGCATTAAAATAGAAAAAAATGCAAAAAAGTTTTGTTAATTCAGAAAAAAGCAGTACCTTTGCACGCTTTTTTCGCTTAACGGCTATAGCGAACAGCATAAACCGCATTTATTAATCGCCACGTGATGTGGCCTAAAATCAAAGTTATATGAAACGTACATTTCAACCTTCACAGCGCAAAAGACGCAACAAACACGGATTCCTTGAGAGAATGGCAAGTGCCAACGGTCGCCGTGTGTTAGCAGCCCGTCGTGCCAAAGGTCGCAAAAAACTGACCGTAGCAGACGAAGGCCGTCACAAGTATTAATTGATTATTGATAATTGATAGTTAATATTAGGGAAAAGAGATGTTTCTCCTTTCCCGTTTTGTGTAATTTATATCTACAACAGACCTTAATATCTTATATAATCTATATGGAAACGACAAGACAACATAAGATTGCGCGTCTGATTCAAAAGGACCTGAGCGATATTTTTCTGCGATTTGCCCGGAATTTAGGCGGCGTGCTGATTTCAGTAAGCGAAGTACGTATCTCTCCGGATTTGGCCATTGCCCATGTCTATCTAAGCATTTTCCCGCAAGACAAGGTGGCATCCACCATGGAACTTATTGAACATGAACAGGGTCGTATCCGCGGCGAGATGGGTAATCTGGAACGTCATCAGTTGCGTATTATTCCGGAACTACATTTCCATTTGGATGAGACTATCGAACGCATGGAACGGATAGACGAACTGCTGAAACAGTGAGTATTGAAGCACATATAGCATGGCGATACATCTTCAGCAAGAAGAGCCATAATGCCATCAATATTGTCAGCGGCGTAAGTGCCGCTGCTGTAGGTGTTGTGACGGCAGCAATGATTTGCGTGCTGAGCATTATGAACGGCTTCGGCTCGTTGATTGAAAGCATGTTTTCGCAGTTTGACCCCGAATTGCGCATAACGGCAGCAGAAGGAAAATATTTCTCCATCGATGGTGATGAAATGCGCGAAGTGCTGTCAATGCCATTCGTCGAGACTTATTCGCAAGTAGTGGAAGAGACAGCACTTATTCGCTATAAAGACCACCAAATGCCTGCGCATTTAATGGGTGTGGATGATGCGTTTGAGGCGCTGACAGGAATAGACTCCATCATTACTGACGGTCATTACAGCGTTTATGACGGCGCATTTGAGCGTGCCGTTCTCGGTCGCGGATTAGCGGCACAAATCGGGATAAATGCACATTTCGTCGGCGGATTACGGATTTATGCACCCAAACGCAACAGCCGTGTCAATCTGCTGCGCCCCGATGAGAGTTTTAATGAGGCGACCACTTTTATTGCCGGAACGTTTGCCGTCAATCAGGTGAAATATGATGAGAGTTACATGCTAATTTCGCTGCCGCTGGCACGGGAACTGTTTGAGTATGACTCCGCGACGGTTACGGCGCTGCATGTGCAACTGCGTCAAGGAACGCCCGTAAGAATAGCGAAGAAAGAGATACAGCAAATACTTGGCGGAACGTTTCTGGTGCAAGACAGATACGAACAACAGGCTGATTTCTTCCGGATATTGAAGGTAGAGAAACTGCTGACAGTGTTGCTGATGGCTTTTATCATGCTTATTGCGTGCTTCAATATCATTAGTTCGCTGTCGATGCTGATAATTGACAAGCGCGAAGATATACGAATTTTGAGGAATTTAGGCGCTGACAGCACGCTAATACGCCGAATCTTCCTGTATGAAGGCTGGCTGACCAGCTCGTTGGGAGCCATCATCGGACTGATACTGGGCTTGGCGGCGTGCCTGGTGCAAGAACATTTCGGATTGCTGAAACTCGGAACAGGAACAGAATATATCATTTCGTCTTATCCCGTGCAAGTGCAGGCAGTTGATATTATTGTAATCGGCGTGACTGTTGTGCTGTTGGGATTTGTGTCAGCCTGGTATCC
Organism: Paludibacteraceae bacterium; assembly: GCA_905233415.1. Classification (GTDB taxonomy): domain Bacteria; phylum Bacteroidota; class Bacteroidia; order Bacteroidales; family Paludibacteraceae; genus Colicola. Next base: position 106,269 of record CAJOEX010000001.1, read on the forward strand.
TGTGAGAAAATTACGTGTTGCATGAAAAAGTGGATTTACATATTGCCATTCGTATTGGCGGCTTGTTCGCCAAAGAACAATCCAGTCCAGCCGGTAACGATAGTTTCCGAACTGACACAGGGAAAAGTAGCTTTCTACGGACCATACTACAAAGGTTTGCAGCAAAATGTGGTTTCGTTAGACCTATATTCGAAAGATATCACCTTCGATTCGCTCGGTTATATTCAGGGAAGCGGAACAAATCTGTATTTGAGCGACATTTTCCTGCCGCTGACAGATACTGTGCCGGCAGAAGGAAAATATGTCTGCGACACTACGGGCGCAGAAAACACTTTCCTTCCCGGAATGGACTTTGACGGAAATCCGACAGGAACGTATATTTTAGGTATAGAGGATTCAAAAATAAGTACGCTCATTTTGTGTAGCGATTCTGCTTTCAGCGTTACCAGGACTGGTGACACGACAGATATTCAGTTTAATCTTATTTCGGGCAAGAAGCAATATTTGCTTCATTATCGCGGCGTTCTGCAGTATGAAGACCGGCGACAGCATCTATAAAGAGTACCACACGTACCTTCGTCTGGAGCGTTCGCTGTCGGAGAATTCGGTACTGGCCTATGAACAGGACTTGAGCAAGTTGCGTGTCTATCTGGAAGAACGGGGAATCGACCCTGTGCAGGCATCGTACGCAGATTTGCAGGACTTTGTGTATTCGTTTTTCGGAGCAAACAGTAACGCGCGTTCGCAGTCAAGGATACTATCGGGCATACATAGTTTCTACCGTTTTCTGCTATACCATAATCATATAGAGACCGACCCGAGCGAGTTGATTGACATGCCGAAGAAGGAAATGCATCTGCCGGATGTGCTGACTGTGGAGGAAATAAATGCTATTATTGCACAAATTGACCTCAGCGGCAGCGAAGGACATCGCAATCGGGCTATTATAGAAATGCTTTACGGCAGCGGATTGCGGGTGAGTGAGTTGACGGATTTGAAGCTGAGCAATATGTATCGCGAGGAAGGCTATATGCTGATTCAGGGCAAAGGCAGCAAACAACGGTTGGTTCCAATATCGCCGGAAGCAGAGAAATGGTTCCGTTTCTGGCTGGAAGACCGTGCACATTTAGACGTGAAACCGGAATTTGCAGATATAGCTTTTCTGAATCACTATGGCAGGCAGTTGACCCGAGCCATGATTTTTACCATTATCAAACGCCTTGCAGCCGCAGCAGGCATTCACAAGACCGTTTCGCCACATACTTTGCGGCATTCTTTTGCAACTCATCTGCTGCAAAACGGAGCGGATTTGCGCATCATACAGCAGTTGCTCGGACATGAAAGTATCACCACCACAGAGATTTATACGCATGTCGATATTCAGGATTTGCGCAAGGCGATTCTGCAATTCCATCCGGCAAACCGAACATGAGACGCAGATGGCTGTTCATATTATTGGTGGTTGCTATCGGATTAGGCGCACAGGAAACGATTCTTGTGGGTGATATTTTCTCCGAAGAAACCGGTGAACCAATAGCCAATGCGAATATCTATTATCAAGGTACTACTATCGGAACGACATCCAACGAAGACGGAGCATTTATGCTTCGTACCAATTTGGAACGCAAGAGAATCGTGGTAATTTCGGCAGTAGGATATCACACCCAGCGCTATCCGATTGAAGCAGGCACAATGGCAGGTGTGCAAGTGGCGCTGAAGGAGAAATCGGCTTCGATTGAGGAAGTATACGTGCGTCCCGGAGCCAATCCCGCTTTGCCGCTGGTGGCTGCCGTAAGGCAAAACCGTATGAAGAATGACCGGTTTGTGACGGGAGTGAGCAACGAAGCATCGGCCGCAACAGAGCTGTATATCAGCGAGATAGACAGCCGGCATCTCAAACGGCGTTTGTGGAAAAGTCTGCGAGGCGGAATGATGGAAACAGAAGATTCGACGCTGATGCTTCCGTTGTATGTCAGCCGGCAGCAAATGGCACTATCCGGAGACAAAGCGCAACCAAGAGGAACCAAAGATGAACGATCGTTGGTGCTCTCCACAACCGATTATTCGGCTTTGTTGGCAGATAACGGGAATTTGGACTTTTACCGAAATTCGGTCAGTATATTAGGACGCAGTTTTCTATCTCCGTTAGCGGCTTCCGGAAATACATACTACAATTATTATCTTGCCGATTCGATTTCGACGGATAGCGGGAAACTGTATGTCATACATTTCAAGACCAAGAATCCGTTCTATGCCACGTTTAACGGAGAAATGGTGATAGATTCGGCAACATTCGCTTTACGGTCTATCACGGCAGAAGTGCCGGCTCAAAACAGCATCAACTACCTGCGGGATTTGCATGTCCGGCAAACTTTGAGCGAAGATAATGCACTACAAGACGAGCAGATAACGGCTTTGCTGGATTTTGCCGTAAAGACGGATACTACACATTTCTTTCCGTCTGTACTGCTGCGGCATTCGATGGCAGGCACAAAAAGTACCGAAGTTCCTGTTTCGGATGACAGACAGTCCACGGCAGACAGTGCTTTTGCTGCTTTGGATTCCTTGCCGCTTATACGCTTTGCGAAATGGACGGCAACCATCATCAATACCGGCTACATTCCGACCGGAACATGTATAGATATCGGCAATATACAGGAGATTCTGCAAGTGAACAAGCATGAAACGGTTCATGTAGGATTGCCTTTCCGGACGAATGAACGGCTGATGAAACATGTGTCGTTGGAAGCGGCTGTCGGATATGGATTCCGTGACCGTGCTTTCAAGGGAATGGGACGTGTGTCCGTACTATTGCCTACCCTACGACGGAATACGTTCTTTCTGGAATATCATGACAAGTATGTCTGGGCGGAAGTAGATGACTTTACAAATCTGCTATATGAGAACAATATCGGTTTGCGTGCGATGGATTTTACGGCATACGCGTTTGAGGCGTTGCGGTATAACAAATCAGCGGTAAATACCGCTACGCGGCAAAGGCAGTTTGAATTGCATTTCAGTAATGACTGGACAGACAACTTGGAAACACAAGCTTACGCCCGTTTCGGATGGATGGGCTATGGAGATCCGTTGGTTGGATACCACAATATTCCAAGTTTCAGGTATCAGACATTAGGTGCGATATTGCGTGTAAGCTGGCGGGAACGGAAGATTGACGACTGGATGTCGCGTTATTACGTCTATAATGATTTGCCGGTACTTTATTTCGGACTGGAAGGCGGCAGTTACCAAACGGATGAGATGTCACGCTATCAAATGTTCGGCAAAGTGAATATCATGCTGCGTCACCATGTGCGTTTAGGTATGGGCGGAACACTTGATTATGTGGTGCAGGCCGGTTGCGTAATAGGCAAAGTTCCCTATTCGTTACTGCATCATTTTGAAGGAAACCAAGGCTATGCATACGACCCGTACCGGTTTACGCTACTCAACAACTTCAGTTATGCGGCGGACAAATTTGTGGCACTTCATACAGAGTGGAACGGACAAGGCATACTGTTCAATCTTATTCCGGGTGTTCGCTGGCTGCATTTGCGGGAATTAGCCACTTTCAAATTGGCATGGGGAACAGACCCGACCAGCCAAAAAGCCGTTGATGTACCATATACGGAAATCGGTTGCGGTATAGGAAATATCCTGCGTGTATTGGATATTCACTCCGTTTGGCGGTTGTCATCGCCTGCGAACTCGCCGGAACTGCCTTACTGGGCACTTCGCTTCCGCATAAACATAGCTCTTTGAGTGCGGTATCATTCGGTTAACATTCGGTCAACATTCGGTTAAGATACGGTCAGAGGAAAGGAAATACAATATTCTTGCAATATTATTGCAAAAAAAATTTGCGGGAATAAAGTTTTTTTTGTAATTTTGCACGCTAAATTATAACTTTGCACGAAAAATTGATGCAAAATGGCGCTAAATTATAACTTTGCACGGAAACTGATGCAAAATGATGCTAAATTGATTGTGACGCTAAATTGATTATTATGAGGAAGTATGCGATTATAGGTATGAGAAAATTTGCGATAATAGGAGCATGTCTGGTGTGGCTTGCTACAAACTTGCCGCTGCATGCACAACAGGCAAACCGGATGGAGTCGGAGTTCGCCCGTGTGACCAAATTATACGAGGAACGCGACAAGTCCGCCATCCGCCAACTACGGACATATTTGGAAGAATATCCGTACACGACATTTGAGTCGGAGTTGTACTTTATGATGGGCGTGATCCAAACCGAACGCGGTTACTACAAGCGTGCCATCAAAGAGTTTGAACGGACGGATTACAAGGATCTTGCACGTCCCCACCAGCCGGAATACCAGTTCTACAGAGGCTATGCACATCTTATGCAGAGCGATTATGAGCGGGCTTCGATATATTTCGGGCACCTGGTGGATAAGAAAGACGAGGAATTGCAGAAAATCAATTCAAAAGCACCTGCTCTGCGCCTGAAAGCCTGCTACTACAACGCCTATTGCCAGTACAAACTCGGCAATTACGAGGCAGCGTTACCGGCGTTGGAAGCGTTGGAAGACCAACCTGAATACCGCAAAACGGTTCCGTATTTCATTATACAGATTTATTACTCGAAAGGCGACAATGAGGCTGTTCAGGCAAAAATCGAAAAACTATTGGAGGAACAGCCGAACAATGAAAACAACGGCGAACTGCACCGTATGTTGGGCGAGATCTATTTCCGTCAGGAGCGGTTTAGCGATGCTGCGCGGGAACTGAAGAAATACGACGAGATATTTACCGCCAAAAAGATGGAGGTTCTTCGGAATGACCTGTATTTACTGGGCTTGGCGGAATTCAAGACGCAGGATTTCCGAGGCGCGATTGAGACATTCAAACGCGTAAAAGAAGAACAAGATGCGGTTTCAGAGGACGTTAGTCTGGCTTTGGGAAACGCCTACGTGCAAGTCGGCGAAATGGAACAGGCGAAGTTGGCATATCTGGCTGCGACGCGGTTCAACATCAGCGAAAAAGTGCACTATGAAGCGATGTACAACTATTGCCTGGCGGTCTATCAGTCGAGTTCGTCCATCGGCGAAAGCGAAACCGTTTTCACGGACTTTATCCGACAGTACCCGAATTCAGAGCATGTGAACGATATTTACATGCTGCTGAGTGACGCTTTCCGCAAGGCAAAGAACTACAAGGCGGCACTTTCGGCGTTGGATTCCGTGAAGTTAGACAGCCAAACGGCAAAAGTGGATAGCAAGATAGCCGAAACGAAACAATACTTGCGCTATCAAGTCGGCGCAGATGCCTATGTGCGCGGCAAATTCGCGGAAGCAAAGGATTGGTTTACAGCTGTTATCAAAGACGGCACGCCATCGCCGGTCATTGCAGATGCATACTATTGGCGGGCGGAAACGTCTTACCGCATCAACGATTATGCGGCGGTGCTGAAGGACTTGGATGCGTTTTTCGCCCGTCCGGAAGCCAAGGATTCGCCCAACCGCGTGACGGCAGCTTATTTGCGCGGCTATGCGCTGTTCCAGCAGAAGGACTATGACAAAGCCCGCGTAGCTTTTGAGAAACATGTGGCGGAAGCAGCCGTTTCATCGCCAACCTACCAGGATGCGATGAACCGAATCGGCGACTGTTACTTCAACGCACGGCAGTTTGCGGAAGCCAACAAATACTACGAAAAAGCAGCCGGACTGAATACTTCCACCAGCGATTATGCGCTGTTCCAACAAGGCTATTCGCTGGGCCTGCAACATCGTAACGAAGAAAAGATTACGATTCTGCAGCAGCTGGTGAACCGTTATCCGAAGTCGGATTATGCGGACGATGCGTTATATGAGATTGCCCGTGTACGGCTGACCATGGAACAGGAGCGCGAAGCAGCCGCAGCCTATGAGCAGTTGTTGGAACGCTATCCGCGCAGCAACAAGGCACGCAGCGCGAGTCTTGAACGTGCGATGGCATACCGGAATATTCATGACTATGCCCATGCGATTGAAGCGTACAAATACACGATTGAGCACTTCCCTGCCAGCCGTGAGGCATATCTGGCGGTTGACGGTTTGGAGGCGGTTTATGTGGAAACCAACCGCGTAGATGAGTTTGTGGCGTACAGCAAGAAACTATCCAAATATAATATGGAGGTTGCCACCAAAGATGACTCGCTGGCATACGCGGCTGCGGAATTACAGTACCGTCAAGGCAATTTGGATGCCGCGTTGAAGCAGTATCTGCCGTTGTCGCTACGTGTCGGAAGTCCGTATGCAGAGGCATCGGCGATGGTTACCGCTTCGATTTACTTTGACCGCAAGGACTACGAGAATGCGCTGACACAGTACCGTCAGTCGCTGAAACTAGCTTCCAAGCGCAAGAATGCAGCAACTGCACGAACGGGCATCCTGAACTGCGTTGTGGCACTTCACAAAACGCAGGATATTATCGATATTGCATCACAGATTCTTAGCGACGAACCTGTAGCGGCTGATGTGAAGGAACAGGCGCTCTATCAACGTGCGAAGGCCTATCGCGAGACAAAACAATATGCCCTTTCGGTGCCGGATCTGGAGATTATAAGCAAGGATGTGCGGACTGCCGTAGGCGCTGAATCGAAATACCTGCTGGCACAGTCCTATTTTGACCTCAAGGCATATGACAAAGCAGAAGCCGAAGTGATGAATTTTGCAGAGCAACCCACACAGCAACAGTATTGGTTGGCGCGCAGCTTGATTCTGCTGTCGGAAATCAGCCATGAGCGCGGTGATGACTTCCAGGCGAAGCAGTATCTGCTGTCACTTAAAGCGAATTACAAGCAGAAAGACGACATACTCCAGCGGGTAGAAGAGCATTTGACGGCCCTGACGCCGGTTGAAACCGTTCAACCCGAAGAAGAGGAAGATAATTGATAGTTGACAATTGATAATTGATATTATGCGTACAAGACTAATATATTTATTGCTGATTATAAGCGTTACGGCTGCGGCACAAGACACCGTACTGAATCGTAGTGTAGTGGTGGAGCGCGAGTTCCAACCGATTATCCAAAGTGCCGGCAAAGTCAATACTCCACCAACGGCTGTTCAGGCAGAAGTTCCGCCAACAGAGGTCGTGTATTCGGAATATTCGTCGGCAGAAGCGGCTCCGACGGTGAATGTCAATCCGCTACTCAGCCAACCCACCCGCTTCGGCAAGCCGGAACCGTTACACGGCTGGCTGCGTGGAGGAATCGGTCATCCGCTGACGTTGTTCAATTTTGCTTACGAAGTGAGCGACAACAAGCAGAATTTCCTCAATCTCTATGCAGACCACAATGCCCAATGGGGAAGAAGGACACTGTCCGAAACAGATTTCGGGCTGCGGTTCACGCATAAGTTTTCCACGATGCATCTGTATTGCGGCGTGAAGGGCGAGAATTTCTTCTACACCAAATACGGACGGTACTATGACGGTACAGACGGCTACAACCGCAATCGCGGACTGACGATTGACAAGTTTGCCGATTTTCAGCCGGAAGACAAGCAGATACAATGGCGGGCACGCGTATATGTGGGTTTGCAATCTGCGCCCAAAGAGGAAGTGCAGTATAAGGTTGAATTGGGTTATCAGATATTGGATGTACCCGGCATAGCAGTTGAGCACCAAGTGCGCACAGAGGCGATGGTGAATGCCCAGCTGCCGGATGAACGGCACCACATCGGTCTGAAATTCTATATGCAGAACAACATGTACACCGTGGATACGGCACTCTTTGCCCATCGTCTGTACAACAGCCGCCACAACCTGCGTATTGAGCCGTTCTACGCCTACCACGGCAAGCGCATCATGCTTCATGCCGGCATTAATCTGGACATGAACATCGGTAAGGGACAATTGCTGTCCAACAACGACAATATCAGTTTTGCGCCGTCACCGAATATCCGCTTTGAGGCGCAACTTGCACCCAAGTGGATGACGCTGTACGGCAAAATTGGCGGTAGTTTCGGCTTCGGTTCCTTGCAGGCCTATCTGGAGGCGAACCGCTATATGGAGGTTATTCCTTGCGTGACTTCGAAATCCGTCGGTTCCTATACGCCGGTAGATGCCGAATTAGGCTTCCATTTCAAGCCGCAGAAGCACTTGATTGTCGAGATTCACGGCGGCTATGCATACTATATGAACAGCAAGTCGTATGTGGCGTTCATAAATGCATTTGACATGGGTGACGGGCACATGATTCTGCCGGGAACGTTCAGTGACTTCAGTTCGGACTACCATCGTGCCAAAGTAGGAGCCAAACTGTTCTACCATTACCGTGATATTATCCAGATTCACTTGGCGGGGGACTACTATTACTGGAAGTTGCAGAACATCACTCCGAAAGCCAGTCTGGAGGATATTGCCAAAGAGATTAATTTGACCGAAGGCCGCGTCTATGACAGGCCGGACTGGAAAATCAGTCTGCGTATCGACGGACGGATTGATGAGCATTGGACGCTCTATTCCGACAACCGCTTTGCCGGCACACGTTGGGCGATTACCACCGAAGGCGAGGTACATCTGCCCGCGTTGATAGACATGAATCTCGGCGCACAGTATGAGTTCACGAAACTCAATCTGGCAGTATTCCTGCAGCTCAACAACTTCATCTGCCGCCGCAACCATACCTTGTACGGCTATCAGTCACTACTCATTAACGGACTGGCAGGCGTTTCGTGGAAATTCTAAAATAATTCATCATTCATATGAAACACCTATCTTTTTTCGCAATTGCGATTACATCTATTATGGTTACATCATGCTCCAAGCCCCTTTCAACGGGCATTCGTACAGAAAATCTTGACACCACGGCTATAGCGCAGAACGACTTTTATCAGTTTGCCTGCGGCGGATGGATGGCAAATCATCCTCTGACAGCGGAATACAGCCGTTTCGGAACGTTTGACGAACTTGGTTTGCGCAATCTGGAGCAAGTGAACGGACTGATTACCGAAATCGCCGGTAAATCCCACCCGCAAGGCTCTGTGGCACAAAAAATCGGCGACTTTTATAACCTTGCGATGGATACGGCACGGCGCAATGCCGAAGGAATTGAGCCGCTACGTGGCACATTGGACGAGATTGCAGCCATCAGCTCCCGCGAGGAACTGAGCGAACGGCTTGGTGCGGCCATGGAATACGGTCTCTTCGCACTTTATGTGGAGGCGGACGCATGTAATTCCACCATGAATATCCTCAACGAAGCACAAGCCGGCTATGCGTTAGGCGAAAAAGAGTATTATTTTGACGAAGACGAGCACACCACCGCTATCCGCGAAGCGTACATCAAGCATATAGCCCGCATGTTCGGTCTGTTCGGATTTGAGGACGGCGACCGGCGTGCGCAGACCGTCTTCCGCTTGGAAAAACGTTTGGCAAACGCCGCGCTCAACAACGTGGAACTGCGTGACCCGATTGCCAATTATAACAAGGTCTCCATGGCGGAACTGCAGGAAATGGTCCCCGAAATCGACTGGAATGTCTTCCTGTCCGCAATGCATATCCATACGGACAGCATCAATGTCGGGCAAATCAAGCACCTGCAAGAATGCGGCAAACTGCTTGCTCAAGAGCCGTTGGAAGATATCAAGACACTCCTCACGTGGCAGGTGATTGACGGTGCGGCATCGTACCTCTCGGACGAGATTTATATGGCCAACTTTGACTTCTACGGCCGCGTGCTGAGCGGTAGTGAGGAGCCGCGTCCGTTATGGAAACGTGCTGTCGGCATTGTGGAAGGCACGCTCGGCGAGGCTGTCGGGGAAATGTACGTCCAAAAGTATTTCCCGAAGGAAAACAAACAGCGTATGCTCAACCTCGTTCACAACCTACAAAGTGCGTTTGGAGAGCGTATTCAGGCGTTGGAATGGATGTCTGACGAGACCAAAGCCAAGGCGTTGGAGAAGCTGAACACAATGACCATCAAAATCGGCTACCCCGACAAATGGCGTGACTATTCCAAGTTGGATGTGGACCCGTCGCTGTCATACTATGCCAATATACAGCGTGCCGCCAAGTTCGAACAGGAGTATAGCCTCAGTTACCTTGACAAACCGGTGGACAAGGCGAAATGGTATATGTTCCCACAGACCGTGAACGCATATTACAATCCGTCTTCCAACGAGATTTGTTTCCCCGCAGGTATTCTGCAATATCCGTTCTTTGACATGTCTGCGGACGATGCGTTCAATTACGGAGCCATCGGTGTCGTAATCGGTCACGAGATGACACACGGCTTTGACGATATGGGCTGCCAGTATGACAAGGACGGCAATTTGAATAACTGGTGGACGGAAGAAGACAAAGCACGGTTTGATGCTCGCACAAAGGTCATGGAGGAGTTTTTCAACGGCATCGAAGTCGCTCCCGGAGTACATGCCAACGGAGCGTTCACCTTGGGCGAAAACATTGCCGACCACGGAGGCTTGCAGATATCCTTCCAAGCATTTAGGAATATCGCCCGATCTTCCAGTCTTCCAATCTTTGAATCTTCAAATAACGAATTCTCTCCCGCGCAGCGGTTCTTCCTTGCTTATGCCAATGTCTGGGCAGCGAATATCCGTCCCGAAGAGGTTCTCAAACGCACCAAATCCGACTCGCATTCACTCGGCCGTTGGCGCGTGAATGGTGCATTGCCGCATATCGGCGCATGGTATGAGGCCTGGCAGGTGACGGAGGACAGTCCGCTGTTTGTACCTGCCGAAAAACGGGTCAGTATCTGGTAAAAGTACCAAAAAAATGCATTTTGCAGCAAATAAATTTGTGCAGTCCAAAAATTTGTTGTACTTTTGCACGATTTTTGGATGAAAGCCGCGCCTTGTGCGCGGGGAAAGATGGCGGAGTGGTCGATCGCGGCGGTCTTGAAAACCGTTGACCTTAACGGGTCCGGGGGTTCGAATCCCTCTCTTTCCGCAAACAAAATGGCTTACGCAGCAATCCCTATATTTCAGGATGCTTTCAGCAAGGAATTAAAAGTGCTTTCAACTACAAAAAACACTTTTTTGTTTCAAATATTTGCACATGTCAAAAATTTGTTGTACCTTTGTACCCAGTAAAGTTGCAAACGGTTTTGCCGCTGGCACCGATAGCGTAAAAAAGCGGTGACATAATAACTAAAGCGTTATAAGCCAAACTTGATGATTTGAAAACTGGACACTTTCAAAATCATTGTTAATTCAAGTTACGGTTTATGCACGCTCACGTGACAGCGTGAGTTTTCCGTGCGTAAATTTGAATTAACAAGGTAGTCCAGAACCTCAAATCATCAAATGAAGCGAACGAAAGCCCGCGCTTTTATTATGTATAGAGAACACAAAAGTTGACGATTATTAAGATTTAAAAACAAAATAAAACAATTTATTAACTTAAAAGTTGTGCCCGACACAATCAGGGCAAATGCGTATGAAAAAAACGTTTATTACTTTTCTCTTTGCTATAATAGCAAGCACAGGAACAATCTTTGCCGAAAACGTAAGAGTCAAAATAGGCGATTTGTATTATGTTATTAATACCGAAAGCAAAACAGCGAAAGTGGTATACGAGAAATACTTTGATTCATCCAATTATTATGGATTGACATCTGTGACAATTCCGGATGAAGTTGTCTATGAAAATGATACTTATGCTGTCACAAGTATTTACGATGGTGCTTTTGAACTATGTAGTACCTTGACTTCTATAACTATTGGCAAAAATGTGACCAGTTTTGGAATTGCTGTTTTTCGTTATACTAATCTGAATTCTGTCATTTGGAATGCGAAAAAATGTCAGGATTTTAATGGGTCAACTACACCTTTTATATGTAATTACTATAATTTTAGCGAACAAATTACGTCCCTTACTTTCGGTAATGACGTTGAGTATATTCCTGCGTATCTTTGTTATCAACTGAAAAAAATCACTAATCTTGTTATTCCAGACAATGTTACGGTTATCGGAGCATATGCTTTCTGTAACTGTGAAGGATTAGCTTCTATAAAAATCAGTGAAAAATTAACCGATATAAAAGAGTACGCTTTTTATGCATGTACTAGTTTAACGTCCGTAATTATTCCTAATAATGTTTTACACATTGAAGGGTGCGCTTTTGATAATTGTAGAAACTTAAGTGCGGTTACGATTCCAAATAGTGTTACTAAAATTGGCTATATCGCATTTTGCAGTACAGGTTTAACTTCTGTCGTTATTCCCAATAGTGTAACGTATTTGGGACACATGGCTTTTAGTGATTGTAAAAAATTGACCTCTGTGACCATTTCAAATAATCTTACGCATATACAGCATTCAGTGTTTGCAGGATGTAGCAGTTTAAGCACGATTACGATTCCAAATAGCGTTACTAAAATTGACGAATGTGCATTTGCGGGGACAGGCATAACTTCTGTTGTTATTCCAAATAGTGTGACAGAATTGGGACATATGATTTTTGCTAATTGCTCTAAATTAGCCTCTGTTACAATGGGGGATAATATTACAAGAATAAAGGATCATATGTTTGCAGGGTGTACATCTCTAACTGAAATAATGATTCCAAAGAGTGTAACAAGTATAGAAACCGGTGCATTTTTGAATTGCAATCATTTAAATAAGGTGAAATGTGCTGCTCTTTTGCCGCCGGAAATGGGTACAGAGGTGTTCGGACATGTAGATTGCTCAAAAATACCACTCTATGTACCGTCAGGTAGCATCGAAGCGTATAGTACTACCGAACAATGGAAAGATTTCAATCCGATACTGGCTCTTGATATAGACGCAGTTGAAAATGTACAGGGAATCTTGGACTCAAGTAAAATCATCAAAGACGGTCAACTTATTATCTCTCATGACGGTCACATTTATACCGTTACCGGCGCAGAGGTGAAGTAATTGGCTTTAATTGTTGACACACAAAATCCGTCCGAATATTATAGCTCGGGCGGATTTTTTTGTTCTATCTACCACAAAAACAGCATATTTTTTTAAATTCCGCAAATAAATTTGGACACATGCATTTTTTGTTGTACCTTTGCGGGGTGAATGAATAAAAAATGATACAATGAAAAGATTCAGTTTTGGTTTGCTGTTTGTGCTTATTGCGTTGAACTGTCAGGCGGTATTGCCGGATGTCGTATTGCGCGACATTGACGGTCACGCTGTAAACATAGCGGAACTCGCCCAAACAGGTAAGCCCGTGATACTATCATTCTTCGCCACATGGTGCAAACCATGTATTCAGGAACTGAAAGCCATTGACGAACTGTATGCTGACTGGCAGGACGAATCCGGTGTTGAAATGTACATCGTGTCCATCGACCAAGGACAAGACAGCCACAAAGTCAAACCGTTAGTTGACGGAAACAGTTGGGATTATCACGTACTGCTGGACCCGAACGGGACACTCAAACGGGAAATGAACGTGCAGAATATCCCGCATGTGTTTGTGCTGAACAGCAAAGGAGAAATCGTATATACCCATACCGGCTATATTGACGGTGATGAGACGGAGATTCGCACATATTTGCGTTAGTGTGCTATGCTGCTGTGCGGCCGTACATGCCAATGACACGGTTTATGTAAGCGGCGGCATACAACATGACGGTCTGTTGGAGTGGCATGAGAAAGTGACCTACCCGAGCAATTCGTATCTGGACCTGAGTTTGCATTACCGAAACGACTCCAACAAAGTCCATTTCCGGTCCTTGCGTGCAACCACCCGGGCGGAGCTGGTTCAATGGCCACTCCCCGGATTTGAAACAGACTTCAAGGGTCACGGAATCGGTCATTTGAGTTTATCGGCGGCATTTGACTGGGGTGAAATAACCGTTGGCGATGTATATGGGCAGTTCGGGTCCGGGTTGGTATTGAATTTATACGAGGACCGTGCCCTCGGCATCGACGGTGCGTTACGCGGAGCAAAAGTAGAAGTCAGTCCGTACCGCGGCTTGAATCTGACAGTGTTGGGAGGCAAGCAACGTCGGTACTGGAACTGTTATCATGACCATGCATGGGGTTGGAACTACAGCCGTGATGCCGCTTTGGGCGGGGATGTGGAAATACATATCGAGCAGTGGTCTCCGCGGATGCAGGCAAAGAACATGAGTCTGAGTGTCGGCGGAAGCTATGTAAGCAAATATGAGGCATTTGACACCATCATCACGCCGGTTGAAGGGCGGCTGATGATGTACAATCTGCCACGTTGGGTAGGCGCGGGCGATGTACGTGCTGAATGGCAGATGAGCGGCTGGGACGTGCTGGTCGAGTATGCCCGTAAAGCCAATGACCCGACCATAGAGAACGGCTTCAGTTACCGCCACGGAGAAGCATTACTGGTTTCTGCAGGTTACTCACGCAAAGGATTTGCCGTTTTGGCCCAAGTCAAGCGGACGGACAATATGTCGTTCCGCTCGGAACGGACGCGGACAGGCATCGCGGGCAGACTGAATCATCTGCCGACATTTGCGCAACACCACACCTATGCGTTAGCCGCACACTATCCCTACTCCACGCAGTATATTGCCGGAGAATGGGCTTTTCAGGCAGAATTGTGCTACACTTGGGCACGCAAAACGCAGATGGGGGGCAAATACGGCACCATGCTCAAAGTACATGCCTCACACATACGCGGTTTGGCGGATAAAGGGAGTTGGGCGATAAACACCCGCCCGGAAGGAGAGTTTTATACGGATGTCAACGTGGAACTGAACAAACGGCTTTCGAAGAACTGGTGGCTGAATGCCATGCTGATGTACCAGACCTACAACCGGCTGATCGTGGAAGGAAAAGGCAGTCTTATCCGGTCGGGAATAGCGGTTGTAGAAGGAAGAGTGCACGTGAGCGACAAGGTTTCCATGCGTGCAGAACTGCAGTATCTGTACACACCTCATGACGAAGGACAGTGGGTGTTTGCGCTCTATGAACTGAGCCTATGGAAACGGCTGACCATCAGCGGAGAATGGATGTACAATATCGGCGGAACTGAGGAAGCCATACACGAACATTTTTATACCGTTGCTGCCACCTATTCACACAAAGCACACCGATTGATGCTCGGTTACACCAAAACACAGGAAGGCTATCATTGTTCGGGCGGAGTATGCCGGTTCGTACCAAGACAGGAAGGTTTGACCCTCAGTTATAATTTCACATGGTAAAACGGTCACTATTCATATTCGCAACAGTTTTGACACTTTGCAGCTGCGAAGTGATAGACGAAAACGCGCGTTTCCTACCCTTGCCGGAAGCCGGACAGACACGCACGCATGTATTGCTGGAATATACGGGATTCAGGTGTGTCAATTGCCCGGCAGCCGCCGAAACAGCAAGTGCATTGAAGGATATTTACGGCGAGCGGTTGATTGTAGTGGCACTGCATCCGGCTTCCAATCCCTTCACGCAAGGCAAATACGATTATACCTGTCCGGCAGCCGATACATGCTATCAGTTTATGGGCGGAACGGCGACAACACCATTCCCGACAGGCAATATTGATCTTCTGCCGGACGAAGGCAGTTACTTTATTGACCCCGCGGAATGGGCAAGCCGGATTAACCATCTAATGGCTGACAGTGTTGCACCAATTATAAAGACCGTGGAAGCCGAATATATTTCCGCTTCGCGGGAAATTCATGTAAGCTGTTCGGTGCCGGCTATCAGTCACGCCTGCCGGTTGGCGGTCTGGCTGACGGAAGACAGTGTGGCAGGCACACAAGCCATGCCGGACGGAATAGTCAATACGGCATACTACCACCGTCATTTACTGCGGGCAACGGCTTTTGACAGTCCCTGGGGGACAGCATTGGCACAAAATAGCGCAAGTGCCGTCATTGCCATGCCGGAGGGCTGCAACATCAGAAAGTGTTCATTGGTGGTTCTGTTATTGGATGCCAATGATTATCATATATTGAACGGCTATGAAACAAAAATGGATTATATTGAGTAGCCTGCTGCTGTTTATGCAGACTGCCAATGCGCTGATTGTCAGTGTAGAAGGGAAAGGAGACATTCCTGCTGAAGGTATGGAAATCACGCTCAACGAAGCGGAAGAAGACCCGCTGACAGGCGAGGACAAAATGGAGGTACAAGGCACATTGTTGTGCCAATCCCCGCTACATGTCACGATTATCCGGTCTGCAACAGGTTTGAGGGATGAGTTCTGCTGCGCCGGACAATGCACAACAGGTAACGGACAAGGTGAAGAAACATTGGATTTCGTGCCAGAAGGGGTGACAACATGGTTTGCCCATTACACACCTGCTGCCGGAACAAATGAGACGGTCGTTTATACGTTCTCCGACGACCAGGAATCCCGTACGCTTACGGTGCATTACAATTACGGTTCTCAAGCCGTAGAAACGGTATCCGCACAGCAGCAAGCAACTGCTTTCTATTCGCTGACAGGCAATAGAGTAGGTACAAATCTATCCGAACTGCCGGAAGGAGTCTATATCAATAACGGAAACAAAATCATAAAAATACAGCACTAACATGAAACATTTCTCTTTGTTTGCCCTAATCGGCGTATTAGCTTTGGCAATGACAGCCTGTGAACCCAAAAACGTCCCGCAAGACCCAGACACGCCGGAACCCAAGCCATTCGTCCCCCAAGTGTTCCCGAAGAAACATCTTATTGAGGAATTTACCGGTCAGGGATGCGGCTACTGCCCAAATGGAATGGATTGCATCAGCGATTTTATCGCCAACGACACCAACTGGATTGTCGTGCTGCATCATTACGGCTATCAGGCAGACCATTTTTCTGTTTCCGGCAGCAAAACCATCACCAACAAACTGAAAGTAAGCGGCGCACCCAGTATGACTGTCAACCGTTCCAAAACAAATTATGGCGATGGTAAAGCCGTTGTTTTCCATCCGGGATATCTGCCCTATACGAACAAGGAGCAGTTCGCCGCAACAACGTATGCCTCGCTGTCTATCAGCAACACATATGATGCCGCCAGCCGCGAACTGGGTATTACCGTTTCCGGTATCGTCAGCAAAGAAGAAAATCCGACCGTAATGCTCACCGTTCTCGTCAAAGAATCCGGTATGGTTGACACGCAGGAAGACTACTACAAGACCTACGAAGGATGGGCGGAATTCCGTCACACAAATGCCGTACGTGTATTTGCGACAAAAGCAACCGGCGACACGCTTGCCATTGATAAAGAACATCATTACGAAGCTTCCTATTCACTCACACTGGATAAGAAATGGGTGGCTGAGAACTGTATGGTTGTTGCGTTCCTGAGCGAAGGGTTACAACCGGTTGTACAAGCCGGACAACGACCTGTTGTAGCGGATTCCAAAGGCGGAGCGGATATTGCACACGGAGGCATCAAACCTGTTCCTGTGAGCGACTTTTATCCCGAACCCGGTGAAACCGTCGCACCGAAAGATTATTCCGGCAAGGATGCGGATGAATTGACTACGGCTTACGCAACGTACGAGACCTATGCAAACGAGGGGTTCAATTTCTGGGAAATCATTGCATATAACAGCGAAGCGTCGGTTAAAGTCGGAGGAGCAGCATCGATTCCATGTGCCGTAATCAGCATCTTTACGGAGACTGCCCAAACAACTCTTCCGGAAGGCAGCTACGAATTTAACCTCTCTGAAAAACCAGGCTCGGCATGGGCAGGATTCCGGGATGACGAAGTAATGCAGATTAGCGGCAGTGAGTTCTATTATATCTCTCAGACCTATTTTCAACAAGGGTATCTGGTGCCCAATGCAACATGGTTGATTGCAGACGGTAAGCTGACTATCGGTACCGACAGTTGGAATCTGGACGGCCATGCCCGCAACGGTGCCGAAATACACCTCAAAGGCACTACAGCTATTGCCAATCAGGGTCGTGCACAGATTCCGCATCGTAAAAATCCTATCCATATTTCATGCCTGTCTCAACCGTCTTTTGATGCTGCAAATAGGCAAATAATCAAATTTTAAGAGAAAAATTTGCATATATGCAAAAAAAGTCGTACCTTTGCGCGGTTTTGGGGTAAGATGCCTGTAAAGGGCAAAAAAAGAAACAACATGGCTAAAAAGAAAATAGCAATCGTAGCAGGCGGAGACAGTTCGGAACACGATGTCTCACTGCATAGTGCGGCAGGTATTCTGTCGTTTCTGGACAAAGATAAATACGACGCAGAGATAGTTGAACTGCACGGAGCCGATTTGCAGACGCTGAACAAGCTGACGGAGTTTGACTATGCATATATCACGATTCACGGAACTCCGGGTGAGAACGGATTGCTGCAGGGATTCCTTGAAATGATGCATATTCCGTACTCGTGTTGCGGTGTACTGGCAGCAGCGCTGACGTTCAATAAATATGCCTGCAACCACTATCTCAAGGAGTTTGGGGTAAAAATTGCGAATAGTATATTGCTGCGGAAAGACCGCTTTGCTGTGGGAGGTGAGATTGTGGATGAGGTGGAAAAGAGACTCGGTTTCCCGTGCTTTATCAAGAGCAACGTCGGCGGCAGTAGTTTTGGTTGCACCAAAGTGAAGTCCCGCGAGTCGGTACTTCCGGCTATTGAGCGTGCTTTCAAAGAAGGCGATGAAGTGATTTGTGAAGCATATCTGAAAGGCACAGAGGTAACTTCCGGCGTGTATAAGACCGCTAACAAGGCAGTAGCATTCCCAATAACCGAGGTTGTAACCAAGCGCGAGTTCTTTGATTATGAAGCAAAGTACAACGGTCAGGTGGATGAGATTACGCCTGCACGTGTACCGGACGAAATGCGCGACAAAGTGCAGGCACAGACATTGAAGATTTATGATATCTTGGGCTGTCACGGAATTATTCGCGCAGACTATGTGCTGATAGACGGTGAGATTTACCTTTTAGAAGTAAACACCACACCCGGTATGACAGCTACAAGTTTTATTCCGCAACAGGTGCGTGCTGCAGGACTGGAAATGAAAGATGTGCTGACAGACATTATTGAGGATTCGAAAATTTGAAGATTGAAAGATTGGACATTGATGCCGAAATAAGGAAGTTGGATTGGAATCGCGAACCGAAAGGGTTGTACGAACCGATAGGCTATGCATTAGCGGCAGGCGGGAAGCGCATTCGTCCGAAGTTGGCGTTACTCGGTGCTTTGGCTGTCGGTAGAAACGAGAAAGATGTATTGCCGGCGGCATTGGCTTTGGAGGTATTCCATAACTTCACGCTGCTGCACGATGATGTGATGGATAAAGCAGAAGTGCGCCGCGGCAGACCAACCGTGCATGTCAAATGGAACGAGAATACAGCAATCTTGTCCGGTGACCAGATGATGATTGAGGCATACAAACTGCTGAGTCGCGTACCGGAAGACAAACTGCCGAAAGTGCTGCGGATGTTCAACAAAATGGCGACAGAAATCTGCGAAGGGCAGCAGTTGGATGTGGATTTTGAGCAACGAAACGATGTGACCATTGCGGAATACATGGAGATGATTCGCCTGAAAACAAGCGTGCTGCTTGCAACGGCTTTACAAATAGGGGCATACATCGCAAACGGAACGGACGAAGAACAACAGGCATTGTATGATTACGGAATAAACCTCGGCTTGGCGTTCCAGATACAAGATGATTATTTGGATTGCTTCGGAGATCCGGAAACATTCGGCAAAGCCATCGGCGGCGATATACGAGAAGGGAAAAAGACCTGGCTGTGGCTGACTGCCCATGCAACTGGAAGTGAGACCGCTGCGCTGTTGGACCACTGCGCGGGAAATGTGGAAGAGGTGCTGCGGATGTATGAGGAAACCGGCGTGAAAAAAGCCGCGGAAGAGGAGATTGCACGACTGACAAAGAAAGCAATGGCTTGTTTGGAAGTGCTCAAAGAAAACAAGGCGACAAAAGCATTGAAAACATTAGCGGAAAAACTTGCCGCAAGGAACAAATGACAAATCACAAATGACCAAATTATAACTAATTATGCCATACAGACGTTTACCCAACACAGATCAGGCACGATTGAAAGCGCTGCAGACAGCCGTTCAACGTGCATCAGAGGCAGACTTTACAGAGCAAGTGCTGAACTATCATACGCTGTCGGAGGCGCAACGTTTCCTGTTGCAGTTTGAAAACCAGGTATCCCAATATCGCGAGAACTTCAACAGTCGTGTATCGGCGAACAAACAATATCGCCACATGGTCCAGAACGCACGTATGTACATTTCGCACTTTATCCAAGTGCTGAACCTCGCAGTTATCCGCGGAGAAATAAAAAAAGAGGCGAAAGAGTTGTACAAACTGGACTGCGAATCACATATTCTGCCGGATTTGAGTAGCGAAGAGGATATTCTTGTGTGGGGACAGAATATCATTGACGGCGAACAGGAACGCATCCGTTTGGGTGGATTTGCGATTTATAATCCGACCATTACGAAGGTGAAAGTGCACTATGACATCTTCAAAGAGCATCAGGTGAACCAACAAATGCACCGCCGTACAACTGACCGCGTATATGGTGATTTGGAGACATTACGCACCAAAGCGGACGAAATTATCCTGAAGATTTGGAACCAAGTGGAAGATTTCTATAAGAACCAACTACCCTACCAACGCCTGCGCAGCTGCAAGAACTACGGACTGATTTACTACTACCGCTCAGGCGAAAAACACCTTACCCCCGAGACGGACAAAGAGATACAAAGGCAGATTGCAATGCAACCTACAATCCAATGGTCTGAGTAGGCGTGACAATCCGGTCCATCGGATGATCCCGACGGCTGTGAGGAATCTCGTGCTTCTTGACTTGAAAATCGTAAGCGACGCCTATTTGGTGCACATGACGATGCTTATTAAGAAAACGGTCATAAAATCCTCCGCCACGACCAATACGATTACCCAAGTTGTCAAAAACAACACCGGGAACAATAATAAGGTCAATCTTGCCACGCCATTTGGAGGTTTGAGGTTCAGGAACTTTATAACGACCACGACGCATCATATCTTCACCGTCATACTTGCGGGCCTCGATATACTTGCGATGCGTAACAGGCAACAGGAAAGTTTTTTGACCTTCATAGCGCTTGAGCAACGGACGCAAATCCACCTCGTTGTGAATCGGGTAATAAATCATAACGGTTTGGGCGTCACGAAACCAATGCATGCGTTCTAACTGAGACATGATTGCTTCGGAATCCTCTTGGATTTTATCGGCAGGATAAATGCGACGTTTTTGCTCAATAAGAGCACGAATAGCCTTCTTCTCCCGACGGATACGAACCCATGGAAGCATATGCATTAAGTCACGTAGTTGGGCTTCAAATAACATAGTCTTGAACAGATAATTACGAAATACGCTGCAAAATTACAACAAAAATAGCAAATACACAAATAATGAAACATATTTTCGCTTATATTTTAACGATTTTCGTCCTTTTGGGGCTTTGGTCGTGTAGTGAATCCAGTACAACAGTACAGACATCGAACATTGCCAAACTAACCAACTTCTACGTGACCGGACACGATTCGCTACCCGGACTCAAAGAAGCACAATTCACTATTGAGGAAGGAGTGGATACCGGTTTGGTAAAGTGCGTGGACTCCATCCGCTACGGCACTCCGTTGACACGTGTCTATCCGAGATTTGTATGCGAAACCACTCCCGGCTCCATAACCCTGCAACTGGGTGACACCAGTGTGATTATTGGCGGAGGGGATACGTTGGATTTCACAAGAACACCTATTTATGTCACGATTGTTTCATCGGATTTAACCACGAAGAAGACATACAAGATAGAATTATATGCGCATCAAGTGGATCCCGACCTGTATAAATGGGAGACATTGAACGAAAAAATGTATCCCGTCGAGGATGAAGAGCAACAGGTTGTCATGCTTGGCGAACAATTCTGGTTGTTCTGCAACAACGGATTTGCAAATCGGTTGTATTCGTCTGCTGATGCTGCCACGTGGAAGGAAGAGACACTAACCGGCCTGCCGGACGTGTGCCGTGTGAAAAGTATTATCAGCAATAAATCAAAACTATACTACGTTGAAAAGGACGGACTTTACACATCTGAAAACGGCTGTGATTGGACAAAAACAGACAGCGGCGAGAAGGATTATAGCCTGGTGACGATGCTCATGACCTTCAACGACACCGTTTGGCTGGTACTGCAAGATACGACCACGGAAGCCCTTGTGCTCGGACAGATTGCTGCAGACACCGTGCGCCGGACTGAGGTCGAATTGGACGATAACTTCCCGATTAGCGGCTTTGCAACCGTAGAGTTCGAGAGCATGAGTGAACGAAAACGCGCGGCCGTCATCGGCGGCTATGCACGAAACGGTGCCTGCATCAACAGCCGGTGGAATATTGAATATGCACCTACAATAAAAGGTTTGTACCGGCTGGTGAACTACTCCATCGAACAGCCTGAATTCAAGACACTGACCGGCGTGTCAGTTATTTGGTACAAACACCAGCTGATGATGTTCGGTGGAGTTGATAAAGATATGGTTTTCCGCGGCGACCAGGTGCTGATTTCCAAGGACGAAGGCTATACTTGGACGGCAGCAGACACCACGAAATGCCAATTGCCGGAAATCTACAAGGCACGACAGAAACAGTCCGTGCTTGTCAAAGACAATAATATCTATGTTATTGGCGGTCAGAACCAGCAGGAGACTTTTGCCGATTCCTACCGCGGACGGCTTAATTCCATAGATTGGGACAATTAACAAACTAATTAAATATTTACTATTATGACAATTAAAGATTACAAATTCGCAGGAAAAAAAGCGATTGTACGCGTGGACTTCAATGTGCCACTGGACGAAAACGGTAAAATCACAGACGACACCCGTATCCGCGGTGCGCTGCCGACACTCAAACACATCCTCAATGAGGGTGGTGCGCTCATTATCATGAGCCACATGGGCAAACCCAAAGGCAAAGTAAACGCCAAGTTCTCCTTGAGCCAGATTGTTGAGCCGGTAAGCGAAGCTCTGGGCGTAAAGGTACAGTTCGCTCCTGACTGCGCAAAGGCAAAAGCACAGGCTGACGCCCTGAAAGCAGGTGAAGTGCTGATGCTCGAAAACCTCCGTTTCTATGGTGAAGAGGAAGGCAAGCCCGTTGGTATCGACAAAGAAGATCCCGCTTATGACGAGGCAAAGAAAGCCATGAAGGCAAGCCAGAAAGAGTTCGCAAAGACACTCGCTTCCTACGCTGACTGCTATGTTAACGATGCTTTCGGTACCGCTCACCGCAAACACGCTTCGACAGCCGTTATCGCTGACTTCTTCGACGCTGACAACAAGATGCTCGGCTTCCTCATGGAGAAGGAAGTACAGGCTGTTGAGAACATCCTCAATAACATCAAACGTCCCTTCACCGCTATCATGGGCGGTAGCAAGGTAAGCACCAAGATCGGTATCATTGAGAACCTTATGAACAAGGTGGACAACCTTATTCTTTGCGGTGGCATGACCTACACCTTTGCCAAAGCACAGGGTGGTCACATCGGTAACTCGATTTGCGAAGATGACAAACTCGACCTCGCGTTGGATATCATGGCACAAGCAAAAGCCAAAGGTGTGAACCTCGTACTCGGCATCGACTCCGTATGCGGTGACAAGTTCGCCAACGATGCCAACCAACTCATTTGCCCGAGCGGTGAAATTCCTGAAGGTTGGGAAGGCCTGGATGCAGGTCCGAAGAGCCGCGAGTTGTTCAAAAAGGCTATCGAAGGTGCCAAAACCATCCTTTGGAACGGTCCTGCAGGCGTGTTTGAGTTTGACAACTTCACCGGTGGCAGCAAAGCAATCGCAGAAGCAGTTGCCAAAGCAACAGACGAAGGTGCATACAGCCTGATTGGTGGGGGTGACAGCGTAGCATGTGTGAACAAGTTCGGCATGGCAGACCGCGTAAGTTACATCTCTACCGGTGGCGGTGCGCTCCTCGAAGCCATCGAAGGCAAAGTTCTTCCGGGTGTTGCAGCAATTAAAGGAGAGTAAGCTAATTGATAATTGACAATTGATATTTATGGAAATTGTAGGTAAAATCGTACAAGTGCTTCCCGCCCAGGAAGGCGTGAGCAAAAGCACAGGCAATCCGTGGAAGATTCAGAGTTATGTCCTTGAGACGCAGGAGCAATACCCGCGCAAGGTGTGCTTTGAGATCTTCGGCGAAGACCGCATCAAGAACAATCCCTGCCAGTTGGACGACCTGGTAACCGTGTCTTTCGACATCGAAAGCCGCGAGTTCAACGGCCGTTGGTACACCTCTATTCGTGCATGGCGCGTGCAACAAGGGGACATGACCGTCAATCCCGACGCAGCTCAGGCTGCTCAAGCTGCTACACCTGCACAACCCGCACAACAACCGGCTGCACAGCCGATGGGCGGCAACGCCAACGTACAGACGTTTGATGCTGCGGCTTCGCAGGACGAAGGAACAGACCTGCCGTTCTAATGCGTACATTCCGAATCATATTGACTATCCTCATTCTGGCGGGCGCCGCAGCACTCTGTGTCGTCCGTTGGAATGCGTGGTTCGGCAATCCGCCAGAGCCGCAATGGACAGGCGATACGATTGCTTATTCGTTCCACACGTTCGGGGACGATTCCGTGCCCGGATTCGAATACAACGGCATTGCGTGGGAAGACCTGCGCGAGCCGGACACATTGCAGATTCTGCTCTTCGGAGACGTACACAACAGCCTCACGCATTCGCAGTGGGAAGCGGTTGCAAACCGTCATCCGCAGGCAGACTGCTATGCCCAACTCGGCGACTTCGTCGAGCGCGGCTATTTCTACTATAACCAGCAGCTATACCACGACCTTAGCGGAACGCCTTTCGACTCGCTGCCACTAATCAACGTCCCTGGCAACCATGAGTACCGCAAAGGCATCCGCCGCACATTGCCGGACTACTGGACAGAGACTTTCCGCCATCCGCACAACGGACCGCTTGGTTTCGAGGGGACGACGTATTTTGTGGACTTTGACGACCTGCGGCTGATTGCAATCAACACCAACGGTTTGCAGCACATCCACGAAATGACCCGCGTCAATGCGTGGCTCAAGAAAACCATCCAGACGGCGGGCGACCGTTTTGTAATAGCCATCATGCACCACCCTGTTCATTCGTGCGGCGCAGGACGGCAGAACATCCATATTGCCGCTACGTTCATCCGTGCGCTCAACGGAGCAGACCTTGTCTTTGCAGGTCACGACCACAACTATGCCCGCCGGATGCCGTACGTGAACACCAATTCCGCCACGAAGTTCTACCTGCACAAGCTCGGCAAACGTGACGCCCGCGTGGCGTCAGGCGTACAACTCTATGAAGACATCGCTCTTTATGGCGACACGCTGCGTGTGCAGACCCGTATTTTGGACTCCGGCGATATCTATGACGAAGTGCTTATCATCCGTCACGACGACTACAAAGAGATTATTGACAGTATTCCTGCCATTCCTGAAATAATAGATATTCCGCAGAAGTACATCAACAGTGACAAGCGCAAAGTCCAGCGTTTCCATACCCGCAAGGAAAAACGGCTGAATCCTGCTCCTGTAGTATCCTTACCGGATACTATTCATTAAGTTGTTTTCACTTTTTTATTGCGGGTCAACATCCATGAAGACTTGGACACTTTTGCAGGCGGGAAGAGAGAGGATGTTGTCCACTTGTTCTTGCAGCATCTGCTTGGCGCGGGCATAGTTCGCGCGGGCTTCTATGCGCAGTTGGATGGTGCGCAGATAGAGATTCTGGATACGAGCAACGGACGGCTCAATTACAACTGAACAACGCTTTCCGAATACAGCTTTTAAGCGTTCCTGCAAGGCATTAGCCACAGCCTTGACACGGTCTTCGTTGCGATGGCGCAGCATAACGGTAATCATCCGGCAGAACGGTACATAGTTGAACATCTCGCGCTCGGCAATCTGCTGTTGGTAGAACGATGGGTAATCATGCGCCGACAGCCACCCGAAAATCGGATTGGATGTGTCAAACGTCTGAATAATCACTTCGCCCTGCGTGCCTTTGCGCCCCGCACGACCACTGACCTGCTCCAACATCTGGAACGCCCGCTCATAGTTACGGAAGTCCGGCTGGTTGAACAGCGAATCGGCACTCAGCACCGCCACCAGACTCACATCGTCAAAGTGCAGCCCCTTTGTCACCATCTGCGTGCCGATGAGTATATCTACCTCATGCCGCCCGAAAGCGTTGATGATATCTTGATATGCACTTTTCTTGGCGGTAGAATCCAGATCCATGCGCATAACACGTGCCGCAGGGAAAAGCTGCTGTACCTCGTCCTCCAGGCGCTCCGTTCCGAAGCCTTGCACCTTGAAAACGCCTCCGCAATTAGGACATTGCAGCGGCATAGGAATGGTATAGCCACAGTAGTGGCAGGTCAAACGATGGTCGCGCAGGTGTAGCGTCATCGGCACGTCGCAATTGATGCACTTCGGGGTTGCCCCGCAGTCCTGACACGCCATCATCGGCGCATAGCCGCGGCGGTTTTGAAAGAGTATCACCTGCTTCTCCCGTGCCAGTTCTTCACGGATACGCGCCACCAACGGGTCGGAAAAATGGCCGTACATCTCCTTGCGGTGATACTGCCGTTGCAAGTCTATCAGCGTAATCTTCGGAAGTTGTAATCCCGCAAACCGTTCGGTCATAGTGACCAAGCCATACTTGCCTGTATTGGCATTATAGTACGATTCCACCGCAGGTGTCGCCGTTCCGAGCAGCACTTTGGCATTGTACTGTTTGGCAAGCATGATTGCCACCGAACGGGCATGATAGCGCGGTGCAGGCTCCTGCTGCTTGTAGCTCGGTTCGTGTTCCTCGTCCACAATGACGAGCCCGAGGTTCGCGAACGGCAAAAAAACACCCGAACGTGCAGTTACTACCAACCGTGGGGCAGGATTCAGCTGCTGACGATATATCTCGGCACGTACCGCATCACTAACCCGTGAATGATAGACAACCACCTTGTCGCCGAACACCCGCTGCAGGCGGTCGGTCAGTTGGGTGGTCAGCGCAATCTCCGGCACAAGATACAGCACCTGCTTCCCTACCGCCAACTGCTCTTGAATAAGATGCATATACACCTCGGTTTTGCCGGAAGAAGTAACTCCATGCAACAGTACGGTATCATGCGTATGCCACTGTGTTCGAATTGCTTCAAACGCTTGTTGCTGTTGGGAATCCAAGGTGTGAATATCTTCGATTTCACCGAGATATTCAGGCAAATGTACACGGCGTTTCTTCACTGGTGAGAAGTCATAACCTTTGTCGTTCACCCGTGCCGGAAGCGCCGCCGCCATCACTTCGCCGACCGGACACATATAGTACTCCGCCATCCAGAGCCAAAGTTTGATTTGCGCAGGCGTTACCGCCGGTACTTCATCCAATACGGCAATAATATCCCGCAGCGTAACGCCCTCATCTACAGGCTCTTGGCGTTCGCCATATACGATGCCGACAAGTTCCTGTTTCGCCCATGGAACAAGTACCCGCACTCCTTGTTGCGGGTACTCCATTGCATCAGGCACGCGGTAACTGAACACGCCCTGAAGCGGGACTGGCACTATGACATCAATTACTTTCAGCGTTGATGGCTTTGTTGTAACAGTTGCGGCACAAGGGCTCATAACTGTCGGTTTCACCGAGCAAGACGCGCTTCTCGGAGGCTACCAGACGGTGACTGACGTATGCCAAATCACCGCACTGCACACAGATAGCGTGTGTCTTATACACATCTTCGGCAATCGCCATCAGCGCGGGCATCGGACCGAACGGAATACCTTTGAAATCCATATCCAGACCGGCAACAATGACACGTACTCCGCGTTCCGCCAACTGTTTGCAAACATCCACTATTCCCATATCGAAGAATTGTGCTTCGTCAATGCCTACCACGTCAATGTCGCTGGCGAGCAGCAGGATATTCTGACTGCTGTCAACAGGTGTGGACTGAATGACATTGTGGTCGTGGCTGACCACGTCCTCCACACTGTAGCGCACATCAATAGCGGGCTTGAAAATCTCCACCCGCTGTTTGGCAAACTGCGCACGTTTCATGCGTCGTATCAACTCTTCGGTTTTGCCCGAAAACATCGAGCCGCAAACCACTTCAATTCCGCCCTTTCTGCGAATAGGGCCTTGCGTGTCTCTTTCTGAAAACATATCTTCTAATTTTCAAATCTTCAAATTTTCAAATCTCTTGATATCGTCCACCATCATCTGCAATGACCGGACACCGTTATAGATATTCTCCTCTACCTCATAGCAAATATCCACCGCATTACCGTTTTGCAGGTGCAACGCCCAATCGCCTTTGCCGAAGGCTATACCGGAAATCGCAGCCGTTCTGTCCGTTACATCCAACTTCAAATGTTCACCTGTTTTGCCCACCCGTTTGGTATAGCGATTATTTATCACATTCCGTGTCACAAATATCGGTCGCGGATTGCCCGGTCCGAAAGGCTCTAAGCATCGCAACACCTTGTAAAACTGCTCGCTTATCTCGTCAAACGCTATCTCGGCTTCCACCTCTATTGTCGGATGCATCTGCTCCTCGGTGATATGTGCTGCCACGTATTCCTCAAACCGCCGCTTGAACTCAGGCAAGGATGTTTCCAACATACTCAGTCCCGCTGCAAAGGCATGACCGCCGAAGTTCGTCAGCAGGTCGCGGCACGAGTCGATGGCGTCGTACAGATTAAATCCTCCGACCGACCGTGCAGAGCCTGAGATTATACCATTTTCTCCCGCTGTCAAAACAATCGTCGGACGATAAAAATGTTCTGTCAGTTTGTTTGCAGCAAGACCGACTACCCCTTTATGCCAAGTCGGTGAATAAACCACCGTGGTATGCTTCTTGTCATTGTCCGGGTCTTCCTCCAGCATCTTCAATGCCTCATCCGCCGTGGCTCGGTCATAACTCTGCCGCTCGGCATTGTATGTATTGATATCGGCCGCACGTTGACGGGCAAACTCCGCATCCTCTGTAATCAGCAACTCAACCGCCTCACGCCCCGAATATAGACGTCCGCAAGCATTGATTCTCGGACCTATTCTAAAGCCCAAATCGTTTATATTCACATGCTTGGGGTCTATTCCTGCCACTTCAATCAATGCCGACAACCCCACAGATGGCTGATTACATATCTCTTTCAACCCGAAGTAAGCCAAAATGCGGTTTTCTTCCGTTACGGACACAATATCCGATGCTATCGCCATCGCCGCCAACGGTAGAAAACGATGCAGGTCAAACGGCACCTTGTATCTTTGTGCATACGCCTGCGCGAACTTGAATCCCACACCACAACCGCTCAAATCCTTGTAGGGATAACTGCAATCCTTACGCTTCATATTCAGCACCGCCACTGCTTTAGGCAATTCATCTCCTGGTGTGTGGTGGTCACATACAATAAAGTCAATATTCCGCTGTGCCGCGTACGCAATTTTATCAACATCCTTGATACCGCAGTCCAGCGCAATAATCAGAGAACATCCGGTGGAATCGGCAAAATCTACACCTTTGAACGAGATTCCGTAACCTTCTGTATAGCGGTCGGGAATATAATAATCCACATTTTCAGTCAGGCTTTTGAGGAAAGTGTACATCAGCGCTACTGCCGTGGTGCCGTCCACATCGTAATCGCCATAAACCAATATCCGCTCGTTGGATTCAAGCGCCTTGTGCAGACGTTCTACAGCCGAATCCATATCGCGCATCAGAAACGGGTCATTCAACTCGTCCAACGAAGGCCGAATATACTTCCGTGCCGCATCAGCAGTCTTGATTCCGCGAACAATCAACATCCGCGCCGCAAGAAACTCAATGTTCAGTTCCTTTGCCAGTTGCTTGGTTTGCTCGATTTCACCGGCACTCAGTTCCCGTATTTTCCAAACGCTTTCCGCAATCACAAATCGTAAATCGTAAATCGCTAAATCGTAAATTCATCTTGGTCTTTCCATAACGGCAACACGTCACGGAAATGCTGCAAACGGTCTATATCAAATTCCGCTATCTTTGTGCCCATCTCATCATCTTCAAACACCGCCAACGGATTCAGATAACTGTCATAGGCAATGCTGTGACCGTTGTAATGCAAATCCATCGCGTCCTCGCCGATGATGTTTACTGCTGCGATATAACATTGATTCTCCGTCGCCCGTGCAGCTATCAGCGCATCCCAATAGGCAATCCGTACTTCCGGCCAGTTGGCACATACAAGCAGCACATCGTACAGATTCTCCTTCTCTTGTCTTGCCCAAACAGGGAACCGCAAGTCATAGCAAATCAGCAGCCGGAACTTCACGCCCAGATATTCAACCACTTTTCGGCTGTTTCCCGGAGTGAAAAACAAATCCTCTCCGCCGTGAGCATACAGATGCCTTTTGTCGATGAAATCGGGCGTTTCGAACGGTTTGACAAAGAAACCCCGATTGTATAGCCGTCCGTCCGATTCCTCTTTGCAGATGAACGAACCGGCTATCGCCATATTGCATTCATCCGCCAGACTTTGCAGTGTCCGCATCGTTTCGCCGTCAACTGTTTCCGCCAATTCGGGCTGGTCGGTGCAAAATCCTGTCGTGAACATCTCCGGTAACAATGCCACCTCCGCCTGACCTGCGATTGCACGAATGCGTTCGCAGGTCAAACGCAGATTTTCTTCACGGTTTGCCCATAAAACGGGGTATTGCAGCAGAGCTACTCTCATTTCTTGCTACCGGCAGGTTTTCCGATTGCCTCACGCATCGTTGTGTCCGCTTGAATATTCTGCATACGGTAGTAGTCCATTATTCCGAGGTTTCCGCTACGGAATGCTTCTGCCATAGCCTGCGGAACAAGTGCTTCGGCTTCAATCACTTTCGCACGGGCTTCCTGTGCTTTGGCTTTCATTTCCTGCTCACTGGCAATTGCCATCGCACGGCGTTCCTCTGCCTTGGCCTGCGCGATGTTCTTGTCTGCTTCCGCTTGGTCCATTTGCAGTTGGGCACCGATGTTCTTTCCGACATCAATATCCGCGATATCGATACTCAGAATCTCGAATGCCGTGCCGTCATCCAAGCCTTTCGAAAGCACTAATTTACTGATGGAATCGGGGTTTTCCAACACCATCTTATGACTTTCGGCACTACCGATTGAACTTACGATACCTTCGCCGACACGGGCAAGGATAGTGTCTTCGCCTGCACCACCGACCAGCTGTCTGATGTTTGCACGAACAGTTACGCGTGCTTTGGCAATCAACTGAATACCGTCTTTGGCGACTGCCGTTACGGGCGGCGTGTCAATAACCTTCGGATTCACCGACATCTGCACGGCCTCGAACACGTCACGACCGGCAAGGTCGATGGCTGTTGCCATCTGGAATGGGAGTTGAATACCGGCCTTGCTTGCAGAAACCAACGCATGAACGACGCGTTCAATGTGACCGCCGGCAAGGTAATGCGCTTCCAGTCCGTCGCGCTTCACATCCTGCAAACCCGCTTTGTGCGCCTCAATCATGCAGTTCACAATCTTTGCGGGCGGCACCTTACGGATACGCATCAGAAACAGTTGCACCAGCGAAATACGCACACCGCTCACTTGTGCGTTTATCCACAGCATAAACGGCACATAGTAGAAAAAGATAATCACCAGAATGGAGATTAACACTACCAAAATAATTTCAAACACTTCCATAATTGTATGATTTTAATTAAATAGATTTTTTGCTGACGCTATTTCGCGGCAAAGGTACAACAAAATTTGGAACTATGCAAATTTATTTGGCAAAAATTTTGTATATAATTTTGTGTATATCAAAAAATGTAGTACCTTTGCAGCATGAGACGGTTATTGGACGATTACAGATTTAACGAAAATTTGCGGTATGAGCAGCACAAGCTGCAGTATGTGCTCAATGACGAACAATATTCCTTAAGCGGCGTGTTCGCTGTGGAGAAGACCTTCCGCAAGCGGCGTCCGAAAGTACAACAAATTTTTGTGTCGTTGGTCGTTTGACAGTACATAAAATGAGAAAATTAAAATGCCGTTTTTAAAATATCAATTATCCATTGTCAATTGTCAATTTTCTCTCTCCTCCGTAACTCCCTGATAATCAGTACCCTTTCTCGCACTATTACTGCACTATTATTGGACCATTATTGCACCATTATTGTACTATTCAGGGTACGTTACCGGTATGTCACCGTGAGGTGACCCTCGCGTAGTCGGTTTTTTCGGCTTTGGCAACTGGCTGACAGGAAATCCGTTGTAAAGATACAACAATTTTACCGCTTTTGCAAATATTTGGTGCAAAAACAGCATATTTACTTCCAAATTCTACAAATAAATTTGTGTAATCCGAATATTTTATGTAATTTTGCAGCGCAAAATTGAATACAAAAATGCAACATCCTAATTTATACATAATAGCCGGTCCGAATGGCGCGGGGAAGACTACTGCTGCGTATAATATACTGAAGGATGTGTTGCATTGCCCGAATTTTGTAAATGCGGATGAGATAGCACGTGGCTTGTCGCCCCTTGCACCGGATACAGTTCCTATTCAAGCCGGCAGAATAATGCTGCAACGCATAGATGAACTGCTACCGCGAAAGGTGGATTTCGCTATAGAGACAACACTTTCGACCCGTTCATATGTGCAACTCGTTCATCGCGCACAAAATTTAGGATACAAGGTACACCTGATTTTCTTTTGTTTGGAGAATGAAGAGCAAGCCATAGCCCGTGTCGCACAACGTGTTAGCAACGGAGGACATAGCATCCCTGAACCGGATATCCGCCGCCGCTTCAAAAGAGGTATCTATAACTTGATCAATCTCTATATGCCAATTTGCGATGTGGTATATGTCCTGAATAATAACTTTGTACCGGCGAAACTAATAGCACAAAAATATTCTCAGAATAGTCTCTTGCGTATTTGTGAGCCAGAAATGTGGAATCAATTATTGCAAAAAATATGAGTGAACGTGAATTTGATATTAAACTCCGCCAAGGATTGATAGACACGGCTAAGAACGTCGTTGAGCAACATCGACGTGATAATCAACCGCTTATTTTTAGCGAGAACGGCGTCATTCAATACGTCGATCCATTCACAGTTGCCATATAACCTCTCGCTGTCTCCGACAGCATAAAAACGGAGCGTCAGATCTGAGACGTAAAATGGGAGAAAGCGCAAAGCGTTGCGCAGACATATTGAAATAATGACGAAGCGTTAGCGTATTTAAGGAGTTCTTCACACATCCACAACGTTGAATATTACTTCCGAGAATATAGCGAAACGCTCACACTACGAGTGTGGGCTTTTTGCATATATTGGAGTAATATGGGAGTGGATGCCCGAAGAACCCGATAGCAACCAAAAGTCCACACTTTTACATGGAACTAATTAAAACTAATAGATATGGAAATCCTTACTATTCATGCTCTGCGTGAGCAACAAAAATCATTACTTCTCTTATTGTTTGCTGTAATGGCAGGCACAAACACACTATTTGCCGATTATTATCGTGTTAAGATTGACGATTTAATATACAATCTCTATACGAGTAACAATACGGCGGAGGTCACTTATAAAGCACAGAACATGTCTGTCCCCTATGATTTTACAACGATTAACATTCCTGAAAATGTGGTATATAGTGGTATAGTGTATCATGTAACAAGAATTGGGAACTACACATTTCAGCGCTGTACTGCTCTGACATCCATCACAATCCCAAACAGCGTTACATTTATAGGAGACAAAGCATTCTCAAATTGTACAAGTCTATCATCAATAGAGCTCCCTAATAGCGTTACCTATCTTGGAGAATATGCCTTCTCTGAGTGTACTAATTTAACCTCTATAGCTTTGTCGAATAGTGTTATGAGCATAAGTAATTATGCTTTCTATAAATGTACTAATTTATCCTCGTTCACAATTCCAGAAGGTGTAACAAGTATAGGACATGATGTTTTTACAAATTGTAGCAGCTTGACATCTATAGTTGTTGCCCCTGAAAATACCAATTATAGTTCTATAGGTAATATATTATTTAATAAGGACAAAACAAGACTTGTATTTTGTGTTAATAACTTTCAAGGAGCCTATACAATACCTAATAGTGTTACAAGTATAGGCGATTATGCGTTTACAAACTGTACAGGTCTTACGTCTATATCGATTCCTGAGAGCGTCAAAAGCATTGGAAGTAACGCCTTCTCTTATTGCAACGGCTTGACCTCTGTTGAAATTCCCAATAGTGTGGATTCTGTCGGAAATGAAGTGTTCTACAATACTAGATTGACTACGCCAGTGTATAACGAGAAGTTGTTTATATACATGCCGTACTTCTATTTCTCCGAATCAGTGGATTCATATACCATCCCGGGCGGAATAGAAACTATTTGTAATGGGGCATTCTCTGATTGCGAACAAATGCGCTCAATTACCCTTTCTAATAGCGTCAAAACAATTGGTGATTATGCATTCTCCAGCTGCGTTTTTTTGAGTTCCGTAACACTATCAGAACAGCTGAAAAGCATAGGGGAACTTGCCTTCCATGGGTGTGGCTATTTAAATACGATTAAGCTGCCCAATAGTGTTTCATATATTGGGAGAAACGCATTTGCAGATACTCCGATAATGGATAATGAGGACAACTGGCATAATGACGCTCTTTGTTTAGGCCGATGGTTAATTAGGTTAAGAAATGTATCTGGTGAATATACAATCCCAGATAGCATAATGTATTTATACAACGACGCACTATCGGAGTGTACATTCAATGGTTTAAAAACAATAACTATTCCGGAAAGTGTCATTAGAATAGGAGATGATGCTTTCTGGTCAGGTGTATATGAGTACAATAATCCGTTAACGCTTATTTTTAAATCGGTAATTCCACCGGATTTTATGGAATCGCAAATCTTTGGACAAAATCTACCAACTATTTACGTACCGTGTGGGGCGCTGGAAAATTATCAAGACGCTTTAGATAAGTACTACTTACGCGAATGTGTTAAGTACGCTCCCTCTCCATATATAATTACTGCAGTAGCCTTCGGAAAAGGTCATGTTCAAAAAGACGAGAGTAACGTTTGTGAAACTAAAATTGAAGCTATTCCTGATTATGGTTATCACTTTACGCAGTGGAATGATGAGAATACCGAAAATCCACGTTACATAAAACTTACGCATGATACTACATTTGCAGCTGCTTTCGATAAAAATACATATACCATCACTACAGCTGTCAATAATGCTGAATATGGTAGCGTGTCAGATGACGTAAGTGCACTATATTTAGATGAAATACAAATTTCGGCGACAGCTAATTACGGTTACCATTTTGCAAAATGGAATGATGGAAACACTTCTAATCCGCGAACCATTCAAGTCGTCCAAGATGAAACCTATACTGCTTATTTTGAGAAGAACACCTATAACGTAACTTGCTACAGCGAAAATAAAGAAATGGGCTATGTGACAAAAACTAACGCTTCTCAATATTTGGATAACGTTGTCATTACGGCTATTCCTAATTATGGCTATCATTTTACACAATGGAATGACGGAAACACGGATAACCCACGTACATTTGTCCTCACTCAAGACACAACGTTTGCCGCCTCGTTTGCGATAGATAAAAGCGGAACGTGTGGTGATGACTTGGCTCTCAAATGGGAATATGATGACACAAACAAGTCTCTTACTATCAGCGGAAACGGAATGCTTAATAGTAATTATACGTTTGGAGTAGAAGCCCCGCAAGCCGTTGAACAATTAATTATTGCCGAAGGAGTTACAACTATTGGTAATAGCGCTTTTGCCAATTACGAAACGATAAAACACATTAGTATTCCGACAACGGTTAAAACGATTTACGAACAAGCCTTCTATAACTGTACGGGATTAGAGCAGATCTATAATTATCGTGAAAAACCATGCGTGGCATATAGTAATACATTCGACGGTATAGATAAATTTGAATGTACCCTGCATGTTTTGTCTGCTTCCGTGGATATGTACAAAGCGGCTACAGGATGGCGTGACTTCTATTACATTAAGACCATTGATGCAGAGGAAGTAACCGAACCTGTTGAAGATGTCATTATTACGCCTACTAACACCACCGCCGGAATTCTATGGCCCTTCATAGCGGGAGCTGTTAGTTATGAAATAGCAATACGCGATTTCTTTGGAAATGTAATTTGTCAATTAACCTTCAACGCGTCCGGACATTTGACCGGTATAGCATTTGCTCCAAGTCGCAATCATACGCAGCAGGCTCAAACAGAAGGTTTCCGGTTCACGGTTACGGGTTTGAACAGCGGTACAACTTATAATTGGGAATTGCTTGCGAACGATGAAAATGGTAATCAGATAGAGAAACGTACCGGCACTTTCACGACTACAGGGATGTCTATGTCCCTTGACGAAATCGTAAATCGTAAATCGTCAAATCGTAAATTGATAATTGGTGGTCACCTTTACATCCTCCGTGACGGTCACACCTACACCGTCACCGGCGCAGAAGTGAAGTAACCATTTGACGTTTGCGCTGCAAACCATCTTAACTCAAAGAGTACAGAGTTTTCTGCACTCTTTGTTTATTTTGTCAATTCCGTACACTAAAAAGCCGAAAAAATGCATTATTCATGCTAATTATGACAAAAATATTTGCACCATTCAACAAAAAGCACTACCTTTGCAGCGAATTTTAATTTTATTACTTTTTAATAATTATAAAATAATAAAAATATGAGACCACATGATAATCCGTTTATAATCAGCGGTTACGAAGGTGCACACTATTTCTGCGACCGTCTGACGGAAACGGAACAACTGCAACGAGAGATTGCAAATGGGAACAATATTGCTTTGATTGCTACCCGCCGTATGGGTAAGAGCGGCTTAATTGAGCACTACTTTAGCAATCCGGAGATTCAAAAGCGATATTATACTTTCTTTATAGACATTTATGATGCGCAATCACTTCGAGAATTGATTCAGAAACTGAGCCGTGAAATTCTATTGCGGCTTAAACCATACGGTATACGCGTGCTGCAACGCTTTTGGGATACAATGCGTACTATTCAACCGGGAATTACTTTTTCTCCGCTTGGAGAGCCAACATTCAATGTGCAGTTAGGAGATATAAAGCAAGAGGATACCACATTGGAAGAGATTTTTCAATATTTGGAATTAGCTGATAAACCATGTATAGTGGCAATTGATGAGTTCCAACAGATTAATAATTTCCCAGAAAAAAATATTGAAGCCAAACTGCGTTCTTACGTGCAGCGAAGTCACAATGCGCAATTTATCTTTTCCGGCAGTCAGCGACACACAATGAGTGCGATGTTTACTAATGCCTCACGACCTTTCTACCAAAGTGTGTCTCTTATGCATTTAGGCAGCATCGAGATACAAGCATATGAAACATTTGCAAAATCTTTATTTGCAGAAAATAATCGTATTTTGAGCGATGGAGTGACAGAAAACGTTTACGCGCTCAGCTGTGGTGTAACATGGTACACACAGAAACTATTCAATACGCTTTTTGCAGCCACCAGGGAAGGTGAAATCTGTAAGAAGGAACATGTGGCAGAAGCACTGGACTATATCATCAAAACGCAGGCATATAGTTATGAGGAGGTGTTATTCCGCTTGCCTGAGAAACAAAAGATGGTATTGATTGCTTTGGCCAAGAACGGTCCGACAAAAAGCATCACTTCCGCTGCTTTTGTCGAAAAATATGGCCTCCGGTCGGCAAGTACTGTTCAATCTGCAATGCGTGGATTGTTAGAGAAAGATTTTGTAACTATAGAGCAAGGGACATACTCTGTATATGACATTTTTATGGCATATTGGATACAGCGCGAGTATTAATAGTTTCTCCCGGTATACTGAAAATGCATAAAAGCCGAAAAGAGTAGTCAAAACTGCAGTAGAGCCGCCGAATCGACAGCTCAACTTGTGCAAAATAATCTAAATCTGCATTTTCTTGCCAAATTATTTGTACGATTCAACAAAAAGCACTATAATGAAATCAAGGCGGCTCAATAAGTCGCCTTGATTGTGTTTATGTAAGAAAGGAACAGTTGCTATTCCTTCTTGAGGTTTTCGATTTTCTTTCCGGGCGCTGCCAACTCTACATTAGAGTCAATCGTTGTGTCCAACGCCATTTTATCGATGGCATGGCTACGGAAGAAGCCATAGATTGCCAATCCGGTCAGCACTAATGCAGCAGCGAGCGTCACATGACCTGCCCACGGATAAAGCGGAGCCAGTTTGAGATATGCCACTACTACGCTGCCTGCCAAACAGGCAAACCCGGACACGCCCGCAATACCGAAACCGGGCAACAGGAACATTTCAGCCACTAACAGACCTACTCCGAACACTAATAAAAGAATAACAATAGCAATATACATAACCAAAACGTTTTAACGCTGCAAAGATACAACATTATTTGCATTTATGCAAATTTTAGATGCTTTTTTATGATATATAAAGAAATCCGCAAATGCGGATTCCTTGTAGCGGGGCCCGGGATTGAACCGGGGACCTCATGATTATGAATCATGCGCTCTAACCAGCTGAGCTACCCCGCCTCGCTTCAAAAGCGGCTGCAAAAGTACTGCTTTTATTTCATATACACAAATTTTTCTGCGTTTTTTTGTAAAAAAGTAGCACTTTCTCCTTTTATAAAGCAATTTTAACCTACGCTTACACCATCTTTTACAACACGTGAAGTAGTCGTTACCACTAATTTGCCATCTGCGTCAACAGCAGACAAAATCATGCCTTGACTTTCAATACCCATCATCTTGCGGGGCGGGAAGTTGGCTATAAACAGCACTTGTTTGCCAATCAGTACAGACGGGTCCGGATAAGACTGCGCGATACCGCTCAATATGGTTCTTTCTCCGTTTCCATCGGACAACTTGAATTGCAGCAGTCTTTCTGATTTCTTTACCGGCTGGCAATCCAAAACCGTAGCAACACGGATATCCAATTTGTCAAAATCATCGAT
This sequence comes from Paludibacteraceae bacterium, assembly GCA_905233415.1. GTDB lineage: Bacteria > Bacteroidota > Bacteroidia > Bacteroidales > Paludibacteraceae > Colicola. The sequence continues at coordinate 145,270 of CAJOEX010000001.1, forward strand.
GGATGCGGGACTTTTTATCTCTTGCGGCTTCCAATTGGCCAATTCTGCTTGCTTGGCAACCTCATCATTTTCCTGCTTAATCCTTGCCAATCTGTCCAGTTGGTTTTGAATCGGTCCGTCTTCAATCTTTTCAAAGAGCAATGACACTTCGCCTAACGGAGCACCAGCAGACAATAAATCAAGCGAACCAAGTGCATCCCACTCAACATCTTTGAGACCGAGCATAGTACGCAGTTTGGCCGATGAGAAAGGCAAGAACGGCTCAAAAGCAATAGACAAGTTTGCCGCAATCTGCAGAGCAAGGTTCAAAATCGTTGCCGTGCGAGCCATATCTGTCTTGGCAAGTTTCCACGGCTCGGTATCTGCCAAGTACTTGTTTCCGATGCGGGCAAGATTCATGGCTTCCTTGAGTGCGTCACGGAAACGGAAGTCCTCCAATAGCGATTCAAGTTGTGCTTTGACATTCTTGAACTCATCAATTGTCTGACGGTCATATTCGGTGAAATCGGAAGAATTCGGCACTTTTCCTTCAAAATATTTGTTCGTCAGAACCAGCGCACGGTTCACAAAGTTACCGTAAATCGCCACCAGCTCATTATTGTTGCGCGCCTGAAAATCTGCCCACGTGAAATCATTGTCTTTCGTTTCCGGCGCATTGGCTGTCAGCACATAGCGCAACACGTCTTGCTTACCCGGGAAATCGTCCAAATACTCATTCAACCAAACCGCCCAGTTCCGCGAAGTCGAAATCTTATCACCTTCAAGGTTGAGGAATTCATTCGACGGCACATTGTCCGGCAGAATATACGAGCCTTCCGCTTTTAGCATGGTCGGGAATACTATGCAATGGAAAACGATATTGTCTTTTCCGATGAAATGGATAAGCCGTGTCGTTTCGTCCTTCCACCACGTTTCCCATTTTCCGAAACGCTCAGGTTGAGCATCGCAGAGTTCCTTCGTGTTGGAGATATAGCCGATGGGAGCATCAAACCAAACGTACAAGACTTTGCCCTCCGCTCCTTCAACCGGAACAGGGATTCCCCACTCCAAGTCACGGGTCACGGCACGGGGGCGCAAACCGCCGTCTAACCACGACTTACATTGCCCATACACGTTCGGACGCCATTCCTTATGCCCTTCCAGAATCCACTTCTCCAACCATTCCTGATACTGATCCAGCGGCAGATACCAATGAGAGGTAGGTCTCTTGACGAGCGCATTTCCTGTTTCGGCATTATACGGATTAATCAGTTCTTCCGGCGAAAGCGTCGAACCGCATTTCTCACACTGGTCGCCGTAAGCACCTGCAGCATGGCAATGCGGACACTCACCACGGATATTGCGGTCTGTCAGGAAGTGGCCTGTTTCGGGGTCATAGAACTGTTCCGTCGTCTGCTCGATAAACTTACCCTCCTCGTATAGTTTGCGGAAGAAATCAGATGCAAACTTATGATGAATGGCACTCGTAGTACGCGAATACACATCAAACGAAATACCGAATCGCTCAAAACTGGATTTAATGAGTTCATGGTAACGGTCCACAACCTGTTGGGTGGTAATTCCCTCTTTGCGGGCACGGATAGTAACAGGAACACCGTGTTCGTCACTACCACCGACAAAAAGGACCTCACGCCCTTTGAGACGAAGATACCGCACATAAATGTCTGCCGGCACATATACACCCGCCAAATGCCCGATATGAACAGGGCCGTTGGCATAAGGAAGAGCTGTTGTTACAAGAGTACGTTTGAACATATATCACTTAAATTTTATATTCTTGAAGTTCATATTTTTCAAATTCCATAAACCGGAATTATCGCTGACGGCAAAAGCATCAGACAGCACACGAATCAGTTCGTCACGGTTGACATGACGAATCTGAGCGTCTTGGGCAATGGCTATTTTACCCGTTTCTTCCGATACAACAATCGCTATTACATCCGTATTCTTCTCCGCCAAACCGAGTGCTGCACGATGCCGCAAACCGAAACTCTTTGGGATATTCTGTTGTTTGGAAACCGGCAAAATACATGCAGCAGAGTGCAAACGATTGCCAACAATAAACAATGCCCCGTCATGCAATGGTGTATTTTTGAAAAATATATTCTCTATCATCGGTGCTGAAATAGCCGCATCAATAAACTCGCCGGTATCGGTATATTCCTTGAGTTCATTATCAGCAGCAAGCACAATAAGAGCACCTGTTTTCGTTTTTGACATATGTTCACACGCCAGAACGATTTGATCCACATATGCTTCTGACTGCTGGGTACGGCGTGACAATGGATGCCAATTACTGAACCGTGCACCGACACGATAAAAGAAGCCGCGTATCTCTTCTTGGAAAATGACAATAAGCGCAATAGCTCCGACACTGATAATACGGTCAAACAGAGCACCCGTCAATTCAAGTTCAAAAACATAACTGACAAGATACCATGCGACCACAAACGCCAGAATCCCCCAGAAAAGGTTAGCCGCTCCTGAACGGCGTAACAGAACAAACATCTCGTAGAAGATGAGTGCTACGAGGAGAATGTCAATAACGTCCTTTATGCCAAATTGAAATCCTATCATACTGTTTTTGTTACTACGGTTATAGCAGCTTTCGCCGCCTGTACATCATGCACTCGCAGAATTTTAGCACCCGCACCGAGTGCCAGCGTATTGGCAGCAATCGTTGCTGCAAGAGCGGCCTCCGAATCAGGCGTGGTTTGCAGTGGTTTATAAAACATCGATTTGCGTGAAACGCCTACTAACAAGGGCAAATCAGCATGAAGCAAATCAGAAAGGTGTGCAAGCAACTGGTAGTTCTGCTCTTCCGTCTTATTGAAACCGAATCCGGGGTCGGCAATAACATCCTTAACTCCAAGTCGGTGTAATACATCGCTTTGACGGACAAAAAAATCCAACACGGCCACAGAAACCGGAAGGTCGGACGGCAGCGGTGTGGAATGCATTAATATATAAGGTGTATCCAATTCCGCCACTGTCGGGAACATCTGCTCGTCCGCACCGCCGGACACATCATTGATTATATTCACACCAAACCGTTCCACTGCTTTGCGTGCAATATCCGCCCGAAAAGTATCCACCGACAGAATCACATCAGGATAAATATTGCGAATTGCACGCAACGCCATCTCAAGCCTCCGCCATTCTTCCTCCGGAGAAACCGGCTTAGACCCGGGACGGGTGGAGCAGGCACCAACATCAATCATATCAGCCCCTTCAGAAATTGCTTTGGCTGTCATCGATAAAATTTCCGCTTCACAGATATTCGAACATGAAAAAGCGAAACTGTCGGTCGTTGCATTTACAATCGCCATTACCTTTGGTTCGCCCAACGAAAAAAGTTGATTTTTAATATTTATGCGCTGCGCTTGCATTTGGACGGCAAAGGTACAAAAATCTTTGAAAATATACAAAAAACAATGCTAAATATCGTAAAAAGTAGTGTTTTTTTCGTAAAAATGCACTTTTTTTGAAGATTTTTGCATAAAAGTTAGTTGGTTTCATATTTTTTTTGTATCTTTGCAGGCTGAAACGTGAATATACACAAATATGCGTAATATGAAAAACATATCAAAGTATGCTATTCTGTTTGCAGCAGTCGCATTGACTGCCTGCCAAACGCGTGAGTTGAACACCAAAGTGTCTAACACGACCGGTTGGAGTTATTTTGACCAGCAGACCACGAATTTCGAGGCACAAGAGGGTGTTGGAAATGTTAATCCTGTTGGTATGGTAGCCATCCAGGGCGGAACGTTCACAATTGGCGAAAAGGACGAGTTCCTGACTGCTCCGCGTAACAATTTCCATCGTACATTAACCGTAAGCTCGTTCTATATGGATAAGTTCGAGATTACAACGCTGAACTGGAATGAATACCTTCACTGGTTGGAGGTTGTTTTCGGTGAAGTTGCCCCGCAGTTGGTGGACAAAGCCCGTCCTGACCGGACCGTTTGGCGTGAAGATATGGCGTATAACGACCCGTACGCTGAAAACTATTTTGACCATCCTGCATTCTCCTTCTATCCGATTGTTGGTGTGACTTGGGAACAGGCTATGGCGTATTGCAAATGGCGTACCGACCGTGTTAACGAGATGGCGCTGATTCATGCAGGTGCTATTAAGGTTCCCGATTTTGCAGCCCTCCGCCCGACGGATGACCCATCTGTTCGCGACGAATGGGAAACACGTACCGGTTACAAGATGGATACCGTTTCGGTAACCAGTCCGGAAGATCCGAACCAGAAGGTGACCATGTACCGCCCGGGCTATGACTATATCCGGAGCCAATTTGTATTCAATACGGAGAAATATCTGGAGGAAGACTCCTATGTACCTGAATACGGCAAGGCTCCGCGCAAAAATTCATACGGTGAAAACCGCAAAGTAAGCCGTGCGGACGGAATCTTCGTTACCGGCTACCGTCTCCCGACTGAATCGGAATGGGAGTTTGCGGCTTATGCACCCGTTGCAGGTGAAGACGGTTTGACAATTGAAGGAAAGATATATCCGTGGTCCGGTTATCATCCGCGTGACATGAGTAAAGCCAATGTCGGCAAGATGCAGGCAAACTTCGTACGTGGCCGCGGCGACATGATGGGTGTATCCGGCGCCTTGAATGACGGATACGTTATTACCGCTCCGGTTGATGCATTTGCTCCCAATGACTTTGGTTTGTACAACATGGCAGGTAATGTAAACGAATGGGTATTGGATGTATATCGTGAAACTTCGTATCAAGAGACTTCCGAGTACAACTCATTCCGCGGAAATATCTATATGCACCCGAAAAAGAACGAGGACGGTTCGTTTGTACTTGACTCACTGGGTGGATTTGAACTGGAATTCTCCAGTGATGATGACCGCCGTGACTTCAAAGACGGTGACTATGCATCCGTTATTGATACCGACTACCCGTATCCGGGCGACACCACGGGCATCCGTTTCCTTGCAGAAGTCAAGATTGACCCGACAGATATCCTTGCTCCGCAAATCACGCGTAATACGCGCGTATATAAAGGTGGTTCATGGCGTGACCGCATCTATTGGCTCAATCCTTCAACCCGCCGTTATCTTGAGCAGGACAAGAGTTCCAGCACAGTCGGTTTCCGTTGCGCTATGTCCACATTGGGTGACCAGATTCCGAGTGCACTCAGTCCGAAATAATTGACAATTGATAATTGATATTTGATATGAATTTCCCGAGTAATTTGAAATACACCAGCGAACACGAGTGGATTCGTGTCGAAGGTGATGAAGCATTTGTCGGTATTACGGACTATGCGCAATCAGAATTGGGCGAAATCGTCTTTGTCGATGTTGATACAATTGGCGAAACTATCGGTCAAGGAGAAGTGTTCGGTTCTGTAGAAGCAGTCAAAACCGTCAGCGATTTGAATATGCCGGTAGAAGGTGAAGTGCTTGAGTTCAACGAGACCTTGAATGATCAACCCGAGTTAGTCAACAACGACCCTTATGGCGAAGGTTGGATGATTAAAATTGCCATCAAAGACAAGGCTCAGCTTGATAGTCTGATGGACGCTGCCGCATACGAAGCTTCACTCTAAATCAAAAAAAGAAACAAAAAAACCGTGGGACTAATCTCTCACGGTTTTTTATTATTATTTGGTGCTCCCTGTTTAGAAACCGGAATACACCACCTCTATATTCATCGGATTCTCTGCATTATTGGCACTAAATGTCTTCGTTGCAGAAACAGTCTGCTGCTGCTTGATGGAAATGATATATGTAGTGTTGTTATTGGTCGCTGTTATCACATCAACCGGCACCATCAGCATATTCAGCGTGTCCGGATTATTTGTCGAACGCAGCTGGTGTGTCAGCAATGCGGACATGTCATAGGTATAAAAATACTCTGTTTTCCCGTCTTTGGTTGTCCCTTTTGAAAACTCCGCCAACAGTGCACAGGTGTCACTCGGCAGTTCGCGTTTGGTAAAGAAACGGTCTATCGCCGATTCCTTGATTAGCAGCATCTTTGCCGCCGGACGTGACCAGTCATCCCTGGAAGTTACTGTAGAAGACATATTATCCACCACCACTTTCACCTTTCCCATGTTCACATATGGTCGTTTCCCGTCAATACGCGAATTGATGCGGTCTTGTATCTTTTTCATCGGGAACTGCAACCGCGTGTATATGTTAGCCGGAGAAACGACATAATTATACGAAGCACTGTCTGCCTGCAGTTTATTGAATGCCTGAGACTGGTCTCTGTATGAGATACAGTTAATCTGTCTTACTTCGGAATTGGCAAAAAATGCCTTCATATCATGAACCGTAGTATCCTGACCGGCCTTATTATAGGTAAAAGAATAATATACGGAAATATTTATTTCGAGGAGATTAAGTATCGTACTGCTGCCAAACTCAGATACGATATACAGACCTTTAAATATATTATTAAAGGCTTCTTGTGAACTGAAATCGCGGATTGCAAAGAACCGTTTCGTAAAATCATCCGACATGCGCGCTTTCACCAGCGGATAATAGATTTGTTCGTACGACGAATACACAGAATCCTTCTTTTGGGAAGCTACAACTATTTTCTCATGTGCAAGCACTTCCTCCGCGTTGACGCTCACATATTGTTCGGGGTCCACATTGGTCGGATACGAACGGGCATAGTCAAACTTGCCCAAATCAATCTCATAGGCCGTCAGCCCCATTGGCGAATTCCCGTCTCCGAACCACGAACGGTAGCCCATACACAAACAGATAGAATCCACTTCTGCCCCTTCCGGATAAGCAAAACCTATTGGGCACGCGAATTGCGTCAGAACATCCGCATGCAACGTACCATAGGTGCTTTGCATCTCACCCAACAGGAAAGAATCAGGCATGGACACAATCGAATCCACCTGCATTAACTCCGAGCAAATCGGAAACGTATCCGCACGAACCAATATCTCGTCCTCCTTCTCCAGAACCGATCCTCCCGCAGAAGCGGAGTCATCCTTACAGGATGTCATTAGAGAGGCCAGAAGAAATATGCATATTCCTAATTTATTCCGCATCATCAAGCAACGAATTGCAAAAGTTCAAATAATCAGTCGGGTTCTCCCCTTGATAAGGCATTATCGGCTTGCCGCTTGTCTGGGCGTAATTCAGCAAACGCGAATTCACTATCGGAGTGGAAAGCGCGATAGCATCCGAATAGTCAATCGCAAGACGCATCAGTTCCTCATACCCCACTCCAAAGCCGGCTATACTGCGCACATCGTTGGTTGAAAGTCCATCCACCAAAAGTTTCTGCGTGAAATTTGAGCCGAAAGGTGTGATATATTCCTTGTCATCCAATGACAAGACAATTTTACTCTTGGTGAAGAACGGAGTATCAGCATACGCCTTCTTCAAATATAAAGGTGCCAATGCAGACATCCATCCGGAACAATATACAATGTCCGGCGTCCAGCGTAGTTTTTTGACAGTTTCGATGGCACCACGGGCAAAAAAGATACAACGCTCGTCATTATCGGCAAATTCCTTGCCTGTTTCATCCACGAGTCCTTTACGCCGGCCGAAATAATCATCGTTGTCGATAAAGTAAATCTGAATACGCGCTGACTGAATACTCGTTACCTTTATCAGCAACGGATGGTCTGCGTCCTCAATAATCAGGTTCATTCCCGACAATCGGATAACTTCATGTAACTGATTACGACGTTCGTTAATTTCTCCGAACTTGGGCATGAATGTACGAGTCTCATAACCGTTACCCTGAAAATATTCCGGCAACTGTCGATTGATAAGTCGAATCGGAGTCTCTTCCGCAAGATACGGATAGATCTCTTGGGACAGAAATAAGATGCGATTTGGCTCTTTCATAAGCGTTTGTTTTTATGAGAAAACAATTTCTCAGCGCAAAGGTACAAAAAATATTTGATATTTCAATTATTTTTTTTCATTTTTTTGTGTTTTCCGTATTATTTTTGTAATTTTGTGCGTTTTTTTTGGATATAAAAGCAAAATTAATATGCAAATCATTGAAACCAAGAAAGAATTGCAACGCCAAATCGAAGCGTGCAAACGACAAGGAAAAACAATCGGTCTGGTACCCACAATGGGGGCACTTCACCAGGGTCATGCCTCATTGGTACAACGTGCCGTGAGCGAAAACGATGTGTGTTTTGTTTCCGTTTTTGTGAACCCGACACAATTTAACAACAAAGAGGATTTGGCAAAGTATCCGCGAAACCTCAACCGCGATGCGGAGTTGCTTGAATCACTGGGCGCTCAGTTTATGTTTGCCCCGTCTCCCGAAGAAATGTATTCACAGGAAGAAATGAACACGACTTTTTCCTATGACTTCGAGGGATTGGATCAAGTCATGGAAGGCAAGATGCGCCCCGGACACTTCAACGGTGTAGTTCAAGTTGTAAGCCGGCTGTTTTACCTGATAGAGCCGGACCGTGCCTATTTCGGCGAGAAAGACTATCAGCAACTCGCAATCATTCACCATATGGTTGAGCGTTCCGCCCTCAAAGGCACATTCGGTGACCTCCAGATTATCGGCTGCCCTATTGTCCGTCAGGAAAATGGACTGGCATTATCAAGCCGCAACGAACGGCTTACTGAGGCGGAAAAACTGACGGCTGCGAACATCTATAAAGTGCTGAAAAGCTCGGTGAAATCGGCAAAATCAGCAAGTGTAGAAGCCGTGCAGCGTGAAGTTGTTGATGCCATTAACGCCATTGACGGTCTGGAAGTGGAATACTATGAAATTGTGGACCAATCCACCCTGCTTCCGGCAAAGGATTTTTCCCATGCCATCGGCTGTGTGACAGTGTATTGCGGTCCTGTCCGCCTTATTGACAATATCAAATACTAACGTGCACGTTGTAGTAGATAAATATATTCCTTTTGTCGCAGAAAAGCTTGCGCCTTACGCCGATATTTTATCGGTGGAACCGGAAAAAATCACACCTTTGACGGTAAAGGATGCCGATGCCTTGATTATCCGCACCCGAACCCGTGCCGATAGTGATTTGCTGAAAGGCAGCAAAGTGCAATTCATTGCCACAGCCACTATCGGTTACGACCACATCGATACAACCTACTGCGAAAAAGCAGGCATCAAGTGGATTTCCTGTCCGGGCTGTAACGCACAAGCCGTTTGTGATTATGTGGAAGCGGCTCTTGAGCATATCGCCACGCTCAAACCGCTCTCAAGCTGCGCTACACTTGGAGTCGTTGGCTACGGACATATAGGTATGTTGGTGGCAGAGATGGCTAAGCGGAAGGGACTGCAGGTTTTAGTCAATGACCCGCCTAAAAATACAGGCGTATCTATCGGTGAAATCGAAGAAATATGCGATTTCATCACCTTCCACACTCCGTTGACTTTTGCGCCGAATCCATATCCGACACGCCACCTTTGCGATGCCGGTTTTCTGTCCTGCTGCAAGCCGGATGCGGTTATCATCAATGCCGCTCGTGGAGGGATAGTGGATGAACGGGCATTGCTTGCCGCTGGACAGCAATGCGTAATTGACTGCTGGGAAAACGAGCCGTATATATATAAGGAATTACTCCGCTCTTCCCGGACAATTCTTGCATCATACCACATCGCCGGTTATTCGTGGGATGGAAAAATCAATGCCTCACAAATGTGTCTGGACGGTTTCTGCAAACATTTCGGGCTGGGCTCGCTGCCAATTGAAGAAAAATCACTGCTATTACAGCCTGAAATGATTGGTGATTCCGCAAAAGGCTGGTTGCAACGCGTCAGCGACAACCTCAAAGCACAGCCGGACGCTTTTGAAAAACTACGCAAAAATTATCTCCTCCGCTGACATGGTTGACTCATCATTTATCACATCTCCTTTGACACCTGAATTTTCGGATGTATGGTCGGAGCCGGAGTTATTGTCCGCAAAGGGACATAACGCCATTTATGTGGCTACCCGTTTCGGACGCAGATATGTTTTGAAAGCACTGACCGAATCTTATCGGACCTCTACTCCATACATTGAGATGCTTCGCAAGGAGTTCTCTATTGGCGTCGGATTGGACCATCCTAATATTGTCCGTTTGCTTGATTTCGGATATATGGATTCTATTGGTTGGTATATTCAGATGGAGTACATCGAAGGACTGACTTTGGAGCAGTTCTTGGACACAAAGCCTTCTGTTGCAACACGCCGCAGCCTTCTGTACCAACTGATTGACGCGCTGTCTTTCTTGCATGAACGGCAGATTATCCATCGTGACATTAAGCCGACGAATATTCTTGTCACCCGCAACGGTTCAACCATCAAACTTATTGATTTTGGCGTGTCCGATACCGATGACTACGTCACGTTCAAACAGCCCGCCGGTTCAATGGCATATATTGCGCCGGAACAATTGGCAGGGCAAACAATAGACAATCGTGCCGACATTTACGCTTTCGGGCGAATCCTGCAACTTGTTTTTCTTCATCGCTATCATTTTATTGCTCATCGTTGCACGCGCACCGAAGTAACAAAGAGGTATCCTTCTTGTTCAAGGGTAGCACGTGCCATACGCAATGCAGATCGGGTACGTATAGGATTGCCATTGTCAATTCTACTGTTGTTTATCCCCTGTGCAATTGTGTGGGGATTTTATGCCGACTATCGGCAATTCGAGCATGTTCACTTTAATCAGGAAAGCCAGTTGTTTGCGCATATTGATTCATTGAGCATATTGAATGATAAACGTCAAACTGCTGTAGATTCACTTAATCGCATTGTAGATTCTTTGGTTATTAAGGCCAATTCGCCATCGCCACGTGAACTCATGCAGCAGAAAACCGTGGATTCTCTCAATCTTGTTGTTGAGGCTTTGGTAACGAAAGCCTATACGCCAACGCCGAATCAACTCATGCAACGCAAAGCGAAAGAAGTCCATGCCGCACGTTATGCAGCCTTGCGCGAAGCCGTAAAAAATGGTAAGATTAAAGCAAAGTGGGAGTTAAGTAATATGAATTATGAAACCGCAAATAGTGAATTTGATAGGACGATGCACACTATCAAAGACCCGTTCTTGAAAGAAGCTTTTAGAGAGGCCTATTATGCGATTTATCTTCATGAAAGAAATCCGTTATACGATTCTCTATACAACGCTTTGCCGGAGAAATCAGAATAAGAAGTAACAAGAAGTTCCCGTAATTCGGAAAAAAGCAGTACCTTTGCGCCGGATTTCAAAATTTGATGACTATGAACAAGAATGCACCAGAGGTTATTCAGCTCCGCAAGGACGTGGAAGCGCGTTTGGGAATGCGTCCGGCTACACCTGCAGACTTTGAAACCCTCATTGCACAAGTATGGCTGCATCTGCATGAGAATATCGCCCTCAGCACATTGGAACGCTTATGGGGATATATCGAAGGAGCCAACAACACCCGTCGCTCCACCTTGAATATCCTTTCGCGATATGTAGGTGCGCATGATTGGGACGATTATACCGCACGCCTTTTGGCGGAGGAGCACGACAGCAGCAACCCGTTTATTGCTGACGGCATCCATACGGAAGACTTACAGTCCGGTCAGAAACTTGAGGTGACATGGCTCCCCAATCGTCGTTGTGTGTTCCGCTATTTGGGTGATATGCGTTTTGAGGTATTGGAATCTTCCAATTCCAAACTAAGCGCAGGAGATACATTTATTGCAACCTTTTTTCTAATCGGTCAGCCGCTGTATATTGACCATCTTGTACTAACAGGCCATAATACCGTTTCCTACGTAGCAGGCAACAACGACGGACTGCAGTCCGTCAAGTTATTGTAAAGTATCCGCACTTTTGACTGTATAGGCGCATCGTTTCACAACGGTGCGTTTTTTATTGCCGGACCAATAAGAAACAATATGAAATAATAAGACGTAACAAGAATTTGGCGCATGTCGTATAAAAGCAGTACTTTTGCAGCGGAAAACAAATTCCATATGTTTAACTAAAAAAACAACAACAATGAAACATGTTTATTTTTTGCTACTATGCGTAGCCGCAATTGCATTTACAGGATGCGCTCACTCGGTCTATCCGTTAGAGAGCATGTATGCCAACTACAACAACCGGATGAGGAGTCAGGAAGATTTGGCACTCAAAGCCAATGTATGGATTTATTTCAATGAGAAAGACATCCATGGTGAGTACAACATCATTTCCGCGAACACCTACAATCCATTCACCTTTCTGCCTTTTCACTCCCTCAAAGTGAAAAAGATGAACAAGAAATTTCTGGAGCAGGCTGTCAAACAGGCAGACAAAGAAGGCGGAAATGCCATTCTTGTTCAATCTGCAGGTTTCTTCTATGTGCTGAATATGACGGGCCGAGAAGGTATCGAAACGCCCGCAGCGGATTTCGTCAACCCGATTTTTGACATGAAGAACGCGGATGTCATCGGGAGCAAAGAATTTTTATCGAAGAAAAAACGCGAGCAGACACGAACGCTCAAAGCATTTACGGATGAGATTGAATCCAATATTGACTACATTCAAGACACCAAGGAACTGGCTGCCGTCCGCAGTAAACTACAGGTACTGGCTAACTATAACATGAAAGCCAAGAGCCCCAAGAAATCCATTGACAAGTTCGTCCGCAAGATGACGCGCAAAGTCAATCAGATTGAAAAGAAACTGGCGAAACAAGCCGCCAAATCGGAGAAGTAGAATCTACAGCGCAAAAGCAGTAACATGCCGAAGATGTGGGGCAAAGGCATTTTTTTGTATAAAATGATGACAAACCATATTTTTCTTCACATTTATTTGTACATGTGAGAAAAATATACTACCTTTGCAGCGAATTAGCAGTGGCTGATTTGTTCGCCTCGTGCGGACCGCATATAAATTTACTGACGAGTCAATCTGTGTAAACATAAGTCTGGCAGCTTATCTCATTACGAATATGATTGGCAATAAGTCAGGACATACTTCGGTATGTACTGCTTTTGCTTTATTATTCGTGGGTTATGCCAGACACCCGTTTACACATAAAGCAGAAGCAGTATTTTTATGTCTCCGCCTCAATGTAAACTGGGCGCTGTGTGAAATACCACCCAAAATGCATACAAAAACAACTATCAATATTAGGTTATTATTAGGTTATTTATAGGTTATTTATAAGTTATTAAGCCGACAGAAAGCCAACAGAACCGCACAAAGACCATAATATATAATATATACACGGAGTCCGCCTCCTGCCGAATAATAAAGTGGAGGCCAAAAGAAAAACGGAGTTTCGAAAAGCCGATAAGTGAGTAGAGTATAGAATGTCGACCTTGTTTAGTAAACGAGACTGGATACGTCTCGCAATCTTTGGGGTATTGTCCTTTCCTTTAGTGACAATTGTAATTTCTTGTAGCAACACGTCTAACACATCTAAGCAGAGTAGTATGCAGACAACCACCAATGTATATGATGAAGATATTGATAAATTGGAAGCAACAGTAAATGAGATAGTGCGTCTGGAATATCAATATATGGAAACGCACGATGAATCTGTCGCAGAGCGTGGAGAAGCGTTGTGTGCTCAATTAAGAGACATGTCCTATACTATAGAAAAATATCAAAACGACGGGAAGCTCTCCGTGGAGCAAATGGACAGAATTAATCACATATTGGAAAAACTTCCGCAATAAAAATTATTGTTTCATTAATAAATTTAGCAGTTATGAAAACAAACGAAATTAAGTCATTGATGATGACATTATTCGTTGCATGTATATGCGCGCTTGTAGCAACATCTTTTAGTTCCTGTCAAACTCCCGAAGAAGGGAAAAGGTTATTGGACAATTATGAGTCTGCTGTTAAAGCTTGTGATTGGGGACCAGCATCAGATAAGGCTGTTGAGGCTCATCAAAAGTTGGAAGCTTATGGTATTAGGAGACTTTCACGTGCAGACCGAGAGAGATTCAAAAAATTAGAAGATGAATATGTGAAGTGGGTGTGGTCATTTGAAAAATGTAGTTTGAATGTCTTTAAAAAACATTTTAATGGAAGTATGTGGGAGTGCTCAAATGATAGCTATTCACAAAGATTTGAGGAAAATAATGGCAAAATTACCATGTATTTGAAGTTACATCTATCTGGTCGAGATGGTTGGAATAAGGAGAGTGATTGTTCATATAAAATTTGGGATTTTGATGATGATGGTTTTTGCGTTGAATTAATTGAAGGCTATGACACCCCAAAGGGTTCATTATGGTTCAGTTCAGATGGATATCCTCAAAAATTTGTGTATTTAGGAATGAATCGTGGAAAACTCTATGCGATAGATTAGAATTTTGCTCGTAAAGATTATAATTTCAACGGGTGTATTTATATTAAACATGCAGTCATGGAATTAACCCGGAATCCTAACTGCAATTTAAAAATCAAAAATTATGGAACAAAGTAAAATTGACTGGTTTGTTGCTAACAATGCAGGCAAACTAAAAGATGACAAAATGGTTTTTGTCAAAGAGAAAATGGCTACATTAAGTGATGACAAATTCGCTTTGATTCAAACAACGTCCTTAATGAGTCCAGTACTTGTTTGGGTTGTATCATTCTTCTTTGGCTACCTTGGTCTTGATCGTTTCATCATTGGTAGCGTAGGAGCAGGTGTCGCTAAATTACTTACTTTTGGTGGCTTTGGCATTTGGTGGCTAATTGATTTATTTATCATTGCCGGCAAAACAAAGGAAAGAAACTTCAACAAACTTGCTGTTTTTTTGATGTAATTACTTCATGAGCTACTCGGAGTAAAATCTGAGTAGCTCTTATTTGTAATATATGGCAGATATTGATTCAATAAATACATATCTGAAAATAAACGAAGATATGTTTAAACAATCTGATATGAATAACTTGCGGGAGAAGTTATTGAATTGTTCCGCTTCTCAATGGACTTCTGTAAGATTTTTAAATCTCAAGGATCCACGTCCTTTGTTACTTATATCACTTTTTGTCGGGATTTATGGAGTAGATAGATTTTTGCTTGGTAAAAAAGGTAGCGGCATTCTAAAATTACTGGTGTGTCAATTAGCTATTATTGCTGGTGTTGTTTCTTTCTTTTTGCTTTTAGGTGATGAAAGTTCTGGATGGGGATTTTTTTGCTTGACACTATTTTTAATAGGCGAAATATGGTGGATAGTAGATATTTGTCTTGTGCGTTCATGGACGAAGAAATATAACTATGAATTAATTTCACATATTATAAATATATAAAACCGATGTGGCGATGGGATATAACGGCCAAGAAACACAATGAAAAAGGTTCTTTATTTATTTGTAGCAGCAACACTTTCTTTGTTTATGAGTTCTTGTTCAGAACATCATCATTATATTGATGCGAAATATCAATATAAAGGAAAAATCAATGATCATACTTATAATATTCAATTGACTCTTGATAAAGAAGGGAAAGCTCATCTTCAAATGATGGATAAACCCGTTATCGAAAGATTGGCTGATTATGATTTGTGGGATTTATATAATGATGGTCTAAATGGATATTATGAATATGATAAAGAATGTGATTGTTATCATATAGTCCCATATAGTGACTATTGGTATGACGAAACGGCTTTACATTTTGTAACTTCTATTTATATTGGGAACGATGGGTACCTATATTTTTCCACAAAAAGATTTGTATATCCAGAATACAAGTATAGTAGTGGGTTGCAAGACGCAAAGACTCACACCAATAAAGGCCCACAATATACAAAACTACAATAAATTAACATACTGTAATTACAAGGGAGGAGAAATCACCTCCCTTGTATGATATAATACCAATAATTTTCAAATAAATTTGGTTATAAGAAAAATTAGTTGTATCTTTGCAATCAGAATAACATCCCACGGAGTTTGCCGATAGCCGAATATCAAAGTGGAGGCAAAAATAAAATATAAACTCATGAAAAAGACATTTTTATTTACAAATTTGATGCTGTTAGCATTGTTTTTAATTGGCTGTACCAAATCTAAACCCACAGATTTGCGCCTACTAGAACTAAACGGAGACGTAAGGACGGTAACAACGTCTTTGACAAGAGATGTAAGTTCTACAGGTAAAAAAACGAGACATTCCTGGAGCCTTGAAGGAGAAACATATAATATTGATGTAAATGGTGTCATCACATCAATAAGTGGTTTTTACAATAATATTACCATTTTGCGCGATAAGAAGGGCAATATAATTTCCATTGGCGTTCCTTGTGAAGATGAAGATGGTTGGCATGATGGTGGCTATACAAACACATATACATGGGATAAAAACGGACGTCTGATAAGTGTGGTGTTTAAAAATTGTTTAGGCGCGTATCACAATCGGACACTTATCTATAATGACTCTATCATAGTAGGAACCGTCGAGCAGAATTGCGACGAAGGAATTGAATGGGATGTGACAAGAACATATAAAGTACTCGTCACAGATGATAAGGGAAACTGGACGAAACGTTTAGTAGTTGAAAGTAACAGCGAAAATTCTAATGTGGATTTTTCTTTGGAAGAACGTGCTATCACCTATTATGAAAATGATAATAAAGCATCTTCGTCCTCTAGTTCGGAATCGTATAGTTCTTCGTCATACAATTCAAATCAATATGACAATTCAAGTACAAAATGGGAAGAATTTGCGGGAACAACTTATAGAGCTTCTCAATGGGTAAGTGATAGAATGCAATATTATGCATTCAGTTATAGCCGTTCAGGCAAAGGGAAGTATATTATATTTAATAATTATCCCGGAACAAACGTTGTGGAAGACAAAATGGAGTTCTCTATATACAAAGTAGAATCTGATGCGAACTTTTTATATCTTTATAGTTATGAACTCAATACTCCTGTAAAGATTAAAATCCAAGGAGGCTCCTTATATTCAATGACTGGGGATAGATATGAAATATGGTAATAAAATAGTGAGCATACAACCGTAAATTAATCATCCGATTCTATACGGGGCCACGGAGTTTGCCGATAGCCGATAGTAAAGTGGAGGCAACATTAAATTTTATTATTTATGAAAAAAGTTCTAGTTATTTTTCTCTTTGTGGTAGCAATTTTTACTATGAGTTGTAGAAACGACTCTCAGTCAAAATGTTTTCAGTATGTCTTTGATGGCGAAAACGCCATAGTTAGCGGTTTCACTCCTATTCCTGGAATTGACAGTACCAACATTGTCATACCAGAGAGGGTGAAACATGATGGTCATACTTACAAGGTAACCAAAATCGAAGATGGAGCTTTTGAAAATTGCAATTATATCACTTCAATGACTCTTCCTGAAACAATTATAAAAATAGGTAATTATGCTTTCCGTGGTTGCAAAGGTCTGACGAGTGTGACCATTCCCAACAGCGTCACAAGCATTGGAGATGAGGCTTTCGCTGGTTGCAAAAGTCTGCCTGTAGATAACCATCTTAGATATGCTGACACTTATTTGGTTGAAGCAGTTAACAGAACATTATCTACATACGCCATCAAAGAAGGAACTATATTTATTGGAAGGAGTGCTTTCGAAAATTGCTCCGGTCTAACGAGTATTGAGATTCCCAACAGCGTTACAAGCATTGGAGATAATGCATTTTATAAGTGCTCCGGTCTGACGAGTATTACCATCCCCAATAGCGTCACAAGCATTGGAGAGCGGGCTTTCCGTGATTGCTCCGGTCTAACGAGTATTACCATTCCCAACAGCGTCACAAACATTGGAAAAGGTGCTTTCTCCCTTTGCTACGGTCTGACGAGTATTACCATTCCCAACAGCGTCACATGCATTGGAGAGTTTGCTTTCAATGACTGCGATGGTCTGATGAGTATAACCATTCCTAATAGCGTCACATGCATTGGAGATTATGCTTTCTTTGGTTGCACCGGTCTGACAAGTGTAACCATCCCCAACAGCGTCACAAACATTGGCAAAGGTGCTTTCTTTATGGTTCCAAATATTGTTTATTCAGGGGAGGCAACCGGTTCTCCTTGGGACGCGAGAAGTGTAAATGGTTATGTAGATGTTTTTTTGGTATATAGCGATGATACTAAGAAAAATCTTTTGGCCTGCTCTGCTGCAGCTACTGGAACTATTGAAATCCCCAACAGCGTCACATGCATTGGAGAGTTTGCTTTCAATGACTGCGATGGTCTGATGAGTATAACCATTCCTAATAGCGTCACATGCATTGGAAAAGGTGCTTTCTTTGGTTGCACCGGTCTGACGAGTATTACCATCCCCAACAGCGTCACAAACATTGGAAGCAATGCTTTCGATGGTTGCACCGGTCTGACGAGTATTACCATCCCCAATAGCGTCACATGCATTGGAGATTATGCATTTTATAAGTGCTCTGGTCTGACGAGTGTAACCATCCCCAACAGCGTCACAAGCATTGGATATCATGCTTTCGATGGTTGCACCGGTCTGACGAGTGTGACTATTCCCAACAATGTCACAAGCATCGAAGCTTATGCTTACAATCAGGTTCCAAATATTGTTTATTCAGGGGAGGCAACCGGTTCTCCTTGGGACGCGAGAAGTGTAAATGGCTATGTGGAGGGCTTCTTGGTGTTTAGCGATGATACTAAGACAAATCTTTTGGTCTGCTTTGCTGCAGCTACTGGAACTATTGAAATCCCTAATGGTGTCACAAGCATTGGAAATGGGGCTTTCCGATATTGCATCGGTCTGACGAGTGTGACCATTCCCAACAGCGTCACCAGCATTGGAGGGACGGCTTTCGATGGGTGCAAAAATCTAAATATTAAATTACCTAGACGCTTCCAAGGAGAAGTCGATTTAAAGTATTGTAAAAGTGTAATGTATTATTAATCTTAAAAGATTACGACGGAGTTTGCCGATAGCCATATGAATCAAATCCAAATGTAATAATCGTGCGTAAGCTAAGAAACAATCGTTCCATAAATCCCCTTTCAATCGCGCGGCACTTTCAACTCTGCCGCGCTGCTTTCTTCTTTGTATTCCATCGGCTATTTGCCGATAATCACACCCCCAATAACCCTATTTGGGCGCAAAACACTTGTGTATATCATTTTTTTAGGTCTCGCACTCGTAAAAATGCGTATAAACGCAAAAATATCGTCTAAATATTTGTCCAATTCAAAAAAAACACTACCTTTGCAGCGATTATTATTGAAATAACACACTAAAATATATCTATAGACATTGAAATAACATACCGAATATATGCTTAAACGAAAGATTATAAACCAATTGGAAGAGTGGAAATGTAATCACTCGCACAAGCATTGCTGATTAAAGGAGCGAGGCAAGTTGGGAAGACGACTATTGTGCGTGAGTTTGCACGTACCAACTATCCGCATTTTGTGGAAATCAACTTTGAAAAAGACCCACAAGCTAAAGAGGCTTTTGCCGGTTCGCGCGATGCTAAAACCATTATCTCGCGCCTTAGTATTATGGGCTACGGTCCCTTTGTCGAAGGCAAAACGCTCGTTTTTCTCGATGAGATACAGAGTTGCCCGAATGCGCGCACAGCGATCAAATTTCTTGCTGAAGACGGTCGTTTTGATTATATCGAATCCGGATTCCTGCTGGGTATCAATTATGGTGAAGTAAGCAGTTTTCCTGTCGGCTATGAGAGTCAGATTCAGATGTACCCCTTGGATTTTGAGGAATGGTTGTGGGCAAACAATATTAGCGAGGAGGTGATTGCGCAGATACGCGAGGCATATAACAACCATCACCCAATGGATGATTTTATGCATGAGCAGCTAATGAAACATTACCGTACTTTTCTTATCGTCGGCGGTATGCCCAAAGTAGTTACCACCTATTTTTCTAATTCTGATTTTTCGCAGACACTCCGCCAACAACGCTTGATTATTAACAATTACCGTCTGGATATAGCCAAGTATGCAGACAAAGACAAAGCACGTGCAAAGCGTTTCTTTGATGCTATCCCCGCCGAATTGAGCAAAACGCACAAACGATTTATCTTGAGTGATTTGGAGAAAACGGGTAATATGCAGAAATACGGAGATGCTGCCCAATGGCTGGATGATGCCGGTATCGCTCTTTTCTGTTACAACACGCACGCACTTAATCTGCCGTTTGAGCAGTACAAGAACCGCAATCTGTTCAAAGTCTATCTGTTGGATACAGGTTTGTTGTGTGCCATGTGGGGCGATAACATCCAATGGCAGGTGCTTAACGGAGATATAGACATCAATGAGGGAGCGCTTACGGAAAACTTTGTGGCTGCGGAACTGAGCAAACACGGACACACACTTCATTACTATGACCGCAAGAGCCGCAATGAACTGGATTTCCTTATTCGCGAGGAGAAAAAAGTGACTATTATCGAGGTAAAATCAGGCAATGACTATGAAAAACATGCGGCATTGGACAATGTGTTGGATGAGCAATCGGAGTATGTGGAGCGAAGCCTCGTCCTGAACAAGTTCCAATATAAACAACATAACGACATTCTATATCTACCATTGTATATGGCTATGATGCTATAATATAGACAAAGTATCTGGCGAATATACCGGCACTGCCTTGGTTACTCCCTCCGCTTGATTAAAAAACCGATAAAACAAGAATCTTCCTATTATTCCGCTTGCTCCCCAGCAGGCGGATTCTCTCAACTTGCCAAATTATGAAGAAAATTTTGCGGACAGGGAACATTTTTCTTGGGAATTATTATCTATAGACAAAATGGTGCTAATGTGCTGTAAATTAGGGGATTTGTGGCAGAAGTCGAACTTCAAAGAACGGCAAAAATTGCAGAATTTACTCTTTCCAAACGGAGTGAGATATAGCCGACTTTTAGCAAATTATCGAACACCTGACGTAAATAAAGTATTCGCGCTAATACACGCTATTTCAGGGAGTTACGAGGGTGAGCAAACAAAAAACGACTTAGATTTTCCATCTAAATCGTCTCTTGTCGAGAAGACGTGACTCGAACACGCGACCCCTACGTCCCGAACGTAGTGCGCTACCAACTGCGCCACTTCTCGTCGTCGGAACGGACTGCGCTATAAATAATTCGCCTTGCGAATTGGACGCTCCGTCGGTTCCTCCTCTCCGACTTCGAAACAGCATAAATGCTTGGTTTCTTGTCGGGACAAAAACTTTGCTTCTTCAAAAGAGCGTGCAAAAGTACTGCTTTTTTTTTATACCTGCAAATTATTTTGTATTTTTTCGTCTAAAAGGTGCATTTTTAGGCTTTGATTCACCAGAAGATGCTTTTTCAACAAGCGATTTCGCCTCTTCGAGTGTCATTTTTGCCGCGTCAACAGATTTCGGGATTCGGAAATTGCCGTTAGGTGTTTTTATATACGGTCCGTAACGTCCGTTCAACACCTGGATATTCCCCCAAACCTGTATCAATTCGCTTTGCTGCAGCTTTTCCGTAATCAGTTTGATAGCCTCTTCTTCCGAAATGGTCATCGGGTCGATTGCCTTTGGAATACTGATAAACTCGCCTTTGAAACGCAAATACGGTCCGTATTTGCCTTCTCCGACGACTACTTCTTCGCCTTCGTACGTGCACAAAGTATAAGGTAATGCGTTCTTGAACAACTCCAATGCCTCATTGAGCGTAATGGTGTAAAGCGACTGTCCACGCTTGAGGGAAGCGAACTTGGGTTTTTCATTCTCTGAATCCCCCAATTGCACGCAAGGACCGAGTTTGGATATTTTCGCCAAAACAGGCTGTCCGCTGACAGGGTCAGTTCCGAGCAAGCGACTTGCAACCTTACCTACGGGAACCTGCTCAATCAACGGATGGAACATGTGATAGAACGAATCCACCGTCTTTACCCAGTCCGTTTTTCCGGCTGCAATTTCATCGAAATTAGCCTCTTCAGTAGCGGTGAAATCATACGAAAGGATTTCAGGGAACTGCTTGACAAGGAAGTCATTGGTCATCCGTCCGAGGTCTGTCGGCAGGAGTTTCTGGAGGTCTGCCCCGTACATTTCCTGCTTTTGTTTGTCAGCAACTTTGCCGTTTTTAAGTGTCAGCAGGTTGTATTCGCGCTTTTTGCCCGGGATATTGCCACGCTCCACGTACTTGCGTTGCTGGATGGTTTCGATAATAGTGGCGTATGTGGAAGGACGGCCGATGCCCAATTCCTCCATCTTCTTGACCAACGCAGCCTCTGTATAGCGCAAGGGCGGACGTGTGAACTGTTGCTGGGCATTCATTTCAGTCAGGCGCAGTTGCTCGTTTTGCGCCATCAAGGGGATAGTCTGTGCCTTGTTTTCCTGCTCGTCATCCGTTGATTGCACGTACGCCCGCATGAATCCGTCAAAAATGACGGTTTCACCGGATGCAATGAACAGATAGGGCGTATCGCTGACAGAGACTTCCACACGTGTCGTCTCAATCTCGGCATCCGCCATCTGGCAGGCGATTGTGCGTTTCCAAATGAGTTCGTAAAGCCGTTGTTCGTCTGAATTGGCACCGGCGGAACGTACATTCATATAGGTCGGACGGATTGCTTCGTGAGCTTCCTGTGCCCCCTTGGAATGGGTCTGGTATTGGCGGGCACGATGGTATTTTGCACCATATTCACCGATGATTTCCTCTTTAGCCGTGGCGATTGCGAGTCCGCTCAAATTAACGGAGTCAGTACGCATATAGGTGATTTTACCGGCTTCGTAAAGCGACTGTGCGAGGCGCATTGTTTTGCTGACCGGAAATTTAAGTTTGCGTGCCGCTTCCTGTTGCAACGAAGATGTGGTAAAGGGCGGAGCGGGCGTATGTGTGCCGGGTTTCCTTGTTACTTGCTCAACGCGGAAAGCGGCATGTTTGCATGCCTCAAGGAAAGCAAGTGCCTCTTTCTTGGTTGTAAAACGGTGGTTCAACTCGGTATGCAGGACTGACGCATCTGCAGGATTAATACCGGTGAAATCGGCAATAATGCGGTATTGGTCCGTGATTTTGAAGTCCTCAATCTCCCGTTCGCGCTCCACAATAAGGCGCACAGCGACTGATTGCACGCGACCTGCCGAAAGACCGGTTGTAATCTTGCGCCAAAGAATCGGTGACAGTTCAAAACCAACGATTCGGTCCAGCACGCGACGTGCCTGTTGGGCATTCACCAGATTGTAATCAATATCGCGGGGCTCCTGAATGGCCTGTTGTATGGCTGATTTTGTTATTTCGTGAAAAACGATACGGTGTGTTTGCTTCTTATCAAGCCCAAGCACTTCGTGCAGGTGCCAAGCGATAGCTTCTCCTTCACGGTCTTCATCGGAAGCCAGCCATACGATATCTGCCTTTTTGACCTCAGTTTGCAATTGGTCAAGGATGTGCTTCTTGGAGGCATCTATGACATAATGAGGCTGGTAATTATGGTCAAAATCAATACCAATACTGTTTTTTCCCACGCCTTCAATATCACGAATATGTCCTTGCGAAGATAAAACGTGAAAATCTTTTCCGAGAAATTTTTCAATGGTCTTTGCCTTTGCGGGCGACTCAACAATTACTAAATTCTTGCTCATTTCCAACTTTATATATTTATATATAAGGTGTTCCAATTTGTTCTTTTATGCAAAGAAAAAGCCGAAAACGGCGGCAAAGGTACTACATTTTTTTTAATTGTGCAAATAAATTTGCGTATTTGCTTTTTTTGTTGTACTTTTGCAGGCTAATTGTTTTGCGGTGCGCGTTTTATATAAAAATATGGTTTCACTGGGTGTGCTACAGGTTGCGAATTACCTTATTCCCTTCCTTGTATTACCCATCGTAAGCCGTATTCTCGGTGCTTCGCTGTTCGGGAGTGTCAGTTATGCGCAGAACATTGTCACCTACTTAACATTATTGGTGAATTTCGGTTTCGAGTTTTCTGCGACCCGCCAAATTGCCCTTGCCGGTGATGATCGGCAGCAGAAAGACCGCATTTTCTGGGCGGTAATAACGGTCAAGATACTGCTGTTAGTATTGTCTTTCGTGATTTTGGGTCTTCTCCCACTATGCATAGAGCGCGTGGCGTGCGACCCGCGCCTGTATATATATACGGCATTGACCAACATCGGTCTGGTGATGTTCCCGACATGGTATTTACAGGGGGAACAGCAGATGGACAAAATGGCCTGGGCGAATTTCTTCACGAAGTTACTTGGCGCGATATTGGTGCTGCTGCTTGTACGAAAGGCTTCCGATTACCGTATGTATCCCTTGCTACTGTCTGTGGCAAGCATCATTATTGGTTTCGGAGCGTTGGTGTACGTGATTCGTCATTTTCATATCGGCCGCTTCCAATGCACCTTTTCCTCGCTGCGCGAAGTCATTATTCCCGCTGCCCCCATATTCCTCAATAACCTGTTCGGAAGCCTTTACACGACCATCAATCTGACGTTGCTTGGAGTATTTGCGGCAGATGATGTGATGGGCTGTTTTTCTGCAGCGCAACGCCTTATCTTGGCTTTGAACATGGTTATTGTACTCCCCATCAGTACCGCCGTTTATCCGGAAATAAGCCGTCGGTTCGTGCAGTCAAAAACAAACGGAATACGTTTTCTCAAACGTGTCATACTCTATGCCGGTTTGTCGGCTGCCGTTGTTTCGGCATTGGTTTATGTGACTGCGCCATACGCCATCCGCATCATTTATGGCGCCGGTTATGCACCTGCCGTCGAGATACTACGATGGCTTGCTCCGTTGCCGTTGCTTGTCATGACGGCCACATTATTGACCGTTCAAGGCCTGTACGGGTTGGGGCTGCAACGATGGGCGCCGTGGGTCGGCTTAACGCTGGCTACCCTGTGCATTTCGCTCAACCTTATCCTGTTGCCGCGCCTCGGGGCACAGGCTGTATGCATCAGTTGGACCGTTGCAGAGGTCATGGAGTGCGTGCTGGTCGGACTAATCTTAATCGTAAAAGGACGTAGCCAAACCGCATGAATCTCATCGAACTCATATTGATTATTGCGCTGCTGTTCGGCCTATCGGATTTCTTTACTGCCCGCTATCCGCAGTTGCAGCGTGGTATCTACCATGTGGCGCTGTTTGTGGTGACGTTCCTGTTTACCATCAAGTACTACTACGGACCGGACATAGCACAGTATGTTCCTTTTTATGCCAACACACCGACCATCCGGCAGGCCTTGACGCATCCGGATGATATTCGTTACGGCTTTGAACCCGGATTTGCGGTTTTCTGCCGTATGCTGAACGATTGGGGTGTGTCTTTTTACTGGATGACAGCCATCGTTTCATTGTTTTATTTTGGCGCAATAGCGTTATTGTTCCGTCATATTGAGCGCAAGCAGGCTTTTGCACTTGCCATTCTGGTAATAATGGACTACCGCTGTATTTTTGCCACCTACCGCCAATGCCTTGCAGTCGCCTGCTTTGTGCTGATGGTGCTGTGCCTGCGTAATAAACGGTATTTGATGGTGACCGTACTGGCAGTGCTGACGGCGGCTTTCCATAAATCCGGAATATTTGTGGTTTCGGTGGTGCTGTTCTATTATATGGTCCGCGGCAAGTGGGTCAAACCGTACGTCTATCAAATCTTACTGCTGGTGCTTCTGCTTGTCTTTTTACTGCCGATTGCCGGTATTTCGTCCGATTTTATTGCGCATCTGCCGTTGCCGGACAGTTACATTTATTCACTCAAGCACCACCTCAGTTTGGGCCGTCAGGTGCAAAGTGTATTCCTTGTATATGCCGTTACGCTGGTCTTTACGGCGCATTTCACCGAATATCGCCATTCACGTTCACAAACTATTGCAGCTGTAGCGTTGGTCGGTTTGGTAATTGTAGCGGTACTGTACCAATACTATTACCTACTGGAGCGGCTGCGTTCCTACTTCCTGCCAATTATTATTGTGTATGTTTTCCGGCTTGTACAAACAGCGGAAGAAGAACATTGGCAAGTTCCATACGGTACGCTCCTCAAGCAATTGTGCACGCTTGTTATCGTGCTGTATTTAGGGCATTCCATCCTTTTCCTACATCGCGGAACACAGCAATTGAAAAATAATGTGTATGCCTCCTGCACGGTGTTTGACCTGATTGACCATCGTCCGTCGGATGTGCAGAATGCACAAATGAAACTTGCCAGGAAGTACTGGCAGGAAGACTTTATGAAAAACGAGAAAAACAAAGTCAACAGATGATGCTTCATATCCTGATGTCCACATATAACGGAGAACAATACCTTGCTACGCAACTGGATTCCATACTTGCGCAGACATATGCTGAATGGCGCTTGTTCGTGCGCGATGACGGCTCTACAGACACTACGCTCTCTGTGCTCAAGAACTATGCACAACAGGACAAACGCATCACCCTTGTCAATGACGGAGAGCGTATCGGTGCATGCCGGTCGTTTGAACGGTTGTTGACCAACTATGGTGAGGCGGAATATTTTGCCTTTGCCGACCAGGATGATGTGTGGGATACCGACAAACTGAGCATTTGTATGCAAACCCTACAACAAGCGGAACAAGCAACTCCGGACGTGCCCATTGTCGTGCACACGGATTTGCGGGTTGTGGACGAGCACTTGCAACCGATTGCTCCGTCTTTCTGGAACTACAGCCACATTTATCCGAACCTGTTGGACACGCATATCCGCTACCTTGCTATCTGCAACAGCGTTACCGGTTGCACGATGCTGTTCAATCGTGCTGCACGAGACTGTGCGCTTCCTATGCGTGCAAATGCCTTTATGCATGACGCATGGATTGCCCTGATGACCAGCTGCCACAACGGGCGGCTTGTTCCAATTTCACAAACGACGGTGTTGTATCGGCAGCATGGCAACAATACTTTAGGCGCTGTGCCTTATTCCGCATTCCGACGCAGTTTCGCACGCAGACGCGAAGAAGCGCACATCAGCTTCCGACGCGCAAAAGGCTGTGTCTATCGCAATTACGCACAGTTTCTGCTATGGAAGGTGATTTATTTCATCCACCGCTCACTTTATACACTAACCGCATGAATTCAGTTTGTCTGGCTACATATAACGGAGAGCGGTATATAGAAGAGCAGTTGCGCTCCATCCTGGCGCAATTAGCGCCGGACGATGAACTCATTGTGTCTGATGACGGTTCCACCGACAATACGTTGGCTGTCGTTACCGCCATTGGAGACAAGCGTATCCGAATCCGCCACTGCCATGCCCACTACTTCCGCGATAACTTCGAGGAAATCCTGCGCGAAGCGAAAGGAGACCTGATTTTCCTGAGCGACCAAGACGATGTATGGTTGCCAGGCAAGTATGAACGCTGTGTGGCAGAACTGCAAGATGTCGATTTGGTATGCACCAACAGCCAAATGACAGATGCCGACCTTAATGTCATCGAACCTGATTTCTTCTCGGTCTATCACTCCGGTCCGGGAATCATCAAGAATATCCTCAATAGCACCTATTACGGTTCCTGTATGGCTTTCCGGCGAACACTGCTCGCGGAGGCACTACCCATACCGAAAGCGCATGAGTTCGGACACGATATTTGGCTGGGGCTCGTTGCAGAAATGACAGGCAAAGTACGGTTCATCCGCACACCGTACCTCCTCTACCGCAGGCACAAAGCAACATCGACCAAAACTACAAGCCTGTTGCGCCGCAGCAACCGGCCATTATGGCACAAAATTTGGAGCCGGATAATCCTCCTTTATTATGTTTGTATATTCAAAATAACCCATGAAAAACGATAAATTAGTAAGTATTATTACTCCCCTGTATAACGGTGAAAAGTTCATCGGGCTCACCATCGAATCCGTACTTGCACAGACTTACAAAGACTGGGAAATGATTATTGTCAACGACGGCAGTACGGATAACGGCTTGCAGGTTGCAGAACAATATGCCGCCAAAGAACCGCGCATACAAGTCCTGTTACAGGAAAATGCCGGTAGTGCCGCTGCGCGAAACAACGGCATCCGCCATGCCAAAGGAAGGTACATCGCATTGCTTGATGCAGACGATTTATGGGAGCCGTGGTTTCTTACGCAGCAACTCAAACTGATGAACGAAAAACAGTGCCAGCTTGTTTATGGCGCGCATAAACGCATTGATGCCAACGGCGAGGAGATTCTGCGACCCTATATTCCACCGAAGAAAGTCACCTATACCGACATGCTCTATACCTGCAGCATCACCTGCCTGACAGGACTATATGACACCGAGCCTTACGGAAAAGTGTATCTTCACGAGGAATTTCACAGCCTCAGAGACGACTATATTTACTGGCTTGAGATTTTGCGTAAATGTGCCGTAGCCTATGGCAATCAAGGCATTGTAGGCTCTTATCGCATTCTTGACAACAGCCTCACTTCAAAAAAAATCAAGATGATCAGGCCGCAATACCGTGTTTATCGCAAGGTTGAGAAATTGGGTGTCCTGCGCAGTCTCTTTTATTTATGCAGTTGGGCGCTTCACGGAATCGTAAAATACTGGAAATAATGCTGAATATATCTATCGTACTATATAAAACCGACGAACAACAGGTCATAAACCTTGTTAACGAACTGCTGCAGGCCAAGTGTCTCAGGCGCATTTTTTTGATTGACAACTCGCCTGTTTCCTCCGAGACCCTTCCGAGACTCAACCGAGACGTGAGGTATATCTTTAATAACGCCAACCTCGGTTACGGCAAGGCACATAACATCGCCATTCGCGAATCGGTGTATTACCACACGGCATACCATCTGGTTATTAATGACGATATTGAGGTCAAAGCGGCGGATATTGACTACCTGCATGCTTATATGGAATCGCACCCCGAAGTCGGACAAATCATGCCGAAGGTGCTGTATCCTAACGGCGATATACAATATCTCGCCAAGTTACTGCCTACTCCGTGGAATGTGTTCGGACGACGTTTCCTGCCCAAATGGTTGACTCGCCGCCGCAACGAACGGTATGAACTGCGCGCATCGGGGTATAACAAGCCGATGAATGTGCCCTATCTGAGCGGCTGCTTCATGTTCCTGCGCACAGAAGCCGTACTGCAAGCGCGGCTGTTTGACGAACGGTACTTCATGTATCCGGAAGATATTGACCTTACGCGGACAATCCACCGCAACTGGCTGACGTTGTTCCTGCCGTCCGTCACCATCATACACAACCACGCGCAGGGTTCCTACCACTCTTTGCGACTCTTATGGATTCACATCACCAACATGTGCCGCTACTTCAATAAATGGGGTTGGTTTTATGACCCGGAGCGCAAGCTCTATAACCGGCAGGCAGTCGAATATATCACTAAAAAACGATAAACACAAAAAGTGCGGGTCACCTCATGGCGACCCGCACTTTTTTACTGTTCCTTACTGAACTTTTGCCCCACTTGCGGTATAGGTTTTTCCGTCGTGGAGGATGTATAGGTTACCTTCGCGAATCAGTTTCTGCGCTTGATTGGCGGGATTGACCACTACTTCCGCATCACTTGGCATAGAGGGTTCATAAAT
Organism: Paludibacteraceae bacterium; assembly: GCA_905233415.1. Taxonomy (GTDB): domain Bacteria; phylum Bacteroidota; class Bacteroidia; order Bacteroidales; family Paludibacteraceae; genus Colicola. The sequence goes on from CAJOEX010000001.1 coordinate 174,669, forward strand.
AGCCTGTATCTCCATACCGCTTGTAATAAACTCATCGCAGAGAGGTTTCCAGCCGACGAATACAAAGCCCTCAATATATGGCGCTTCCGGGAAGTGGAGGTCTATGTTTTCCACATCTATCTCCGTATTATCCACATTGGTGGAATAATGCACGGCATAATCGCCTTCGGTAAGCGGCTTGTATTGTGCCACGGCAAAGGTTCTGCCTACGATGAAGGTGAGATCAGCGTTCCAACCAACAAACTTGTAGCCTTCGCGGGCGGATACAGCTGGTTCGGTGGCGGCACAGCCATATTTGACTTCCTGTTCGGACAGCAGCTCGCCGTTCCAGTCAATGCAATATACCATATATTTATTTACAGTAGCATCAAATACTGCCGTATAATCCACATTTTCGGTCGCGGGCACAACTTCCTTGTCCCAACCCTTAAACGTGTAGGTGTATTGTGCCGTAGCCTCTTTGACAGGGTCTGCAATGATTTCCGGCATTTGGCCGTACGTGAGCAGTTGCTCCGAAAGCGGTGTACCATCGTCCATCAGGAAGCGAACGGTAAACTGGTCCAACTCAAAGAATGCCGTCAAGGTAATATCACCCGACAAAGTAAGCGTCAGTTCCGCATCCTTGCTGCCGTTGCTCCATTGTACGAAGCGGTAAGTAGGATTCGCAACAGCCTTGACAATCAGCTCCGGTTCATCGCAACTCGGCTTGTGCAGTACCTGTACTGTACCTTGTGCCACATTGTCTGAAAGCACCTCATACGTATGGATATAGTGTTCTCCGAACAGTTCCTCCGCATAGTTCAGTTTGCTTTGATAAGCAGCTTTGGTACCGCAGGGAACATAGAAATGCTTGTTGCCGACATTGGCGGGCGTACCAAACGAATTGAGTGCGTAACCGCTCGGGTCGTTGCTGTAGAAATAAACATTCAATGTCTTGGTGTTCGGGAACGCAAACGCCTTGATAGTAGTTATTGACGAAGGAATATCCAAGGTATTGCCCAGTTTGTCATTGCTGATATACAAATCCGCGTGGCAGCTTGGGTTGGCTTCCGCATTGGCGAAGGTGATGTTGCACCATTGCGCCAGCGAACCGGCATAAAGCACTTTATTCAGGTTCGGCGTACTCTTGAAGGCATCTGTACCAATCTGCTGCATCGAAGCCGGAATACAGATTGACTGAATACTCTTACAACCGCGGAAAGCATATGCGTTGATTTGCTTCAAACCTTCACCGAAGCACGGATTCTGAACAATCTGACCGTTGATAACAAGGTCGTATGACGGTTCATACGTTGATTCAACAGCAGGCGTAAACGTCATTTCGCACCATTGTTCAATTGTTCCTTCGTAGGAAACAGTACTCATACCGACAAAGGCTCCGGCAGAAACTTCTTCGGTTGTTTGGGCAACCGTAACGGTTGTTACTTGTCCTTCCTTGGCGTACAATGCTGCACCATAAATGAGCGGATTGGAATACTCGTTCACGAAGTTTATTGCTACCCACTGATAGTCGTAGCCTCCGTAATGAACCTCTGTGATGGCTTCGCTATTCTTAAATGCATTGGCACCGATTACGGTAACGTCATCTTCAATTTGTACCACAACGATGTTCATGTCGGCAAATGCCCATTCGCCTATTCGGGTAATGCCATCGTCCACAAAGATGGCACTAATCTCATTCACATAAGGCATCCAGGGTGCTGCTCCTTCGGCATAATCAGGGATAACTCCGTTACCGATGATGTAGAGCGTATTGCTTTCTAACCACCAATATACCTGTCCTTCCGTTATCCAGCCGCCGCAGACACGGTATTGCGCCTGATACGTTGCCGCTTGGGTGACAGGTACTACAGCCGGACTCCAACCCTTGAAGCAGTAGAAGTATTCGTCGTCCGGTTTGCTCGGTTCGGAGCAAGTCGGCGTCTTGCCCTCCTCCCATTTGCGGCTGTCCAGAACCGTACCGTCGTAGTTGACAAATGTAATCTCGTATGTCGGAGTAGTCGGTCCGGTAGGACAGTCAACGACTGCGTAGCCATACTTCAATTCTCCGTTGTCCACCAACCGATAGCAAGTGTTGCCGGTCACATCGTCAATGTCAATAGTCTGTTCACTTCCGCTACCGTTATTCCAGATGATATGCAGTACATCTGAATATGCCTTGGGGAAGGTGAAGCTCCACCAGCCTGTTTTGACATCTTTAGAAACAACTGTGCCCGGCCAAGCACCAAGTACTTCAGAGTCCAAGAGTGTTCCATATTCGTCTGTCAGCCAAGCATATAGACCAACATCGGACCATGACGTGCTGCTTGGGTCAAGTTGTACCGTAATCGGGGTGCTGATTGGCGTAGGAATATCACTGCCGGATGTAATCCACATCTTCGAAATGAACTTCTGTGAAGGTACATTGTCAAATGCAATATATATGCTGTTGATAGCTGCGTTCGGTAGAGCGATAGCCACGTTGGATGTAACGAGTTGGCTGCCGAGTGTCGTTTCCGGCACACTAAGTGCATTGCCGTTCACTTCCACAATCATCGTACTCAAATCACCACCGTCACTCTCAGGCGAGCAAATCTCGAAATGCAATACGGCATCACTCTTGGCGGAAATAATATTGCCTTCAAACAGAACATAGTTTTTGTCTGCCTCCTTACCGGAACCGAAGAACAGACCGACTTCACTCTCGCTGCTGCCGTTTAGCTTCTTGTTACGGATAGAAACCGTGTAGGAAGTTACGTTGTCGTAACTCTGCTCATACAGGCTGCCTTCAACCAGGGTGTTGTTGCTGCTTGTATATCCGCTAAACCATTGGCTTGCATATGGCCAGACAGCCGAGCCGGAAGTCGTTGTTGCTTTCTCAACGTACGTGTTGCCGGCTTTATGGAAGTTCTCCTCCCAAATGGTAGTTTCATCACCAATCGGGGGTTCAGGTTCGATGGTTGTGCAAGTGTAGGCGGTTGAGGTCTTTTTGCCCCAGATGTATTCCGCCAGTTCGGGTGCATCCACAAACGGGTTGCGGTTGCCCTGCTTTTTGGCGACAGCATTGTTACGGTCTATTTCCTTCTGCGAAACAGGGTCATTGCGGTGCCATTTCAGAAACATGGCTTTCGCGGTTGAGGTGAAGGTGGACGTACTGCCGGAATAATCGAACACGCGATATCCTTGACCGCCTTGCGTGAAGTCCACGTTTTTGTAACATGTCAGCATATAGAAGTATATACGGGCAATATCGCCTTTATACTCGTCAGCCGGCTCAAATACCGTTGTGCCGTACGAACTGCTGTAGCCGAATTTGCTGAGGTTGTTGCTCCAAGTCACGCTGCCGTCCACTTCGCCGTACGGCCATGCCGAACGGGTGGAATTGGCCGCATAATCGGTCGGCAATATATGGTGCAGGTCCGTGTACATCGGCTCGTCCGTACTTCCTCCCCAGAAGGATTTGGGCACAGTGTGCTCCCGATTGTAACATTCGCAGTCCGGGTGCTCACCGGCTGAGCAGTAATCCGATGAATAGAACGAACAGTCGGAGTACATATCCCAAACGGTTCCGTTCGAACGGAAATCAGCGCCGGTTCTGTCCGCACGCACTTCGTCATATGATAATACGGTGTGATTGTTGATTTTGCTGTATAGGACATTCAGAATCTCGTTTCCTTTCAGGCCTTCCAGTTCCGGATATACACAATCCGATACCACCACTGCCTCAAATATCGCTTGCAGCGTAATATCCTTGGTTATTTCCACATTGCGCGGATTGGTGGTAACTCCGTCGCTCCATTCGACGAACTCATAGCCATCATCCGGTGTGGCAAGGATAGTGACAACGGTACCCTTTGAATAGGTACCGTTAACATTGGTCACAGAACCTCCTTCACCCGCACTTACGGAGAGATAATAGGCAGCAACAGGCTCTGGCCATGTCACTTTCACATTATCAATACGGAGCTGTGCGGAAACCGATGAAGTGTGATACCATTTTAAGTTCAGGTATTCCGCCGAATACTTCCCGGGCACGGTGACGGTCTTGAAGCCGTCTGTCGGCACGGTAACGGTACCAAGACTGATTTCTTCTTCGTTTACATAAAACTGCAAAACGTCGGAGATATTCACTTCGCTGCCGTAACCGACAATGTCGAAGGATATTTCGCAGTTGCTGTTACCCGGAATACCGTCAATAGTGAGATAAGCCTCTTTGGAAGCCGCCAAAAAAATGTGCGGGCCATAACTGTCAAAACTGCCGACATACCGCACCGTGGCATTCCAACCGCCGTAGGCAACACCGTCGGACAAGTGGTCATAGCCGCTGTAGTCTGTGGTGTAGGGCCAGTAACCGTTGCCATTCTTTTCCACGCTGGTACCAAAGGTTTCCAACCATGTACCCGCGGACAAACTCATGCCGAAACATACGGCAAAAAAGAGAGAAAATAGCTTTTTCATGATAATAGATTTTTAATTCCGCCGCAAAAGTAGCAAAAAATTTTGGAAGTACCAAATAAATCGGCAGAAAAATGCCTTTTGCTTGCAAAGAAGGGGGTTTAATGACGGTTTATAATACCTTATCACGAAGCAGGCGGCGTGCCGAAAGTACAACCATTTTTTGATATTAAAACAAGAAAAATGAAAAAAGTAAGAGAAAAACTTGCGAAATTGAAATAAAAGCAGTACTTTTGCACGCAAATTTGCAACTATATCGCGGAGATAAGCAGTTTTATTCGCCGCAATAACGCGGAGATAAGGCTCCTTTTTCGCCGCACAAACAAAGGCACCAATGGCTAAAATCTATCTATGGCAGAACGCTCGGTTCCAGCAATTTGCGTGGAACACGGATGTATTACTCACCCCGCTTGGTGAGGTTCACACCCTGCAAGGACAATTGCTTGGGCGCATGGCGGCTTTAGGCCTCGAAGGTCTGGCGGCACAGGTGGAAGCACTCACAAGTGAAATCCTTGGTTCCTCACAGATTGAAGGCGTGGTGCTTAACGCCGATAGCGTGCGTAGCAGCGTGGCGCGGCATCTCGGACTGGAGTCCGCGGGCATGGAGCGCACTGACCATTACACGGAAGGCGTAGTCAATGCGCTGATGCAAGCCACACAAGCGTTTGCAGAACCGTTAACCGACGAACGGATGTTCGCCTGGCATGCCGCTTTTTTCCCGTTGGGTTACAGTGACGGTTACAAAATCACCGTAGCCAATTGGCGCGTAGGGCACGAGCCGATGCAGGTGGTGAGCGGACCAATGGGCAAACAGAAAGTGCATTTTGAGGCACCGCCAAGCGATGCTGTTCCGGCGATGATGGAGCAGTTCATCCAATGGGTCAATACGGAGAGCACAACCGACCCGATTATCCGTGCAGCAATAGCGCATTTATGGTTTGTGACAATTCATCCTTTCGACGATGGCAACGGACGCATGGCGCGTATCATCACGGAGATGATGCTGGCACGTGCGGACAAAACCGCCAAACGTTTCTATAGTTTGTCCGCTGAGATAATCCGGCAGAAGAAAGCCTATTATGACGCCTTGGAGCAAGCCCAGAAAGGTCCGATAGACATCACACCGTGGTTGATGTGGTTCGTCGGCGCATTGCTTAATGCGTTGGTATATGGTCTGCAAACTACGGACTGCGTGATACAGAAAACGGAATTCTGGGCACGGCATAAGGATACCGGGATGAACGAACGTCAGCGTAAGATTCTCAATTGCCTATGGGATGGTTTTGAAGGCAAACTGACCACACAGAAATACGCCAAGATCAACCATTGTTCACAGGACACGGCTTTGCGTGACATCCAATCGCTCATAGAGAAGCGCATCCTCCGCAAGGCAGACGAAGGAGGTCGCTCCACAAACTACGAATTAATTTGACAATTTTCTTGCATATATCAAAAAAAGTAGTACCTATGCTGCGGATTTGAGAAAATTGTTATTGAGATTTGAGAATTTTGTAATTATATTTTCACAGGTAATAAGAACGACGGCGCTCCAAGTTAGGGCGCTGTCGGTGTTTTTATATATTTAGCACGTACTTGCGGAGCCATACATCAATGTCATCAATATCCGGATTGACGTGTTTGCGGACAATCTGGCGGCGATGATAGATAGTTCTTTTCTGAACATTCAACACAATAGACATGTCATTATCGGAAGCTCCAATGATAGACAGGATGGCAAACTGCATATCCGATTCGGTCAGTTTGGGGTACTCTGCGCGCAAGCGGCTGATAGCACCGTCCAATGCTTTGTCTATCGAAGCAATCAGTTCGTCCAGACTCTCTTTATTCATGACAAGTTTCTCGTCACGATAGGTTTGCAGCCATTTGGGGAACTCCACCTCATTTCCCCGCATATGCTGCAACTCAATCTCTCGGGTCAGGCTCACTTTCTGTTGAAGTCTTTCAAGTGCCAGCTGTAACTGCTGCACATATTTGTCACGAAGCGTCTCTAACTGCCGGGCTTGTTCACGACGTCGCTGCTGCCAATAGCGCCATAGAACCAATAATAATGCTATGACTAATACCAATAACAATACCAACACGGATGATATCTTCCGTTGCCATTGTTTCTCGTTTTGTGCTTTTTCTACCAACTGCTGTTCTCGCGCTACATCATAATGCAAGGATAACGCATACGTGCGCGCACCCGCATCGCGTTGCAACTCTTCTATTTTTCTGTCGTACAGGTCAAGCAGTTCATCGTAAGCTTGTGGCGTCTTACCTCGCTGACGCAAAATCTTGCAGTGCAGATAGGCGTATGTCTGTTCAAACCAATAGGTATATGCCGAGTCAGTGGGTTGCAGTTGCTCCAAATAATAAGCTGCCGAGTCCGTAGCATGTTGCGCCAAGAACAGTTCCACTATCTCAGCATAGCGCGTAGGGATATGATATGTTTCTGCCATTCGTTTGCATACCGCCAAACGTGGAGATATACTATCCGGATAACAAAGTTGGTAACGGTAGGCATCTATATCGAGTTCCAATAACTCATTTTGCGCCGCCTCTGCGTAGTGCTCCGCTTTGTTGAAATACCAAAGTGCACTATCTTGCTCACCACCTGCAATAGCAATCGTACGCGCAATATCACGATAGGCACATGCTAAATAGACCGTGTTACTATCAGGATCTAACATCGGTATGGCTTTGCGGTAATACGCTTGCGCAATGTCATACAACATCTCACTCTCCGACGTGTTTCCCAAGTGAAACCATGTCAGTCCTAATAACTGATTTCGCCGAGCAGATTGAGGAAGGCCGACTAAAATATCTTCTGCTTGCTTCAGATAAACGGTAGAAGATTCATATTGACTACTACTGTTGGATGAGGTTCCTTGAAGGTATAATTCTTCCGCTTCTTGAAGCCGATTTTGGGCACTTTGAGACCCCGAATAGCAACTCTGCAAGCAAAAAATCAGGCCTAAAAGCAGCAAAAAATCCCATCGTACAACTTTTTTTTTCATATAAAAATATAATTTGCCTATTTACAGCCATTTACAAGACACAACAAACACCCCTCGTACAACTTCAAAATTTGGTCATATCAAAAAAAAGCAGTACTTTTGCACCCGAATTCGAAACATGTTTTGATGTGCAAAATTACAACAACTTTTTAACATCTGCAAATTATGGAAAAGAAAAATTGTTTTTGTCTGCTTTTTGTAGCCTTTTTACTATTAAAAGGAACGTGCATGTACGCACAAGGCAATTTATCCGATCGCTATGCATGGCGGTTGGACAGTGTGGTGTATACCTATCCAACCTATACGGTGAAAGATGACCCGGAGGAGGTGCGTCCGGACCATTACGCGGCTTACAGATACGCGGATGACACACTTGAAGTGCTCAGCGTGGAGCGCGACACATGGCATGACACGACATATATATTGATGCCGACCAAGACCTTGTACACCAAAGTGGACAGTGGCTTGTACCTGAAAGAGTCCAGGCGTGCAAAACGCGGATATTATGAGACATTTGACTCGCTTCAGTATGTTGAATACCGTGATCCGGCACAGAAAGAGTTGTATATGAAGGACAGCGTGCGTAACGTCTATGACGAGGAAGGAAGGCTTATTCGTCAGATTCGCAATTACGACTATATCACGTTCCGTCTCAACACCGTCTATGACGAGCAGACTGGAATGATGACCGGCATGGAGTGGACGCCATACAACCGCACCGTTCGTACAGAGAATGATTCTGTTTCGGTTGATTATACCTATAAATATAACGCGTCTGCACGCAAGTGGGAAACGAACTCCGAAAGCGTGGTACGCAATTATTACCGCAATCATATTCTGTATATGTCTACCCGTGAATCTAACCACACCTATCATGAGAACGGCGAAATAGCTTCTTTCCAAGTGGACATAACCGACTACACCCCAATGGGCATTGAAAACGCGTGGGTGAAAGCCGAAATCAAACGGAATACAGAAGGCAAAAACACCTATGGACGGCAAACAATAACAATACGCGATGAACCAACAGCACGTAGTGTAGAGACCTCTTATACCTATGACGAGCAAGGAAATCTCGTGTTCACCGACAATATCGAGCGCCGGATTGACCGTGCTACAAATCTCTGTATCAGCGAGATTCATTCCGAGCGGTCGGGCAATGTATGTCTTTCCAAGCAAGAGCGCGAATGGATAATCCGTACCCGTCCTATGATGAGCATAGGAGGGAAAACTACCTTGCTGACGCTGGAGAACAATTACACCAACGACAGCCTGAAGCAACACCATTATATCCGCTACGATGAGAATTACAATATCGCATTGGAGGTGGATTCGTTCATTAACTCCAAAGGCATGTGGTGTTACGAACGCAAGGAATACGACAACAGCGAAGAGATTTACAGTCGTTCCGACCGTGAAGATCCTGCCTATGGAGGATGGACTACATTCGAAGAGAAGGATCATCGTTCTCCCGAATATAATTTAGACATATTAATTAACATACAAGGCTGGAGTGTGAACGGCGGAGCCTACCATTACGATACAATCCGCGAAACGCAATGGTATTACTCCAATAAATTCGACATGTCCCGCAAACGGGAAAAACTGAATACCGCCAACTTCACGTGGAGATTGCTGAACTACAACCGCGAGCAGACCACATTTAATTCCGACGGGACTCCTGCCTCCACCATTGAATATATCAGTAATGATCCGGAAGGAACCGTTTGGGAAGAAAAATACCTCTATACCTTCACGTATGATGAAGAAATCGGTTTGTACCTGCGTATCAAGACAGCAGAGATGGCGGATAATGGAGACGGCACCAAGTCCTGGCAGACTCTGGCTCAACCTCTACCTGACTGG
>CAJOEX010000002.1:0-14613 GCA_905233415.1 Paludibacteraceae bacterium
TTGATAGTCAAACTCAATACCACTGAAAGTCAGTGTTTGATCAGCCTCGGGAGCCTCAGCAACTTCAGGAACGCTGAGTTGAGTTGCGTCAAAAGCAAAGCGTTTGCTTGCTTTGAAAGCGTTGGTCGGGTTAGCAACCGGAGTGAATGCATAAGCAATAGTAGCCAAGCCTAATGCAAGAATTAACAATAACTTTTTCATTGTATTTTGTATTAAAGGTTACTTATTTCCAACTCCACTTGCGCCAATCGGAGGCTTCGGGGGAAGCAGAGACAGTCGGGGTTTGTGACTTCTTATTGATGACGACCGAGCGTTGTTTGACTTGCGTCTGCACATAGTCTGCTAACTCGCCCAACGAAATCTTACCTTTGTTTTCCTGCAAGCCTTTAAGCAAGTAGTAGGTGAACATACCATGTTGCTGCTCCTCATACGGGAAAGCGGTTTCATCGCCGGTTGCAGCAGAGAACGTCACCATCTTACCTTGCGGCGTATCAGGACGGGCTTTGAGTGCTACACCTCGTGCAGAAGCCAACATGCCTTCGCCACGTTGGGAACCGCTGAAGCAGGCATCCATAAAGACAATAACAGACTTGGCTCCCAATTGCCCGAGTTCGTGATAGAGACGTGATACCGCATAGCAGGTTTCCGTCTGGGTTGCGTCAGCGTCAACAGGAAGCAGGTACGCCGATTTGCTTGCCTCATCCGGAACTCCGTGTCCGGCATAATAAAAGATAATATCGATATCGCCGTTATAGGCATCGGCGATACTCTTAATATCGCGAATACAAGCCAGCATCTTTCCGTATGTGGCGTCTTCATAAACACGGATATTGGTTTCAAGAATACCAAGCGTCTTATTGCAATATTCCTTCATTATCCGCACGTCGTGCAAAGCAAAAGGAACCTTAGCAATCTGCTGGTAATTCTCATTTCCAATCAGGAACGCAAACGTATGACTCTTGACGGATTTGGTAGTCGGGATATTGATATCCACATCCGAACTGCCGACTTTGACAGCACTTTTCTCCACTTGTACCTGCTTGCGGCTGCCGGAACCGCCCAAGTTACTGTAGTCAATCTTGTCAAACTGCATGGCGATATCCGCTTGACTGTAGCGTGCTTCGTTGGCATCGGAATAGTGATACACATTTCCCGTACGGGTCACAAAGTCAATAGTGCGGATAACCATATCGTCGCCGGCAATATCAAACTCGGCATTTTCGACATGCACATCTTTCCATGTGGAAGCGAAGTTGCGGGCTTCGTTGTTCTCACGGGGTACGGGAAGTACAATATCGCCGTAGGCAGAAGTAATCAGGAAGACGCGGTTTTCAGCATCGTACGGCTCCAACTTGAAGTCCGAAATACGTACTTTCTTCGAATTGCGGCTGATATATTCTTTTTTGGCAGCTTTCATCAATTCATCCACTTTCTTGTTACGTGCCTGTTCGGTAACGCGAGCCTTGTACTCGTCAATCGTCTCAAACGGGTCTTTCTGTTGCCAAACCTGTATTTCTTTCTCTACATAGGTTTGTGCGAAAGCACGGAAACCGGAAGATTTGGGAGTGGTTTGAGCTGCAGGTGTTGTTTGCGTAGTAGGCGTGTTCTGAACTGTAGGAGCCTGTTTGGTGGTAGCAGCCGGCTTGGAAGTGGAACGCGGGAGGTCGGAAACCAACAATTGTGTATGTGTGATGCTGTTTGCGGTGACTTCCGGCGCACCAAGTGTCCGCAAGCGGGCATTGGTTTGCTCCAAAAGGTCATACTGATTGGTCACAAGATACGATATTGCCAACGCATTTGTAAATTGTACAGATGTAGGGTCGTTGCCGACAACCTGTTTTAATACAGGAATTGCACGTTGGAAGTAGTCCATAGATCTTGTTTTGTCTATTGACTTGTATTGTACACCGCAGTTATAGAGATTGATGGCATAATGCTTGTAATTCTTGAGTGTCTTTTGCTGCTCAGTAAGCAGACTGAAGATGTTGACAGCTTCTTCATACCGTTGCAGACCTTCCAAGCATTGCCCTTTGCTCGAAAGCAGTTTGGCATCGTTCCGTTTAACGGATAAAGCGCGCTCAATATACAGTAATGCCTCTTCGTACCAGCCTTTTCCCATGCGAAGATTAATAGATTGCACCAATAAGTTATGATCCGTTGGAAACTCTACCAATCCTGCGTCCAAAGTTGCCAGTTCTGCGTCAATATCGCCCAATTTATCTTGAGACTGTGCCAAAAACCAAAAGACCGCAGATCTGTATTTTGCAGCACCGAGGTCAATATAACGTTGCAGATAAATGGCAGTATTGGCGAAATCCTGTTTCTTCCAGTAATTTGAGCCGACAAAGTAGGTCATAGTGGCATATGGTTCACTTTTCTCTAGATGCATGTCAGCAAACTGCGGCATCATCGCCATGTCAACATATGCCTTTGCAAATGTCAGCGCATTGGTTGGTTGATTATGTTGTTGAAACCATGCGGCATGTGATTGCAGCTGCGGATACAGTTGCAACATCCGTTGTACGGCTGCCTGATACTCCGGTGAAGTGGGATTGGCCGTTTTGACGATAGATGAGTTACGTGAGAACTCTGAATATACGGTTGCAGCGTCTTGTTGTGTCTGAGCTTGCAATGAGAGCGTCAAGGCTGCAAGTACAATACTATATAAAAATCTCTTCATAACACCTTAATATATATTATAATATAGTCCTTATTTATCAAATGCATCTACAAAGACAAACTTGATTCCGATACGGCGGAATTCCGAACCGCGGGAGTGACTGACGTTGATATAGCAATCATACTCCTTCTGCATACTGTTCAAATCCGTAATGTTCTTCTCCACATAGTCCTTTACACCCATTGCCCGCAGGAAGGCAAGTTGTTCATTGGATGTGATGCCACTTGAGCCATTAACCGTCACAGATGTCAATTCTCCCTTGTCATAAACAGGTTCGTCAATAAACCAGCCGTATTCCTCACCGTACGGAATTTTCTTTTTGACCGGCGCGGCGTCAGCAGAACCTGTGAGTTTGAGTATCACTTTCTTACCCGGGCGAATGTATTGCTTGAATTCGTTCGCAAAGGCGTTCTGTACAATGCGAAGCATAGCCAATGCCGCTTCGGATTGCGAGATAATATACTTGCCTGCGCCAAAGTCCTCTTGGACGGAAAACTCCTGCTCTACATCGTAGTTGAATTCAACCGTATAGTTCATTATCTTCTCGCCGTCCGCGTTGGTCGATGCTTCCACTTTTGTTTTTACGTCGATATGCGTGTGTTCGGAAATGAGGGATGCCTCTTTTGCGGCAGTTACTACTTCCTCACGAATCTCCTGCAGCATCACTTCCTCCATCGAAGACTGCTGAATCAAATCCAGCGGCACAAAGTCATCGCCGGAAGTCAAATAATTAAGTTCTTGTTTGTCGAGGTTGTCGAAAATATACTTTTTACCGGTTTCGGTATTGGTAACTTCAGTATATAAAAGTTCGAACTTATCTTCTTCAGTAACAGCATAGACAGAATTCTCAAAGGTCAGTTTCTCCGGCTGCGAGAATTCAGCCACATCCTCTTGCGGTACTTCAAGAAAGATTGGCGGCATATTGTCAAAGTTTACCTCCAACACACTTTCCTCCTGATTGTAACTACCGAAGGAAACGTCCGCCTGCTCAACAAGGTTGCCCGCCATGCCGGTTGCCACTTCGTTCTCATACTTGGCATATTGCAACGCACGAGTCTCATCATTCACACGCAGTTGGTAGTCTTCCAGACTTTCACCCGGCATCTGCTTCATCCACTCGTCCATTTTCTCTTCCACTTCCAGTGCAATCAAGTGCTCATAATCCGGCACCAAATCTTCCATCGGGTGGAACACGATGGTTGCTCCGGCATTATAGACAAGATTCACCAATCCTTTGGCTGTACGTGCATAGCCCAAGTGACGGATTCCCACACCTTTGGTATCTATATACTGCCGGTCTTCTTCCGGATTCTTCATATTGAGGATGGCAATCTGGTCGGTTGCTGTAATGATGGCAATATACTTGCCTTCCGGATGGAACAAACACTCGCGGGCATCGCGCATGTTTTCGTAAATCTCTGTTTCGGCAAAGGTCTTGGTTTCATACATGTGTAACAAGCCTTTTTCCGTAAGTACGGCCATTTTGTTGTTATCGGGTGAGAAAGCAATGTGATTGACGCTGCTTTCCATCTCCAGCACTTTGCGCACTTTACCAGTTTCCATATTCAGCACATAGAGAATATGTTCGTCGGAAACGGCAATAAAGTAGCCGTTGTAACTGAGTGCAATCTTTTTAGGAGCAACAGCCACAGGCAAAGTGCGGAAAAGCGAATAATCCGAAGTGTTGAAGATTCGGATATTTCGACTGGCGTCACCAATGCACAATTGCCTTGCATTGGCGGAATAAGCCAAGGCTGTCGGCATATCGGTCAGACGGAAGGTGTGCTTCGCTTTGCCATCGGCATAAGAATATACCGATACTTCGCGCCCTTTGCCTTTGACATACAGGGCGGCAAAGGTCGTTCCCGCCGGGCTCATGCGTACATCCAATACTTGTCCGGGCGAACAGAATGTATAAGAACCGATGTTAAGAATCTCCTTCTCGTTATACCAGCAGACGGCAAAGTTCTTGTTATCCCATCCGTGAGGGGCTTTCTTAAGTTCTGTTACCCGGTCACGCGACTGCGCAAAACCATTAACGCTGCTCAGCAGCACTATCAAGCTCAACAGTATCAGTCGTTTCGTTCTCATAGTGTTTTATTTTATTACGTAAAGGTGCTACATAACTTGGAATACGTGCCGGCATCCACTTGCCGCTTGTCGTTGTGGATGTACGGGTCATATTCACGTTGGTATAAGCCTGAGTGTTATCATGACGCTCCCAATTGGGTAGCGTAAAGTAGTTGTAGAGGAAACCGTTGGCATAATAACCTTCATTGGAGATTCCGTTACCCGGACCAAAACTATAGGTCGAGTTTTTCTTACTCAGCCATATTTCGCCCTGAGCATCCTTACCGCCGGACTCTATAAAGTACGCATAACTTGCACTCTCGTCAAAATATATAGGAGTAAACACAGCAATACACGTGTAGCCGTTGATATCAAATGTATATGCCTCCCAATACCAGTTACTCTCCCAGCGAACCACTTGCAAGCCTTGGTCAAAGATACCGGACGCACGGAAATCGGCATTGCCGCCAAGACCTACAGCTACCAACGTATCGCCATCATATTGCATGATTTCTACACCAGTCCATGTTACATTCTTCTTTTCCCATGGCGAATAAGCGGAAACCGTAAACGTACCGATAAAGTCATCTCTGGTCAGCGATCCGCCGGGCTCTGTCTTGGTTGTAAAGTTCTTAATACTACCATAATAGACGTCGCCGTTCGAATCAATGGCATATGCCCGATAAGAATACTTGGTGCCAACTTGCATGTGATACCAGAAACTTGAGAAAGATGCCTTGAATTCCGTAGCTTTTGAATGAAGCGTATTGTCATTGATTGTAGGTGTAGCGGTTTTGTATGAACCAACAATTCCCACTTCTTTTATAGTACCGTTTTCTACCGAACATTTGCCGCGGACACGGGCCGTCGTCGAAGTTACAGAGAAGGCGTCTTCCGTTGTTACCGTCACTTTGATTTTCGGTGCTGCGGCTGTAGTTACGGACATCACCTGACCGTAAACAGGGTCCGACAAACTACCACTTTGAGGTACTAATACTGCACGGTAGTAATACGTTGTTGACGGAGACAATTTGGTAAAGGAAACCGTAAGCGTGGTCGTTCCCGAAAGGTCTATCCACTCCTCATCATAGTAATAACGATTATTGTTCAGCGAGTTAACGTTATTCTCGCTACTGAACTCAAAGGCACGACGTACAAACTGACCGCTTCTGTTGCCAAGAATGAAAGTTCCTTGTACAACCGCTTGATCTTTGGTTGCAGTTGATGTTTCCAGCGTTTCAACGGTAGGCAATACGTATTGCGGCACTTGCTCACACCCTGTAAGAACTGTGAGAGCGACTATCAACGAATAGAATATATGTTTTTTCATTTCTGTGTCCTCCTTTTACAATCAAACATTCCACCAAGACCTATTTTAATTTCATGCGCGGCATTCTTTGAACTATACCGACCACCAA
Organism: Paludibacteraceae bacterium; assembly: GCA_905233415.1. Lineage (GTDB taxonomy): Bacteria > Bacteroidota > Bacteroidia > Bacteroidales > Paludibacteraceae > Colicola. Next base: position 6,169 of record CAJOEX010000002.1, read on the forward strand.
TACCAATCATCGGTTCGTAGCCGATAGATAGCGCAAAACCCTTGATATTCGCTAACAAACCCGTTTCCAATGCCACGCTATGCATCGGAGACATATTGTTTGCAGGGTCCGTAGTATATGCCACCCATTTGCCGTTGTTCGTCTCAAGCGTTGTGCTTTTGTATGCCCAACCTGCGCCTAAATACATATACACAGGAGCATTACCGAAACGTACCAATCCGCCTAACGTCACCGCCATCGTCTGATTGCTCTTGTTACCGGTATAGAATGGCAAGGTAGTATACTGACCGGTGTAATTCACTTTGCCATAATAAGAATCGGTATCGTCAAAGTGAAAACCGAAGCCGGTCATGAAGTTCACGTACCAACCGCCTTTGCGAACCATTCCGATGGTCAAACCGACAGCCGGAGTGAACGGAATGCCCGACATACCGTTTGCCAAGATAAATACCGACCATGGAATTTCTTCTTTTTTGCCCGGCATTTTCGGCTTGGCTCCTTTCTCGCGGAGTTCGATACGCATGTTTTTTGTGGCAGGAACATTGACGGAGCGATAGCCTAAGAAAGCAACTTCCAGTTGTGTGCCTTCGGGGACACTCAGTTCGAAATAGCCGTCAAAGTCTGTAGTCGTGGATACTGTGCCGTCAGCGTTTTGCACGACGACGCCAATCAACGGTGAGCCGTTACTGTTTACGACCACACCCGAAATCTGTCCCCATAGCAATAATGGGGCAAGACCAAAGAATAGTAAAAAGTACAGTTTTTTCATATAAAATAGCGTTTTGAGCGTGCAAAGGTAATAAGATTTTTTTACTTATGCAAGTAAAAATGTAAAAATTTTAAGTTTTTACCGCATTTTGTTAATAATTAACGAACAATGGTTAAAGGATGCAAAAAACGGACAAAAGTCAGCTTCGTGTCTGTAATAATTATTCGACGCCGTGAGTAAGGTCGTGATAGGCGTGGAGCGAGAGATTGTCACTCACAATCTTCAACGCCGAAACGGATTTGAACCCCAATGCGGCTATAAAAGCCAATTCCATATCAAAGACGCAGTCTTTGTAGTTGGAAGCAAGGACAAAATCGCAGTTGGAATAGCAGATGCAACGGGGGAGCTGGAGATTGGAAGATTGGAAGATTGGAAGATTGGAGGCGATGGGAGTGAGTGGAAGTGCCGGTTCGGGATAGGTGACATTGGGATGATTGAGACGAACTTCGATTACTTCAACCAACGTTCCGATTTCAAAATTGGCACTACCGGCATAGCCGATGTTCAATAATTCGGAATCACGCGGCAAATCCTGCAAGGAACGGATAATGTTAATCGCTCCGACACCGGTTACAATCACAGGCCAGTTACAGTTTGGCAGATATTTGGCAATCAAATCACGTTCGCCCTCTTCGGCAATAATAACATATTTATTCATTTGGTCATTTAATTTAATCATTTATCGGTTCATTTGGTCATTTAGTCATTTTTGTGGTGCAAAAGTACAACAAAATTTTGATATATCAAAATAAAGCAGTATCTTTGCGGAAATTTTTACGGAATACGTCCAAATTTGAGTGATTATGATATACAGACTGACATTTTCGTGCGAAGAAGCAGATAACTTCCGCCGCACATTCGAGGCAGACAGTGAGGCATCCTTCCTTGATTTGCACAAGGCCATCCTTGCTTCCGTGAACTATCCTGACGACCAGATGACGTCGTTCTTCATGTGCAACGACCGCTGGGAGAAAGAACAGGAAGTGACGCTTGTGCCGATGGAGTCGAATTTTGATTATGATAACATGGTGATGGAATCCACCCGTTTGAGTGACCTGATGGAAGAAAAAGGACAACGGCTGATTTATATCTTTGACCCGATGTTCGAGCGTTACTTCTTCGGTTCGTTGCGGGAGATTCTGCCGGGGACTATGGAAGGCGTGAAATGTACCGAAAGTAAAGGAAAAGCGCCGAAACAGCTGCATACGGAAGACCCGCTGGAAGGATTGGTAGGCAAGGGCGGTAAGGCAGACTGGGAAGTTGATGAGGATTTCTACGGCGACAGCCAGTACGATGAGGGCGATATTGATATGGAGGGCTTCCAAGACTTGTCGTTTGACGACGGGTCCATGTTTTAATGGATTGTCTTTTAGTCATAACCGGTCCGACGGGAGTTGGAAAGACTGAACTGACATTACGGCTGGCAGAACGGTTCGGATGCCCGATTGTGAGTGCTGATTCGCGTCAGATTTACCGCGAAATACCCATCGGAACCGCTGCTCCGACTGCTGAAGAACAAGAAAGAATAAAGCATTACTTCGCTGGTACCAAGTCCGTAAAGGAAGAGTACTCGGCAGGAATGTATGAGCGGGAGTGCCTTGAACAGCTGTCCGTTATCCGTAATCAGCAGCCGGCAGGCGATAGTCCTTTTGCGATTTTGACAGGCGGAAGCATGCTGTATATTGATGCCGTTTGCAAAGGATTTGACGATATTCCGGCAATCAAACCGGCGGTACGTGAAGCTGTGCGAAAAGGCTATGCCGAACAAGGTTTAGGATGGTTGCAGGCAGAAACGGAGCGATTGGACAAGGCTTATTGGGATGTGGTTGACCGGCAGAATCCGCAACGGCTGATGCATTGTGTGGAAGTGTCGCTAAGTGCCGGCAAACCGTATTCGACCTTTCGGAAACAGGCACAGACAAAGCGGGATTTTGCAATTGTGAAAGTGGCTTTGGAACGACCGAGAGAAGAATTGTACGACCGAATCAACCGGCGTGTGGACATGATGCTGGCGGCAGGACTGGAGGATGAAGCTCGAGCTGTATATCCGTTGCGGCATTTGAATAGTTTGCAGACTGTCGGATATCGGGAACTATTTGACTACTTCGATGGAAAAACCACCCGCGAGGAAGCCATCCGGCTGATTAAACAAAATTCGCGTCACTACGCCAAGCGACAAATGACGTGGTTTCGCGCAGATAGAACAATACACTGGCTTAATGCCGATTTGAATTATGAAGAGCAAATGGATATTATTAGCCGTTGGCTGCGTGCTGATGGCGTGTACAAAGAATAATGTGGACTTCGGTTATTCACCGATAAAGCCCAAAGCGGGTGAAAAGATTCAGTTCACAAACCTCTCCACCAGTGGTGAAGAGTGGGAATGGTCGTTCGGCGACGGTGCCACATCCGTTGTCAAAAACCCGTCCAAGACCTATAAACAGGCAGGCACCTATTCGGTAGTGCTGAAGGTAGACGGCAAGGCCCGTTGGACAACAACCAAATCGATAACCGTATATGACACGGTGCCGAACTTTACCTGTTCGGTGGCAGGTGCTGATACCTTGGGGCTGAACATGTTTGAGGATGTGACATTCACCGCAAGCGTCTATAATCCGTATAACTATACGGTGGAATACCAGTGGGATGTAGTTTCCAACACGCGTTTCAAGCAACTTTCTACAACCAATACAGAAAGCACATTCAGCGGCTATTTTGAGTTCGCCGGCAAAGATGTGGCGACCGTCAAACTGACTGTAACGGTAAACGGTGTGACACGTGAAGTTGAGCACACCTATACCGTGAACGAAGTCAAAACAAGTTCGGTTGTAATGATGACAAGCGATTCGGTTTATTGGCGTCAGCGGATATTCGGCAGCCGTGCGGAAGCTGTTCGTGAAGACATCAGCGGCAAAGCCTTGGCGGATTTAGCACAAGATTCAGTGCAGACTTACAACGGAAAGACGTTCACTTTGCAGGAGATGCAGACAGTTTTGGCGGATATGAAAGGATTCAATATCGCCTCGCGGAAGATATATTTCCGGCAGTCTGACGGATTGTATGTGGCAAATATTGACGGTACATTCCTTGTGCAAATAGAGGCCGGAGAAATATTGGCGCAATGTGTAGATGTGGTCAATAACCGTATCTATTGGGCACTACCGGATAGCGTGCGGTACATGCCGCTTATTGGCGCAGAAAACAATAAATTTACAACCGAGCCGACGACGCTCAATCGCCAAGCGAATGTGGTGAAGTTGGCTATAGACCCTGAAAAACGATGACAGAACTACAACCGAAAGAGGTTTTTTCGATTTTTGATGCGATCAGGCGTGTTCCGCGTCCGTCGAAACATGAGGAACAAATCAGTCAATGGCTCATCAATTTTGCGGCAGCACACGATTTGGAGTGCGAGCGCGATGAGGCGCTGAATGTTATCATGCGTGTGCCTGCCACGGCTGGTTATGAAGACCATGAAGGTGTGATTCTGCAAGCACACATGGACATGGTTTGCGAGAAAAACGGCGATGTGCAGCACGATTTTATGAAGGACCCGATTGAGACTTGGGTGGACGGCGATTGGCTGAAAGCACGCGGAACAACACTCGGCGGTGACGACGGTATAGGTGTGGCAATGGCGTTGGCGGTGCTGACAAGCAAGAACCTGCCGCATCCGGCTGTGGAAGCGTTATTCACGGTGGATGAGGAAACCGGATTGACGGGAGCCTTCAAGTTGAAAGACGGTTGTCTGCGCGGCAAACGGCTCATCAATCTCGATTCGGAAGACGACGGACAGATTTTCATCGGCTGCGCTGGAGGAATAGACACGCTGGCGAAAATGCACTATCATCCTGTGGCATTGCCCGAAAGAAAATGGTTTGCGGCACATGTGTGCGTCAGCGGTCTGACGGGCGGACATTCAGGCGATGACATCAATAAAGGCAGAGCGAATGCCAATAAGATTATTGTCGAGTTCCTGCAACGGATTTATGCAGCGACAGACGTGCAGTTGGCGGTGATTGAAGGCGGCAACCTGCGCAATGCGATTGCCCGTGAAGCGGAAACACTCTTCTGTGTGCCGTTTGCTTATAAAGAGCAGTTGCGCATAGAATTCAACCATTATGTGGCGAAAGTGGAGGAACGGTTCGGAGCAATAGAGAAAGAACTGAGGTTGGAATTGGAATCGGCGGAACTGCCGAAGGCAGTTATTGAGCCGGAAAAAGCAGTAAAACTGATTGCCGCCTTGTGCGACTGCCCGCATGGAATGATTGCCATGTCAAAAGACATGCCCGGACTGGTAGAGACCAGCACCAACCTTGCGTCCGTGAAGATGAAACAGGACGGAAAAGGCGCTTTCATCGAGATAAACACCAGCCAGCGGTCGTCCGTCGAAGCGGAAAAGCACAAAATCAAGGATGCTGTAGAGGCAGCTCTCAAAACCGCTTGCGATGAGGTGACGCACGGAGACGGCTATCCAGGATGGGCGCCGAACGTCAAGTCTGCATTATTGGACGTCACACGCAAGGCGTATAAGACATTGTTCGCAGCCGAGCCGCAAGTGCTGGCGATTCATGCGGGACTGGAGTGCGGACTGTTCCTGGAGAAATATCCGTACTTGGATATGGTGTCAATTGGTCCGCAGATGTACGGTGTACACTCGCCGCAGGAACGATTGAGTATATCTTCTACGCAGCGTTGTTGGGCGTGGTTGTGCGAGACGCTGAAGAACCTGTAATATGCCCGTGCAACTACCCCTTTCAAAGAGTATTGCCAACCGCCTGCTGGTACTGCAGGCGTTGCACAACGTGCCGCTAACGGATGTCTCCGGAAGCGATATTCCCGATGATGTCAAGTTGATGCACGATGCCCTGATTGCGATTGAAAACGGCGCACAGCGGCTTGATTTGCAGAACTGCGGTACCGCCATGCGTTTTCTGACGGCGTATTGTGCGCAGCGTGACGGACAGACCATCGTTTTAGACGGTTGCGAGCGTATGCATCACCGGCCGATTGGTCCGTTGGTGGAAGCGCTGCGTACTTGCGGAGCACAAATCGAGTTCTTGGGAGAAGGCGGTTTCCCGCCTTTGCGCATAACCGGCAAGAAATTGGTTGGCAGGCAAGTGCTTGTTAGCAGTCAGTTGTCAACCCAGTTTGTATCGGCACTGATGTTGATTGGTTTGCCGGTAATTACCGATTGCGCTTCACCTTATATATTTATGACGAAGCGGGTTTGTGAACGATGGCAGGCCGGTGAACATGATTTTGCCGAGCGGGACTGGAGTGCTGCGGCTTTCTGGTATGAGTATGTTGCTTTGCATGGCGGAGAATTATTCCTTGAGGGCTTGCACAAAACGGATATACAGGGTGACAAGGTGGTTGCTGATATTTTCCGCAACTTCGGGGTAGAAACATCCTATGAGGAAAACGGCATACGAATCGCCAAAGAATATCCACCGTCCACTGTCCATTGCCAACTTTCTTTCGCGGACTGTCCGGATTTGTATCCGGCAGTGGCTGTCACTTGTCAGCAGTCAGGCATTGTTTTGGATGCAACAGGCACCGAAACGCTGCGGCTGAAAGAAAGCGACCGCATACAAACGGTACACGAACGCTGAACGAACGATGACCACAGAGTCGCTATGGCGTTGCTGGCTGCCGATTTGCCTTGTGACAACATTGCTTGCATCAGTAAGTCGTACCCTGCATTCTACGAACAACTATGTCAATTACGCCGATAATACCGAGACGGGGTGTCAACGATGACGGCAAAGGCAAGAAACATGCCTTGCACAAGCTCGTTGCTGCTGCGGCAACCGAATACGTGTGGTTGCAGGATGATGATATTGTGCCGCCGGATGAGACTCCTGAAACGGAGGCCGATTTGCTTATTCTGCCGTTACGGATGAAGGGCGGAAACAGCCTGCTTGAGCGTTTGCAGATAGCAGAGTATGCGGCTATTCAGCAGCTGACGATTGATTCGGCGCTGCGTGGCAGACCGGTGCTGTGCAGCGGTGCTAACCTCATTGTCCGCCGTGAACGGTGGCTGGAGAGTTGGGAGGAGCTGCACCCCGAAATTCCCAGCGGGGATGATATGTTTCTCTTGGAGTCATTCAAGCGTCGCGGACTGAAGATAGCCGTTTTGGACGCCCCGCAATATACGGCGACGGTGCATGCTGTTCCGACTTGGCGTGCGTTCTTCCGCCAACGGATGCGTTGGGCTGGCAAGGCTCCGCATTTCTCTGACAGGGATATACGGCGTTGTGGCATGATGGTGCTGGTAGCTAACATCTTGCAAGTCCTTTGTCCGCCGGTGTTGTTGGTGAAGTTCCCGCTGGAATACCGGCTAATCAAAAAGAGAGACGCGTCCGTCTCTCTCCTTGATGCTTTTGTTCTGGAACTCTTATACCCCTTTTATATGGCGGTTTGCCTTATCGGAGGGTTGTTCCGTCGGGCATGGTGATTACTCACCGGCCTCTTCATTGAAGTCTGCAGCAGCGGGGGCTTGGATAGCTTCGTTGGCTTCCTGAACCTGCTCCATGATGGCACTGTCATCGTTGCTTTCGGCTTTCTGACCTTGGCTGACGCCAACCGCAAAAATGCTCAGCACCACGATGATACCTGCCAGCGTCCAACTTGCTTTCTCAAGGAAGTCAGCCGTTTTCGGAGCGCCCATCACTTGGTTACCGCTTGCAAAACCTGCAGCCAAACCGCCGCCCTTGCTGTTTTGAACCAGCACAAGCAGAATCAGCAGAATCGCTGCAATTACAATCAGAATAGTAAATAAAATGTACATAATATTTATAAATGTTAATTTGTTTTTATGTTGTTTTGTTGCTTGTTGATTACGCCGTTTTACGCACTTTAATCAAAATCGGCGGCAAAGGTACAAAAAAAAATGCAACCCTGCAAATTTAGTTGCATTTTTTTGAAAATAATCCTTTGTATGCCCTTATTTTCTGAACTTTGGAAAGAATCTGCCTGTGTGGAGGCAGTAAGTGGCATACGCTTCGCCGAAATCGCGACGGAGGCGTTTTTCTTCCGTTAAAACTTGCAGCATCATGATAACGCAGAAAAGCACCCATACCAGTAATGCCTGCCATGTCCATAGCCATACGACGAAACCGCTCAGGTAGAGGAGGGTGCCGGATAGCATCGGGTTACGGTTGAGGCGGTAGGGACCGTCTGTCATCAGATGCTGTGTGCGGGGAGCAACTTCATGGCCGAAGGCATCCATCGGATTGCCTTTGCCGTAGTGCTTCATATAAATGATAGTCCATACGCTGAGAGCGATTCCGCCAAGCGTCAACAGACCGGTGATGGAGGCGCGCAAGGCACCGATATGTCCTAATTGCGGCATTCCGGAAACGAGCCACATTATTGTTGGAATCAGTGCTACAAATAGTACTGCTCCGAGAAAATAACCTGCTATTTCGAGTATGTGTTTCATAGTGAATGGTAATTGGCATACAAAGGTACAACCCTTTTTTTATTTATGCAAATAAAAATGTTATTTTGTTGGTATGTTGGTGTGTTTTTAGAAAATAAATTTGCATAAGTTAAAAAATAGCAGTACTTTTGCATGATTTTATGTCAAGATATTGTAAAATAGGGATTTTGGTGATAGTGATGTGCGGAGTCGGGACCTCCTGCTCGCTGTCAGATTTTCATGAGGCACA
>CAJOEX010000002.1:14721-26721 GCA_905233415.1 Paludibacteraceae bacterium
TCACTACGGCCGTCTGCTGCGTGACAAAGACAATCCCGTTGCCGCCATGCAGTGCTTCATCAATGCCACTCACTCCCGCACACATGACTACCACATCTTGGGAAGGGTGTATAGCAATATGGGGACACTCTGTCACTTGGCAGAAGAATACCCGCTTTCGTATGACATGTATGAACGTTGCTCTGAAATGTTTCTGCGAAATAGAGACTCCTTATTATATTATTATGGGTTGAATGAGATGGCGTTTATAAGGGCAGAACAAGGGGACAAAGAAAAAACATTGTTTTTATTGGACGATATCACTCGAAAATGTTCTGAAAATCAAGTTTTGAATGCAGTATGGGGAACCAAAGCCATAATGTATAAAAATGTTGAGCGATATGATTCTGCCATATATTTTGCGAATAAAATCAAACGCTACGAAGCATATAAATCTCTCTATCATATTATTAAAGCGCAGTCATTTTCGCGATTGGGCATAACTGATTCTGCGATAGCATATGCAAATTTAGTTTTATCAGACCCTTTATCTTCATATCAAAATAAATTTAATGCCTTATATATTATTTCTCATAAAGATTCAACTTTAACCAAGGATAGTATACGTAATATTGCGTCAAGACGGGAAGATATCCGTTACTATGAATATGAACCGAACAAAGAGAAACTGACTAAGGCTGTCCAGTTATTGGAACAGGATTTGCACCGCAAGCCTGATATGCGATGGTTATATGCCGTTATTGTAACTGTTGGCGTGATTGGGCTATCACTATTTGTTTATATACGCCGAAAACGCAAGCAGCATCAGTTGCTCACACAGCAGATAAATGAATTAGAAGGTCTCAATGAGGCTGCCAAGCAGAATCATGAAAGGATGGTGCAGGAACATAATGCATACACGGAAAATATAGAGGAACAGATAGAGAACCAATGCGCAGTGCTTCGGCAGTCGTCCACATTCAGAAAGGATGTAAGTTGGAAAGATTTTGACAAAATGTGCTCTGTTATCAATAACCAGTTGTTTTTCCTTGCCAACAAACTCAAACAATTGGATGTATTGTCGGAAAAAGAAATCCGTTTATGCATACTGATTGTTATTGACTTCTCGTATAAAGAGATTGCGGAGATCCTTCCGTACTCATTAAGCGGTCTTGGCAAATTCAAATATTCCACAGCCAAAAAGTTAAGTTCGGATACCAAAAATATGCGAAGAATGCTGATAAAAATCGCAATTGGGGAATAAAAATATATCAAGCAATCGAAAATTCCCAAATTGCAAATCATCCAACTCGCTGATTATCAGCACTTTAGCGCATTTCAAATTCCCAAATTTTTATTTGGTCACGTTGCCCAAATGTAGTAATTTTGCGCCGTCAAACGAATGATGTTTGGCGGTTGTTATTTATTAACAAACTTACCAATCACTTATAAAATTTTATTATTATGAGAAACAAAATTTTGGCTTTGGCATTGGGCTTACTCTTAACCATGCCGTACGTGCTTCACGCAGAAGAAGTGGAAATCACATTGATGGAAGTTGTGCAAATGGGTATTATTGGCGGTGACAGTCCTTTAGATGATGAAGGACATATGGGAGATACCCCTCCTCACCCAACCGATTTCCGTGCATTCCGTAACGGGAACACGCTGTCAGTGACCAAACTGAATGAGCAGATTCCTGTTGCGCAGGCTACTGTGACGAAAGTCTCCAACGGCAACATTGTACTCAACCAGCAGTTTACGGAGTCTTTGTCTGAACAGATTGCAGCATCCGGCTTGTATGTGCTACGCATCCAAACCGAAGGCGGCGCCCTTGTCGGACAGTTTATTGTGCCGTAAGGTATTTATAAAAGGTACACACGCATGAATATGAAGCATCATCTTGTTATATGTTTGTGGGCATGGGGCACCTCAATGGTGCTTCCCGTGCCGCTTTCCGCCCAAGAGTTGACCGCAGGGCAGCATGTTCCGTGCCGAACAGACAGCCTTTGGGCGTATAAACTGCCCTATGTGTCAGTCACAGACAGCGGCCGAAACTGTGTTTGGGATTTCTCGAATCTTCCTACCGATAGTGCGGAAACAATAAGTATCGATTACTATGCGCCTACAAGTGACACGTCGCGCATCGGTCTCCATCGGGAACATACAAACTACTATTATCATTTCGCCCAAGACACTCTATGGCTCACCGGCTATGAGAATGCAACCACGCATGTCCTCTTTACAAAGCCCATATCTCAAATGCGTTTCCCGTTTGAATTTGGGGATACAGTCTCCGGCTCGTTCACCGGAAAGGGGCAGTATTGCCACTTTCTTCCGCTTTTTATTGAAGGCACTTATTGTGCGACAGAAGACGCGACCGGCAGGCTCGTCCTACCAGACGATACGATAGATACAGCTTTTCGCGTGCATTCTATGAAACAATATCAAGAAACATTAAAAAAACGCACCTGCATAGAGGAAGAGTGCTATCAATGGTTTTCGGCATATTGCCGTTACCCCTTATTTGAGACGATGCATATTACTTCCATTACGGAGAAGGATACCGTTTCGTTCTCTTCATCCTATTATTTCCCACAAGAGTTTGCCCATATTCCCACACAGGAATCACTACAACGCGACAGCATTTCAGCATGTATGGAAACGTTGATAACAAACGTGACGTATATGCCCAATCCCGTCAGTACGGAACTGCATATCAATTATTCGCTTGTTCGTTCCGCACAAGTATATGTCTCGCTTCATTACAATGGCGGAATCACTACTTGTCAGACTCCTATCCGATATGAGGAAGATGGAGAGCATTCCACAACTGTCCATATGGCAGGATTACCTATCGGGACTTATGTGGTCTATATACATGCCGATGATACGGCTGTTTCAGGAAACATTATAAAATATTAACTGTTATGCCAACTTATTTTGCCAATAAACTATTGATTTTATTATTTGGTTGCATCCTATTTGAAATCACAGCAGCCAAAGAGATAGTGGCGACACCTTCTCCATCTTCCTTGGAAAGTTCAAGCACGTCATTGTTCACCGGACGTTTTTCCTACTCCATTCCTATTTATTCCTTAGAAGACCCTGATTTTCATTTGGATGTAACTTTGCGTTATAATGCTGATGGATTCAAACCGTTCCAGCCTTCCGGTACATGCGGACAAGACTGGACTTTATGGGCAGGCGGCTGCATCACACGTTCTGTGCAAGACATACCCGATGACCAAAGACTGAAATTGCATCAAGATTATCACAATGACGAAATAAAATATATAATGGGCATGACCTATGCCATGCAGAATGGCAATATCCCCGATAAAAATATGGTGTTTGATATGGATGCTTCCGTTTGTGACACTTGCGGAATACTTTATCCCCTTGATCAATATAGCGAACCATGTAAATTTCGTCAGGCAGATTATATGCCGGATATTTTTTATTTTAATTTTTGTGGGCATAAAGGGTGTTTTGTTATAAATAATCAAGGGAAGGCAACCATCCTTAGCGGCGATTTTGTCAAAATAGATCTTTCAAACATGCGGGATTCTACAGCAAGAGTTGACACAGATACATCTGCAAAGCCACGTGAAGATTCCCAAATAACAATCCGAACACTTGACGGTTATTCCTATATTTTCGGAGGAAATCCCTACGCATTGGAATATACAGCATTATGTAAAAAAAACAATAATATTATACAAAAAACTCCTTATGTGAGCGCATGGAATCTAACTAAAATCATAGCACCCACAGGACGGACAATGACATTCAATTACTCCGAGGGGCTGGCACAAAGCCATAATATCAACAGTTTGCAAACTTTCTGTACTGATTATGACTGGAGTGAAGACGAAAGTGATGGCGATACGTTACATATAGTGTATTCACTACATAAAGAATGTTTGCTACAGTCTATCCAGACTTCAGATTCCGCTCCATTCCGTGTGTCATTTACTTCGCATCCTGAAACATTTAAAATGTATGCGCATTCTGATTTTGGCTATTGCGTTCCCCACGCTCAATTGGATAGTATCATTGTCTCATATGGTGACAGGGTTCTCCGTACGGCAACACTTTCCTATCAGTATCGTTCGTATAGTTATGAGTGGGGGGATCCCGATGACTATAATTGGCGTTATTTAAGAAGTGTTACCATTTCCGGTACCGGAAGATATGAAATGACCTATGATGACTTTAATCCTTATCCTGAAAATGAGCTCTACACCACTCCTTATCCGAGATGGTATCCAAATATATATCCTCATACCAATAACACATACAAGAACCTTGTGGACAGATTCGGTTTTTGGAAAATGACATCCTTACAAGGGATGTTGCGCGAAATTTCCTTACCGACAGGCGGAAAAATAAAATTGACATATGGCAACCATCAATATGGTGAAGAGAGACGCTTCCGTGTTGTCGGAAATCAGGATGTTGAACTATACACTCAATCCGCAGCCAATCAATCCATAGGCGGTGCGCGTATTGAGAAAATTGAGACTTTTTTGGAAGACAGTACACTTGTAGAAACCAAAACTTTCTCTTATACGAAACAAGGCACAGAAAATTCGTCCGGCATATTTTATAACATCTATGAATTATTCTATCCTTCCAATCTGACTGAAGGTTATCCTATAATCAATCCGTATAACTACAATATGATAGATACGCATATTGGTTATTCATACGTACAACAGACGACAACCGCCGGGGCACAATCTTATAAGTCCGCCTATTCGTTTGACACAGGAGACAGTTATTATACATCACAGGGAGAGGCTAATACTATCAAACGGAGGACTGATATTACCGGTTATCGAGATTCAGACGAGGTCAGTTCGGGTTCTCTAACGCATTCTAAACAATTAAAACGTGTCGGCAGTTTGCTGGCGATAGAGAATTACAATGGCAATACTCTTATCAAATCCACCTTGTACAAATACAACGGTATCCCCAACCAGATGCAAGGAATGCTGCCAAATCAAGAGCCGTCCCTTGGTTGTACAGATACCATTGTTGTGCTATCCAAATATTCCGGTCTTATAACGCGCAAGTTATTTGTTTATCCTGATGTATTGGAACAGATAATAACCCGTGACATGGATGCAAGCGGCAGTGCATTTGTACATGACAAAACATATACCTATGACCACAAATTACGCAAAATAAAGATTACAAGCACAGACAGTCGCAATATCAGACACTTTACACGTTTCACATATCCCGACAATATGATATTTTCAAGCGGGCTTCCTTCTACCTCCGATATATCGGGAACACAATTATTGAAATGGACTAACCGCATAAACATGCCCATTGAAACGGTGTCCGGTTATATGGACGGCGAGACTGAATATGTGACAGATGCCAGTATCAATTTATATGCAACAGGGGAGTATATAGAGTTAAATCCGAATTTGCAAATTTCATCCTCTCCTATGGGAAGATGGCGACCAGATATTGAGAATCCAGACATCATAGATTCAATCAGCGCTTTTGAAATGTACGGAAGAATCGGTTATTATCCCTATTTGCATAAAGACCTATCCTTATCCCTTCCAGCTCCTATATCTGATTATCAGCCTATGACTGTTATAAATGACACTATAGCCTATGATTCCCGTTATAAGGTGATGTGCGAATACCTATTTGATGTGTGCAACCGTCCACAATATGTCAAACCTTTCGGTACGATGCCAATAGTTTATACATGGGCAAAGCCAGATGATTTATACCCATCTGCCAAGAAAACAGGCAATCAGACCTACACTTATACATATATACCCTATATCGGAGTAAGTTCGGTAACAGACCCACGTGGAAAAACCACGTATTACACCTATGATTCTGCCGGCAGATTGATTGAAGAATATCAATTGGTTAACGGTCAAAAGCAAATTCTCAATGTATATCAATATCATGTAAAAACCGAATAATATGAAACAGAAGAAATTATTATATAGGTTGTTTTTGGTGGCATTTATGTTCCCTACGGCACTTAACGGGGATAATTATGTCATCATCAATCAAGTAATGTACGATACTCCAGAGAATGAGCAAACGAGTATCTCTCCATGTTGTAATGGGGAATACATAGAATTGTATAATGCAGGAGCTTCATCCGTCACTTTACAAGGATGGAGAATTGAGGGGGACGGTTCCACAGAAGTATATCCGTTTCCGGATACAACGAGTATCCCCTCCGAAGGTTTCCTTATTCTTGCCTGCCGCAGAGGAAGTACCAATCCGTTTCAACTTTCGGATTTATATACGCTGCCCTCAAATGCCGATTATACCATTTTATATCAAAACAAAATCATGCTGGCAAACAATGGAGAGACAATCACCCTATATAATGCGCTCAACGAAGTGGTTGACCAGATGTATTATGACGGGACCTCAAATATGTCCAATCCGAATCGGCTTCATGCAGAAAACCCCAATGCCATTCCAGGAGACTCCTGCCGCAGTCTGCATCGTACGGATGTGGAATTTGATTCGTCCGGAAGGACTATCCCAAATGCCTATCAATGGCAAACTTCTCACACATCTTTTGCTGTCTGTATGCTGCCACACTTGTCCTATCAGGAAGACTATTTGCTTGGAGAACAGTCTTTGCCGGAGAACGAGAATTATGTATTGTCTGTTACACCTCTTGACCCTGTATCGCGTATCAGCATCAACAACGGACAGTTGTCTGTCAGCAGTGGTATCCGTACCAAAACCGCCATTCAATATCTGGACGGTCTCGGTCGGCAAGAACAGATCATTGTGCTGAATGCAACACCGGACAAACAAGACATAGTCTCAGTAGTTGAGTATGACGGTAAACGCAAACAAAGTAAACAATGGCTTCCAGTAGTTCTGCAAACAGAAGGCCAACGTACTCAACGCGCTAATATAATGTCTCAAGCACGTTCAGATTATGATGATGACTTCCCATATGCAGAAGTACAATATGAGCCTTCTGCATTACGCAGAATCAATAAAAGATACAAGCCCGGA
This sequence comes from Paludibacteraceae bacterium, assembly GCA_905233415.1. Classification (GTDB taxonomy): domain Bacteria; phylum Bacteroidota; class Bacteroidia; order Bacteroidales; family Paludibacteraceae; genus Colicola. The sequence goes on from CAJOEX010000002.1 coordinate 21,733, forward strand.
AATTCTTACCGAGGTCATGAATCCAATGTTGCCTATGCTGTTTGTGACGGTTCCGAGCAAGTGCGCATCTATACGATGAAAAATGACAGTGTCTTAAAGACAACAGGAGCATATTATTCATCATACACATTGTATAAGACCACAGAAACGGATGAGGACGGCAAATCCAAAACGAGTTATACTGACAAACTCGGGCGTACCATCGCAGAAGACAGGGCAGGCAGCCGGACCTATTACGTCTATGACGAATTGGGACGCCTGTGTGTTATACTCCCTAATTTGCTTTCTTCCAAACTTACAAACGGAGAGTATTCGTCTGATAACGTGACTTTGCGTGCAATCGCCTATTGGTATAGGTACGACAACAGAGGCAATGTTATTTACAAGCGTCTGCCCGGATGTGAACCGCAGTATATGGTATATGACAAGTCCGGACAACTAATACTCAAACAGGACGGAAACCAGCGAACTGCCCACAAATGGACAATGTGTGCCTGTGATTCTCTCGGACGCAATCTCTATACGGCAGAAATCGTTTTGCCGCAAACGCATACATGCTACATCAATTCTTTTGCGGACAGATGGCAACCGGAACATTATGACAACAATCAGCCGAATGTTATAGCAGGAACGGGGTATGCTTCCACCGTATTAGGCAATACCAACTTGCGTCTGCTTACCGTCAATTATTATGACAATTACGATTTTATGAACCTGTCAGACGCGCCTGTTCGTGACAAATTGTCATTTACGCAAGAATCCGGCTACGGGCAAGGAGAGGGCAACGCTATAGGGTTGCTTACAGGTACGCGTGTCTATAATCTGTCCGAGAACACCTATACCATAACCGCCTATTACTATGATGCACAAGGGCGTATCATACAGAGCCGTGGCACCCGTAATGCAGGAGGATATATCGTTGTCAATACCCAATATAATTTTGACGGTTCAATTGCCCAACAATTGACAAAACAGGGGACAGACAGCAATCTTGTGATGGAACATTACCGCTATATATATGACCATATGGGGAGACCGGAAAGTGTATATTACCAACTCAACAATGGCAATGAAATCATATTATCTGAATATTCCTATGACAACACAGGACGGTTGGCACAAAATTTGTTGCATAATTCTTTAGATAACATAAGCTATTGTTACGACATGCGTAATATGCCGACCAAGTTGCACAACAGGCACTTTTCTGAAAGCCTGTTCTATGCTGACAGTCTTGAGAATCTGCCACCCTTTGCTCAAGCCTGTCATAATGGCAGTATCTCTGCTAACAGAATCCAACTGGCTGACTCTGTCTATACCTTTGCTTATACATACGATGCACATAATTGCCTGACACATTCCGCGCAACTAAAAGAGAACTCAACAGCTATAAGTGAAATGTTTTCCTATGATGCATCCGGCAATATCACAACTCTCAAACGATATAAGGGTGACCGCAAGATTGACGATTTGGCTTATTCATACGGCAATGAGGGGCATCAACTGCTGTCCATCACAGATAACGGGTCGGATGCAGACCAATATGAAGTTATAGAATATCATAACGGAACCGTACAATGTGATACCACGATGCGATATGATGCCAATGGCAACTTGATATATGATGCTGACCGCAAAATAAGCCAGATCCACTATAACGTGCTGAATCTACCGGATACGATACAATTTGTCGATGGTCATCAAATAGTGAATATGTATGATGCAGCCGGACGGAAATACAAGTCGGTGATATATACCAATATCGGTTCAATAGCCCCTTCGCATTATGCCATAGAGCATTATACCTTCGATGTAGATTCGATAGAATATACAGTTATAGAATATGCAGGCAATATTGAAACCCGCTATGCAAGGACAGATACCACAATGCGAGTATATAATGCTATCGGCTATTATGAAGACAGTGTGTATTATCACTACATCAAAGACCATTTGGGCAATATCTGTGCCGTAGTAAACTCCACTGCGGATACACTTGTACAAGGCACCTTATACTACGCCAGCGGCGTACCCATGGCGCAGAGTTCCGGACGTGATGTCCAGCCGTATCTTTACAACGGAAAAGAATTTGTAGAGGCCCCCGGGCTGAATACTTATGACTATGGTTTTCGAGGGTATTATGCGCCAATAGGCCGCTTCACATCCATTGACCCGCTTGCGGAAAAGACTCCGTGGCAGTCACCGTATTCATATGCGGGTAATAATTTTATAAATGCCATCGACTGGATGGGGTTAATGGGTATAGAGCAGATGACTAACAGCAATTCATGGAGTAGTTTTACTGCCTTAGAATTTGAGTGGCAGCCATGGTCGTCATATGGAAGTATTCTGCATTACATAATAACAGACGAAGACGGGGTGGTCCTTGATGTAGATTTAAGTAGCATGGACAAAGGCATTTATCAAGTAGACCGCAGCCAATGGGAGAAATTCCTTCTATATGGAAATGCAAATAATAGGTTGTTATTCGCTCAAATATTCGGGATACAAATCGGTTTTCATCACAACAACATACCAAATGGATCAATATTACCAGGATTTTTACTTGATGCAGCATGGTTTGATTATGTGAAATCTGGAGCGATGCTCCTTCCTACAATTCCTTGTGAATCAGCGCGAACAAATAGTCATAAGTTACCTTCAATAATTGACGCGTTTTTCACGCTCTATAATGCTAAAAATGAATACAATTGTAATCAAATAGACTGGAAAGGAAGGAATGGAAAATGGTATAATGCTTCTCAACGTAATAACAATTTTATAAATAGAAGTTATGAGCTTGCATATCAGAGAACGCACATGACCCCGTTTCCAGTTGGAGTATTTATATATCAGCTAATAAATCTTACAGCGGAAATTTATTATCATGGTTTAACATGGGGAAATGTATCAAATGCAGCCGTTTTAGGTCTGTCTTGTTGTGGTGAATATGGTTTCGCTATTGCATTAGGATGGACTCTTGGTGATTGGGCATACGGCCTCTATTCAGGAGAGACTACGACCGATGTGCTTAATAGATATCCAATTAGATGGTAATATGAAATACATAGATTTTTTGTTTTATAGTTATTATTGTTATTTTGAAAGGCGTCTCAAAAGACACCCCAAACTTTTCAAAGGCGATAGTCGTTTCTTCGCCCTATGGTTGATTGGTATGACTATTGGAGGTCCATTAGGGATTTGTTACTGCTTGATAAATGACTATGTAACACGCTTGCCGAAAATGCCAAAACTCAATTCGCCAGAAGAGAAATTAATAGGAATTGTAGTAGGAGGCTTCATTATAGGGCCATTGATTTACCGATACTACTATAATAAAAAAATATGCCGAAAAAATTATACGGTTTTCAAAGAAAAGTGGGGAGAAGATCCTCGAACTAATTCAAAAGGACGAATTGCTGTGATTATATACACGATTGTAGCATTATCTTTTCCTTTATTGGGTTTGTTAATATGATTTTTGAAAAACAGAAGCAGTTTTGGAGCATGGAAAAGAACGCAACAAATAATATCTATACATTCTGCCGTCGCGAAGAATCATTTCTAAATCCCGCAATCCTAGTAGAAATAGGTTTGCCGGTAGCAATAATTGTAAATATATATATAGTTTATTTTCAATATTTATACGTGTTACTCATTTGTACGATATTTCTTGGCGCTTATGTAATGACCTACCCATCCAATTGCAAATATCTTTACTATCGATGGTTAGTATTCAATTACAATAAGAATACAACATTATCGATAGATATGGCACAAAAAACATTTACATATAAACACGAGGAAGATTTAATTACTTTTACTTCTAGCGATGTAGAAAGATGGAGTTGGTGCGAATATCGAAAATGGAATACAACTTATGTTAAGGTAGTGAGATTTAAGCTAAAAAGCAAAAAAACAATTAATATCTCCAGTGGAATAGGAGACATCGATGTTTTTCTGCAAGAGAATTGGAAAGCATTAGGACTCCCAAAAGGAATTTACAGGTATGATGATGATTTTGATTCTTTGAGTGCATATATAGCAAAAATAAAATGAGAGAGAACTAAAAAGTACGTTTTAGTATTGATAATAGAATTGGGGCATGCGACTGAAACTTTCCAAATATTGATTCCAAAATTTGCTCATATGGGGAAAAAGTTGTAATTTTGCGGCGGAAAAAGAAAATGGCATATAACATTATGAATACGAAAGTAAACTCATATCTTAATGCGATGTTGGTGGCCATACTTGGAGTGTTGGGTTTTGGCTGTGATCGCGTGGTAGCCGAATACGGTGTTCCTTCGGCTGATTTTACGCTTGAAGGCGAGGTGACAAACGAATCTAAAGAGCCGCTGAAGGACATTCAGATAGTAATGCGTAGAGGATGGACAGACAACAGTGATAGTGTGCGTTGGGAGCAATATAATGACACGCTCTATAGTGGTGTCGATGGCAGATACTATAAGTCTTACCCGAGAGATTTCCCTTTAGACCACTGCCGAGTTATAGCCAACGATCCTTCCGGCGTATATGAATCCGATACAATTGATGCCCGCGTCAGTTATTCCGGCGGTGACGGACATTGGTACGAGGGCGAGGCTCAATTGACGGCTGACTTTGTGTTGAAGCGCTTCAAATAGAGAGACAAGAACCTGAAAAACGAGAGTGAGAGGAGAGTAGACGATTTCCCCCCCCCGAATTCTCGGCAATTTGCCGAAGGAATCAGCATAACAACAGCGGATTAAATCCGCCTGAAACGGACGAAGGGCGGAGCTGACGCTCCGCGGCAGAAACGTAATTCACACGGCGGGATGTGGCCGCAAATAGTACTGCTCCGAGAAAATAACCTGCTATTTCGCGTATGTGTTTCATAGTGAATGGTAATTGGCATGATTTTATGTCAAGATATTGTAAAATAGGGATTTTGGTGATAGTGATGTGCGGAGTCGGGACCTCCTGCTCGCTGTCAGATTTTCATGAGGCACA
>CAJOEX010000002.1:26800-120950 GCA_905233415.1 Paludibacteraceae bacterium
TCACTACGGCCGTCTGCTGCGTGACAAAGACAATCCCGTTGCCGCCATGCAGTGCTTCATCAATGCCACTCACTCCCGCACACATGACTACCACATCTTAGGACGGACGTACAGCAATATGGGGACACTCTGTCATTTGGCAGAAGAATACCCGCTTTCGTATGATATGTACGAACGTTGCGCTGAAATGTTTCTGCGAAATGGAGACTCCTTATTATATTATTATGGTTTGAATAATATGGCTTTTGAATTGGCAGAACAAGGAAAGAAAGAAGAATCTCTATCTTTGCTCGCAAAAATTCAAACTGCATGTACGAATAATGGAGTTATTATAAAGATACTTGAAACGAAAGCAGAAATTTACATTAAAGCAGGGCAGCCGGATTCTGCAGCTTGTTGTATAAAACAATTAAATTTGTTGGGATATAAGGAGCCTGCTGGCATGCTTATTATGGCACAATCATTCTCCAGAATGGGGATAAGGGATTCTGCTATTTGGTATGCAAATTGTGTTTTGTCGGATACAAATTCATCTTTTCAAAATCGTTTTAATGCCTTATACTTATTGTCTCATAATGATACAACACTGAATCAAGATGAGATTCGGGTTATAGCTTCCGAACGTGAAGACATACGTTATTATGAGTATGAGCCACTCAAAGAGCAATTAACAAATGCCGTACAATTACTTGAACAGGATTTAAATCGAAAATTGGACTGGCGTAAATTATTAGTTCTAATAATGGTTATATTCTTTGGTGTAATTGGTATGATTTCCGTGCAGATATGGCATAAACGTAAACATATAATGGAGAAACGTTTAACTGTGCTTACAAATACTTACGCGGAAAGGATTATTACATCCATCAAAAATCATATTGATGTTAATGACCTCAATTCAACGCTTCACTGGAAAGATTATGCAGCGATGAAGTTAGATGCGGACCTCTACATGGGGGGGATTGTAAGCAAACTGGAAACCTATAAACTTAACGAGGTTGAAATCAGATTTTGTATATTATCCCTATTGGATTTGAAATTAAAGCAGATAGCGGACACCATTCATTATAGTTATCCCTCCGGAATCAAAACTCTCAAGAAACGCATATCGGATAAATTGGGAACTACCCCTCCAAATTTGAAAGAATATGTCTTTAAAATAATAACAAATACCCCATTGCAAGAGACAAGAGCAAAAATGTAGACCAATGTAACGCCTTTTTTGTTGATTTACAGCACTTTACAAATTCTAAATGTAGACCTTATTTTTTTGTGAGGTTGCATAAAAAGCAGTACCTTTGCACCGTCAAACGAATGAAGTTTGGCGGTTGTTATTTATTAACCAAACTTATCAATCACTTATCAAATTTTATTATTATGAGAAACAAAATTCTGGCTTTGGCATTGGGCTTACTCTTAACAATGCCGTACGTGCTTCACGCAGAAGAAAAGGAGTATATATAATTCGTGCAATTACTGAAGATGAGCATATTCTGCAATCTAAAGTAATACATGACTAAAATAACAAATTATTTTCACGATTACATTTTTTGAATTTTGCGAGTAAAAAATAATATTCATAAATTTATATAATTCATTTATTGTTATGAAACAATTATTTCTAATTGGAGCGATGATAGGTATATCTTGCTTCATAATTCAAAAAGTACATGCGCACTCCCGTCCTCAACCATCCGAACCGAATAAAGTTTGTTCTGAAGCATGGCATAATGACCAAAAAGCGAATGTATTGTGGAAAACTGGTTGGGGATTGTTCGGTGTTGGAACAGGCTTGGCTGCGATAGGTGGTACACTTGGCTGGATATCCGGATTTGGGGCTAGCGCGTTGCCACCTGAAGAGAAAAGTTCCAAAGAGACAGACGCAGTTCCAATAATAGGCTGGACGCTGTGCGGTGTTGGCAGCGGAGCAGTTGTTGCCTCCATCCCTTGCTTGGCAATTGGACAAGTTCGGCGCAAAGCTACACTCAAAACATACAACAAGAACTCCGTAATAGAGCCATCTTTGACTTTTTATGTTAAAACGTCTTCAGACGGACTTGGAATAGCCATGCAATTTTGATTTGCCGATAAAAAAACATGAAAAAATGGTTGATTCTTGTCATGACAGTAATCAGTGTAATGGCATGTGAGGAGGGTGAAAAAATATCGCCGGAGAAAGATAAGGATGCTCTAAAGGCGGTCACTGTTAATGCTATTTCACTTCTTGGTCAGAATCAAACGGTAGTAGAAAAGACCTTGTCAGATGCCGCTTTTATCCGAGTTTGGGATACTGTTTATTACAATATAATACTTCTTGCCCGTAATCCTGTGCGCATTTCAGCAAACGAACAAAGGCTGAATAATGACAAAAAGACTGACGGAATAATAGAAGAGTTGTACTACTACGGTCTTCCGGATAAATTCTTTCAACAAAATGATCAGGAGATTGTAAACTATTTAGACAAGTTCTTTGCAGATGGCAGAAGTTTATGCATCACACAAGTTTTGTACAAAGACGGTAAACTTTTTAAGATTCGGACTGACTATAATACCTTACTGACGGAAAAACCGTTTCTGACCTATAACGAGATAAGTGACGGACTATTCATGTATTTCCCTTCCAAAGAGTCAAACCGATTCTGGAGGAGCACGATAAGGAGATTTCATTCAGAAGATTCTCAATATTATGTTGACGAATACAAGGATCATGCACAGTATCTGGATGTACTCGCGTCAGACTCGGCAATCACGAATGCTGTGGAATATTGTTATACTGAGACGAACCCCGCGAACAGCGAAAGGTTCTATTATAATACATATTGGTTGAATCCGACAGACGATATGAAAACAGAAATGCGAGCTATGGGATTTTTCCATTATTATATGTATCATTCTTTCACAATAGGGTATAACAGCAGTTTTTGAAGAGCCAAGGAAGTGATGGGGGGCGCGAAATAAACGCGGCGAGAACACAGACAGGCCTCCTCCGGCTCCCCCACAAGGGAGAAAGGTGGAAATACAGAATAATGGCGAAAAAAAACCTTCTTGGTTTCTTTTTATGCGAGTACAATAGAACTTTTCGTCTAAAATCTTGCACATTCAAAAAAAATGTTGTAATTTTGCCGCCGAAAACGATAAAATCTTTTTATTATGAAAACGAGAATATTATTTATCAGTGTATTGGTGCTCATGGCAAGATTTTCCATATGCGCACAACCTCTTCTAAGACAACCCACTGATCCCAACGAGATCTGTCAGAAAGCATGGCAGGACTACAAAAAAGCCGATGTGCTATGGAAAACCGGCTGGGGATTGTTTGGTGCGGGAGCAGGTATGACTATTGCAGGATGTGTTGCATGGACCACTACAAATTATAGTTGGGAGGGGAGCACTTGGACCAATCCCGGATTTTCAATCATGTGTATCGGCGGAGGCACTTTTTTGGCATCTATTCCATGCCTCGCAATCGGGCAGGTTCGTCGGAAAACGGCAATCAAGATGTATGATGAATACAATTGCTTGCCCACAACATGTGAAGAAATAAAAAGCAACTACAAGAAGGCTAACACTTTGTGGAAAACCGGTTGGGGTTTATTCGGAACCGGCGCAGGATTGATGTTTGCGGGATGTATGGCGTGGCGTTTTACAATGCAAGGCGGAAGACCTCCTGAAGAACAAGATTCCGGCATGACGGTATTCAATACTGCTAGTTTTTCGATCATGATTATTGGCGCAGGAGCCACCGTTGCTTCTATACCTTGCCTTGCAGTAGGTCAGACAAGGCGCAAAGCTGCGCAAAACTATTACCAGAAGAATTGCCCCACCGAACCGCCGCTGACGTTTGCGATTCAGGCTTCCTCAAATGGGATGGGAATCGCTATGAAATTTTAATAGTGCAAAACAAATAATGCAAACAGGAACTAAGCGGAATAGAAGCTCTCTCTAAATAGATTGCCAACTTGGGTAGGTCATAATAGACCGTAATCTTTCCTTTCATCTTGTTTCGTTTTAAGGGTTAAACATCCAGGCATATTATCGCCCTATTATTATATACGAAGCAAGAGGCAAAAAACATTAACGAGGGGTGCGTTTTCCAAATAAATGATAGCAGATTCTTAAAAAAGTACCTTTTTAGGTCTGATGGTTAGTTGGCTTGTGCTTTATATTGACGCAAGAGGCAAGTGCGGATGAAGGCATCAAGGCGGAGGTAAATCTTGTGCTTGTGGGTATCCGGGTCTATAGGGGCTTCGGGTTCACCTTTCTTCAGTTGCGCGTTGAAGCGGTCCTGCCAATAACGGAGCGCGGCAAGGTCCTCGGTAGTGGGCATTTCGCCATTGTGCGCCGCAGTATAGGCTTCGGGCTTGGCTGCCAAGAGAATACGTTTTGTCTCGGCACAGGCCTGCCGGAAATGAAGCTGATGCTCCAGTTCCTTGCCCGTTGCCGGTTTCTTCTTCCAATCCCGCGGATTCATGATTTTGTACGCTTCGTTCACTCCCTGACCTTTGATGCGGCCGTTGGAGTCCCGGAATGTTTTACGGCGGTGGATAGTGCCGTCTTTGGTGTACGCGCCGTGCATCTCACGGACGGGGGCGTTAAATACTGTTTGGGCCATGTTTTTATTGTGTTTGAGTTATAGTTTTGTCATACTTCTAACATGTATAAAACCTAATAATAACCTAATAATAACTTAATAATAACCTAATATTCGTTTCAATTTTAAGGCTGCAAAGGTACAACTTTTTTCCAATATATACAAACAAACGATACTTTTTTTGCATATTTGAAAAAAAAGCAGTATTTTTGCGGTCCGAATTGACGAACCATGTATATCCACCTGGACTGCAATAATTTTTTCGTGAGCTGCGAGCTGGTGTCAAGGCCTGAACTGAAAGGCACTCCTGTCGTCGTTGCCAATGACAACGGCAATAACGGCGGAATCATTCTTGCCCTCAATGCCGAAGCAAAAGCAATCGGACTGAAACGCGGCAATCCGCTGTTTCAGGTCACACAGATAATTTCCCAAAATCATGTAACCGTCATCGACGTTCATCACCACCTGTACCACGAAGTCTCGCATCATATCATGGACGAGGTGCGCAAGACGGAAATGGTGCTTGATTTTGTACAATACAGCGTGGATGAGTTCTTCGGATTCATGCCGGAAGACGACCCCTCCCAATTGCGTGTGTATTTGCAGACGCTCAAAGACCTCATACTTCGCGAAACGGGTATTCCGGTCAGTTGCGGCGCAGGGCAGACCTACACGCTTGCCAAAACGGCTACGTGGTTTGCCAAGCATTATCCCGGGTATAAAGGCATCTGTATCATGCCCGCCGACAAACGCGAACAGGCACTTGCCAATGTGCCGGTAAAAGAAGTGTGGGGAATCGGACGCCGAAGTATCAAGACCATCGAACAGCAAGGCATCGCAACGGCATTGGATTATACGCGACAATCCGAGATTTGGGTGCATCGCATGTTCGGCATTACCGGCGTACGTACGTGGAAAGAACTGAACGGTACACCGGCGGTGGTGCTGACAAGCCACGAACGGCAGAAGTCCATTATGTACAGCCGCACTTTTGCGCACATGACAGACAGCAAAGACGTACTGATGCGCGAACTGAGCAATTATGCCTCTGCCGCCACACGCAAACTACGCGAACAAGGCTCGCTTTGTCAGACGGTAAGCGTTTTTCTTGCCACCAACCGCCACCGGACAGACTTGCCGCAATATAACAACGACCAAACCATCCGTCTGAATACGCCCACAGACGATTCGATACAGATAATCGGTGCTGTCAGGAAGTTGCTGGATGAGCTGTTCCGTCCGCATTACCAGTACAAGCAGGCAGGCGTTATATTGGGACAGCTGCAAAACGCTGACGGGGTGCAGTTAGACCTGTTTGCGCCGAACCAGGCACAGGACAACGCACGGAAGAAGCGGCTTATGCAGGCGATGGACGATATCAATAAACGCTTCGGAAGCAACCAGATTCATTTTGCCGTACAAGGCACAGAAGCAGACCAGTCCGAGCAACCCGCCGGATTCATGCGTCCGCACAAGGTTGATCCAACGACCAAGGACTGACGACATAAAAAAGTTCGGAAAAAACCGCTCTTTTTTTGCATATTCAAAAAAAAAGTTGTACCTTTGCGGGCTGAAACAAAAAAGACCGATGAAGCATTATATTCCACAATATTTCAACACGAAGCAAAATATCATTCTGTTGCTGCTTGTGACACTGGTATTCGGTGAATTGTTCATCCTCTTTTTCCAGCCGATGGAATCGCGTACATGGGTGGAAAGCGACTGGGCGTTCCTGCTATGGACAACCATCATTGTACTGGTAGCGGTAGGCGGAATCGCTATCAGCCGGACCATCATGTACCACTACGCCAAAAAACACCGCATCAGTTATCTGGATTTTGCTTTCTGGGTGCTGGGCGAAGTCAGTGTCATTTCGTTCTTCTATGCATGGTTTCCGGTAGTGGTAATGCGTAGTTTTTCGATGGAACGCGGTCTGACCTTGTTTTATTTGTACAAAGAGGCGTTGATGGCGACGACGTTCACGCTGCTTATCCCGTACCTGATAGTGATACTGTGGACAGGCCTGAAAGACCGCGACACGCAGATACTCAAACTGACCGCGAAACTGAAACAGGCGCAGGAGCCGGTTGAAGAGGTGCAGCCGGAGATGTTCAACTTCTACGACGAACGGGGCGAACTGAAGCTGTCCGTCAAGCCGGAAATGGTGTATTACATCGAGTCGGCGGACAATTACGTGCAGATTTACTACATGAACCTCGGCAAACTGGAGAAACTAATGCTGCGCAACAGCCTGAAGAACATCGAATGGCGGTTCCACGACAAAGGTCTGGTCCGTTGTCACCGCTCGTATATCGTAAACATGAGCCAAGTGAAAATGTTCAAGCGTCAGGATAATGAAGTGATTCTTGAATTCGGTGACGAACGGATTCCCGGAATCCCTGTATCGAAAGGGTTTGGCGAGAGTGTTTTATCAAAGTTGATAATTGATAATTGATAATTTATGAAAGTCATCAATCTGTCAGAGAGAAATTCTCTGTTGAATCAGTACCTGAAAGAGATTCGCAGTGTAGCGATTCAAGGTGACAGTCTGCGTTTCCGCCGTAACATCGAGCGCATCGGTGAAGTAATGGCGTTGGAAGTAAGCCGTGCATTGAATTATGCAAGCGAAGATGTGCAGACCCCGCTTGGTGTTGCAAAAGTGCCGGTTATCCAAGACACAATCGTTCTGGCGACAGTGATGCGCGCGGGGTTGCCCTTGCATCAAGGTTTCCTGAACATGTTCGACCATGCGGAAAATGCGTTTCTGAGTGCTTACCGCAGAGTGAACGAAAAAGGCGAATTGGAGATAGTATCAGAGTATCTTGCCAGTCCGAAACTTGACGGAAAGACCCTGCTGCTGGTTGACCCGATGCTGGCGACCGGCATGTCCATGGATGCTGCCTATCGCGCCCTGCTGACACATGGAACCCCCCAAGCCACCCACCTGTGCTGCACCATCGGAACACCACAAGCGATTGCCTATCTGGAGAAGGAAATGCCTGAGAATATAACCCTTTGGTGCGCAGCGATTGACCCTATACTGAACGAGAAAAAATACATTGTTCCCGGCTTGGGCGATGCAGGCGATTTATGTTTTGGCGAAAAGCTCTGACATACAAAGAAGCCATTGTCGCCGGACTGGTGATACTATATGCGAGTCTGATTCGCGAACCGCATGTGCATTTGCCACAAGTGGCATTTATTGACAAATGGAGCCATCTGGCAGCCTATGCCGTTTTGGGCGGAGTTTTGACATGGGATTTGATTCGTGACAAACGCACAGTGCTTTGGGTATGGATATTAGGATTGAGTCTGCCGATCATATACGGTGGCTTGATTGAGATTATACAAGGTGCATTTTTCGCCCCGAGAACGGCAGAATGGCTGGACTGGCTAGCAGATATAGCGGGAACAATAATCGGAACAGACATTGTAGCTTGGATATGGCAGGCGAGGAATTGAAATATGTGATTGCATTAGGTTGCCTGTACACGAATAATGCACGAAAAGTACGGTCTTTGATAGAAGCAAACGGCAGCGCCCAAAAGGCTTGGGAACAAGTGACCGGTGCTACGAAAACAGAGGCGCTGGCACACGCCGAGCGGGAAATGCAGTTCATTGCCAAGCATGGGATTACAACTTACTATTACAAGGAGGACAACTACCCCATCCGGCTGATAGAATGCGCAGATTCACCTGTTCTGCTTTTCGGGAAAGGAAATCTGCAAGTTAATAACGGAAAGTTCATCTCGGTTGTCGGCACACGGGGAGCAACCGAAAGGGGAAAAGACCTGACAAGACGGCTTGTGCTGGATTTGGCGGCACGGACACGGGATGTAACAATCGTGAGCGGGCTTGCTTACGGAATAGACATAGCAGCACACCGCGCTGCATTGGAAGCGGGACTGCCGACAATTATTGTGCCGGCACACGGATTGGACAGGGTATATCCGTCTGTTCACCGGCAAGTGGCGGTAGAAGCACTGGCAAACGGCGGTATCCTGACCGAATATCCCAGTGAGACGGAGCCGGAAAAACTGAACTTTGTAGCACGCAACAGAATAGTGGCAGGATTGGCAGATGCGGTAGTGGTTGTAGAATCAAAAATTAAAGGAGGCGCATTGATAACCGCTTATCTGGCAGGCGATTACAACCGGAATCTGTACGCTTTTCCGGGAAGACCGCAAGACCCGATTTCACAAGGGTGCAACGCATTGATAAAGAACCAGCGGGCGACACTGATTGAGAGTGCGGAGGACCTGATTCGGGACATGCAATGGGAAACAAAACCACAGGCCGTGCAGACAGAGATTGAAGATTTATTCGGAGACTTGGACGAGTTGGAAAAACAGCTGGTACAAACCATCCGGGCGGCTGAAAACGGCAAGCATGTAAATGAACTAATCGCTGAAACAGGCCTCCCGTACAGCCAAGCGGCAACAACACTGATGTTGTTGGAAATGAAAGGATTGGTGAAAGAACTGCCGGGCAGCATCTATCGGGCAGTGAGATAATTGACAATTGATAATTGATAATTGACATTTATAGCAGAATATTATGAACAACTTATTGAAAGATTTAGGAATTATCCTTGTTCTGGCAGGAGTAATCTGCCTCGTGATTTACTATTTCGGCGTTCAACAGAACTGGCTGTTGGCAACCAGTCTGGTGCTGGAAGTAGCAGGTATCCTGGCATACATTTTCATTAACAAGAAGCACGAATAGTGGCAGAAGACAGCATCAAATACCATCTGACAGGCATGTACCAGGACTGGTTTCTGGATTATGCCTCATACGTCATTCTGGAGCGTGCAGTACCGGCTGTTGAAGACGGATTGAAACCTGTTCAGCGCCGCATTTTACACGCCATGAAGTGTGTGGACGACGGCAAGATGAACAAAGTGGCAAACATCGTCGGACAGACGATGCAGTACCACCCGCACGGAGACGCAAGCATAGGCGACGCATTGGTGCAACTCGGGCAGAAGGACCTGTTGATAGACTGTCAGGGAAACTGGGGCAACATTCTGACAGGCGACGGTGCAGCAGCTCCGCGTTACATTGAAGCACGGCTGAGCAAGTTTGCACTGGAAACAGTTTTCAACCCGAAAACGACAGAGTGGATGTTGAGTTATGACGGGCGGAAAAAAGAACCGATACACCTGCCTGTGAAATTCCCATTGCTGCTGGCACAAGGTGTGGAAGGTATTGCTGTCGGTTTGAACTCAAAGATTCTGCCCCATAACTTCAATGAACTGTGTGATGCCGCACTGGCTTATCTGCGCGGTGAGGACTTCCAGCTGTTTCCGGATTTCCCGACCGGTGGTGAGATTGACGTCAGCCGATACAACGACGGAGAGCGCGGGGGAATGGTGAAAATCCGCTCAAAAATTACCAAAGCAGATGACAACAAAACGCTGATTATCTCACAAGTGCCGTTTGGAACAACAACAGCGAAGATTATCGAGACCATCCTCAAAGCGCAGGAGAAAGGCAAAATCAAGATTCGCAAAGTGGATGACTTTACGGCAGAAGAAGCGAAAATTGTGGTGCAACTGGCTCCCGGAAGTTCGTCAGACAAGACCATTGACGCTTTGTATGCGTTCACGGACTGTGAAGTGAGTGTCTCCCCGAACTGCTGCGTGATTGAAAATAAAAAGCCTATTTTCACCAATGTGAGCACCCTGCTGAAAATGTCGGTTGACAACACCAAGGCACTGTTAAAATGGGAATTGGAGATTCTTAAAAGTGAACTGGAGGAGCAGTATTTCTACACCTCGCTGGAGAAAATTTTCATTGAGAACCGCATTTATAAAGAAGAGGGCTACGAGACTGCACCCGATAAGGAAAAACTGATTGCGTTCGTTGACAAAGCTTTGGAGCCGTGGAAGGCTAAACTGATTCGCGAAGTGCGCCGTGAAGACATTGAGAAACTTTTTGAGATCCGAATGATTCGCATCACCAAGTTCGATTCGAAGAAGGCGGACGAACTGATGAAAGACCTTGACAAACGCATCAAAGAAACCATCAAAAACCTGAATCATCTAACGGACTACACCATTAAATGGTTTGACAGTCTGAAGGCAAAATACGGCGACAAGTACCCGCGTAAAACAGAAGTGCGCAACTTTGCCAACATTAATGTCAAGACCGTTGTCGAGGCGAACGAGAAACTATACATCAACCGCGCTGAAGGCTTTATCGGAACAGGACTGAAGAAAGATGAGTATCTGTGCAACTGCTCGGACCTGGACGATATAATAGTCTTCCACAAAGACGGAAAATACAAGATTACCCGTGTAGCGGAAAAGATATTCATCGGCACAGACATTCTGCATGTGGATATATTCAAAAAGAACGATACACGAACCATCTACAACGTCGTTTACCGCGATGGCAAAGGCGGAGTATATTTCATGAAGCGTTTCAATGTGACCGGTGTGGCACGTGACAAAGAATACGATCTGACCCAAGGAAAAGCAGGCAGTAAAGTGGTATATTTCACCGCCAATCCGAATGGAGAAGCAGAAGTTATTCGCGTGGCACTCAAACCGGCAATGCATCTCAAGAAACTCGAAGTAAACAAAGACCTCAGTGACTTGACAGTAAAAAGCCGCAGCGCAAGAGGCAATGTGCTGACGAAATTTGAAGTGAAATCCATCACGCTGAAAGCGAAGGGACACTCCACGCTCGGCGGACGCAAAGTTTGGTTTGACCCGGATGTGCTGCGCATCAACTACGACGGACAAGGTACATACCTCGGCGAATTTCATGATGAAGACCGCGTGTTAGTCATCATGAAGAACGGCGATTACTTCCTGAATACATTTGAGGAAACAGCGCACTTCGAGCAGGATTGGCTGCGCATTGAGAAGTTCGATGCGGACAAGATTTGGTCGTTGGCAATGTGGAACGCCGAACTCGGGTACTACTATGCGAAACGTTTTGCGCTTGACGCAACAGCCAAGACGCAGAACTTTCTCGGTGAAAATTCAGACTCGAAATTGGTGGTACTCAATGACCGCGAAGAAGCTGTATTCCGTGTAATATTCAAGGACGAGTTCCGCGAACCGATGGACATGGTAATGGCAGATTTCATCGAGGCAAAATCACCAAAAGCCAAAGGCAAAAGAATAAGCACACTGGATATCGCTGCCATTGAGGATATCACACCAGAACCGGAGCCGGAGCCGGAACCGGAAGAGCCGGACGGAACAGATGAGAGCGAAAATACAGAGGAAGAAGTAACGGTGGAAACGCAGGACAAACAACCTGAACCAAAAGAGGAAACACCCGTTGCGGACGTGCCTTTAATCATCACTAATCCTGATGTTCCCGAGAGCAGCAAACCTGTTGATGAGCAACTGAGTTTATTCTAAGCGCCAGGTACTCTTGTTCAGGCTGTCCGGGGGTCGGATAAAGTTCGGCTTTGTCAAGAAGTCCAAGCACGTGCAGATCCATAACAGTAGAGTAACCACTCCGCGCTATAATCCGCTTGGAGTTCCGCAAAAGATTGGTCATGGTATGTGTGTTGACATGAGAAATCAAGGAAATATTCCGGCGAGTGATGCAAGTCTTCGGTTCACCGATTTTACCGCGCACAATGAGTACGCGGTCTTTTTTTCCGATATAACGGGCAATGATTTCCTGCTCAAAGATGGTGCGCTGCGGCTCCGGACCGGATAAAACGGCAACCACGTCGTAAGTGTCAGTTGACAGTTGACTGTTGCTATTTTCATCGCTACGGAAATCCTTTGCCTCTGCTTCGAAGCGGGATAACGGACCGATGTATTTGACGCGATTGTCAAGGTGAGCAGGATGTCCCTGTATGCCGGAAAGATTCGGTTCGTCTGCATAATCCGGTACCCAAATCTCTTTATATTTTTTATAAAGGTGTGCGTGGCATTTGGAAGCAGCCGACTCCAACCAACTCCATTTTTTCGGCAGACAGATATGGAGTTGGTGAGTCATATAAACACAATCGCAACGGTCAGACCACACACCAAAACAATTGTCGGAAACAATGAGGTCGAAGTGAGTTGATTCAAGCAACTGTTTGATTTTCCGGCGATTCTTGCGAGCAAAACGAATAATTTGCGGTATCGCGCGCAGCATCGCTGTCACTTGACTTTTTCCTGCATTATAACGGATGTCAAGCGGTGCCAACTCAATACTGGTCAAGTTCGGGAAACAGGATTTCAATAACTGCAGCGATTCGCCGGTTCCGCCTAACCACACTTCAGCGCCGTCTTGGATATAACGGTGGACAAGCGGGATACAACGAGTAGCATGACCAAGTCCCCAGTTAAGCGGTGCGATTAGAACTTTCATGCGCTGATGATGATTGTGTAGCCTTTTTGGCGGAGCGGTCCGGCTATAGACTCCATTTGCTCACGTGTAATTTTCTCCAGCGATTTGACAGGCGTAGCGCGGTCAATGACATAAATCATAACTTCCTTCGGATGGAGTTCCTCCACAGCCTCATACCACGCTTTCAGTTCTTCATCCGTAGTATTGTCAACATGTGTGGTGGAATCGCCATCAGGCACTTCTCCGCGTAAAAAACAGGTCTGCAACGTGAAATCGCCGTTGAATTGGGCAAGGTTGTCAATTATTTGGCGGACCGTCAGTGGAGGATTCACAGGCCGGTCAATAAGACGCATCATGCGGTCAATAGCCGAATCGAGTTTTAGAATACGATTGTCACACTGTTTTAAAGCACGAACAACCTCAGGACGAGCAAGTTGTGTGGAATTGGTCAAGACACTCACCTTGGCATTCGGACAGTAGCGGTTCCGAAGAGCACATGTATCAGCGATTATTCCTTCAAGATCCGGATGCAGAGTCGGCTCGCCGTTACCGCTGAAGGTAATGACATCCAACGGGGAGTTCATCGTAGCCAACTGCTCTTCCAATGCTTGCGATACCTCTTGCCGGGTAGGAAGTTTCGGATGCAAAACAGGTTTATTGAAACCGCATTCGCAATATACACAGTCAAAGGTACATAGTTTCGCATTTGTCGGCATTAGATTGATTCCCAACGATGTACCCAATCGACGGGAGTGAATAGGACCATAAATGATAGCGTCAAACAACATAGCATCAAAGAGTTATTACGCGATTCCCGAGTTGGCGGCTAATTTGATTTTTGATTTCCATAAGCGCAGGCTGACTGCTGAGTAGTTCACGCATCAGTTCCCAATCATCTTTTTCCTGTGCCTCTTTCATCAGTTCTGTCATCTTGTCAATACGAATATTGATAATGGTATATTTGAGTTCAAGAAGAAGTTGCGGCACCAACTCTGTCAAATGGTCTGCATCTGTCTGCAAGCTAACTTCCTGCACCACATTTTCTGAAATGCTTTGCTTGGAAAAAATACGACTGAGCTGGTATTTTTCAGCAATCAAATCAACTGCAAGACTGCTTATTTGAGTATCCGGATGAAATTTGAAAAAGTTTTCAGCTGTAAAACCGTCTTCGGCGGCATGAGCTGTAAACTCATTCAAAATCTTTTGGTACAAAGCATTCGGCGATTCAATCCCATCTGCTTGAAGTTGAGCAATAATAAATGCCCCCACACTAATGAAAGTGTTATCCTGAAGCTGGTAAAGCGGCCGCTCACCGTAACGGACAATCAGTTGGAGGAGATTGCGAAAGTTTTCATCCAAAAGTGCTGCCTGTTTATTGGCGGAAGCCGGCATTTTCTGTTCCTGCTCAACACCGCCCGAGAGACGCCCGAGAACCGCTGTTTGCGCAACTTCTTCTTCCAATTGCTGCTGATGTTGTTCTTCCTGATGCTTTTTGGTATTTTCAATTGCCTTTTCACGCCGTAAGCGAGACACTTCGCGCATCAGCAACTGTTCTTGAATATGCAAACGGTCAGCACTATCCTTAATATAAACCTGCCGTGTAATCGGGTCGGGTATTTGCGCTATGGACTCAACCACATCTTTAATCAAATTGGCACGTTTCTGCGGGTCGCGCCCGGCTTCTTCACTAAGTAATTTGCCCTTGAAACGGATAAAATCAGTCTGGTGTTGCTGAATATAGTCAATAAAATCGGATGCATTGTGGCTGTTGGCAAACGAATCCGGGTCCTCACCATCCGGCAATAGCACTACTTTTACATTGAAACCTTCCTCAAGGAACATATCAATGCCTCGTAAAGCCGCATGAATTCCGGCTGCATCGCCATCGTAAAGAACAGTAATGTTTGGCGTGAAACGGCGGATTAGCCGGATTTGCGGCTTGGTTAGGGCAGTTCCGCCACTGGCAACGACATTCTCAATTCCGGCTTGGTGCATGGAAATAACATCCATCTGCCCTTCCACCAGATAGCACAAATCAGCTTTAGCAATAGCTTGTTTTGCCAAAAACAGACCGTATAATTCGTTGGTTTTGGAATAAATCAACGAGTCCGGCGAATTCACGTATTTGCCGACTTTGTCATTTTTCTTGAGGATTCGTCCGGCAAAGGCAACCGTCTTCCCCGAAACGGTGTGAATCGGGAAAATAACACGGTCACGGAAACGGTCGTAAATGCGTCCGTCCTCAGACTTGCCGCAGACTCCGGTACCGATATTCGTTTCAGGATTATTAACGATGTATTTTTCCGCAAAACCTTTAACTTTCAGGGCCTTAGCCAGCGGATTGCCACGTTCGGGCGAATAGCCCAATTGGAACTTTTTAATTGTATCTTCCCGCAAACCGCGTTCACGGAAATAACTGAGTCCGATTGCCTGTCCTTCCTCACTGTTCCATAGTTGGTCCTGGAACCACTTGTTGGCAAATTCGTTGACCACAAACATCGATTCACGGTCATCCTGCCGTTGTTGTTCTTCGGCAGTCATTTCGCGCTCCTCAATCTCAATGTGGTATTTCTTGGCTATTTGTTTGACCGCATCTGCAAAACCGCATTGCTCAATTTCCATGATAAAACCGACTGCATGACCGGACTTGCCGCAGCCGAAGCACTTGTAAATACCCTTGCTCGGACTGACCGTAAATGAGCCTGTTTTCTCATTATGGAAGGGACATAAGCCAATCAGATTGGCGCCTCGCCGCTTGAGCGAAACGTAATCACCTACCACCTCCTCTATTCTGGCGGCTGCAAAGACCCTATCTATGGTTTCGCGCGGAATCATTTACCAAATTGTGCGAAGTAAAATCCTAATTTAATGTGCCACTGGTCAATTCGACCGCGTGTACGACGACCGCTGTCGTGATTATCACCATAGATATTACCGAATACCTCGGAGAAATCATTTATTTTATAAGGGTTCATTAAACCAAAGTCATAACCGCCCCGGATATAAAAGCGGTCATACTGGAAGCCGGCACCGACACCCCAAGTGACGTTGAGACGCCTGTAATCCTGGTGCATTTGTTCATCGCCATAGTCAAAACGATTGATTATTATTTGGGATTCTTTGTCATCCGCAGTTCGTGTAAAAGTCGTATTAGTCAAACTAAACTGGCATTGTATAGTCGGACCTGTATAAACTATGAGATACGTGTTACCGGCAATCTCGAATTTATACTGCCAATCCACAAAAATTTCGCCCTGATGATAGGTGTTTCGTTCTTTGGTTTGCGGATACAACGATGTGTCGTACTCCGATTTCCACTTACTGGTGTAGGAGCCAAAAGTATAGTTCAGACCAATCATCGAACCGAATCCTTTGATGAGTGTGGCTTCCCAAACGAGACCAAACTTTAAACCGTTAAGCGGATTATTGTTCAAAACAGTAGGATCAGCATTTACTTCCCAACTATTGATTCGATAGTCCGTTTGGGCAAAACCGAGTTGAACGCCGACCCCGGAAGTTCCTTCTTGTGCAGTAGCACTAACAGCAAGCAGCAACAATCCCGCTAAAATTGTTTGTTTAATTGCTTTCATATTCGTTATTATTGTTTGCGTTTATTTTTATTTCCGATGGGGCGATTGATAGGGTCTTTCGCCTGTTTTGCATCTTTTTTATTATCAGTAGTCTTCTCCTTTTCTTCTTCGGTCGCACTAATCGGTGCACCTACAGGTTTAATGGTACGTTGCGGACGGTCAAACACATCTCCGGGTTTAAGCGGACGCTCATTGGTAGCCCAAAAGAAAGCTGACAATTTGTCCTGTCCGGCAGGAATCTGATTAAGAGGATACAGCGTACCCGTTGTAGAGGTGGTGAAAAGTACATGGTCCACTTGCTCGTCCTTGAAATATATCTGGACATAACTGGACTGCGTACGATTCATACCGATGAAATCGCCATTATCCTCATGCGGATAGAAGATTGTTTCAGCATTGCCGCTGACATCCACTTGCGACAATTCACCATTATGAATATAAGCGGTCATTTCCTTACCGCTCAATTGGTCAAAGAATTTCGCCGTTTCCTGTTTCACTACCAATGCAGCGCCTGTACCATGAGCATGGTGCATCACCCCATCTTGCATAAATACCTTGATGAAATCGGCAGAAATCTGATTATTTTCGTTCCATAAAACAGGGTCCTTATACAATTCCATAATGGAATCCCGACTATTATAACTCACCGAGTCACACACTGCCTGAAAATCAGACCTGTACAAACGCACATTATGGTGCGCCCGCAATTGCTTAAACGTGGTGTCCACACCCGATGAATCCGGATAAAAGTAATGTATATCTTCTGTAAACAGCGTATCGGCATGCATATAACCGTAATCTTCTTCCGACCAATCAACCATCAAAGCCGAATCGGTTGCAAAACCGCGGCTATTCAGTTCATACAACTCACCATAATTGCCATAAAGTGTAACCCTTTGGACAGTATCTTTCATCTCCATATTTCCCCAAACTCGGCCATAACCGTTCTGCTTGTCATAAAAAATCGTGTCGCCGGTCATCTGTTTGCCATCACTATGAATGACTTGCGAACGCTGATATAAAGACGATTGTTCATTTTCCGTATTATACTTTCCCAAAATAGATAGAATCGTTGTTTCTTTTTCATAGACAATTTCAGTAAGTCCGACAATATCCGCGATATGACTTTGCGTATTATATTTCAATGTATCCGCTGACAATGTGAAGTTCGCATTCACCAGATTGACCTGTTTACGGAACATTGCCTGATTGGTAGGCGGGTGATATTGCCCCCAAACGGAGGTGAGTGTATTAAGGCTGTCTTTTATTGTTCCGCCACTAAAATAATATGCCAAATTGGATTTCCGGTCATAATTGAGGCTGTCAGTTATCAATACTGTTGAAACATGCACCAAACGAACATTCCGGCGCAGCCGTGCCTTTTTTGTGTTCCCGTCATAATACAGCGCGTCACCATAGCCGAACAGTGTATCACCTTGCTCGAATCGCACATGACTGAAGGCATGAAGCGAGTTTTGCTTGCTGAAAAAATATGCCGAGTCGCAGTACATCAACGCCGAATCGTGACGGAAAACCACATCACCGCGCAAAATCTGCGCGTCAGGCAAACGCTTTTCGTCAAAGTTCAGGGTGTTTGAGTGTATTAGATACACCTTATCCTGCGCGAACACCATTGTCGCTGCCGCAAGGAAAATCAATATGTTAATACCACGATGCAATATCAACTGTCAATTAATCATGAATCCACCCTGGGTACTCAAAATCACAACCTTTCCATTTGTCATCAATATGGATATAGGTTTCTTGCTGTTTCTTCAAAATCCATTCATGGATATGTTCACCTGCCAGCCGCTCCTCCAACAAGCCTTTGATTACTTGGAAATCGTCTATCAGGTTCGCTTTGTGGACATCCGTTTTGCTTTTGAGTTTGACAATCGCACATACTTCTTTGTTTTTCATCGGGTCCATCATAATGAACGGCTCTGAAATATCTCCGACAGACATTGCGTAAATCTGCTTGGCTATCTCCGGTGGCAGGTCTTGGAACTCAAACTTGCTACTTCCTGTATTCATGTTGGTCATCAAACCGGCACTAAGGGCAGTGTTTTTATCTTGCGAGAACTTAATCACAGCCTGTTCAAACGTCATGGATGCACTATCCTGAATAAGGGAGCGGATACTATCCAGTTTCTCCAACGATTTCACTTTATCGGCAGCTGAAATACGTGGCCGGAGCAGGATATGCCGACAATTGATACGGTCGCCTTTCTTCTCAATCAACTGAATGATGTGATAGCCGTATTCGGTTTGCACAATGCGGGAAACACGCTTCGGGTCATTCAGGTTGAACGCCACATCTGCGAATTCCGTCACCAGTTGTCCTTTGCCTACGAAACCTAATTCGCCACCACGTTTGGCACTTTCCGTATCTTCCGAATACAGTCTTGCTAACATTGAGAAATCCGCCTTTCCGCTGGTAACTCGGTCTGTAAATTCCCGCAATTGGCTCTTTATGCGCTCTGTTTCTTCCGGCGGAACAATCGGTTCGAAACTAATCACCTGCACCTCCACTTGTGCCGGAACAACGGGTATGGAGTCGGCAGGCAAAGTGGCATAGAACCGCCTGATTTCAGCTGGTGTCGGCTTGATGTTGGATGTCAGTTTGGATTGCATCTGCTGAATTACCATCTGATTACGGATATTACTCATCATTTCCTCGCGAATCTCACTTGCGGTTTTACGAAAATACTCTTCCATCTTCTCCTTGGAACCGATTTGCGAAATGTAATAATCCATCCGCATATCCACTTGGTGACTGACAGTCGATTCACTCACTTCAATCGAATCCAGTTCTGCTTGGTGAAGAAATAATTTCTGAATAGCCAATTGTTCCGGTATATAGCAATACGGATCACCGGTAATCTGCTGTCCTTCATATTGGGCACGAAGGCGTTCCTCCTCCACTTCACTACGCAGAATCGCCTCATCACCGACAATCCAAATCACCTCGTCGATGATATTGTCCGCCATAACCGGCAAACCTACCGTCAGCAGGACCAATGTAAAAAACTTACTTATTTTCATAGAATTTCACTTTTTTAAATCGTACTGCATCGTCATAAATCCGACGATGCTCCTCTTGGATATAGCCAACAGCCCGTTCCCTTAAAATAATCGGTTCAATCTCTGAACGGGCATATTCAACCGGCATCGGGTCACCTGCCTGCCGCAAATCCGTAATTTGCAACACATATGTCGAGACCGAATCAGCCAACAAAATCTGGCGGTTTTGTTTAAGTTGTTTCTGCAGGTCGTTTTTCTCCAGCGGAAGCCACATCAACAACTGGTTTCCTGTCTTCCAGTCGTCTCTAAACAACTCATAGCCGTTGGCATAGCGATACGCATATTTCTCTATCTTCTCAATGCTTCCGGAATTGATGTTCAGCATCTCTTTCTTGATTTTTTCCAGATCAGGTGCTCCGTTCGGAACTATTAGCAACAGCCCCTTCACAATACTTTCTTTCAAAATATACTGGTTCGGATGGGCTTGATAGAAGGAATCAATATCCGCCTGTGGCACTTTTTTCGACATCCTGTTCAGCAGATATTGTTCGTATGCATGGGCATACAGACTGCGTCGGTAATCCTCGACAAGGTGGTCTATTTCCTTGCTATCCACGCGGTTACGGGCTTTTTCTGTAATCAGGATTTCCGTTACCCATTGCCTGATAAACGCCTCCGCCACTTCGGCACTGTCTTCCGGAGATAAACCGGCTGTTACAGCGTCCAACTCTGTGAATTCAAGGAAGTTGCCGTTCACTTCCACAGCGGCCCCGACGTGGTGCTTGCGATTAAAGAGCGAGCAACTGCTCACCACAACCGCTATAGCCGCCAATACTATTATTTTTGTATATTTCATAATCTTCCAATTTTCAAATTTTCAAATCTTCAAATCCTCTAATTTTCCCCTCTCCTCGGCGCCGGTACGCCATCACCGATTGACATAGTTCCCTTTTCCACCTGCACTTCGTCGTAAATACCGCTTTTCAGTATGGTATTGATTACTTGTGCACCGCCTTCCACTAACACCGAATGGATTCCGCGCCGGGCAAGGTCACTCAAAATAAATTCCCAATCTGTATTCTCACTATACACAATGGTTTCCGCCTCGTCCGAAAATATCCGGAAGTCTTTCGGCACCCGATGATGCCTGTCCAATAGTATCCGAATCGGATTACGTCCCGCCCATTTGGTGTTGGTCAGTTTCGGATTGTCAAGCAACGCGGTGTTTGTCCCTACCATGATTGCCATATTTTCCGCACGCATCTTGTGAACAAGCATTTTCGTCAGCGGTGTCGATATTACCAATGGTCCTTCTTCCGATGTCTTTCCATCCGATGGAATCGAACGTTTTCTGTCCAAAAAGCCATCTGCCGTCTCTGCCCATTTCAAAATCACATACGGCCTGTGGTTTTCGTGCAGGCACAAAAACCGCTTGTTCAACTCCCGACATTCGGCCTCTAATATTCCCGTTACAACTTCTATGCCATTCTCCTGCAAACGCTTCACTCCCTGCCCTGCCACTAACGGATTGGGGTCCAACATACCCACTACACAACGCTTCACGCCCTTTTGAACAATCAAATCGGCACAAGGCGGCGTTTTCCCGAAATGCGAACAAGGCTCCAGACTCACATACAGCGTACTTTCTTTCACCAGCGGTTCATCTTCCGGCTTGACTGACGCAAAACAATTCACTTCCGCATGAGGACCGCCGTATTGCCGGTGCCAGCCTTCTCCGATAATTTTTGCGTTTTCGCCTTCGCCATACACCAAAACGGCTCCGACCATCGGATTGGGGGCAACATAATACGCTCCCAAACGGGCTAATTGCAAACAACGTGAAATATATTTTGCGTATTCCGACATTTTTTTGTAATTTTGCAGCGTGAATCCGACAATCAACTATATAATCTCCGAATTAGACGGCATTTACTCCCATGAGGAAGCCCGTGAAATGGCCTTTTGGGTCGTCGAGGAAACGACCGGATTGTCACGCGCTGCCATTTCAGCCCGCAAAGATACACAAAATATTTCGAATATCGAAATTATTTTGAAAAGATTACGCAAAAAAGAGCCGATTCAGTATATTTTTGGTCATACTTTGTGGTACGGACTTGATTTATTGGTCAATACTTGCACTTTAATCCCTCGTCCGGAAACTGCGGAATTAGTGGATTTGATTCTCCAAACGATGCCCGAAAACGAACCGTTGAACGTTTTGGATATCGGAACCGGAACAGGGGCAATCGCTTTGGCCTTGAAATCCCGCCGTCCTAACTGGTCTGTTTCTGCCCTTGATTTCTCCCCGTCAATCTTAAGCATTACAGCCGCCAATGCGCAAAGAAACGGCAACCTTCAACTTGACCTCATTCAAATGGATATACTGGAAAACACACACGACAATTTGGACAATATTGGCAAATTTGACATCGTTGTTTCCAATCCGCCGTACATCTGTGAAAGCGAAAAAACGTCGATGGAATCGAACGTTTTGGACTACGAACCCGCTTCCGCACTCTTTGTGCCGGACGATGATCCGTTATTATTCTACCGGCGCATTGCCTCACTCAAATCCGGCAAACACCTTTTCTTTGAAATCAATAGCCGCTTCGGGCTTGAAACCGCACAATTATTGCGGGATTTTGGATATTTTGACGTAAATATTTATCAAGATATGTATGGAAAGCAAAGATATGTCTCCGGTAGAATTGAAATCTAAAGCGGAAGCCTATTGCGCTGCGGCTGAACGTTGCGAATCCGAAGTGCGTTTGAAACTCCGGCAATGGAATTGCGATGCCAAAAATGCCGATGAAATCGTGGATTTTTTATATTCCAACGACTTTTTGAACGTGGAACGTTACTGTCAGGCTTTTGTGCATGACAAACTTATGTTCCAAGCTTGGGGACGCGTCAAAATCGAGTACATGCTTCGCGCCAAGCATTTACCTGCCTATGCCATACAAAATGCACTCAACAAAATCGATAATAGCGAGTATTTCCGCATATTGAACCGGTTGATTGCCTCCAAGCAAAAGACTCTTTCAAAAAAAACGACTGATTCTCAAAATATCTTCCACTTTCTGTTGCAACGAGGCTTCACCGCAGACGAAATCCGTCAAATTGTTCCACGTACGAACGATGACAGGAGGGTCACAGAAGGGTGACAGGAGGGTGACCGTATGGAACAAAGTTGTGATTATTAAGAATAATGGTATTTTTATTTGGATAATTAATGTTTTTTATGTACTTTTGCACGATTTTTGTTAAGAAATTGTCATAACCCCCAAATATTACTCCTGTGAAAAAGCGTTGGCAATATTTTTTAATTCTTCTAATGGTTTTCTGTTGGACAGGTTGCGAGAAGAGTAACGAGTCGGAAATGGCTGCCGATGTCGTGAATAATGGTGATGACAGTTCGGATTTCGTGGATAATCAGACTTGGAACACCACTATTAATATTATATGGAGCGGAACAGACGTGACCGTTTCCGGAACTGCGGACAGCGTGCAGGTCACGACAAATAACGGCTATGTCACCGTCAATTCCTCAGCAAAACATATCGAATATGCAGTCAGCGGTAGCGGTACGGGACAATTGAGTATATACAGTTCATATAAGTTCAAACTCTCTTTGGAAGGACTTGCGCTGACTTGTCCGAACGGACCTGCAATCAATAGCCAGTCCAAGAAGACTTGCTATGCCGTACTCGGCGGTGTAAATACGCTGTCTGACGGTTCGTCCTATGAATCTTCAACAGAAGACCGTAAAGCAACATTCTTCAGTGAGGGACAAATATGTTTCTCCGGTTCGGGCAGTCTTGCCGTAACGGGCAATTACAAACATGCCGTGGCAAGTGATGACTATATCCGTGTATGCGAAGGCACTGGCATAATGGATCTTACCTCAAAGGTTAGTGACGGATTGCACGCCAATGACGGAATTATCATCAACGGCGGTACGTTAATCATCAGTGCCGTGGAAGAAGGAATCCAATGTGATACGAGCAGCGTTGTTATCTCGGGCGGTACATTGGACATCACCAGCACTTCGGACAAGGGCATTCTCGCCTATGCCAATATGGTTATCAGCGGCGGCACGATTGCGATTTCCAGCAAGTATAAATGTATCAAGACCCAAAGCAATCTCACCATTTCCGGAGGTTCTATAACTGCCATCGCAACAGGAGCATCCTCGTCCGGTTGGGGAGGAAATTCATCTTCCGGAACACCGGAAAGCATTGAGGCGAAAGGAACGATTACCATTACCGGCGGGCAAGTATTCGCCAAAGCTGCCGATGATGCCATCAATGCAGGCGGAGACATGACGATTAGCGGCGGGTATGTGATGGCGTATTCCACAGGCAACGACGGACTGGATGCCAACGGAAACTTATATATCAAAGGCGGCACCGTATATGCGATTGGAGCTTCTGCGCCGGAAGTGGGTATCGATGCCAATACGGAAGGCGGCTACAGGCTGTATGTGGAAGGCGGCACAATAGTGGCTATCGGCGGATTGGAGAGCAACTCCAGCCTGTCGCAAAGTTGCTATTCCGCGACGTCTGTCGTCAAAGATACTTGGTATGCACTATATAACGGCAACGATGTGGCATTTGTGTTTCAAACACCCGAAGAACTGTCTTCGTCCACATTTGTGGTTTCGACAGGTGGCACAACGAATCTCAAGTCCGGTGTAAGCACCTTTGGCGGGAAAGCAATTCTGAACGGTTTTGCACTTACCGGTGCAGAAGTTAGTGGCGGTAGTGACGTGTCACTATCCTCCTATACCGGCGGTAATTCCGGTGGTGGTCCCGGAGGCGGTGGTCCGGGCGGCGGAGGACCGGGAGGAAGATAATAATTAACAATTGATATTTACGATGAAACGGATTATCATGATAGCTGCTGTGGCAGCAATGGCAGTAAGTATGTCTGCACAAAGTCTGCTGACACCCGAACAGTTGGCAAAGCGCGAAAAGCGCAAGAACCTCACCGTCAAAGAATGGAATACGGATGCAAAAGCCAAAACACGGTGGCTTGACCATCTGACCATTTATGACTCGCAAGGCCGCAAAATCGAGGAGATTGAATATGCAACATACGGTCAGCGGGAACGCGTGACATATGAATACGACGATACAACCGGAAAAGTAATCAAGGAAGTGGTGTATAACGACCGGAACACGGCTGTCCGTATTCGCAAATACGAGTGGAATGCCGACGGAACAAAAGCCAAACAATACAACTACCTGCCAAACGGGAAATTGTTCTCGGTAAAAGTGTTTGAGTATATTTTTAATGACTGATTTGCCCGCCATATTACAGCAGTTTGACCCTATTTCGCTAGAGGAAATGGAAAGTGTCAAGTTGATGAACAGGATAGACACGAAGTTTGTAGTGAACCTGAATCAACTTCCGGCAATATTGGAAAAGGCACAAGAAGCGTATTTTGTTCAAGAGACAGCGGGAATCCGTTTGGCGACGTACGATACGGTTTACTACGACACCGATGACCTTGATATGTATATCCGGCACCATAACAGGCAGTTGGTCAGACAGAAAATCCGGGTCAGGCAATATGTGGAAAGCGATTTGACTTTCTTGGAAATCAAGCGCAAAAACAACCGCGGACGGACGAAGAAAAAACGGATAGCGATTGCCGGATTCAATCCGAAAGGAGATGATATAGGGAAAGGCAAAGAAGAGGTAAAAATCGCCGATTTCATCGAGAAAAAGAGCCGGTACACATGGGATATTATATCACCTCATCTGCGGACTGCGTTCCGCCGGATAACGCTGGTAAACAAGCAAAAAACGGAACGGCTGACGATAGACCTGAATCTGGAGTGGACCAATCTGCTGAACGGCGCAAAGGTCATGTTCCCGAATTTGGTAGTGGTTGAACTGAAACGCGATGGAAATGTAGCTTCACCGATGTTACAGATCATGAATGATGAACGCATCAAACCGCTGAAAATCAGCAAATACTGCATCGGCACGGCACTCACAACGCCGAATGTAAAGCAAAACAGGTTCAAAGCCAAGATACATAGAATTGCTAAGTTGTTAAATAGTTAAATTGTTATGATACAGGTAGATTTATCCAATCCGACATTGGAGTTTTTAGACATGGATCCGAGTATTGCAGCACAATACGGCCGCACGGATAGTATTTCCTACGTAATGAATACCATTGCCGATTGGTTAGGCATCAGCGAATCGTTTGTAACCCTTCCGCTGATGTTCCTATTCAATTTCCTTGTGAGCTGGGTGATTGTGTATTTCAGTTATTACCGTGTAAGTCGCCGCAGAGACTACTATTCATCGTTCATGCTGTTTTCCAGCGCGATGTTTCTGTTGCTCTGGCTGATGCAAATACTGGATATCCAGACCGGTTTTGTATTGGGTTTGTTCGCGATATTCGGCATGATCCGGTACCGGACAGAAAGCGTCCCCATTCGGGAAATGACGTACTTGTTCATCATTATTGCCATTTCGGTCATTAACTCACTCAGCCTGCGTGCGGAAGACCTTGCCTGGTACCAGTTGCTTTTTGCCAATGTACTGTTTATAGTTCTGACGTTTGCATTTGATTTATGGTCGAACCGCAAACGGATAACATCGAAGATTATTCTGTATGAGCGGATTGAAAATATTGTTCCTGAACGCAAAGCGGAACTAATGGCGGACATCGAAGCACGTACCGGAATTGACCCTATATCCGTTGAAATCGGGCATATTGACTTCCTGCGAGATGTGGCATACATCAAAATCAACTACTATCTGCAAGCCGGAGAAGAAAACACTATCGGTACACAGGTGAAAATAAAATAAGATACATCTCATGAAACGGTTTCTGCTGGTTTTGCTGCCTGTTATGGCATTGTGCGTGTTTCCGGTAAAGGCACAAGAAATAAAGTCTGCTGACACAACGCGGACGAATGCTGTTGAGATACGTGTAGGTGCCGAGTTTCACAAGCATTTCAACCGCGCCAACTTAACGCTGAGTCTGAGCGAACAAATCCGGTCCAGGGTATATGAAACGGATGCAGATGCCTATTTCCGCCGTTCATACACCACCTTGCAACTTATGTGGGCACCTGTTCCGTACATCAAAATAGGAACCGGATATACCTTGCGCCTGTTCGGAGACAAAGGCTGGAGTGACCCGAATGAGTTTCTGCGCCACCGGCCTTTTGTGGTAGTGATTGGACAATACAAGGTCGGACAATGGAAGCTGTCGTTGCGCGAAAAACTCGACATCAACTGCCGGACAGACTCGATAAATACAGATGAAAAGCCTCTGGTTGACCTCACTTTGCGGCATCGTCTGCAAGTGGAATACGGATTCTTCAGCAAACCCATAAAACTATATGCCAATACTGAACTGAAGAATACGCTTAACAGACCGACGGAATACCTCAATGCTGCCGATGCATCCGGTAATTTCGGACAATATTTATGCAACGTGCGAGCCTATTTAGGTATTCGTTGGCGTATTGACAAGCTGAATTCTTTAGACTTTGCATACCGGTTCGATTATTCTTACGAACGGGACATCAACATCACCCGCAATAAGGGTAAAATAGAACTAACACACATGTATGGCTATACACATGCGTTAGTACTGACGTATAAATTGGACTGGTAGTTATTCTACACAATTTTTGACGGCATTGAGGATGGGTGTTACCGATGGCGGTGCGCCTACTGCCTGTACCATCCATTCCTTCGGAGTCAGTCGTCCCAATCTGTAAATTCTTTCGTATTCACCGGCAAAATCATGTGGCGAAGCGAACTTCGCAAGATGCTCCTCCAACTGGTATTGAACGATATGTCCAAGCGGATAATTCGGCAGGTACATCGGCGAATTAACCATATGACTGTAGATGGCAAGCAGTACGCAGTCATGTTCGCCCAAAACAGGTTCGTAATACCGGTTCCAAACCTCTTGAGCGATGCGGATAGTCTCGTCACAGAGTTGTTTTGCCGTCGCTTTCGGATGCGCGTAAATCCACTGCCACATAGCCATATCCACCAGACTGACGCCCATGATTTCATACATGGACCAGAATTGGTCCAAAACCGCTTCGCAGTCAGCCCGCTCTGCTGTCAGACCGCTTTGCTGTTGGACCGCTATGCTGTTAGATGGCAGTAATTCGAGGTCGCGTTGCTGCCAGAGGAAAGCACTGGCTTCTGTATAAGCGGTATTCGGCACACCGGCAAGCATATAATAGTCTATGCGGTACATGTCCAGCACTTCTTCAACCGTATGTCCGAATTCATGTACAGCGATATTATAGCCCTTATAATCCATACCGGAAGCAGGAATGCGTGTCCGCAAACGAGCCTGCTCGCCACGACCGAGACAAGGCCAGGCATGTCCGGAACCACGTGCCGGTTCGACTGTAATATGCGATGCTATATCCTTGGCACTTTCCGGCTCAAAGCCTATTCGTTGCAGCAGACGCGGCATATCGGCGGCAAACGCATCGGCATTGGGATAGAGCCGACGTGTAAGACCCGTCAATTCGTCCTCATTCAATGAAGCGCGTGCCTTGAAGCCGTCATACCAGATGTCATACGGACGCAAGTCACGTCCCAAACGCCGACGAATGACGGTTGCCACCTGCTCCACTTGCGGCGAACCTATGAGTGCACGGAAAAGGCTGTCCAACTCGGCAGCAGGAATTTCTACGCCTTCCTCGAAATTGCGGATAATCGCCGTAGGAGAGGACGGACAATATTTGTCTTCCTCAAAGAAAGCATGTGCCGTGGCAAGAATGCGTTCGTAGCGTGTATAAGGCTCCGTAGGTTCTGCGGAGTCGGCATAAGGCGCCCATGTACGAATGCCGCTGTTGATTGCGGTTTGCGGAATCTCCTGACGGACAATGCGCTGCATAACCTGATAAATCATTTCCTGCTTCTCCTGCCCGTTTACGGAATCGGCATAAAGCGCCTTGAGTTCGTCGCGCAAGTTCCAATGGCTCAAGAGAATCTTGTCATCCGGCCACAGTTGCCGTCCGTCCTCCGTACGGAGGCTGCCCATATAAATATTGTAATCGGCGATATAATTTTCCGCATCCGCAAAAGCCTGTGCCAAACGGGCATTGATTTGTGCAGGTACACGCGTGGTAAACACATCGCCCAAACGAGCCATCGCCCACTCTTGGCGTGACCATTTACGACCAAGTGTATTCTTTTCTTCAAGCGTGTAGTGCGGGAAATTGAGAATCGTGATAAACGCCAGCTTATTGGCAAACATATCGTTTGAGAAATGCGCCATCGGACTGTACGCGGACATAATCCAATCCGGTGCGGCAGGTTCGCCGGCATTCGTGAGCTGTGTCGGCCGCAGCAATTTGACAGTCAGTTTATCCGCAGCTTCGTTACAGTTCTCCAAGATGCGGCTGAGTGATTCAAAAAGAATTTGGCGGTTCGAATCGGAAGTGCAGAGATTATCTTCGACAAACTGCCGAAACTCTTCGTCAGAACCGTCGGCATCGGTCCACAAAGCCGCAGCCTGAACGACTCCCCGAGGTGCATCTGCTGGAACAGACGGGTGTCGGGAATTTTGTTTGCACGATGTCATCATAGTTGCCATAATAGCAAAAGGCGCCACCAGGCACCATACAGAAAAACGGTGTTTCATAAATCAGGAGTTTCGATACGCTTTGGGAGTAATACCGGTATGGGACTTGAAGAAGCGGTTGAAGAACGCCACGTTGTCAAAGCCCAATGAGGCAGCAATTTCTTTGATTTGCGTAGTTGTGAGCTTGAGTTGCGCCTTGGCATCCGTCAAAATGGCATCGATAATAATATCGCCTGCCGTCCGTTCGCTTGCCTGACGAATAGTCGAGCACAAATGCGGCAAAGTCATGCGCATGGCGTCGGCGTATTGCGAGACGTGATGCCATTCCTGATAATGCTTCATCACCAACTGGCAGTAGTCCTGATAGATTTCCATTTTGCGGTCTATAGGCTTGATAATCATGTCCCCTGAGTTCTGCACAAAGTTGGAATAGGCGGTCTGCAGCAGATTGAAGACATGCACCATCTTTTCGGACGAAAGCATGGACGGCTCCACATTCATAGCCTTGAACAGCAACTTGGCGAAATCATTTATCACCTCCGCCTGTGCCTGCTGGATATGAATAATCGGCGTACGGACCTGCATGGCGGTCAAAGACATACGGCTGTTAAAGGTATTCTTCTCAAGGAAAGACGATGAGAACAGCAGGTAGTAAACCAATGCATCCTCCGAGCATTCATGAATAAGCAGGAAGCTGCCCGGCTCAAGCAGCAAAATATCATTCTGTTTGAATTCATACTTGGTGATGTTGATGGTAGCAGTGGCATGGCCCCGTACCAGAAAAGCATAGACACCACACATAATTTTACACGGGAAACGGCCGTATTCGTTCATGATTTTACCACTGGCGTCACCAATGAGGTAGTCCACCGGACAATCCAAAAGCGGAATATTTTTTTCTTGTTCCATAATAATAAATGCAATTTGGCTGCAAAGATACACAAAAAAATCGATTATTACGAATAATCTTAATAAAAAGTTCATTTTTAATCAAAAAATGTGTATTTTTTATGTATTAAGCGAAAAATTGCGCCAATTATTGTCCAATATGCAATAAAATAGGCAGGTGGTCGGAAAAACCGTTTCGGTTATAACGGAAGCCGTTGAACGTGCGTTTGGGTTTCAGTCCCGCAAAGCGGCGGTCCTCATCCTGCAACCATCGGTCATCGGCAATCCGTGCAGCAGAACGGTTCAGGAGGGATTCGGAGACATAAAACTGGTCTAAACAAGTCCAAATACCACGGTATTTGTGCGTACCGACACCGGACTTGACAAGCGGCATCATCAGATTATGAAGCGGATACAGGTCATCCTTCGGCGGCATATTCATATCGCCACACACCACCATTCGGGCATTCGGAGAGGCTGCAAGAACAGAATCACTCAAGTGCCGTATAATCGCTTTGGCGGAGTCACGCTTCCATTGCGATGCGGCAAAACCGCCTAATTGGGACGGCAAATGACAGGCAACCACATGGAGCGTATCGGTTTTATCAACGAGGAAAGAAGCATACAACAAGTCGCGGGTTGGCGTTTCAGACAAACCAACAGGAACAGGTCGTGCGGCAAGAAGAGACAAGCGAACGGAGTCATACAACAAAGCAACATCAATGCCTCGTTTGTCAGGGCTGTCATAATGAATGAAACGATAAGGATAATGCGGCATCTTGCGGCACAAGCGAACAAGACAACTGTCATCCTCCACTTCGTTTAATGCCACCAAATCTGGATAACCGTCAGGAACAGAAGTTGCGATAACACGGGCTATTTGTTCGGCTTTGCGGGAAAATCGGCGATACGACCAATGCCGGGTACCATTCGGAGTATATTCGACATCGGGATTGAGCGCATCCACGGACGGATGAAAGAAGTTCTCCACATTATAGGACAGGACTGTCAATTGGCAATTTGCAGGGACTATTCCTGCAAGCAAAAGCAATATCAGTCCATATTTACGCATCAGGAAAGCATGGTAACAGCTTTGCGAAGTGCGGCAATAAATTCGTCTACTTCTTCTTTCGTATTGTAACCTGCAAACGAAACACGCACCGTTCCCGGAACACCCAGGTGGTCAATTAGCGGTTCGGCGCAATGGTGTCCCGTACGGACAGCTATGCCTTGCCGGTCAAGGAGAGTGCCAACGTCAAACGGATGAATATCCGCAACATTGAAACTGATTACTCCGGCTTTGGGATGTCCGGCGGCATAGATATGCACATCGGGTATTTGCGCCAATTGTTCTTCCATATAGCGAGTGAGTGCTTCTTCCTCTTTCCGGATGGTTTCGCGCCCGACGGAATCGATATAATCCAACGCCGCCGCAAATGCAGCCGTACCGATGAAATCGGGCGTTCCTGCCTCAAACTTATAGGGTAGCGTGTTGTATGTGGTATGGTCGAAATGCACATGCTCAATCATTTCACCGCCGCCTTCTGCCGGAGGAAGTTGGTCAAGCCACTTCTCCTTGCCGTACAACACCCCTAATCCGGCCGGACCATACATCTTGTGCGCCGAGCAGACAAAGAAATCGCAGTCCATTTCCTGCACATTGACAGGCAGATGTGCTGCAGATTGGGCAGCGTCAATGCAGACAGGTATATGGTGTGCATGGGCAAGGCGGATAATCTCCGCAACAGGATTGAT
This sequence comes from Paludibacteraceae bacterium, assembly GCA_905233415.1. Taxonomy (GTDB): domain Bacteria; phylum Bacteroidota; class Bacteroidia; order Bacteroidales; family Paludibacteraceae; genus Colicola. Next base: position 58,548 of record CAJOEX010000002.1, read on the forward strand.
GATGCCGAGCACGTTGCTCACATGCGCTACCGAGACAATACGCGTGCGTTCCGTCAGCAATGCCTCATACGCAGACATATCCAAACTCAAATCCTCACGAAGCGGAATAACTTTCAGGACTGCCTTTTTGCGCTCGCAAAGCATCTGCCACGGAACAATGTTCGAGTGGTGTTCCAGTTGGGATACAATAATCTCGTCGCCTTCATGCACCAACGCTTCACCGAAACTGAAAGCCAACATATTGATGCTGTCGGTTGTGCCTTTGGTGAATACAATCTCCTTTGCGGATGCGGCTCCGATGAAATCAGCGACACGCTGGCGTGCCTGCTCATGCTTGGCTGTCGCCACCTGACTGAGGTGGTGTACGCCGCGATGGATATTGGCATTCCAATGGCTGTAGGCATCAACAATGGCATTGATAACAACCTGCGGTTTTTGAGTTGTTGCCGCATTGTCAAAATAGACCAGCGGACGGTTATATACCTGCTCGTTCAATATCGGAAAATCAGTTCTGTTCATATAATAACTCTATTATTTCTTCATCAGCCGGCAGCCACTTGACGGATTTCAAATCCTTCGGCGAAAGCCATTTGGCTGCTTCGTGTTCTTTAAGTGTCACTTCTCCATTCAACCGGCAAAGGAAACAATGCATTGTCAGATGAAAGGCGGGATAGTCATAGTCGATGGTTCGGAGCAAAGCACCGACTTCTATCGCGGTTTCTAATTCTTCGTGTATTTCGCGTTTCAAGGCTTGTTGTGGTGTTTCTCCGGTTTCCATCTTCCCGCCAGGGAACTCCCACCAGTCTTTCCACTCGCCGTACCCCCGTTGCGTGGTGAAGATTCGTCCGTTTTCATCACGTATTATCGCCGCAACAACTTCAATATGTTTCCGTTCCGTTGGCATTTTCTAAATTGCATTTTTCTTTTAGGGACACTTTTAGGACATGTATCAAATTTTGTCCCAAATTTGCATTTCGATGAATGTTTTTAGGACATTTTTGGGACATGTCTCAAATATTGTCTCAAATTGTATTTAAAAAATCAGTCCATAATTCTGACAGCCGCGGCGGGACAGGGGATATATCCTGTGATTCTAATCGTTTTCAGGGCGCAAAGGTACTAAAAAAATCTGAGATGTGCAAATTTATTTAGGGAATTTTGTAAATGAGAGTAAAAAACTATGCAAGAAATGGAATGTGCATAGTGGGCTCTGCGCGTAAATTAACCGCGAGAAGTAGACAGCAGAGGAGGCAGCGGGCAATCGCTACGAGCGTTTTGGGGATTGTCTCAGGCTTCTCTTGGCTCAATCACGCAATAATCACCCAATAATCACGCAATAATCACCTAATAATCACCTAATAATCACGCAATAAAGGCAGCATGATTTCCGGTTAGTTCGAATGCAAAGGATCAGGGCTTATAATAACTGTCCCGCAGAATGCGTTCGGCATCAGGTTCAGACACCAATTCCTGCAAAGTCACCTGCTGATTGTGCTGCATGAAACTTTCGGCAATGCGCCAACCGACCCATGTACCAAGCCGCCCCGGAGAATCCTGACTAATCTCGGAAGTGAACGGCCCGTCATTGAGATACGAAGTGAGGACAAGGGATTCGGTTTTGAACAAATCACGCTTGTCCATCATCAAATGCCAGATGGCACGCTCGTTGCGGACACACCAGTCCCATTGCTCCTTGGTATAACCCATGACTTCATAGGACGGCAAATCAGAGAAGATTTGTGCCAGGAGATACATGATTTTACCCCGATAGAGCATGTTGTCAAGAAGACGGCTTTTGGTTGACGTATAAGGCAAATGACGGAACAGAAAAGCACTAACCACATCGACAGGAATACACTCCTTCCGCATGGTCAGTTTCTGATATTCATAGACGACACGATTGTAAAACTCGTAGTCAGAACCGAGATACATATCCGCACCGACTGCTATATCATCGTCCACAAAAACGAGCGATGAATTGAAGCCGGAAATAAAGAGATAAACAGTCGGAACAGGTAGCTCGGGATAGAGGAAATGCACGCGTGCAAAGGCATTGCCGAGGTCGTGCTCGATGTCCTTGGTGTCGGCAAAAACAGTCTGTTCGAGCCTGTTGGTTTGGGCAAAACCGTACAAGGTATCATTGAGGAAAGCAGGCAACTGCCTGACCAAACAGGCGGTATCCACTACCGGCAAACCAAGTATGTCCTCGACAAAAAACGGCATAAAATCAGGGAACTGCTCATAGAGAATGCGGATATCCTGCAACGCCGAAACCGAATCGACATTGAGCAAAGCACAGTCAAAGCGGACAAGGTCAATTTGCTGCGGCTCCAAGTCCTTCGGGAAATACTGCCGCTTGGTTTGACATGAGACCAAGAGGCTGAGGAGCAAAAATATAACGGTTAGTTTCTTCATGTTCAGTCGCTGATTACTCCGTCTTTAATGGTGATAATGCGGTCGGAAATAGACGCCAGTTCCTTGTCGTGAGTGACGATGATGATGGTCTGGTTGTATTTGGCCCGCAGGTCAAGCAGCAGTTTGTGGAGCTCTTTCTTGTTGGCTTCATCCAGACTGCCGGAAGGTTCGTCCGCCAGAATGACATCGGGTGACATCATCATCGCCCTTGCAACCGCCACACGCTGTTTTTCACCGCCGGAAAGTTCGTTCGGTTTGTGTTCCACACGGTCCTGCAAGCCCAATTCGGACAAGAGATTCCTTGCACGTTCTTCAGCCGCAGCATTGTTTTCGCCGGCAATCATAGCGGGAATCATGACATTCTCCAAAGCTGTAAACTCAGGCAAAAGCTGATGGAACTGGAAAATAAAGCCGATATGCCGGTTGCGGAACCGCGCCAAATCCTTGTCTTTCAAGGCAAAAACATCCACGCCGTTGATAACAACCTTTCCGGCATCGGGTTTGTCCAAAGTACCGATAATCTGCAGAAGCGTGGTCTTTCCGGCACCTGATTTGCCGATAACCGAAACGATTTCACCTTTGCTGACTTGCAAGTTCACACCCCGCAGGACATGAAGGCTGTCGAATGATTTTTGTATGTTTTGAACGTCTATCATAACTATTTGTCGTAGGCTTTGTTAATCAATTCAATGGCTTTTTCTATCAAATCGTCCTTGTCCGTACTTTTCTGGGTAACCAAAACATGCGGTCTGACGCCGTTCTCGATGTCTTTTTTATCGCGGTCGTACATTCGGACGCTTGAGAAACGCACCGTCCATCCGCAAGGCAGTTCGTAACTGAGCGGCATTCCTCCGCCACCGCCACTGATGCCGCCGACAATGGCACAATTATCCGCATAGCGCATCATACTGATAAACGAATTAGTGGCGGAATAACTACGGCGGTTGGACAAAACAACAACCGGTCGGAGCCACTTGCTCGGGATAAGCGCTGTGTCGGACATCAACGGTTCAAGGTCGGAAAAGTCATTGTGACCGGGACCGGTTTTGTGATGCCAATAACCTACGACGCAATTGTCCGAAAAGAACGGAGAAGCCAGTTTATAGGCGTAATCAAGGCTGCCACCGCCGTTGTTGCGGACATCCAAAACGATACCGCGACAATGTTTGAAGGAAGTGAAAATATAGTAGATATTGGCTGCCGAAAACGAATTGGAGAAGGAAGAATAGTAAATATAGCCGATGCTGTCGTTGTCAATGGTGCAGTAGTAGAGTCCGCCGGCAATGCGGTAATTGCGGAGATAAAGGCTTTGGAGACGCGTGTCAAAATTAGCCGGATAGGAGTCGTACCAAGCAGTATTGTATGAGAGGTCAAACGGCGTGTATAGGTTCACATGACCATCCTTGAGGTTATCCAGCATCTCAGCACACAAGTCGAACAGCCCGACTTCATCGTCTTTGTCAAGGAGTTGCGCCTGGGAAAGATATTCGGCGTGAACGGAGTCCCAGTTGATGTGCTTGACATCCAGATAGCAATATTTGGTGTCAATAATCTGCCACAGCGCATCGATATTCTCCACCGGGTCGGTAGAATATGCCAACTCGTTCTTCGATGTGCAGGAAGCAAACGCCAGACACAAGAGAGAAATATATAGCGTTAATTGTTTCATTTTTACTTAGTCAATAAGTATTGTGAAAAGAATATATCATAGATATGCCAAGTGCCGTTATCCTCGGTCATTATATCTTTGTCAAGCAAGCCTTTCATAGCCGCTTGAACGCTACTTGCAGAGCCAAGTTTATACTTTTGTACAAAAGCTCCGGAAGTAATATTCTCTGCCCCATTTTCTTTCAGAATGGCAAACAACAGACTTTTTTGTTTCAGCGGCAAAGCAGCCAACACTTCACGATAGAATGGTTCTTGAACTTGTACCACATTGCGCAAAGCCTCTCCGATGCAATCCGCCTCACATAGCCCGCCATTCGGAGTTAAGGAATACATCTCATTAAGAAGCATTTGCATAAACCAAGTTATACCTCTACACAAATCATAGACTTGCTCAACTGCATTTATTGCAATCTGCTTGTCACCTAATTTAAACATACGCTGCGCAAACTTGGTATATGTATCGCGCTCAATAGGTTCCAATCCCATATTTATCGTGCTTTGGTAAAAGGGCTTTGATGGCGATAGAAACATCTGCGTCATCAAATATTTGCGGCTTCCGGAGAAGATAAATTGTGTTTTCTTGCATCGTTGAATATGCGTACGGAGCAATGCCTCTATGTTCTTTTCCGGATAGTTCGTGATTTGCTGAAACTCGTCGAATGCTACAATACAAGGTTTGTCTGCTGTTTCTAAAAAAGCAAATATCTGTTCCAATGTCATCTCCGGAGCAGTTATGTCTCCCAGACCGATGTCAAACATTGGACCGCCGGTTATGGTATCCATTTTAAACCCCACACGTAAAGACGAAATAACTTGAAAAAACTTATCCAACCATGTTTGTGATTGCTGCTTCACAGCGCGATAGACTTCGTTGCTGAACATGTGTACCATCTCTGCCAAACTACCGGTGGAATACAAATCGACAACTATCGTGTAGAATTGTTTATTTATATCGGTCTGCGCAAACACATGACTAATCAAACCCGATTTACCGATACGACGATCTGCAATCAGGGTCACGTTACGTCCGTTTAGCATCTGTTTCATCAGAAACGCTGTTTCTTTCTCGCGATCACAGAAGTATTCAGCAGATAGATATTTGCCTATAACAAAGGGATTTACAGGATTATTATTCATATAATTATTATATTTACAATAATTTTGCTGCAAAAGTACTGCTTTATTTTGGATTGTGCAAGAGATTTAGGGAAAAATATGCATATTTTTCTTTTTAGAGTTGCTTATTTGGGGTTATACGATAATGCCATAGGCAGGCAATGATGATGTTGAACTGATTGCGGGTGAACTGCATGTCATGCGTAAAGTAGTTCAGGAACTCATGCTCGGCACCCACCCGCCAAGTCGAATGCGGGAACTGCAAATCCAGCGACAACTCATGGCGAACCACGTTGTGATTCCAATGGCCGGAACAACGGGCTGTGCCGGAAACACCTTCCGCAATCTCGTAATAGGACTGCCAGTAATCGGGCATGAAATCAAAGCCGATGAGATTGGTTCGAACGCGGTAACGGAGACGATAGGACGTCCTCTTGCCGTAAAACGACCACTGCAAACCCGTCATCGCCATAACATCCATTCCCAAATCAAAGGAATAAGGCTTATTGACATTCGAGCCTATTTCACGAGCCATAAAGTCCAATTCAAGATACGGCCCCAAAATAAGTGTAAGTCGCTCTGCCATCCACGACCATCGGTAATAAGCCCCCCATCCTGCATGACCGCCAAGACCGTAAATGAGATTCGTATATGCGGAATTATAAGCACGCAGACCATGAATATCTATAGCCCCGACATGCGACCATCTGACAGGATAACCTTCCTTGTCCGTCTTATTAAACGGCTGCCACCACTCGTTGCCGATACCAATCTGGTTGCCGGTATAAGTCAACGGACTGAGATACGGGTCGAGTTGTGAAACCCAACCATACTTGATTTTGAGAATATTCTCATGTTCGACAGGCTCAGCCTGCAGCACGGAAGCGGTCAATAAAGCAAGTAAAATAATATGGAATCGTTTCATTTTCATTGGACAGTTAACTGACGGTCGCCGTTTTCAAGAACACGGATGGAAACACGGACTGTATCTTCAGGCAAAACTGGAGAAAGAATATCCGGCCACTCAATAAAACAATAATTGCCGCTATAGAGATATTCCTCGGCACCAAAGTCAATCGCTTCACGAATATCCTTGAGACGGTAGCAGTCAAAGTGATAGAGTTCGTCGCCGGAAGGAAGTTCATATACATTGACAATGGCAAAAGTCGGACTGTTCGTTACATCATCCGTACCAAGCGCACGACAAAGTTCGCTGATGAAAGTAGTCTTGCCTGCACCCATTGGCGCATCAAAGGCATAAACCCTTGCTGAAGGATGATGCGCAAGTATGGCAGTCGGAGAAACAGGTTTTCCTTCCGAATTGAGCAACTCAATCCGGTCGCTGAGATTTTGTTTTATTGTGTAAATATTCATGACAGTAAAAAATATTCAATTCTCAGGGCGTTAAACTGGCTTGAAAATAGTCGTAAACAGCCGTAGCACGGGCATTTCCGATGACTGGCTGCAACTCGGCAAGAGTAGCATTTCTGATTTTAGAAACAGAACCGAAATGACGCAGCAGCTTCTGTTTGGAAACGGCACCAATCGCCTGTATATCGTCCAACTGACTCTTTATTTGCGCTTTGGAACGCTTGGATTTGTGGTAGGATATGGCAAAACGATGCACTTCGTCCTGAATCTGCACCATTAGGCGGAACACTTCAGACGTGACAGGCATCGAAACCTCTACAGGCGGAAATCCATACAGAAGCGTTTGCGTGCGATGCTTGTCGTCTTTCTTCAATCCGGCTATCGGAATTTGAAGACCTAATTGGTCTTCAACGGCTTCGCGAATCGCATGCATTTGCCCGATTCCACCGTCTGCGATGATAAGATTCGGGAGTGGTTGCTGCTCGTCTATCAGATGCTGGTAACGACGGCGGACAACTTCCCGCATGGAAGCATAATCATCCGCTCCTTCAACGGTTTTGATCTGGAAGCGTTTATAGTCCGACTTTGACGGTTTGCCTTTCTTAAAAACCACACAACCGGCAACGGCACTCGCTCCCTGAATGTTTGAGTTATCAAAACTGTCGATGAATACGGGCAAAGTTGGAAGTTTGAGCAGCGATTGCAATTCACCGAGAATGCGGGCTGCACGTTGCTCGGGATTCAGTTTGTCGCTTTGCCTGATTCGGTCGTTTTTATACTGCTCAACATTCTGCTTTGCGAGGTCAAGCAGCCGCTTTTTATCACCCGATACTGCAATCTGCAAATGTAAGTTTTCGTCGAATACATCGGGAATAAACGGAACAATAACGTCTTTAGTAGTGCTTCCTATCTGCTCACGCAATTCCTGCATTCCGAAAGCAAGCATTTCCTCTTTAGACTCGTCCAAATGCTTGTGATACTCGATTGTCTGGCCGGAAATAATACTACCGTTATTGAGATGAAGGATGGAGATATAGACATTATCGTTATTCTCGGTATAACCGAACACATCGAGTTCTCCGGCGTTTGTATTGGTAATAACAGTCTTGGAACGGAACTTTTCAAGGAGAAGGTATTTCTCCTTTATATGCTCAGCTTCCTCATATTTCATCTGCCGGGAAAGGGTGTACATCTGCTGCTCCAGCAAACGGCTAATCTCCTGGGCATCACCGCGGATAATCTTCTTGGCTTGACGAATCCACTCATTGTATTGCGCCGCTTCGGGCTTATTCTCACAGATGCCGCAACAATTATGAAGGTGGTACTTGAGGCAAACCTTGTATTTGCCTTTATCAATATTAGCTTGTGTAAGCGGCATATTGCAGGTTCGGATGGGATAGAGCTTATGAATAAGCTCAAGGAATAAGTCCACCGTGTTTCCGAAACTGTAAGGACCGAAGTATTCGCCGGCTCCCTTGACAATATTACGCGTCTTGAAAATACGCGGATAAGCCTCTTTGGTAATACAAATACTGGGATATGATTTTCCGTCCTTGAGAAGAATATTGTAGTGCGGCTGATACTGCTTGATTAAGTTATTCTCCAAGAGAAAAGCGTCCTGCTCGGAATCGACAACAATATACTTGATATCCGCAATATGGCGGACGAGCTGGCGGGTTTTATTGGTTTGTTGGTCTTTCTGGAAATAACTATTGACACGGCGGCGAAGATTCTTGGCTTTCCCGACATAAATAATCGTTCCTTCAGCGTTGAAGTACTGATATACTCCGGGCTTTTCGGGGAGGCGATTGAGAATGGATTTAATATGTTCGGACATTGTAGCCATGTCAAATGTTCCACGTGGAACAATAGCAATTTTATCTACCTAAAAGCACAAGCAAAACCGATATATCATTCGGGCTGACACCCGGAATACGACTGGCTTCGCCTATGGTTTTGGGCTTGATACGAGTAAGCTTCTGCCGAGCTTCGGTAGAGAGAGATTGCAGGGAATTATAGTCAAAAGACTCCGAAAGCGTGATTTGTTCCAAGCGCTGAAGTTTCTCAGCGGCCTGCTTTTCGCGATGAATATAGCCGGCATACTTGGTGTTAATCTCAGCAGACTCAACTATCTCAATCCGGCGGGTGCCAAGTGTATCAAGGAAAGCATGAAGTGAAGGAACAACTTCCGCCAAAGAATCAATGGTTACTTGCGGACGCATAACGAGGTCATGGAGTTTGCAACCATGCTGAAGCGGAGAAATAGCATTAGCCTCAAGCCATGAATTGATTTCTTCCGGCTTGATTTTAGTATCCAAAAGGAACTGTTGCAGATTATTGACAGCCTCCTGCTTGGCAGTATATAGGTTGTGCCGATAAGCATCCGCCAAACCCAAATTATACGACTTTTCCGTCAAGCGTTCATCCGCATTATCCTGCCGCAGCAAAATGCGGTATTCGGCACGAGAAGTGAACATACGGTACGGTTCGTCCACTCCTTTGGTAACAAGGTCGTCAATGAGCACACCAATATAACTTTCGTCTCTACCAAGCGTGAAAGCAGGCAAGTCGTGAATGTTTTGATGGGCGTTAATACCGGCAATCAGACCCTGTCCGGCTGCTTCTTCATAACCGGTAGTACCGTTTATCTGTCCGGCAAAGAAGAGGTTTTTAATGAGTTTGGTTTCTAACGTATGGTGAAGCTGTGTGGGATCAAAGAAGTCATATTCAATGGCATAACCCGGCCGATACATGATTACATTCTCCAATCCGGGAACGGTTTTCATAGCAGCCAATTGGACTTTCCACGGCAGACTGGAAGAGAAACCGTTCACATAGTATTCATTGGAATCCACACCTTCCGGCTCCAAAAACAATTGATGAGCTTCTTTGTTGGCAAAAGTGATTATTTTCGTCTCAATACTTGGACAGTAACGAGGCCCGATACTCTTAATTTGGCCATTGTATAAAGGCGAATCAGGCAAACCCTGACGCAAGGCATCATGGGTTTTCGGATTGGTATAAGTTATCCAACAGGACATCTGCTTGAGTTCACGATGAACCGAATCCAAATAAGAGAACTGATGCCAATCTTCGTCACCTTTTTGCTCGGTCAATGCGGAGAAATCTATGCTTCTTCTGTCAATTCGGGCAGGTGTACCGGTTTTCATACGGTCTGACTTAAAACCAAATTGAACAAGTTGTTCCGTCAGCTCATAACTGGCAGGTTCGGAAGTGCGTCCACCTTTAATCTGCGCTCTACCGAAATGTAGTAAGCCGTTTAGGAATGTACCATTAGTAAGAATTACAGCCTTTGCGGACATCTCAATACCAAGCATTGTTTTCACGCCACACGTGGTGGAATCGGAGAAAATTAACTCTGTTACGACATCTTGCCAGATATAGAGATTAGCTGTATTTGAAAGGGTTTTGACCCACTCGTTTATAAATTGTTTGCGGTCAGACTGACTACGCGGACTCCACATGGCAGGACCTTTGGAACGATTCAACATGCGGAACTGGATAGCGGAATGGTCAGTTACTTGCGCCATCTGCCCGCCAAGTGCATCAATTTCACGGACTATCTGTCCCTTTGCAATTCCGCCAACAGCGGGGTTACAGCTCATTTGGGCAATCTTGTTCATATCCATCGTAATGAGCAAGGTTTTGCTTCCCAATCGTGCTGCAGCCGAAGCAGCTTCACAGCCCGCATGACCTGCGCCTACAACAATTATGTCGTATTTAAAGTCCATTACATCATTGACAAAAGGTTATTAACACCTAATATATAAATATAGAATATTTTCTAAAAAATTCAATGTTTATTTATATAGTGTAAATATGTTAATAAGTTATGTAAGTACTTGATTATTAAGGATTTACGAAGCTATTTTTGTGTTAATTAAATGTAAATCTTGTTCAAAAACAACAGTTTTCAACATTTATCAATACTGTGTTTAGTGTAATTGTTAATAACTTGTTTATAACCATTTTTTGATTCTGAAGAAGCCGAGTACAGCCAATGTAAACGCAATCATCAATCCAATAGCCCAGAGGTATCCATGCGACCAATGGAGTTCCGGCATCACGTCAAAGTTCATGCCGTACATACTTGCTATCAAAGTTGGCGGCAGGAAAATAATGTTAATAACTGTGAAAATCTTGATTATCTTGTTCTGTTCGATGTTTACCAAACCAAGAAAAGTATCCTGCAGGTAGTCAAGACGGTCAAAACCGAAACGTGTGTAATCAAAAAGTGAGTTGATATCCTTAATAATCATCGTCAGACGTGGTTGGAGTTCCTGCGGGAAGAAATCACATTTAAGGAAATTGCTGATAACACGTTGTTTGTCTATAATATTTTGACGGATGACGGTTACTTTTTCCTGCAAGTCCTTGATTTGCAACAGGAAATCTTCGTCCACGTGTTCGGAAGCTTTAGTGATTTCATCGGATAGTTTGGTAATCATATCCGTGGTATCCTCAATCAAGTCGGCATCTTTTTCAACACGGGTTTCCATCAATGCCACCAAAACATGGAATCCTGACGGGAAATTGCGCGTATTGACAAACATTCGCTTGATAGTTTCGTTAAAACTACCCAGTTCGGCGTCATGAGAAGTCACAAGAATGTTGTTTTTGACAATAAAGTTAACCGGCTCGACTTCGAAATTAGAGTGAAGGAAGTTACTGTTGGCAACAATAGAATCGTCTGTCTGGATATAACGGGACGACATCTCGATTTCCTCCATTTCTTCGTCTTCCTGAATATCAATCTTGAGGAAACCTTCCAGTGTATCCTCAGTTTTGTCGCTTACATCGAGCAAATCGATCCAAATAATATCCTTTTTATCAAGTTCCTTCAGTGCGCCGATTGTTTTTGCGACTTTGATTTTATCGTTGTCTTTATAAAATATTCTCAGTTCTGACATGGTTGTAATAATTTTGTGAGGTTAATAAACTCTTCAACAGATAATTGTTCCGGTCGTTTGGTCAGGTAGTTTTCCAGCTTTGCTTCATCGGTAATAAATTCGTGAAGCGAGTTTCGCAATTGTTTTCGTCGCTGGTTAAAAGCCGTTTTGACAACCGTTTTGAAAAGCCGTTCGTCGCAGTCAAGAGACGTACGGCTGTTTCGTCGTAATCGTACCACAGCCGATTTGACTTTCGGCGGCGGATTGAATACATTTTCGTCAACTGTGAACAAATATTCTATATCGTACCATGCCTGCAGCAGGACGCTGAGGATGCCGTATGCTTTTTTGCCCGGTTTGGAGGCAATCCGTTCAGCTACTTCCTTCTGAATCATGCCTGAACATACCGGAATTCGGTCTTTATAGTCAAGCACTTTGAAGAAAATTTGGCTGCTTATATTGTAGGGATAATTGCCAATAACGCCGAATTCACCGGCAGGAAAGACGTTGTTAAGGTCCAATTTAAGGAAGTCTCCTTCAATAAGTTTGAGTTCGGGATACCATTCCTTAAGGTATGCCACCGACTCGCGGTCCAATTCAATAGCCGTGAGGTTGATATTCGGATTTTGGAGCAGGAATTGCGTGAGCACGCCCATTCCGGGACCGATTTCCAGAACGGGGAACTTCTCCGACACAGTCGGATTGATGGTCTCAGCAATCTTCCGGGCGACACCAAGGTCTTTCAAGAAGTGCTGACCCAGCGATTTCTTGGCGCGTACTTTTTGCATTTTCTTGGTGATAGTCGTCCATAAAATTTGTGTAATTAAAAAATTTGTTGTACTTTTGCAGCGTTTTTTCTGCAAATTCGCGGCAAAAGTACTGCTTTTATTTGAAATATGCAAAAAAAATGAATAAATTAGCGCATTTTATCACAGAAATTATAGATTTTTTCTATAAACCATTCCAAAAATTGCTTCCTGAGCAACTTTTTCGCTATGCTGCGTGTGGTGGCGGGAACATGGTTTTGGACTGGATGCTGTATTTCCTCATCTATAATTTTGTCATCGGGCACGAACTGGTTTATTTTTCGATTTTCGGCCATCAGCTTTGCCTGACACCGCATATTGCAACCATTTGTGTTGTGTTTCCGATAACGCTTCTGACCGGTTTCTGGCTGAATAAATACGTCACTTTCACGCAGTCTTCGCTACATGGTTTCAGACAGTTGATGCGCTATGTGATGATTGTGGCGGTCAATTTGGCAATCAACTATTTCGGACTGAAGTTGTGCGTTGAAGTTTGGGGCTGGTATCCGACGCCGAGTAAGATGTTCATTACGATGATTACGGTTTGCATCTCATTCTTCGGTCAAAAGTATTTCAGTTTCCGGAAATAAAAAAGGTGTGCCGTTGTTTGGCACACCTGATTTTTACAGTGCTTTGAGAATCGCCAGCGTGTAGTGATGTAGTTTCTGCACGGTGGCAATATTCACGCGTTCATCGGGTGAATGCGGGTGTTCGATGGTCGGTCCGAAGGAAATCATTTCCATTCCCGGATAGTTGCGGCCGATGATACCGCACTCCAAACCGGCGTGAATGGTTACAACACGCGGTGTAGTGCCGAATTCTTTGTTGTAAACATCCTTCATCGTTGCCAGCAGACTGCTCTTGAAGTTGGGTTTCCAGCCCGGATAGGCGCCTGAGAACTGCACATCTGCTCCTGCCAAAGCAAAGGCGGAGTGGATGATTTGCTTGAGTTCTTCCTTGCGGCTCTCCACACTCGAGCGGGTAAGGCAGAAGGCCGTCACTTTGTTGTTTTCCGTCTTAATCATCGCGAGGTTATTGCTGGTTTCAACGATGTCCGGCATTTCCGGAATCATGCGGTAAACACCGTGCGGGCATAATGTGATTGCGTGAATGAGGAAATCCTGTACATCTTCCGGCATTTCGGTTTGCGGGCAGGTAATTTCTTCGGCGGTAAGATGGATATTGTCTTCGATTCCATCGAACTCGCGTATGAATAAATCCTCGTATTCATCGACTAATTCCAAAAATTCTTCCTTACTTTCGGCAGGAATAGTCACCACAGCAGATGCCTCACGCGGAATGGCATTACGCAGGCTTCCGCCTTCCACACATGCCAAGCGTGCTTCATAATTGGCAACGGCATCTTTGAGTAGGCGGAACAGCAGTTTGATGGCATTTGCACGCTGCAGATGGATGTCGCAGCCGGAGTGACCGCCTTTGCAGCCTGTCAGACTGATTTTCAAGGCAATATCACCTTCTTCCACCTCCACCGGTTGGAAATCAAAGGTGGCCGTGGTATCCACACCTCCGGCGCAACCGACATAGAGTTCGCCTTCCGTTTCCGAATCCAGATTGAGCAGGTATTTGCCTTGCAGCAGACCGCCTTTGAGGTCGAAAGCACCGTACATACCTGTTTCTTCGTCAACCGTGAAGAATGCCTCCAATGGCGGATGAACAGCCGATTTGTCGGCAAGAATCGCCATAGCGGTAGCTACACCGATACCGTTGTCAGCGCCAAGCGTGGTGCCGTCCGCTGTTACCCATTCTTTATTATCCTCCACATAAGCCTTAATCGGGTCTTTCTCAAAGTCAAATGCCACATCCGAGTTCTTCTGCGGAACCATATCCATATGTCCTTGCAGAATCACTCCCGGATGGTTTTCGTAGCCCGGGGAAGCGGGTTTGCGGATGATGACGTTGCCGATTTGGTCGGTGATGGTTTCCAGACCAAGTGAACGGCCGTAGTTGGCGAGAAACTCGGAGATTTCTTTCTTTTTGCCCGACGGACGGGGAATTTGGGTAAGGCAGTGGAAATTGTTCCACAATGCCCTTGGCTCTAAATTCTGTAACATAGTATTGTCTTAAGTTAGTTATTCGTTGGATATCAGTTAGTTATTCCGCCGTCAGTTCGCCGCACAGATTCTGCTGTAACATGCCTTTGACGGTGTCAATATCGTCGTATTCACCGAACAAATACATCATTTTGGTGAGTAGTGCTTCGGTAGTAATATCATAGCCGGATATGACGCCTGCTTTCATCAGATTGAGCGATGTGTCGTATAATCCCATTTCCACCGACCCGGTGTTGCATTGGGTTTTGTTGACGATGATGATACCTCGCTCAACGGCTTTGCGCAATTCGTCGTACAGCCATTTGTCAGAGGGTGCGTTTCCTGCGCCGTATGTCTCCAGCACCACGCCGCGCAGACCTTTTGTGGTCAGTAGTGAGTGTACTACCGGCTTTGTTATACCCGGGAACAGTTTGAGCACCGCTACGTTATTGTCTGTGTTTACGCGCAGATGCAGCGTTTTGCTGAGGTCGCTGTAGTAGATAAGGTGTGGCTGGTAAGTGATGTGAACACCTGCTTGTGCAAGGGCAGGGTAGTTGTACGAATTGAATGCTGTGAAATTTTCCGCATTCTTTTTGGTGGTGCGGTTTGCGCGGAACAGTTTGTCGCCGAAGAAGATTGTCACTTCCGGCACGATGGCATTTCCTTCTTCATCCTTTGCTGCGGCTATTTCGATAGCGGTCAGCAGGTTTTCTTTAGCGTCCGAACGCAGTACACCAACCGGCAACTGGCTTCCTGTGAACACGACCGGTTTGCTTAAATTGGCAAGCATAAACGATAGTGCGGAACCCGAATAGGACATGGTGTCAGTGCCGTGCAGGATAACAAAACCGTCGTATTCATCGTAGTTGTCATAGACGGCGTGAGCCATTTTGGCCCAATTATCGGGATTGACATCGGACGAGTCAATCAGCGGGTCAAAGGGCAGAATATCCACTTTGATGTTTGACGTGAACAACTCCGGCACAAAGGCTTTGAAGGTATTCAAGTCTGCCGGATGCAGGGCGTTTGTTTGCTTGTTCTGCACCATGCAAATCGTTCCGCCGGTAAGTATGAGCAGTACTTTATCCATATCCGCCGCAAAATTACTACTTTTTTTTTATTTATACAAATTTTTCTTACGAATTAAGGAATTTCAATCGCAAATGATTAATTTTTCAATTGTCAAATCGTAAATCGTCCAATCGTAAATTCTTATAACCCTGCGGTTACCCTGACGTTACCGACACGTTAGCCTCTTTTTTGCGTCTCGGGAGGGAGTCGAAAGGGTCTCGAAGAGAATAGGTCGTTGGTCGTTAGTCGTTGGACTCTTCCGAATTCCGGTGCAAAGATACGATGAACTATCTGCCTTTTGCAAATTTTTGAGCAAAAATTTTGCAAAAAAATGAACCTCCTTGAATATCCGAGCAAAATTCTTAGCTGGAAGGGCACGATAGATTCACAAATTCACAAATTCACACAAATTTGTATCTTCATATTTTGCTCATAATAAATAATAATATATAATATTATTATATTATTATGGAGATTTTTACAACCTTCACCGATGTGTGAATTTGTGAATTTTACACATATTCACACACTTCACACTTTCACATAAAATTGTGTGTTCATCATTTTATTTTGTGCAATTTCATTGAAATCTACACTTTTTTCTTGTATATGTCGAAAAAAAGTAGTACCTTTGCACCCGATTTGAAATGTGCATTTTTTGCACAAGTTCAACATACCGTCCCGCCCATGACGTTAAACCGAGCAAGACAGAGCGCAAAGCGTTGCGCGGTAAAATAACATATTAACAGCATTGGCTATTATTCGCGTTCGAGAAAAAGGTCCGGAAAACTAATTTCTTAACAGAATTAGAAAAGCCAAGTTCACGGAAGTCACGGAACTTCCCACACTCATCACAAGCACTGATGTTTTTCAGTGTGAGTGTATCTATGATGAGTGGCGGGTTTTCTTTCCGGACCTCCCGTGAACGCGAGTAGATATACTCACTTTTCTTTTCTGCCAGAGTGATTGATGGCAATGCAAAATTGCTATCAATCTATGGCAAAACACGAAAGTCTTACCACAGCAAAAGATGTAAGGCAAGATGAGTTCTACACTCTGCTTGATGACATTTCAAATGAACTCAAGTATTACAAACAACACTTTCAGGGCAAAGTTGTGTTGTGTAATTGTGATGACCCGTACGAAAGTAATTTCTTTAAGTACTTTGCGCTAAATTTCAACCAATTAGGTCTTAAAAAGCTAATAGCTACTTGCTATGATGGATCTCCTGTTTTAGGGAATGAGTTACTTTTAGATTTTGGCGATACTACAGATGAACCGAAGAAAATAGCCTATAAAGTAGAAATTTCCGAGGTTAAGGACTACAATAATGATGGCGCTGTTAATCTTGCAGATGTGAAGTACTTAATGCAAAATGATCGAAATGTTATTTCTATTCTTAAAGGTAATGGAGATTTTCGTTCTGCTGAATGTGTTGAATTACTCAAAGAAGCAGATATAGTAGTGACTAATCCGCCATTCTCATTGTTTAGGGAATATGTAGCACAATTGATGGCATATAAAAAGAAGTTTCTAATAATTGGAAATATGAACGCCATTACCTATAAAGAAATATTCCCTCTTATAAAGAATAATGAGTTGTGGCTTGGAGTAACGCGACACGGAACAGGTTCTATGTGGTTTAAGATACCTGATTCTTTCCCTCAAAAGTCAGGACAGAAAATAGAAAACGGCATTCGCTATCAAACGATAGGAAGTACAACGTGGTTTACAAATCTTGACCATTCTTTGAGGCATGAAGAAATTGTATTATACAAGGAATATAATCCAGACGAGTATCCTAAATACGACAATTATGACGCTATCAATGTGAATAAAGTCACAGAAATTCCTATTGATTATAAAGGGTGTATAGGAGTACCTATAACTTTTCTCGGGTCCTACAATCCCGATCAATTCGAAATTATCAAGTTCCGCAAAGGAGACGATGATAAAGATTTGACCGTTAATGGCAAGTCTCCATATTTCCGTATTTTAATTCGTAACAAAAAACCACAAAAGCCATGACAATAGATTTACATGAGGTACGCGTGCGGGAGTTGTGCGCGGGGTACAATGATTTGAGTATTCAGGAAGAAGGTATCGTCGGCTACGGCGGGCGGCTTAATATCCGTCCGAAGTATCAGCGCGAGTTTGTCTATGACGAGAAGAAACGCAACGCCGTCATGGATACTGTATGGCAGAACTTTCCGCTCAACGTCATGTATTGGGTCAGAACAGACGGCGCGGATGGTATCGACTACGAAGTCTTGGATGGTCAGCAACGCACGATCTCTATTTGTTCGTTCATTGCCGGCGAATATATGATGGAGTTTGACGGAAACTTGCTTGGCTTCAATAATATGACGAAAGAGCAACAAAACCGTATCTTGGACTACAAACTGCAAGTTTATATCTGCGAGGGCACCGACGAAGAGAAAATCAAATGGTTTCAGCGCATCAACATAGCCGGTGAGAAACTGACCGACCAAGAGATTTTGAACGCTATCTATGCGGGTTCATGGACTACACAAGCCAAGCGCCGTTTCTCCAAAACAGGCTGTGTTGCCTATCGCATTGCTTCGGATTTTATGTCAGGCTCGCCTATTCGTCAGGACTATTTCGAGACCGCGCTCCAATGGATTGGCGACGCGCAGGGAAAGTCGCTCAAACAATATATGGCAGACCATCAGCATGATACCGATGCCGACGAACTATGGCAGTATTTCCAAGATGTCATTCATTGGGTGGACAAACTTTTCGGACGCAAGTACAAGAAAGAGATGAAAGGCGTGGAATGGGGATTACTCTACAACAAACACCGCGATACCAAACTCACAGCTACCGCTATCAGCGAACAAATGGCAAAACTGATGGCGGATTCAGATGTGCAGAAGAAATCCGGCATCTTTGCGTATATTTTGGATGGCGATATACATCATTTGGGAATTCGTGCGTTTGATGCCAACACCCGCCGCGAGGTTTATGAGCGGCAAGAAGGTAAGTGCGCCATCTGCGGAAAGCCGTTTGATATTGAAGTCATGGAAGCCGACCACATCACGCCGTGGGTGGAAGGTGGGCGAACGATTGCCTCAAACTGTCAGATGCTGTGCCGCGATTGCAATCGCTGAAAAAGCAGTGAATAAACGGTGCAAGTCAATCACTCACAAGTGCCGCGTTTTTTTCTCATTCTTAGCTTTCGCACGATTGTAGCATGTAACGTAAAATGGGGAAGTTTACCACGAAATGGCTGCGGCCTTGGTTTTGAAGAAATTGGATTCAGAAGACTTGCCGTTGCCGGAACCGCCGGTTAATAGGCGGTAATACGGACAGGAACTCCAATAGGCAGGTTTGTCTTGAATCATACCATCTTCGCCGGTGTCGTTGGATATATAATCACGAATCAAGCTTTGCAGACGTGTAATCCGCGTACACGCTGCAACCGGCTCCATCAAGTCGGAAGACGTTGCCAACTGCTTGATATAGGCTTTGTATTTTTCCTTGAAAGCAGTAACAGACATGACTTTGCGCATCAAGATACGGTCACCCTCCAGACTGCCCCAAGCAAGCATATTGTCCGTACCCGGATTGCCATAGCGTTCCTGCGCCGAACCGAGCGTATTGTCGTAGTCAAACGGGATAAAATAGAAGCGGTGATTGCAGTCTAAATAGAAATAATAGTTGTTCTTGTTCTTCCAGTAGTCATCCCACATGCCGACCATCACATTCACCGCATAGGCACGCAGGAAAAGGTCAATGTCCATGTGATTTTCGAGCCACGTCTGCAGTTCCGTACTGCCCGATTTGAGCGGCGTCATTCCTTTAATGAAATCACACAATTCCGCTTTAGCAAAAGAGAGGCTGTCTTTGTTGCTCTTGAGATTATAGGGATAGCGTTTGCCGTAATCGTCCTGAACGCCCATTTTGCTTTGGTCAGCCGAGCTGAGGTCGGCGCCATAGCCTGCTTTCCATAGAAAACCTTGTTTGTCAGGTATATGTCCGGCGTGATAATTGGCATCAAGCCAGCCTTTGCGCGGGTTTTCAATCATGGTGTAAACGCCCATATAGACAGGTTTGGAGTCACCTTTTATGTATATGGAGAGGCGGCAGAATGAGGCGCGCGGTGCAGACCAGACGCCGAAACGGCGGAAGAGGTCGTAGCAAAAGGCTTCACGGACATAGGAAGGGTCGGTGGCGTTCCACTTGAGAATGATACGATCCATGCCGAAAAAGCGTTCGCCGGTGGTATAGTTGGTAAAACGGATTCCGAAATGCGCCCGGTGGAAAGGTGCGCCGTTACGGTGCATTTCGCCTGTAGAAGACTCAGGACGGCGGCGGGTAGTGTTTCCGCGCGGACGCAGTCCGACACTGTCACGGTTGTAGGTAACGCCGTTCTTGGTAAACGAGAATGCAGCCGGCACATAAAGACCGTTATCCGGCCATTGGTCAAAATTGGAAAGATAGGTGTTCCAATCCGATTCGGTAAGGGTAAGTGTTATCTGCGGAACGGACTCAATATCAAACAGATAATCAAGATCGCGTACGGATGAAGCGTCTCCGCCGCTTGGCGGGGAAGGTTCATTATGCGGTTTGCAGCCGTACAAAACTGCAAGCAGCGTGAATAAAAACAAGGTGTGCCGTTTCATAAAACAAACTGAATCTCTTTGAAGTGGAACATGCGGCTACCGGTTGCGGTTTCAAGCACCAGTTGGCCTTGTGGGGTAATGTCTGTAATGGTTGCTTCAAAAGCGTTTTCGGGGATGTCCGTCAAAATGCGGGAAGGCGTCATGGACACTTCACGAAGCGCATAAAGGGACTTTTGACCGAAACGGTAGAGGACGGAGCGATATTGTTGTTTAAGCGTTTCGATGTCAGATAGCAGGGACAATTTATTATTAATGTTTTTGTAAAGGGCTTCATAAATGGTAGGCAGGTCATAATCCATACCTGTAAGTTGCTTGAGTGAAACAGGATTGGGTGCGTTGCTTTGCCAAACGGTTTGGTTCACATTAAGACCTATTCCTGCAATCGCTTCCGTCAGTTGACCGTCTGCAATGGTACTTTCAATGAGTATGCCGCAAATCTTTTTGTTGTCCACATAAATGTCATTAGGCCATTTGATGGTGACTTGTCTGTTCGGCAGAAGATTTGCCACTACTTCCTGTACGCCGAGACTGACAGCCATTTGTAGCAGAAACGCCTGTTCAACAGCCACTTGCGGTTTGCGCAAGCGCAAGGACATGAGCACGTTTTTACCTTGTTCGCTTTCCCACGAGTTGCCGGCTTGTCCGCGACCTGCAGTCTGCCAACTTGTCCAAATGTCATCACAGTCAGGATGCTTCTTGAGGTAGTTGTTGGTACTATTGGTGAGACTGATAAACATCAAGCAGGTATTTCTGAATAATGGTCTGGACATTTTTCGCTTTGCCTTGTGCGCTGTTGACGAGAATGGCAAAAATCCATTGTCCGCCGTCAGGCAAGTCGATATAGCCGGCGAAGTTCTTTGTACCGGCAATCGTGCCGGATTTGGCATGAATCTTTCCTTCCAGAATCGTTCCTCGGCAAAGGGAACTGAGCGTGCCTTCGCCACCGCTAACAGGGAGCGAACGAAGCCATATGTCGCGGTACTTGCTGCGGTTCATGTACTGCAGGAGCTGGACAAGCGTTTCTGCACTAACGGCATCTTGCGGCGCCAAGCCGCAGCCGTCCTTGATAAGCGCGCCTTTTGTGCTGACTCCGCGCAACCGCCAGAACTCACGAACCACTTCGCATGAATTGTGAATTGTTCCTGGTTTGCCGTAATTGAGACCGAGATAGCGGAAAATAGATTCGGCGTAAAGGTTGTTACTATAAATGTTCGTCTCGGCAATCAACGCACCAAGCGAGTCGGATTTATGCTCATAGATAAGCTGTCGAACGCCTAAATCCAACCCACGCTCTGCCATGAAAGTTGCCGGTTCGGAAACGGTTACACCTGCTTCGTTGAGGTATTTGGTCAGGTGTGTAGCCAGCAGCCAACCGGGATTAGGAATGTCGCTTCGGACACCGAACTGCCCGCGGTTGCTGGGCACGCTGCCGGTCAGGTAACGTTCATTGGAGTAGGGCAGGCCGTGCACATAAGCTCCGTCATAGGTTATTTCGGTGCAGCGGATATGGTTAATCGTTTTCAAGGGAGGATAGGCAGGTTCGATACGTATGACATCGGCAACAGAGCCGACCGGTCCGCTTTTGAGAACAATATTCAGGGTATTGCTCATATAGTTGAGCGCAAAAATACCGGGAGCATAGTAATTGCCGCAATCCTCCCAAAGCCAGTTTGGATTGGTGGCATCGCCGTCAAGCAGGCTCAAATCGGCAACAACGGCTCCTTGAATGGAACGAATTCCCGCCGCTTTGATTGCTTTCACCCACTTGTAAACAAACGCCTGCGTACCTTTAAGGTTGCCCAGTGACGGGTCACAACCGCCACGGATGTAGAGATTGCCCTTAAGCACACCGTCTTCAATCGTGCCAGTGTATTCAAGCGTCGTCGTGAAACGGAATGAAGGACCGAGCATTTCAAGTGCAGCGCCGGTAGTGAGGAGTTTCATCACACTTGCAGGCGGAACGACATGGTCAGAGCGATGTTCGTCAATTACAGTACCGGTTCGGGCGTCGCGAATGAGGACAGAGATATTTGCCTGTTCGCAAACGGGATTTTCGGTCAACAGGCCAATAGCCAATAATATAGTTGTTAAAATCTTCATACTAACCTACTGTGCCTTCCAACGAAACTTGCAGCAGTTTCTGCGCTTCGACTGCAAACTCCATCGGCAATTTGTCCATGACTTCTTTGGCATAACCGTTTACAATGAGACCAACCGCGTCTTCGGTACTGATACCGCGCTGGCGGCAATAGAAAAGCTGGTCTTCTGAAATCTTGGAGGTTGTGGCTTCGTGCTCGATCGTCGCCGTCGGATTGGCAATCTGCATATCAGGGAAGGTGTGTGCACCACATTTGTCGCCCAATAAAAGGGAGTCGCATTGGGAGTAGTTGCGGACGTTTTCTGCGCCGGAAACGACTTTGACCAAGCCGCGGTAGGAGTTTTGGGAGTGACCGGCAGATATTCCTTTGCTGATGATGCGTGAGCGGGTGTTCTTGCCCAAGTGAATCATCTTGGTGCCTGTATCCGCCTGCTGGTAGTTGTTGGTGACCGCTACGGAATAGAACTCTGCCGACGAATTATCGCCTTTGAGGATGCAACTCGGGTACTTCCAAGTAATGGCAGAGCCTGTTTCGACCTGTGTCCAACTGAGACGGGCGTTTTTATGAGTTATGCCGCGTTTTGTGACGAAGTTATAAATGCCGCCTTTGCCGTCTTTGTCGCCCGGATACCAGTTTTGAACGGTGGAATATTTCACTTCGGCATTGTCATGAACGATGATTTCCACAATGGCTGCGTGAAGCTGGTTCTCGTCGCGCATCGGCGCCGTACAACCTTCCAGATAACTGAGGTAAGCGCCTTCGTCGGCAATGAGAAGTGTGCGCTCAAACTGCCCTGTATTTCCGGCATTGATGCGGAAATAGGTGGAAAGTTCCATCGGGCAACGGACGCCTTTCGGGATATAAACAAAGGAACCGTCCGAGAAAACGGCTGAATTGAGTGCCGCATAGAAATTGTCGCTGTACGGCACAACAGAACCAAGATATTTCTTCACCAAATCAGGGTGCTCTCTGACGGCTTCGGAAATGGAGCAGAAGATAATGCCTTTCTCCGCCAGCGTTTCGCGGAAAGTCGTCTTGACCGAAACGGAATCCATAACGGCATCAACCGCCATATTTCCCGCCAAAGCAGCACGTTCCTCCAACGGAATACCGAGCTTGTCAAAGGTTTTCATTATCTCCGGATCTATCTCATCCGTAGTCTTTGCGGACTTGGCTTTCGGTGCCGCATAGTATGAAATAGCCTGGAAGTCAATATCAGGAATAGTAAGATGCGCCCATTTGGGAACGGGCATCGTCAACCATTTGCGGTAGGCTTTGAGGCGGAATTCCAGTAACCAATCGGGTTCGCCTTTTTTGGCAGAAATGAGACGGATAACATCTTCGTTGAGACCACGGCTGATGACATCCGTTTCCACATCGGTTGTGAAACCGTACTTATATTCCTGATTGGTAATATCCCGGATTACGTTTTCCATATTTTACAAAAAGAACCGCCACGTAGGCGGTTCCAATGGAGGTCGGTAGCAGATTCGAACCGCTGTCCCCGGTTTTGCAGACCGGTCCCTAACCACTCGGGCAACCGACCAAATCCAAAAGCGGGTGCAAAAGTACTGCTTTATTTTGGATTGTGCAAGTTTTTTGTAAGAATAATTGCATTTTTCTCAAAAAATGCTATTTTCGGACGTTTTTTATGACTTCTTCCCGGATTAAGTCAATCGTATTCTGGGGATTCTCCTTGTCAAAAGTGTCCGGCATAATCGGTTTGCCGACATGCATGTGAACCGGATGGCGGGTTACATAGTGTGCTTTGCGGCTCATCACTTCGTAGCATCCGGAAAGCGAAATGGGAATAATGGGTAGGTTCAAGTCCAGCGCGATTCTGAAAGCTCCTTTCTTAAACGGACCGACTTCGCCGTCAAGCGACCGCGTTCCTTCCGGGAAGATAACCGTGCAGATACCGTCTTGCAGGGTCTGCTCCACTTCCAAGAGACTTTCCCGTGCTGCGGCACCAGAACCACGTTTGATATAAACATGTCCGAGCATTTTGCAGGCAGTTCCTACAAAGGGTATTTTGCGCAGTTCCTGCTTCATGAGCCATCTGAAGGTGACAGGGAGCCAGCCGTAAATAGTCCAAATGTCAAACATGGACTGGTGGTTGGCGATGAAGATATAGGATTGTCCTTTCTTGATGTTTTCCAATCCGCTAACGCTTACCGGCAGGAAGAACGCCCACAGGAAAGTGCGTGCCCAAAAGGAGATAAAGCGATTAAGCCACAGCGCCTTGTTCCAATGGGAGAAAAGAATCGTGGTTGTTGCAACAATCATCGTCCAAATCCACAAAAGCGGAAAGGCGATGAGGTACTGATAAAGGATGTATATAACTTTCATATATATAATATATAAGGTGTTGTTCAGCGATTCGGTAATGTATCGTCAATCTATCGTCAATGTATCGTAAATCTATCGTAAATGTATCGTGTTTGACAGGGACAAAACAGTATCAATTTTGAATGTAACGGAGCATAAAACCGCGATACATGGCACAAATACGACGGATTTCATCCCACGTGCTTTCACTCAATTTGGTTCCGATGATTTCCACGACCCGTCCGGCAGCGATTGTACCGATTTCGCCACAACGGCGAATGTCAAATCCATCGGAAAGGGCATGCAAGAATCCGCCTGCGTACAAGTCACCCGCTCCGGTAGAGTCGGTACAGGAAGTGGTAATGGCGCCAATGTGGAAAACGGTATCTGCTTGCTGGACATAACTGCCGCGTTTGCCGACTTTAACGATGGCGATGTCACATTGTTTGGCAATTTCGGCTACGGATTCTTCGGGATTCAAATGGGTATAAGCAAACGATTCATCCTCGTTGGCAAAGACGATGTCCACGTATTTTTTTACCAAGTTTTCCAAGAATTCATGGTTTTCAGAAACCACATTGTAGCTTGCCAAGTCAAGTGAAATGGTGCATCCGGCTTCTTTTGCGAGTCGCATGGCTTTTTCGATGAGCGCATGGTCCTGCATGAGGTATCCCTCCAAGTGGAAAATATCGTAGCCGATGAATGCTTCTTTGTTGATGTCTTCCGGTTTAAGGTCTGCTGCGGCACCCAGATAGGTAGCAAACGTGCGTTCTCCGTCGGGCGTGATGAGCACGATACAACAGCCGGACATTTTGTCGGAAGAGGTCAAAAGTAAGGGATTGACTCCATTTTTGACGAGGTCATCGCGGTAAAAGTCTCCGATTTCGTCGTTTCCGATTTTACCGATAAAAGCCGCTTTTCCGCCAAGTTGTGTGATGGTTGTGACCGCGTTGCTGGCACTTCCGCCTGCGACCAGTTTTTTGCGGAAACTTGCAAACCGGAATTGGATTTGCTCGTTTTGCTCCATAGAAATCAAATTCATACTTCCTTTTGGGAGTCCCAATTCGCGGAGGTCATCTTCGGAGACTTGAATCAAGACATCGGTCAAAGCATTCCCTAAACCCAGTACTTTTTTCATAAAAAACCCGTTTTTTGGTATAAAAATCAAAAATTTTTGCAAAGATAGTAATTTTTTTTGAAAAAAACTTTGTCATATAAAAAAAAAGTTGTAATTTTGCAGCCGCTTTTGAGAAAGAAAGTAAAAAATCGTTCCGAAAAGCAAGCTTCCTTAGCTCAGTCGGTTAGAGCATCTGACTGTTAATCAGGGGGTCCTAGGTTCAAGTCCTAGAGGGAGCGCACGAGTGATGACAAAAATGTCATCACTCTATTTTTTTGAAAAAAATTTTTTTTTCATTTGCAAATATGAAAAAAATGTAGTACCTTTGCGCAATTTTACACATTTTTGTGTAAAGGGGTCAATTTCGGGTAGAAAAATTAACAAAAAAACACAATAATGGGACTTTTTTCTTTTACGCAAGAGATTGCGATTGACTTGGGCACAGCGAACACGATTATCATTTGTGATGATCAGGTCGTGGTAGATGAGCCGTCGGTAGTGGCAATCAGTATTGCAGACAACAAAATGGTAGCTGTGGGTCGCAAAGCGCAGCAGATGATTGGTAAAGGCGGTAACATGATTCGTACTGTCCGTCCTCTCCGGGATGGCGTGATTGCAGATTTCTATGCCTGCGAGATGATGATTCGCGGTATGATCCGCATGATTCCGAAACAAGCTCGTTTGTTTTCGCCGAGTATCAAAATGGTGATTTGTATTCCGTCCGGCTCAACAGAAGTAGAGATTCGTGCGGTGCGCGACAGTTCGGAACATGCCGGCGGCCGCGACGTTTACATGATTTACGAGCCAATGGCCGCTGCCATCGGAATGGGAATTGACGTGGAGAGTCCCGAAGGTTGCATGGTGGTTGATATAGGCGGCGGAACGACGGAGATTGCGGTTATATCGCTTGGCGGCATTGTGGCGAACAAGTCCATCAAGATAGCAGGTGACGACTTCAATGCGGATATTGTGGAATACATGGGACGTATGCACAATCTGCGTATAGACGAGCCGACGGCAGAACGGATTAAGATTCAGGTGGGTTCCGCATTGCCGGAACTGGAAGATGCTCCGGAAGATTTCATGGTAATCGGTCCGAACAAAGTGACAGCCCTTCCGATGCAAGTGCCTGTATCGTATCAGGAAATTGCGCATTGCCTGGAGAAGAGCATCTCAAAAGTGGAACAGGCTGTTCTGCAAGCATTGGAATCGACTCCTCCCGAATTGTATGCCGATATTGTCAAACGCGGTATTTACCTGGCAGGTGGCGGTGCGCTTCTACACGGTTTGGCAAAACGTTTGTCTGACAAGATTACGATACCGTTCCATGTGGCAGAAGACCCATTGCGTGCGGTAGCCCGCGGAACAGGTGTTGCACTGAAGAATGTAAATAACTTCGGATTCCTGATTCGTTAATGAACAGTCTGCTCAAGTTCATACAAAAATACAGCAACTTCCTGATATTCATTATTCTGGAAGTTGTTGCTTTTTTGCTTTTGACGAGCTATAACGAATATCCGAAGAGCAGTGTTCTGTCCACGTCGAATGCAGTAGTCGCTTTCAATTACCAAGTGGCAAACGATGTGGCTTCTTATTTCCGTCTGCGTTCGGTAAATGAACAATTGCAGCGGGAAAATGCCGCTTTGCGCACCCAAGTTGCTGAATTGCAGAATCTGGTGGAGGATTCAATAGAGCATGAAGCATACACCTATTCCCATTTGGATTACTCCTGCCTTCCGGCGAAAGTGATTCAGCTGAGTACCAACAAAGAGCACAACTATCTGACTATCAACAAGGGCTTGCGCGACAGCGTTTATCGCGGGATGGGAGTTCGTAACAGTGAAGGGGCAGTCGGCTTTGTTACAACTGTCAGCGAGCATTTTGCCGTGGTGATTCCGATTATCAACACCAATAGCAAGATTAGTGCCAAATTCCTTAAGAACGGCTATTACGGCACGGTGGAATGGGATGGAATAGATTACCGTTTTGCCCGATTGACCGATATTGCTTCGCATCTGACGGTTGAAACAGGCGATACGATTGTGACGAGCGGTCTTTCTCCGGTATTTCCGGCAGATATTCCGTTGGCCATTGTGGAGAAAGCTGAACTGAAGGAAGGTGATTCGTACTATACAATCCAAGTGCGGTTGCAGACCGATTTTCGGAAGTTGAACTATGTTCAACTGATTGACAATCATACGCATAACGAAGAAATGTCTTTGTCCGTCGATGCAAAATAAAGTGTATGCATATTGGTTAATTGCCATTTTGTTGCAGATATTTCTGTTCAACAATCTGCAATTTCATGGTTTGTGCCAGCCGCAGGTTTATATCCTATGCCTGTTAGCTATGCCGATAATTCTGCCCCATTGGGCGGATATGCTGATTGGCTTTGCGGTAGGTCTGCTGATGGATATTCTTTGTAATTCAATAGGTGTCCATACGGCAGCCTGCGTTCTTCTGATGTATGTCCGCAAACCGCTTATTGCCGCTTTTGTCCAGGAGCATGAGCGTCTGACAGGCGAGATCAGCTGGCTTACTGTCAGCCATGATGCATTCATCAAATATATAGTCGTTTTGATTTTCATCCATCAAGTGACTGTCAGTATGTTAACGGCATGGAGTTTCCACCATTTCGGAATGACAATTCTGCAAATTATTATCAGTGCCGGATTGAATATCGGTCTGATTTTAGGGTATAATATTATCCGCAAGTAACCGATGATAAATGATAAGTACTATAACCGGCGTTATGTTATCAGCGGCATAGCCGTTGCTATTGTACTTATATACATCATCAAATTGTTTATGGTGCAGATTATCGACCAATCAACCAAGGAAAAGGCCGAGAGTAATGCACTTGTCCGACAGACCGTCTATCCGTCACGCGGGTTGATATATGACAGGAACGGCGAATTGCTGGTTTTCAATCAGCCGATTTATGATGTCACAATTGTGTTGCGTGAGATGGGAAATGACTTTGACACGCTTGCTTTCTGCGATGTGCTTGGTATCGACCGCGAGACATTTGACAGCCGTATAGCCGAGATTAGCAACGTGCGGAAGAACCGGGGATTTTCCCGCTATACACCGCAAGTGTTCATGTCGCAGTTGAACAAGGTGGATGTAGCTCCGTTGCAGGAGTCGCTGTATCGTTTTCCGGGTATTTCGCTCCGCAAAAGGACATTACGGGATTATACTTACCATGCTGCGGCTCATGCGTTGGGAAGTGTCGGAGAAGTGAGTTCCCAAGATATCAAAAAGGACAATTATTATGTGCAGGGTGACTATGCGGGGCGCGACGGAATAGAACGGACCTATGAAGCGCAACTACGCGGCATAAAGGGTGAGGAGATACTGCTTCGCGACTCTCACGGACGTCTGCAGGGCCGGTTTAAGGAGGGGGAAGAGGATGTGCCTGCACAAGCCGGAACGGACTTGTATCTGACATTGGATATACAGCTGCAACTGCTTGCCGAGCAACTGCTGACCGGTAAAATCGGCAGTGCTGTAGCAATAGAACCAGCTACGGGTGAGATATTGGCAATGGCTTCCAGCCCGACGTG
Source organism: Paludibacteraceae bacterium (assembly GCA_905233415.1). Taxonomy (GTDB): domain Bacteria; phylum Bacteroidota; class Bacteroidia; order Bacteroidales; family Paludibacteraceae; genus Colicola. The sequence goes on from CAJOEX010000002.1 coordinate 87,712, forward strand.
GAATCCGCAATTGTTGGTCGGAAAAATCCGTTCGGAGAACTATGCCAGACTGTCGCAGGACGAAACCAAGCCGCTGTATAACCGTGCTACACAAGCAACCTACTCTCCCGGTTCGACATTCAAGGTCATTCAGTCACTGGTTTGTCTGCAGGAGGGCGGAATCCGTCCGACCACCGAATATCCCTGCAGCGGTCCGCAGTCCACGCCGATAAAATGTACTCACCATCATGGAAGCCCCGTGTCGCTGGAAAAAGCGATAGAGCAGAGTTGTAATCCGTATTTCTGGTGCGCGTTCCGCGATATGCTGCAAAAAGACGGTTATGGTGTGGATAATGAGCCATTCAGGAAGCGTTATCAGTTATGGCGTGATGATGTGATGCAATTCGGTTTGGGGCAGCGGTTCACAGATTCCGACCTTGGCGAGCAGTCCTCCGGAAGTATTCCGTCAATTGCATTCTATGACCGCTATTATGGTAAGAAAGGTTGGAAAGCCATTACGATTCGTTCACTCAGTATCGGACAGGGCGAGATTCTGGTTACCCCGCTTCAACTTGCCAACGAAGCGGCCATTGTAGCCAACGGAGGCTATTATATATCTCCGCATTTGAATCGGAATGACTCGATGAAATCTAAGAAACATACAACTTCCATCGATTCAAAATATTTTCCGCTTGTCCGCGAAGGTATGCATAAAGTGATGACCAACGGAACCGGCCGATGGTACAATATTGACACTCTTGCCATGTGCGGTAAAACCGGTACGGTTCAGAATCCGCATGGTAAAGATCATGCTATTTTCATTGGTTTTGCCCCGAAAGACAATCCGCAGATTGCGGTAGCTGTAGTAGTCGAAAATGCCGGTTTCGGTGCTACATGGGCAGCACCTATCGCTTCGCTGATGATGGAGCAGTATTTGTTCGGTGAAATCGAAAGAAAACCACTTTTTAACCGCATAAAAGACGCTGTATTGAATGAGCACGTCACGCAATGGTAACATATTAACGAACATAGACTGGCCGACAGTCCTTATGTTTCTTGCGCTGTCGCTTTTCGGCTGGATAAATATTTACGGTGCCAGTTATACCTACGATTCCACCGGTATTTTTGATTTCTCCACCCGCGCGGGCAAACAGTTTGTATGGATTGTTTCCGCCATTGTGATGGGAAGTGTAATACTCATCATTGATTATAAAACCTATGATGTGCTCGCCTATTTTCTGTACGGTGTGATGCTTGTTGTCCTGCTGGCAACACCTGTTTTTGCGCACAATGTCAAAGGTTCGTATTCATGGCTTACTTTCGGGCCTGTAAGCATACAGCCTGCCGAATTTGCCAAGTGCATGACTGCGCTTGCTTTGGCGAAATATATGGGACGCTATGAGTACAAACTGCGTGACTGGCACGATTTGCTTGTCCCGTTCTCCATTATCGGAGTGCCGATGTTTATTATTATGGTGCTGCAGCGCGAAACCGGTTCTGCCTTGGTTTTTGCAGCGTTTCTTCTTGTCTTTTACCGTCAGGGAATGAGTGGTTGGGTACTGTTGGCAGGTGTGCTTGCCGCAGTGGTGTTTATTCTTGTTATCCGCTTCTCTTTCTGGCCGGCGCTGGTGCTTCTGGTTGTCGTATTCGGACTGCTTATATGGCGCACATGGAAAATAAAACGCTACTATAAATGGTTGCTCCTTGTCGCCTTTGTGGTCAGTATCGGTTATGCGTTTGCCTGCAATTTTGCTTTTACCAAAGTTCTTCAACCGCACCAACGTACCCGTATTGAAGTGCTGTTGGGTATGAAAGATGATCCTTCCGGTGCCGGATATAATGTGACTCAGGCCAAAATTGCCATCGGTTCTGGACGGTTTGCCGGCAAAGGCTGGCTGCAAGGCACGCAGAGCCAGCTCAAATATGTGCCGGAGCAGGATACCGACTTCATCTTCTGCACCGTTGGCGAAGAGTGGGGATTTGTCGGCACTACCGGTGTGCTGCTGATTTATTTGATTTTCATTTTGCGGCTAATCAGTATTGCCGAACGACAGCGGGACACTTTCAGCCAGATTTATTGCTATTCGGTTGCCTGTATTTTCCTTGTTCACCTTACCATCAATATCGGTATGGTCTTAGGTCTGTTGCCGGTTATCGGCATTCCGTTGCCGTTTTTCAGTTACGGTGGAAGTTCGATGTGGGGATTCAGTCTGCTGCTTTTCATTCTATTGCGGCTAGATGCGGCACGCGTGGAGAAGCTGCATTGATTTTCAGGAACATAAAAATGAGAAAAGAGCGCGTCTCCCGACGAGCTCTTTTCAATGAAAAACACTATTTATTAAATAACACAATTAAGAAAAAAACACTAACTCTTATGTTAGCCTCTGTTATGAAAAAACTTTTACTTTTATTATGATTTGCTGTTTATCAGTTTATAGCCTTTGCCGTGGACTGCAAAAATCTGGAGTCCTGTTCCTTGTAACAGGTGGCGAAGGTGGTTAATATATACGCACAAGGAACGTACTGCAAAGTGGTTGTCCATTTGCCACAATGTGCGTAAAATTAGGTGACGATCCACCAGTGTGTTCATATTCTGGCACAGCATGAGAAGCAAATCATTCTCACGTGCTGCAATATGCCGGCCGTCAAAAGTCTGGTGTAATGCGTCAAAATGCTTTCCGCCAAGGTCAAACACCATTTCTTGCGAGTTGAAAACCGGTTTGCAACGACGGAGAACAGCCTCAACCTTGCATATCAGCAGTTCCACCGAAAGCGGTTTTACCAAATAATCGTCACAGCCAAGTTTGTATGCCTGAATGATATCTTCCTGTGCGCCGTTCGGCATGACCATAATCACCGGCAATTGGTTATTGGTTTTACGGATGGTTTCCAGTACCTCAAAGCCGTTTACTTTGGTCATATTCACATTCAGCAGACAGATGTCCGTCTGTCCGGCAGCCACTTTGAGCAGTGCCTCCTCACCGTCTGCAGCTGTGATAACGCCATAACCATGCTCGTGAAGATAATCAACCAGGACTGTTGTCAGGTTGACATCATCATCGCACAGGAGAATATTAGTTTTTGGTGTCTTCATAATTTAACCATTTTTTTACATTACAAAAATCGTGCCAAAGTAGTGTGATATGAGAATAATATTTGAAAATTTTGCAGAAGATAGTGTTTTTTTAATGGAAATTGTTGCGTATATACAATTTTTGTAGTACCTTTGTCGGCGAATTTATGAAAGCCAACCATTTTGAACATAAATTTGCCAAAGAGCTTATCCAGTGGCTGCCTGTGGTCCGGTTTGAGGGAGAAGTGATTATCGTGGACGAGTTATCCAAAGTTCCCGATGCGGTCGACTATCTGTCCCATCAGAAGTTTATCGGCGTAGATACTGAGGCGCGTCCCTCCTTTGTCCGTGGCATCCGTTATCAGACCGCGTTGCTGCAAATGGCAACAGAAGAGCGCTGCTATCTTTTCCGTCTGAGTTTAATAGGTTTGCCGCAGGACGTGGCGGATATATTCGCCAACCCCGACATCTGTAAGGTAGGGCTTGCCTTCAAGGATGACATTAACGGTTTGCGCCGACGGTGTAACTTCAAGCCTTCCAATTGTGTGGACTTGCAATCCATTGCAGGCAGATACGGCATTCTTGACCTTGGCCTGCAAAAGATGTTTGCTATCTGTTTTGGCAAGAAAATCAGCAAATCCCAGCAACTTACCAACTGGGAAAACAACCTTCTTACGCCGGAGCAGGCACGTTATGCATCGACTGATGCATGGGCGACGCTGCTCATATACAAAGAGCTGATGGCCACAGAGCCCCTGCCGCCTGAAGAAGCTGCTGAAATCAAACGGGCGGAGTTGGAACGCCAGTATCTGCATCAGCAGGAAGTTCTTGCTGCCAGACAACAGCAGATTGAAAATGAAAATAAAGCGCCCAATGACTAATAACTTGCAACCTATTGTTATCCTTAAACCGCACAAGGAGGAATCCGTGCTGCGTTTTCATCCGTGGGTGTTCTCCGGAGCGATTGCCAAAATTGTTTTGGACAGGAACTATCCTTATGCAGAGCCGCAGGAAGGTGAGCTTGTCAAGGTAGTGGATTCAACCGGCAAAAACTTGGCTGTCGGACATTGGCAGGTCGGTTCCATAGCTGTTCGTCTGCTGGCATTCGGTACGGATACGTTGCCATCGGATTTCTGGCATCGGCGTATTGCTGCAGCATGGAAATTGCGGCAGGCGTTAGGTCTAGTACGTCCCGACAACAATACGTTCCGGCTTATTCACGGTGAAGGCGATTTTCTTCCGGGCTTGGTGGTTGACATCTATGCCGATACGGCCGTGGTACAAGCGCACTCGGTCGGAATGCACCTGCATAGGTACGCAATTGCCAAAGCGTTGAACGACATACTGCCGCACCTTAATAATATATATTACAAATCAGATGACACCTTGCCTTTCAAGGCACCGATAGACGGTGACAAAACCGGTTATTTGGCAGGCGCACAGACGGATGAACCGTGTTGGGCGACGGAAAACGGCTTGCAGTTCCGTATTGACTGGCTGCAGGGACAGAAGACGGGGTTCTTTGTTGATCAGAGGGAGAACCGCGCGTTGCTTGAGCGCTACGCCCAAGGGAGAGATGTACTTAATATGTTCTGCTATACCGGAGGTTTCTCGGTGTATGCCCTGCGCGGTGGTGCCAAATCCGTCACGTCTGTAGATGTGAGTGCCAAGGCCATTGACCTTGTAAATGACAATGTGGAGCGGAATTTCTCCGATTCCACCGGACATTTTGCCTATGCTGCAGATGCATTTGATTTCCTGAACGGAAAAATTGAAAATGGAGAAAAAACATCCGATAAATACGATTTGATTATTCTTGACCCGCCGGCTTTTGCCAAACACCGTGAGGCCGTACCCAACGCATTGCGCGGTTATCGTCGTCTGAATGCCAAAGCCATTGAGAAAATCAAATCAGGGGGTATACTCTTTACCTTCTCCTGTTCCCAGGCTGTAGACAAGGAAATGTTCCGTCTGGCAGTCTTTACCGCTGCGGCACAAGTCGGGCGCAAGGTGCGTATCTTGCACCAATTGCATCAGCCTGCTGACCATCCTGTAAACATTTATCATCCGGAAGGCGAATATTTGAAGGGCTTGGTTCTGTACGTCGAATAATTTCTTCGGTTTTACCGCACTTTTCCTAATCCGAAAACCGATACTTTATGGTCCCGAACCGGCTTGAGCGCCTCCATACAGGAGCGTAGCGTGGAGCCGGTTGTAATCACATCATCCACCAGCAGAATATGTTTGTGGTATAATTCTTCCGGATGGTTGACTGAAAAAATCCCTGCAACGTTTTGCTGTCGTGCAGTCTTGTCTGTTTGTGCCTGTTGCTTATTGTTCCGTTCCCGTGTCAAAAGTGTCGGTTCCATCGCAATGCCGGTTACTTCACTCAAGCCCTTTCCAATCCATTCCGCTTGATTGAAACCGCGTTCCCGCAATCTCCTTGGATGCAGCGGGACAGGTAGAATAACGTCGATTTCATCGAAGAATTCCGACGGCATAAATTCATAAGCCGCTTCTTTCCCCAGTAAGTAGCCGATATGCGGGTCTGCAAAACGGCCATACTTCATTTCGTGAATCAGTTTATGGTACTTGTCTCCATATTCGAGGAACAGAAACACGGCACCACGCACAAACTTTGGGATGTCACAAAACAAGGCTTCCGTCAGATTATTGCGATTGGCCGCTTGTTCGGTTCGGGGCATGTTCTCCATGCAATCGCGACAAATAACCGGTCCGTCTCCGACCGGTTTTCCGCATAAATAGCATTTCCGTGGAAAGAATAAATCCCGCATACTCCTTTTTGACTGCAAAGGTACGAAAAATAGTTGATGTGTGCAAGGAATTGTGTCTTTTTTATTGTTCTCTTGTACTTCTCTTATAGTTATGTAAGGACAATGTTAGGACAATGTTAGGACTATGTAAGGACATTGGTTGCGAGAGTTGAGTGATTTTAAGTGTAGAGTTTTGAGATGAGTCAAAAAAGTGTGGCAAAATGCACTTTTTTTTGCACATCCAATTTTTTTTTAGTACCTTTGCGGGCTAATTGTGTGACAAACCATAAAATTGTAAATTATTAAATCATAAATAACCATGTCTTTACAGTGTGGAATAGTAGGCTTGCCCAATGTAGGCAAATCAACACTTTTTAACTGTCTTTCGAATGCCAAAGCCCAATCAGCAAACTTCCCGTTTTGCACGATAGAGCCCAACGTCGGTGTCATCACGGTACCGGATGAGCGTCTAATCAAATTAGGCGAGTTGTGCAAGCCCGAACGCGGTGTAATCCCGACAACCGTTGAAATCGTGGATATCGCCGGTTTGGTAAAAGGTGCGAGCAAGGGTGAAGGGCTTGGGAACAAGTTTCTTGCGAACATCCGCGAAACGGACGCCATCATTCATGTGCTGCGGTGCTTTGACGATGAGAATGTCGTGCATGTGGACGGCACGGTTGACCCTGTCCGCGACAAGGAAATCATTGACGCTGAGTTGCAGCTGAAGGACTTGGAAACTGTTGAATCCCGTATCGCCAAGACAGAGAAACAGGCGAAAGCGGGCGGCGACAAACAGGCCAAATTGGCGCTTGATGTGCTGTTGAAGTACCGTGAGGCGCTGTCCCAAGGTCGTTCAGCCCGCACGGTTGAGCTTGCCAACAAGGATGAGGAAGCCGTTGCCCGCGAGATGTTTCTGCTGACGAACAAGCCTGTGATGTATGTGTGTAACGTGGATGAAGCTTCAGCGGTTACGGGCAATAAATACGTGGAAGCGGTACGCGAGGCGGTTAAGGACGAAAATGCCCAGGTACTGGTATTGGCTGCCAAGATTGAAAGCGAAATAGCAGAACTGGAGACCTACGAAGAACGGCAGATGTTTCTCGATGAAATCGGGCTGAAAGAGTCGGGCGTGAACCGTTTGATAAAGGCGGCATACGCATTGTTAGACTTGCGTACCTTCCTGACCGCCGGTTCGGATGAGGTACGCGCGTGGACATTCCGTGCAGGCAGCAAGGCTCCGCAGTGTGCGGGAGTCATTCATACGGATTTTGAGCGCGGTTTCATTCGTGCGGAAGTCATCAAGTACGATGACTACATTACGCTTGGCGGTGAAGCAGCGTGTCGTGCTGCGGGCAAGCTCGCCATTGAAGGCAAGGACTATCTCGTTCAAGACGGCGATATTATGCACTTCCTGTTTAATGTATAGTAAATAATGAAAATTTATGATAGATGCTTTTGAGCAATTGATAGTGCTGAATCCGTGGACAATGGCAATAGCCATTATTGTGGGCTTTGTGCTGCTTATATACGGTGCGGATTGGCTTGTCGAGGGCTCCAGTGATCTTGCACGTCGTTTCGGCGTCAGCTCGCTGGTTATAGGATTGACTGTGGTGGCGTTCGGGACATCCATGCCGGAGTTTATCGTCAGCACCATTGCCGCCATTGAAGAGAATACGGAAATCGCGATTACCAATATTCTTGGCTCCAACGCCATCAATACGTTCATTATTCTCGGTTTCACCGCACTTATTTACCCTATTGCATCCCAACGTTCAAGCAGGGTTTTTGATATTCCGGTTAGCATCTTGGCGGGTATTCTGGTGTTTTTGTTTGTAATCTATACACCTCCTACCACATGGTCCTGGGACAACCTCGGCTCGTTCAGTTTGGATAACGGGGCTATCACCCTTTGGGGCGGTATCATTCTGCTGCTAATTTTCTGCTCGTTTATGGTGCACAGTTTTCATATTGCCAAGAGAAATCCCGATGAAAGCGGAGAAATCCGTCTCTTGCCAGTATGGAAGATGCTGCTTTTGATAGTGCTCGGCTTGCTTGGTTTGGTGCTTGGCGGCGAGTTGGTAGTCCGTGGTGCCACAGGCGTTGCTCAAACGCTTGGTGTAAGCGATGCGGTTATTGGGCTGACGGTGGTGGCATTGGGGACATCTCTTCCCGAACTGGCTACCAGTTGCGTTGCCGCAGCCAAACATAACAGCGACCTTGCCTTGGGCAATGTCATCGGCAGCAATATATTCAATGTGTTCTTTATCCTTGGTGTCGGTGCCGTTATTCACCCGCTTCCCGCATATCCGGGCTTGTGGTTGGACGCTGCAATGGTCGTGCTGGCATCAGTAATGGTCTGGCTGTTCGTCACTTTCACCAAAAAACACGAGATAAAGCGTTGGCACGGCGCCTTGCTGGTGTTGGTTTATGCCGCTTATCTGACATATCGTCTGATGTGCATCTAATCGTTGAAATATGAATAAGTTACGCTATAAAATAGACCACGTACTGAGTGCCGGAAAAGGAACACAGATTCTTTGGTTGGCGCTGATAGTAACGGTTCTTTTCGGTATTTTCTTCGGTATTAACGCCCTGCTTGAGAAGCCGCTCAGCATATACAGTCTGGTAGCCTTGCTTCTCAGCCCGGGTGAGTTCCGGCAGGAAGGGTATCTGCCTTTCCAGTTGGTTATCAACCTCATCGGTCTGGTGGTGGTCAGCAGTATGCTCATTTCCCTGTTGAGCAATATTGTTGAGAATCGGGTGGATGATTTTACCCGCGGTGTTGTGCGGTACAAGTTTAAGGATCATCTGTTGTTTTTAGGAGCGGACGAAATGCTGAAAGACACCATAGAAGGCCAGTTCTACACGGATAAAACCCTTCCAAAAGCCGTTGTGGTGCTCACAGCCCAAGATGCTGCCGAGGTCCGCAAGCGTCTGATGGCGGAAATAGCTGACAGGAAAATTCGCAAGCGTTTGGTAGTCCTTTACGGTGACCGCACCCAAAGCGAGCAGTTGATTTCAGTCTGGGCTCAGACAGCCCGTCGCGTATATATCTTAGGCGAGCCTGGCGAGCCGGACCATGACACCAAGAACACCCTCTGTCTGCGCGAACTCAAGGACCTTGGCACTCCTACGGAGTGTTATATGACCTGCGACCATCTTTCAACGCTCCGGATTATGCAACTGCAGACAGAGCCGCTTCCGCCGACGTTCCATCTCACAGTGACAAATGCGCTGGAAAGTTGGGCGCAGCGGGTATTAGTCAATCAGGACGGTTTCCCGAAACTCTACCGGAAAGATCGTATCACGGGAGATGATGACGAATATGTGCATCTGGTGCTTATCGGTGCAACCCAGATGGCGTATGCATTGGCCATCACGGCTGCACATATAGCCCATTATCCGAATTTTCTTACCAAACAGCAGCGAACCCGTATCACTTTTATAGACAATAATATAGAATCACACCGCGATTTCTTACGGGGGCACTACGAATCCCTTTTCCGCCTTTCACGCCAACGTTATACATGGTTTGAACGCTCCGAAGCGGATATGCAACCGCACACGGAAGCATATATTCCTGATGCAGACTTTGACTTCCTTGATATTGAGTGGGAGTTCATATCTGCCGGAATTGAATCGCCCGCCGTCCGCGACCTTTTGTCCCAATGGAGCAATGACAAGCAGCAAATGCTGACGGTTGCCTACTGCCTGCCGGAAATAAAGGCCAATCTTGCGGCTGCATTATATGCGCCCGATGATATAATGACACAGCAAATACCGCTGCTTATCTACCAACCGACCAATGATGCGCTTGCAGAGTGGACGAAGGAGTTTACCCGTTATAAGAATATTTATCCGTTCGGTATGCGGCAAGACTGCTACGACCAGACTTCCCGTCGTCGTATGCGTTGGGCAATGGAGGCCAATGAAGCATACGAAGACAATGCTGCCAAACTGAACCCGCAACGCAAACGCAAGTCCTGGTACGACCTCAAACTGACACTCCAGTTCTCGAACATGTACAGCGCCAATTATTGCTACGCGGTTTTGCGGCAAACAGAAAAGCAGTACTATGCCCGTCTGGAGCATCAGCGTTGGATGACGGAGCGTCTGTTATTGGGCTACAAGGCGATGGAAAAAGCGGAGCGTCTCCGCATTGAACATACGCCGGAACCCGAACGGCAACGCCTGATGAATGCGTGCGAACCGTACTTTATGCACCCGAATATCCAGCCGTTTGAGGAACTGACACCCGAAAGCATCCACAAGGACGAGGTAATGACCGAGTGTCTGAGTAATAAAATGAAGAATCTATAACTTTCAACGCCATGGAAGAATACAAATACTATGCGTTTGTCAGCTACCGCAGTAGTGACGAAAAGTACGCCAAATGGCTACAGGACAAGATTGAAGCATATCGTCTGCCTACGACGGTACAGAAGATGAATCAGGCATTGCCCAAGAAGAAACTGCGGCCTTGCTTCCGTTACCATACGGATATCCAGCCCAACGAACTGAAAACGGAGTTGCGCAATAAATTGGATCAGTCAAAGTATCTTTTGGTCATCTGTACGCCCCGTTCCGCACAATCGCCGTGGGTAGGAAATGAGATTGACACCTTTGTGGAACTTGGCCGCCGCGACAGGATTATTCCGGTTATCGTGGAAGGCAAACCTTATTCGGGAGATCCTGCTACCGAGTGCTACAATCCATCCCTGATCAAGCATTTCCCTCATTCGGACAATATCGCCGATGACCGTGAGATTCTTGGCGTGAATATCCATGAAGAGGGAAAGGGAAGCGCCTATATGAAGCGTGAACGTGCTGTCATTCAGATTGTCAGCCGTATGCTGGATGTCAATTATGACCAATTGTGGAACCGCCAGCGCCGCCGCATTATTACGCGCACCGTTGTTTCCACGCTGCTGAGTATTGTTTTTGTGTGCACTTTGGCGTTGACGTGGTTCTACAATCAGCCGTTCACTTCGCAGGTAAAGCTTGCGGAAAGTTCTGTTCATAATGCCAATCTTCCGGTTTTGCAGGATGCGGTAGTAACCCTTTCTTTGGGCAATGAAACAAAGACGGACACCCTTAAAAGTATCGATGAAAGCGGCATTTTCCGTAATTTGCCGGCTCGTATGAAGGGCAAAGAAGTGCGGCTCATCGTAACGGCACAAGATTGGCTGACGACGGATACAACGCTCGTTCTGACCGAAAATATCCAATTGCTGATAGCTCGTAACCCGAAAGTATATGGTCATGTGGCGTTGACAGTTCTGCAGGATGGAAAACTGTTGGAAAACACGCCGCTGCAACTGGCAGGACATTTGGTGAAAACGGATAAAAACGGCCGTTTAGAGATGGATTTACCGCTTTCGGAGCAATCTACAGAATATCCGCTCATCAATCCTGCCAACGGCAAGGCTACGATGGTATTTCCGCCTTTCGGACCCAATGATGCTGCAGAGCTTTAGAAAATACATATAGGGCAAAAAAAGACTGTAACGAAATCCGCTACAGTCTTTTTTATTAAAAGGGTTCTCAAAACCTCTTTCGTTGCCATTGATTATTCCTCATCAGCTACGAAACCAGTGTAACGATAACCCGTCATACGGAGACGATCGTAAATAGCAGACTCGAAACCAGGCATTCCCTCATTAGGAGCTGCATAAGGATCGTCACTGAACAGAACGTCAAATACGATAGAGTCTGCTTTAGCACCACTCGGAGTAGTTGCTGCACCAAACAAAATCTTACCATTGGTAATCGTTACCAATGCGCCGTTCACGATGTCCTCGCCTTCGGTTACATTGAATGAATTTGCACCAAGGTCACATTTGGTAACAACTGCAAAATCCCAGAAGTTACCGAGGTCATTGACGAACAACTTAGTAGGATCGTTATCTTCAGTATTACAGGTTAAAACAATGAAATTACCTGCACCATAAAGATCTGCATCTTCATAGAGTACTTCACCTTTTTCGTCTATACCCTGCACGTTCACATACCACTGACCTGACAATTTTTCAACTGCCGTACCACCGGCAGGGTCCTTTTCGCAAGAAGCTAACGTCAGCGTTGCTAATGCTAAAATAGCAAAATATACTTTCTTCATAATTAATCCTCCACTTTATTAAGTGTAACATCAAATACCATACCGCTGACATAAGTGGCTTTGTACGTGATCTGCTTGGCTGCACTATCGAATTTGCCATCTTCAATACCAGCCAATGAGTCGCCCCAACCGGCAACAAGGCTTGCGAGAAGAGAAATCGTTCCGTCTTCAGCTACTTTAATTACACCTTCCATGGCATAACTATCACCGTAACCGGCACGTTGTGCATACCAGCCGGCAAACATATCACTTACATAATAGTTGCCATCGCCATTGTTACCTACGATGAGTATGTCGAACGAATCGCCATATTCAACATCATTGCCTTTATAGCTGCGGAAACTGGTCGGAGTTACAGTCCAGTGCCCTTGAATAGGATCATCTGCATCTATTACGACCACCGTTCTACTTGAAGAAGAAACGAACCCATCCGCATTCTCAATAGAATACACAACGGTATACACTCCTGCAACCGCGGGGTTTACCTTACCGGTAACTATTACTTGACTTGTTACATCTTTACCTTGCATTACAGCCGAATAACCAGGTTCGGAATAAGAGTCACCTTGATGGATTTCAGCATATGTAGGTCCTTCCAATACCAACGTCGCGTAGTAAGTGATTCTTGTCAAGCCTTCCGACTCTTTTTCACAAGAGGTAAAGCCCAGTGTGAGGAGAGCCAGAGCCGCTATTAACAAAATATTCTTTTTCATAATTGTAATCCTTTTATTAGGTTAATACTATCCGTCAAATTACTTACCCCAGAAAATTGGAGTGGTGAAACCTTGGAACTTCGGTGTATTACCGTTACGCGATTGAGAAGATTCAGCAAACGGCCAACGCTCAAGCATTTTGTTATCACCAATTTGACCATCAACCATGTACGGAGTGTACAGCGTTCCGGCAACATAAGCGCCTGTCTTTTGAGCACCGCTACCGGAATACATATCGCTACCCTTAACGCTACCGAACTTCGGATAATCCAAACGACGCACCTCTGTGTAAGCCTCGAAGCAGTTAATACCTGTCAAAGCCAACCACTTTGAGATACCGATGGATTCCTTCCAATTCGCATTGTCAAACGGGAATTGAGCGACAACTGCGCTTTCCGTACCGGCTACACCTGCTGTTGCGCAGGAAGCTGCGATAGCTGCCTCATAATGAGACTTTGCCTGACCTGCATCACCTTGACGAGCGAAATACTCAGCGATGAAGAATTCGACCTCAGCTACACTGATAAGGAATACCGGCATGTCAAACGATGCTTTTGGACGGCACCAGTAGTCAGCGTTCTTGAACGGAGCGTCAGAAGTACTGTTGTTGGTTCCGGAAATGTTTCCTACCCATTTGCTATCCGAGTTAACATCGAAGAAAGAAGCCAAACGCGGGTCAGCATAAGTAATAGCACCCTCAGCATCAACCTGTTGCAAGGTATTGATAATTGCAAGGTTGGCTACGACGTTAATCTGTGTGCTACCGCCGAGCGTAGAGAACTCCTCTGCCCAGAACGGACTTTCGTGACCAGCCTCTTGAGCCCAGCAACCTGCAATCTTGATATCAGTTGCAGGAAGGTTGCCACCGTCAATAATCTTTTTAACTTCTGCCGTAACATCCTTCACACCTGCCATACGCATGAGCATTTTCAGCTTCTGAGCGTTAGCGAATTGAATCCACGGTTCAGCATTCTGTCCGGGGAAAGTGAAGTTTTGTGCTACCAAGTCAGCCGGAGCGGCTTTAGCCAAAGCTTCGTCCAATTCAGCGATAACGCCTTCGTAAATAGTCTGACCATCGTCATACTTCGGAGCAAGATTGCTCGGATCCAAAGCTTCTTTATAAGGAACTTCACCATAGCAGTCAACCAAAAGTTGGAATGCAAACGCACGCAAGGTGGTTGCAGCAAGGAATGTTCCCCATTCTTGATCCTGCTTTGCTTTCTCGCGAATCACTTTGGAGTTGGACAACACTTTCTGATACAGTTGTGCATAAGTACCACTGCTACGGGTAGCAGACATCGTAAACTGTGAATAGTCAATGTAGTTGCTTGTACCTGCCGAGTGTGCATAAATCTGGCAGTAATAACCACCAACGATATTCAAATAGTCAGCGTATGCAACTGCAAGGTTCATCTCAACTGCGGGCAGAATCATGTCATTGTTCACAACATCTGCTGCAGGTTGGTTGGGATCATAGTTGATGTCCAAGAATTTGCTTTCGCAAGATGTAAATACTACGGTTACAACTGCAAAAATTACATATAAAATCTTTTTCATAATTGTTCCCTCCTTCATTAGAATTTAATATTCACATTCAAACCATACGTGCGGCTGGTCGGGTTGGAGTACAATTCACCGAATTGTGCAGCCAAGTCACCGTTTGCAGCGTAGCTGGTTGTTTCAGGATCAATATAGAGATTGCTATTAGCCGTGAATGTATATACGTTGTTCACGTAAGCGGTCAATGCAATGCTCTCGAAACTGATGCGGTTCATCCATTTCTTCGGGAGTTCCCATGTAAGGCTGATGTTACGCAGTTTTGCGAATGAACGGTCAAGCAGATAGAACTCACCACCTTGAGCGGCACCATAGTTATTGAAATAGTTCTGGTAGCTGCTGTTCTCCATATAAATAGGAGTGGTGTTCGGCTCGTAGGAAATAGTACCGTCAGCACCTTCCACTTCTACTACAGAATTCGGGATGATGAACGGGTTACGACCGTTATAGGTTGTTACAACACCGTTACCGGTAAATTGCATCAGGTTCTTTGTACGGGAGAACATGTAACCGCCGATACGTGCGTCCAAGGTTGCACTGAGCGTTACACCGAAGAATGACAACGAGGTATTGATACCACCGGTCCAGTCATTCTGCATGTTCTTGCCGGTATCTTCTACTTCTGTACCAAGAATCGGTTGACCGTTTACATCAACGATAATCTTACCGTCATCGGTATATTTCGGCAGATACGTATAGAACTCACCCATCGGTTTGCCGACTTCTGCATATACGTATACAGCATCGTTACCGGCCGAGAAACGTTGGATTACGCTCTTGCCGCCTTCCAGTTCCTCCGGCAACGAAAGAACCTTGTTCCAGTTGCGGGCGAAGGTGAAGTTCAAATCCCATTGTACGTGCTTGGTCTTAACCGGAGTGGTATTCAATGCCAATTCAAGACCTTGGTTGCGTACCTTACCGAAGTTGGTTACCATTGAGTTGTAACCGGTTGCAGGATCTACAGGCAGGGTAAAGATTTGGTCATCGGTAATACGATGATAGTACGTAGCGTCCAAGCCCAGACGACCGCCGAAGAACTGGAGATTGAAACCAACCTCAGCCTCAGACGTCATCTCAGGACGCAATGAAGAACTACCCAATGTAGCCGGCAATTGGAATGCGTTGACACCGTTAATCGGGAATGAAATCATGTCGCCATAATAATAGCCATCAGCAAAACCCTGTACGTATGCGGGGTTCGTCAGATATACATTGGCATCGTTACCTGTCATACCGTAAGCGGCACGCAGTTTACCAAACGTCAGAACCTTGTTGGTCGGCATCAGGTTGGTGAAAATCCAGCTCAAAGTCACACCGGGATAGAAGTAACTGTTCTTTCCTTTCGGCAGTGTGGATGACCAGTCGTTACGAGCGGTCAAATCCAAATAGAGCATGTCGCGGAAACCGAGAGTAACGTCACCGAACAAACCAATCAAACGACGTTTGGATTGGGACTCTGTCAAAGAAGTGCGGGTAGCACCGTTGCTCAAATCCCAGAAACCGGTCTGGAATGTCAATTGGTCTGTCTGACCTGACATAGAGGTCGAAGCACGCTCGTTGATGTTACATCCTACCAATGCACTCAAATCCCAATCGCCCCACTGGTTTGCGTATGAAACAAGGAAGTCGTGGTTCATCTCATACAAACGGTTGTAGGCAGCCCATACAGAACCAGATTGGTTCATGTTGCTCGGTGCATAACCGTAGTCATTGTTGATCAAAGCATCATCCAATGCAATTTCAGGAACACCAATCTTACGATCTGCATCCGTGTAGTCCAAACCCATACGATAAGTAATGGTTAACTCCTTAATAGGATTAACGTCCACTTGTACCTTACCATATACCTGCTTGGCATCATTGTGATGATAGTTGTTGGCAATTGCCCAATAGGGGTTCGTGATACCGTAAGGCGTGAAATAAGCCTCAGGAGTATTGAACGCAAGGCTCAGATCCTGCTTGTCAACCAATGAGACGTCACGCGGGAACTCATACAAACCGTCAATTACAGAGGTTCCTTGGAAAGTACCTACAACGTCAGTTTTTGACTTGGCAAAGTTGATAGAGCTTGAAACCTTCAACCACTTAACAGGATTGTAGCTTCCACGGAAAGCAAGCGTGTGACGCTGATACGTGTCCTTGTCACCCGGCATTGAACCGTCATCACCGGTGAACGAATAGGATGCGTAGTAGTTCATCTTGTTGTCCTGCGAAGCACCGCTGAACGAAATGTTGTGGTTGTGAGAAATACCGATATCAAAGAAATCTTTGATGTTTGTCGGAACTGCTGAATACTCATGAATCAACTGCTCATTGTTCCAAATCGGACCATAAACCTGAAGCGAACCGTCCAAAGCAGGTCCCCATGAACCGTTCTCAATGAACGTCTGCTTGCCGTTCCAACCTTGACCAAACTGGTTTTGGAGAAGGGGCAGGTTGGCAATTTGACTGAACGAAACGCCACCGCTGTACTCAAGGTTAAAGTTGCGCTTTTCACCTTTAGCACCTTCTTTAGTGGTGATTACAATCACACCGTTGGCGGCACGGCTACCATATAGAGCCGTTGCAGCAGCACCTTTCAGAACCGTCATAGACTCAATGTCTTGCGGAGAAATGTTGCTGACACCACCCATTGCGGTGTTTTTCTCATCATTGGTATCGCTCGTCTGACTCAATGGAATTCCATCCACTACATAGAGAGGTTGGTTACTTCCTTTTACAGACGAGAAACCACGGATGATAACGTAGCTCGCAGCTCCTGGGTCAGTGGATGTCGATTGTACCTGCACACCGGCAACCTTACCGGCAAGAGCCTCTGCTGCATTCGTCGTACGTGCCTTGGTGATTTCATCTGCATCCACTTTCGTAGCTGCATAACCAAGGGTACGCTCTGAACGAGAGATGCCCAATGCAGTAATAACAACTTCATCCAGCACTTCCGTGTCCTCTTCCAGTACAATCTCCATGCCGTCTGCTGCCGTAACGGATGCGGAACGCATACCTACGAAACTTACAACAAGGGTTGCACCTTCAGGAGCTTCGATTGAGAATTTACCATCAAAATCTGTGATGGTTCCCCGGCTAGTACCCAAAACCGTAATGGATGCGCCTACGATAGGCTCATTGTCAACGGCACTGAGTACCTTGCCCTTAAACGTCTGGTTTTGCGACCAAACTTGCCCGAATGTAAGCATACAAACGGACAATACGAGTAAGAATCTCTTCATACCTTAAAATGTTTGTTAATACTTGTGTTATTAATTCCCTTTTTGGAATCTGGCGGCAAAAGTACGCTTTTTTTAGCATATACACAAATTTTTACGTATTTTTCGAAAATAAAAGTCAAAAAAAAATAATTTTGTCAAGTCAGTAGAGCAAAACAAGCTGTTATATAATAATATATTTAAGGTGTGAAAACTTACCGATAAACTGCATTTTTTGTGTATTTGCCGTTTGTCTTTCGACTTTTTACGGGAAAAATTTGTGCAGATAAAAACTTTTTTGTACCTTTGTCGCAAAATATACAAGTAACAACTTTTCAAGACCAATACGCTATGCAGTGCATTATTATTACCGGCGGAGCCGGATTTATCGGAAGTCATGTGGTTCGTTTGTTTGTGAATAAATATCCGGAATACCGGATTATCAATGTCGATAAGCTGACCTATGCCGGCAATCTCGCCAATCTCAAGGATATAGAGGACAAACCTAATTACCGCTTTGTCAAGGCGGATATCTGCGATTTTGACACAATCTTTGCCCTTATGCAGGAGGAGCATGTGACCGGGGTTATCCACTTGGCGGCGGAAAGCCACGTGGACCGTTCTATCAAGGACCCTTTCACTTTTGCCCGTACGAATGTATTAGGTACGCTCAGTATGCTGCAGGCGGCAAAACTGTATTGGGCGAGTCTTCCGGAGAAGTATGAGGGCAAACGATTCTATCACATCTCTACCGATGAGGTTTACGGTGCTTTGCAACTGACTCACCCCGAAGGTCTGGAGTCGCCGTTTACGACAGTTGCTTCTTCAGCGGAACATCATTATGCCTATGGTGAGGATTTCTTTGAGGAAACAACGAAGTACAATCCCCATAGCCCGTACAGCGCTTCAAAAGCTTCGTCCGACCATTTTGTCCGTGCCTTCCACGATACATACGGTATGCCGACTATTGTAACAAACTGTTCAAACAACTACGGTCCCTATCAGTTCCCAGAAAAATTGATACCGCTGTTTATCAACAATATCCGTCATCGTAAGCCGTTGCCGGTTTACGGTAAGGGGGAGAATGTGCGTGACTGGCTGTTTGTGGAGGACCACGCCCGTGCCATTGACTTGATTTTCCACAAAGGGAAGGTTGCTGAAACATATAATATCGGCGGTTTCAATGAATGGAAGAATATCGATATAATCAAGGTTGTTATCAAGACTGTTGACCGTTTGCTCGGTCGCAGAGAAGGGGAGGATATGGATTTGATAACGTTTGTTACTGACCGAGCCGGACATGATATGCGTTATGCCATTGACAGCCGCAAACTAAAGGATGAATTGGGCTGGGAACCAAGCCTGCAATTTGAAGAAGGCATCGAAAGAACCGTGCGCTGGTATCTTGACAATCAGGCGTGGCTGGACAATATCACGTCCGGCGAATACGAGAAATATTACGAGTCGATGTACGCTAACCGTTGATTATGGCGGAACATAATCGCATAGGTCGTCTTGGCGAAGAGCGTGCAGCAGTGCTTTTACGTGAAAAAGGCTATAAGATAGTTGCGACCAATTGGCGTTTAGGTCATTTAGAGGTCGATATAATTGCTTCCAACCGCGAGGAAATAGTCTTTGTGGAGGTTAAAACGCGCACTTCTTTATACGGAGGTAATCCGGAAGAGGCTGTTGATGCACAAAAACGCAGACATTTGACAGCAGCTGCCAATGCTTATATCAAGTACAACAACGAGACCCGCATGCCTCGTTTTGATATTATCGGTATTTTGATGAACAAGGCCGGAGAAATCGAAGACGTTCACCATTTTGAAAATGCGTTTTCACCACCGGCAAAATATCGGACTGCCGCTTCTTTTTTAGGGAAATGGCAATGGTCCAAGAGAAAATGACGGACGTAAACAATAAAAGCACCGGTTTCGGTGCTTTTATTGTGGTCCCGCTTGGGCTTGAACCAAGGACCCCCTGATTATGAGTCAGGTGCTACTAACCAACTGAGCTACGGGACCGTCGCGTTAAATCACTTTATACTCTCATAGAAATCCTCTGCGTTATGCTTGGAGATGTGGGTTTGCTCCTCCGTCAAATCCGGAATAACAAGCCGTGTTCCAGGCGGAATATAGTTAGGTGACTTCAACGTCGTTCTGTTTGCATCATAAATGAATACCCAGCAATAGGTATTGCCATAATATTTGCGCGCGATAGCACTCAAGGTCATGCCTTCCGGTGCAGTGATAACTCCATTCACCCGCTCAGCCATTGCCTGTGCTTGTGCTTCAGCCGCCAAAGCTGCGCGGTCATCATTGGCCCGTTTAATATCCTCAAACTCACTGCATGGCATTAAGTGAACATCGGCACGTCGGTTCGGTGTATAGGAACCTGAGCTGCGACCGCCATAAATCGTTCCTCCGCTGGAATAGGTTATACGAGACGGATCGATATTATGCTCCTCAACCAACTCATCACGGATATTCTGTGCGCGCAGTACACCGAGATTTTCGTTATGGTCCTCTGTACCTGTATTGTCTGCATAACCGGTGATTTCCGCGCAGAGGTCTCCCTCACGTTTCAAGCGATTAGCCAACTGCTGCACCTCTATCAAAGCCTTGTCGTCAAGATTGTTCTTGTTGTGCTCGAAATAGATGTAGAAGTAGTCATCCTCATTGAAATTATGCATACCTCCGGTTCCGCCGTCTCCCATCATATACAATGTATCCGTATGAGAAATGACCAGCGTATCTTTTTCAGGAGCCTTTCTGTTCATTGCGTCAAAGGCGGCATAGCTTGCGATATTCTTCACGTGCGTTTTCTTGATGGACGCAAGTTTGAAGCGCAGATGAAGCGTTACGTCAATAATACCATCGTTGTTTTTTGATGCGGGAGATGATGAGCCTCGCCCGTCAATCAAGTCCTTAATATAATAAGTATAGGTTGCTTTTACACCCAAGGAAGTTACACGCCCAAGGTTGAAGTTAAACAACGTTCCAGCTAACAGGTAAGGATATACCTTGCTAAATGTTTCATCCGATTGGGGTTCATTAGTAGCCGTATGCTGCCGTGAATCATCGGGATAGTAGATGCTGTTTTTGAAACTGCCGCAACCACCGCCGACCATTAGTTCCAGACCGAAAATCTTACGTTTCGCCCGTGGATAGCATGCAGACATTAAGTCAAACGCCAAGTAGCCGTGTCCGCGAATCATCATACCATCAAGCAGGATGTCTGCGTGCTGTTTGTCTCCTTGTCCGGTCACTCTGTACATATCATAGTGCATTTGGAGGCCGATGGTCCACATAGGCGTGAAGTTATATTCCAGTGCCAGACCGACAGCCGGTGCAAAAACCGCGTGCTTCATTTCGCTGGCGAAATCACCGTCGAAGGCATTGAAACCACCTTCAAGCGCAATCGACCAGTGTGCAAACTCCGGTGCCACTCCATTTTCATTCTCCGACAACTTCCACGGATGAGCACCTTTGGGATCTTCCGTCTTTGCAGCAAAAATGCTCATGGAGCAGAGTATTGCGACGATGAGATAATATAGTTTCTTTTGAGCCAGCATGTGAACTAACACATTAGCGCAATCTACATAAAAAACCAAAATCCAGTGCAAAGTTACAACTTTTTTTTGAAATACCAAATTTTTTGCCGAAAAAAAAGATATTTTTTGTATTTTTATTGTGTATATGAGATATTTTTTGTATTTTTGCGGCAAATATTGATAAATTTTTCTACAATGGACATCTTGGAACGTATGCTGGCGCGGGCGAAAGCCAATCCCCGGCGCATTGTATTGCCTGAAGGAGACGAACCCCGTACTCTTGAGGCTGCTGATTTGTTGTTGAAAGACAAAGTCGCGAACTTGATATTGATAGGCAATCCGGACGTTATTCATCAGATGGCAGCAGAGAAAGGACTGACGCATATTGATGAGGCAAAGATTATCGACCCGAAGAACAATCCGGACCTGCCGAAGTATGCCGGTTTGCTGTATGAACTGCGCAAGGCAAAGGGAATGACCGAGGAAGAAGCCGCCAAAAAAGCGCAGGACCCGCTGTATTTGGGCTGTTTGATGATTAAAGCCGGTGATGCAGACGGCGAACTGGCAGGAGCACGCGGTACGACGGCAGATACAATCCGTCCCGCTTTCCAGATTCTCAAAACCAAACCCGGAGTAGGAATCGTGAGTGGTGCATTTTTGATGCTGACCCCTGCCCGCCATCTTGGCGATAACGGCGTTTTATTGTTTGCGGACTGCGCGGTAAATCCGTGTCCGGATGCCCGTGAATTGGCGCAGATTGCTGTTACAACAGCCGAAACGGCACGTTCATTGGCAGGTATTGAACCGAAAGTGGCGATGTTGTCATTCTCGACGAAAGGGAGTGCCAAGCATGAACTGATAGATAAAGTTACGGAAGCAACGCGGCTTGCAAAGGAAATGGCTCCGGAGTTGGCGATAGACGGAGAATTACAGGCTGATGCCGCCTTGATTCCGAGTGTGGCAGAGAAGAAAGCCCCCGGTTCGGCAGTAGCCGGCAAAGCCAATGTGTTGGTATTCCCTGATTTGCAAGCGGGCAATATCGGATACAAACTGGTGGAGCGCTTCAGCGGAGCAGATGCAATCGGCCCGATTTTGCAGGGAATTGCAGCACCTGTGAATGATTTGAGTCGCGGCTGCAAAGTGCAGGATATTGTACAAATGGTAATCATTACCGCCAACCAAGCAATCAACTAAAACAGGCATTAGAAGGAAAAATAACAATTAAACATAGTAATATCATGAAAATTTTAGTATTGAATTGCGGCTCATCTTCCATCAAGTATGCGCTGTATGACATGAATGACCAGAGTCTTTTGGCAGCCGGTGGCGCAGAGCGCGTCGGGATGGAAGGCTCATTCGTTAAAATCAAGTATCCGGGTGAGAAACGTAATGTGATGCACGACATTCCGGAACATACCGAAGGTGTGAAGTTCATTTTCAGTCTGTTGACCGATCCGGAGACCGGTGTAATAAAGTCTTTGAACGAGATTGATGCCGTCGGTCACCGTATGGTTCATGGTGGCGAGAAATTTGCGGAGTCGGTTATTATCAACGGCCGTGTCATCCGTGCCTTTGAAGCGGTTAGCGATTTGGCTCCGCTGCACAATCCGGCGAACTTGAAAGGTATTCGTGCTGTGCAGGAACTGATGCCGGGTCTGCCGCAAGTAGGTGTGTTTGATACAGCTTTCCACCAGACCATGCCGGCATACGCCTACATGTACGCCATTCCGCATGAGATGTACGACCGCTACGGTGTGCGCCGTTACGGTTTCCACGGAACGAGCCATCGCTATGTAAGCCAGCGCGTGTGCGATTTCCTTGGCGTAGATATCAACAAAGTGAAAATTATTTCCTGCCACATCGGAAACGGCGCGTCAATCGCAGCCATCAAACGCGGCAAATGTATTGATACCACCATGGGTCTGACGCCGTTGGAGGGACTGATGATGGGAACCCGTTCCGGCGATATTGATGGCGGAGCCATCACCTATTTGCAGAAAAAACTGCACCTCAGTCCCGATGAGATGTCCGATTTCCTGAACAAAAAATGCGGTATGGCAGGTGTGACAGGCATTTCGTCCGACATGCGCGAAATCGAAGCCGCTTGCGCAGAAGGAAACAGACAGGCACAACTCGGTTTGGATATGTACAACTACCGTATCAAGAAATACATTGGCGCTTATGCTGCGGCGATGAACGGTTTGGATATTATCGTATTCACAGCCGGTGTAGGCGAAAATCAGGCAGGTGTGCGTTCCGACTCGCTGAAAGGTATGAAATGGATGGGCGTAGAGATTGACGAGGAACTTAATGCAAGAACCCGCGGAGAAGAAATCGTTATCTCCAAGCCGGAAAGCAAAGTGAAAGTGGTGATTATTCCTACCGACGAGGAACTGATGATTGCACGTGACACGTTGGCGCTGATTCAACAGTAAGTTACCAAATCAGGTCAGAATAGTGGCGCAGATGGATTTTGTAGGCGATTTGAGCGTCAGACAAGTCCGTCTGCGCTTGCGTTTTGTTCATTTGTGCCTGGAGCAACTCGATGATGGTAGCTCGTCCGGCTTCGTAGTTGACGAGAGTTTGGGTGTATGCATCTTCGGCGTGCTGTTTCATTTTTTCCTGTAGCAGGAGCAGGGCTTGTGCTTCTGTTACCTGGTCATAAGCCTGTTGCGTACGAAGATCCAATTGTTGCCCAAGGTATTCGGCATCCAATTGTGCCTGCTGTAGCGCATAATTTTTTTCGCGAAGTTTATGACCTGTTTCCCACCAGCCGGTAAGCGGCACTTGAAGGGTGACGAACAGGGCTCCGTTGCCTATTTTGCTGTATAGTCCGTCGCGAAGGATATTTGCCTGCCACTGGCTGTAACTGTAATTGGCTCCGACGGCGAGTTGTGGCAAGGCGTCTGCAAGAGTCATCCTGCGTTCCAGTTCCGCCGCACGAACTTGTAGGGCGAGCAGCTGGTGTTCCGGTGTAGAAGTACCATTTTGCTGTCGGATAGCTTCGCTGCCGGAGGCATGGCTGGTTTGGTCTGTCAAAATGATGAGTGAGTCGGGATTATCATATCCGATAGCAAGCGCCAAAGCGCGTTTGGCAAGTCGGAGACCGCTTTCCAGTTGAAGCTGTTTGCGTTCAATTTCATTCCGGCGAATAGTTACCTGTGTGAGGTCGGAAGGCAAAGCCAATCCTGCATTTATTGCTGCATTGACGGATATATATAAGGTGTCAAGGAGTTGAAAGGCTTCGTCTATAATCTTTTGCTTCTGTTGCAAGCCATAAACTAACCAGTAGCTTTCTTCAGCTTGTTCGAGTTGGTCACGTTCTTCTATTTCGGCTTGCAGTTTGGCGGCTTCTACACCTACTTTTGCCAGTTTGTTGCCTGCCACAATCTTGCCTCCGAAGAAGACAGGTTGCACGGCGGTCACACCAACCAGATAGCCGTGCTGAAAGAGATTGAGCGAATTTTGTAGCCCCAATGCTTCGCCGTAATTCCCGTACAGAGTGGTAAGCAGGTCTCGTACTGACGCATTGCCGATGTCATCTATTCCCACGTCAATGAGAGGGTGCAAAGCATGAAAGCCGAACGCAGAGGCTTTTACCTGTGGGAAATACTTCGTCAGGGCTTGCGCTTTTACTTCCTCCGCCCGCTTGACGCTCAGTTCCGCTTTTCGGACAGCTGGATTATTGCGTCGCGCCATTTCCAGGCAGGAGTCCAATGTCAGCGGTTCGACTGCCGTAGCAGTGCCCGTCAGCAATTGGATTGCAACGGCGAAAAGTAATATGTAGAGGCGTTTGGTCATTTTGTGTCGTTGCGTTGATAGACTTTCCAATAGACAACCGGCAAAATGGTTACGGTAAGCGGCAAAGTAAAGATAGTACCAAAGCAGATTACTACGCCCATCGGCATCCAAAGGCTGGTGTGTGCCAAAATCATCGGTAACACGCCCAAAGCGGTTGTGGCACTGGTGAGAAAGACCGGTCTCATTCTTCGTAAACCTGCTTGGAAAGCCGCTTCGCGGTAGGTGAGTTGCTTGAATCGCCGCGTGTCTTCGGCATATTCGTACATCATAATTGCATTTCGGACGATAATACCAATCAGACTGACAATTCCCAAAACCGCTGTAATGGAAATGTCAAGGTCGAATATCCATAACCCGAGCATCGAACCGAAAATGCAAAGCAGGGAACTGGACAGCGCCAACATAGCCAAACCGAGTTTGCCAAAGTGATAGAGCATTAAAATCAGCATAACCGCTAATGCCGCTACGATAGACCAGAGAATCTGCGGGACAATGAGGTCATTGATGGCGCTCAATCCGCCGTAAGTTATCTCCACATCTTCAGGCAAATCGGGAATATTTTTGTTTATCCACTGTTTGACCTTTTTTTCGGCATCCACCGAACTGACTGTTCCGCGCAGGTCTGCCCCGATGGTGATGGTGCGCACAGCGTTCCTGTGTTCCAGCGAGGTATGGTGCCAAGCAGGTTCCAAGTCAGCCACTTGCCGCAGCGGAACCCATGTGCCGGGTATGGCTGTTGGAACAGGGATAGAACCAAGCCGTTCCGGTGTAATGGTTTCGTAACCTTGAGTATAAAGAACGACAGGCACCGCATATGAACCTTCGTAAAGCGTTGTGATGGTTGCCCCTTGTGTTGCTTGCCGCAAATAGAGGGAAAGAATGGTTTCTGTCACACCTAAACGCGTTGCTTCATCGGGTTTGAGAACGATACGTGTCCCCGCCGCTGTGTTGTCGTAATCGGAATGAACCCATTGCAATTCGGGCAGCTGCTTCATAAACCTCAATATACTGTCGGCATAGACCGCCATTTGTTCGAAGTTTTCACCTTGCACGCGTATTTCCAGCGGATTCTTGACCGCCTGATAGTCCAGTTGCTTGAAGCGTGCATAAGCATTTGGAAAAAAGTCTTCATACCGTGAACCGTATTCTTTGAGAATGTGGGAAGTGGCTTTGCCGGACTTGGTGTTTACGATTAGTTGTGCATAGTTTGGGTGCGGCATTTGCGGGGTGTAAGTGGCGTGGAAACGGGGCGAGGATTGGCCGATGAAACTGGTGATACTTGTGACACGTTTGTCAGCACGCAGAATGCGGGCAAGGGAATCTGCAACAAGCGCACTCTGTTCGGGTGTTGAACCTTCCCGCAAATGGATTTCTACGGCAAAGAACTCGCGTTCCGCTTTCGGAAGCAACTGCAAGTTGAGGCGCGTCATCAGAAACAGACCGATTGCCAACGAACAGGAAAGCATACTCCATACAATAACCGTACGGTCAAAGCAGCGCTGGAGAATCTTTCTGTAAGTTGCCTGCAGCCATGCGAAAAACTTGTTTTGTGCACGCTCGAAGACATTGAGTTCGCTCTCGCTGCGTTGTTTGATGAAGCGGAAAGAGAGATAGGGAGTAACCCATGACGCATAAAAAATACTGGCACCAAGTGCAAACAGTACTGCAAACGGGAACAATTGTACAAACTCACCCAACGGCCCTTCGATAATGCGGGTCATCGGGAAGAACATGCCGCTGATAGCCATCGTCGCGAGTGACATCGGCACAAACAAGGCACTTGTGCTTACTACGGCGGAATACCACCGTGAATGTCCACGCTCCAGTTGGTTGGTGTAACCGTCTATCACGATTACCGAGTCATCTACGATCATTCCCAATACGAAAATCAGTGCCGCCAAGGTGACCGTGTTCAGTTCGATGCTGGTGAGGTACATCAACCCGATGCAGATGGCTGTGCACACCGGCACGCCTGTTGAAGCCACCAAGGCTGTGCGCAACGGAAACAAAAGCAGCATGACCAGAATCACCACCAGTATTGAAATGACGATGTCACGCAGAAAGGAAACAACCGAGTCATTGACTACTTTCGGCTGGTCTGTAATGCGGTGGAAACGGATATCCGGCGGAAGAAGTGCTGCGGCTTCTTGCAGTTGTTTGTCCACTTTATTTCCAAAGGCGACGATATTATTGCCGGGAACCATCTCAAGATTTAAGATGAGACAGGAAGCACCGTCATGCTCGACATATTTCTTTGCTTTTTGGTAGCGCCGTTCTATAGTTGCTATGTCTTTCAGCCGGATAGAAGCGCCTGTTGCAGGGTCGGCCAGCACAATCTGCTCCTGAATCTCGTATTCGGACTGATATGGAATAACGACTTGTAGTGAACCGTTTCCATCGCTTTCTCCACCGACAGTACGCAGCCCCTGCAATGCCAGTTGTGCCTGAATGGCTGTCGGGCTGATATGGTACATGGACAGCCGTTCCGGGTCAATGGTAATGGCAATTTCTTCGGTTTGCTGCCCCATAATACGCAGTTTGCCCATTTCAGGGATGGTTCGGAGCCGTGTACATATTTGTTTGGCGAACTGCTCCAGTTCACGCGGACTGCGTTCCGGACTCTCTACGGCTATTAACAGAGATGAGGTGTTCCCGAAATCATCTATGACAACCGTCTCCAGCACACCGGTCGGCAACGCAGTTTGTTTGAGCAGGGGCAGACCGGCACGTATTTTTGTCCATGCACCCGCATTGTCCCTAACGCTGTTGCGAATCATCACATAGACATAGGTGATTCCGTCTTCTGTGACACTGAAAGTCTGGTCTTTGAGGACTTCCTCAAACGAGTTGATATAGTCCTCCAGCGGCATTGTCACCTGCTCTTCCATTTCCTCAGCTGTGACACCCGGATAGATGGCGGCTACAATTCCCTGACGGATGGTGAATTGTGGAAACTCGTCCTTGTTGAGTTGGGGCAGAGACCATATGCCGAAAACCATTAGCGCGAGAAAAACCGCCATCACGATTCCGTGCTGGCGCATTGCTCCCTCTATATGCTTTCGGACTTTCATTCGGTCACTTGACAACCTTTATATAGTTTCTGGAATCCTTCTACCACCAAACGGTCACCGGCTTGCAGACCTTCTTTTACCCGCACACCGTTGGCAAGATAACCGTCCACAATGATGTCGCGGCGGGCTGCTTTGCCGGCTTCAATCACCCATACAGTCGGACCTTGCGGCATCAATAGCACACAATGGGCGGGAATGATGATCTCGCCGGTATTTGCGTTTTTCTGCTGATTGCCGACCGTTACTTTCCCGACCATTCCCGGCATAAGTTCACGGGTTCCGCCTGAAATTTCGGCAGTTACGGAATAGGAGTGGGTGACAGGATTGGCACTAACGCTTTTTTCGGTGATACGTATCGGCAGTACGCTGTTTATGGCAGGCACTTCGATTTCTCCGCGACCGTTGGAGATACTGTTTATTTCACTTTCCGGCACGCCGAAACGCACTATCAGGGAAGACAAATCCAATAACGAGAACAGTTTTATCCCCGGGCTGACTGTCTGCCCGACAGTTATGTCAAAACCGCTGACTACACCGTCAAACGGGGCATATATGGTGCATTCCTCAACCAGCCGTTGTGCCGTCTCAACCATTGACTGTGCCTGTGTCAGTTTGCTTTCAATCTCCACCATCTGTTGGTCTGTTACGGCACCTTTGGCATATACTTGTTTGGCGCGGTTGTATCCGTCTTCGGCGTGGCGGAGGGATGCTTCCGCCGAGCGTAATGCATTGCCCGCCTGCGTGCTGTCAATCCGCAACAGGACTTGTCCTTTGCGCACACGTTCACCGTTGCGGCAGCCTGTTTCCGTCACCCGGCCTGCAGACTGCATACTGAGCGGGGTCTCACGACTTGCTTCAATCGTTCCTATATAGCGGGAACTCGTCTGCATAGCCTGAGGCTGTACGACTATTGTTTCTACGCGTATCGGTGCAGGTTCTTTTGCCTTGCGCTCTATTTTTGCGCAACTGCAAAGTACGATGATTGCGAGGACTGCTATTGACAACCGGTAACCCATAATCTTTAATTCCTTTTGCACAATAAGGTCAGTTTTTCAGCATCTACGTCTGTACTGTGGTAAGACAGTTCAAAGAGCAGGGTTTGCTCAAAGCGTTCACCTTGACCGTTGACAGTAACGGGATAAAGCTGCGTATTGTATGTCAGATTGCGTTCCAGTTCCTTGAGCACAATATGCGAGTCGCTGACTCCGGCATTTGTAGCGTAGGCAGGACCTTCCATCGCGTTGAAGGTAATCAGGACGCTGTCGGCACTGAGGCGTACGATTTCCATGGCACCCATTTCATGAGGAAGGGCAACGGTATCGCCTTTGATGATGGCGGAGCCGCTGATTTTGTACGAGTAGTTGCCCGCAATGTCTTTTGCGGCATCGCTGCAACCGGCAAAAACAAGTGCCAGACAAACTAAGAAGACAAATCGTTTCATATAGCGTAAAAAATTAGTCGTAAAACTGCGTGCAAAATTACTGCTTTTTAGGGACATACACAAATTTTTGGGGTAAAAAGTATATACTGCCTACAACTGCCCTGCTTCAACAAGATTGATTACACGCTCGATGATGCGGTCCTTGTCGGCGCCGTCGTAGCCTTCTTTCAGGTCGTTTTTGAATAATTTGGCGATGAACTGCCAGAAGTCTGCCGCAGCCTTTCCACGGTATTGCTTGATAAGTTCATAACTGGTGCGGTCGGACTCGCGGTCCATCAGTTTCATCAGCATTCTGCCTTGCGAAGCGTACATTCCGCGAAAGTCTTTTTCGTACTTCCGGAATAGATACCGTTCGTACTTTCGCCACCATTGCCGCCGTTCCTTGTCGGTTGCCAGTTTCGCCAGTTCCGCATCGGCATAAGCCATGTCTTGGGTTATCATTTTGGCATAGGGCAGGGTCTTCTTGACGTCCCGGACGGTTTTCCAGTAAAAGCGTTCCTGCTTTTTGTTCTGAAACCGCATAGGCGGATAGACGTAAACGTCGTGCAAAAAAGCCAGAAAGAATGTGTCCTTGCCCTGTACGAGCATTGGAATCGAATCGTACGAAGCAGCGGCAGCGGGCGTAAAGCTCGCTGCCAGAACAATCAACAATATGTAGATTTTAGTACGCAATGGCAAAAACAACACGTCTCGGCGACGGTTTGCCCGTAACCATGCACACACCGGGTTCTTCTTTGTAGCCCGGAAGCGCTTCCAACGGAATGCAGCGGATGGTTGCCTTAGTCTCTTCCTTGATGCGTTCTTCCGTTTCGGGAGTGCCGTCCCAGTGGCATAGCAGAAAACCGCCTTTCTTTATTTCCTCTTTGAACTCTTCATAACTGTTGCACTCACGCGTATTGGCTATACGGTAATTGAGTGCTTTGGTATAGCAGTTCTTCTGAATCTCTTCAAGCAACGAGAGCAGTTTTTCTTCGATTCCGTCAAGAGAAACGGTCTCTTTGGTGAGCGTATCACGGCGTGCCACTTCTATCGTTCCGTTCTCCAAATCGCGACCGCCCATTGCCAAGCGGACAGGCACACCCTTCAACTCATAATCCGCAAACTTATAGCCCGGAGTGTATTTGTCCGTCGTATCCACTTTGATGCGCACACCGGCCTTTTGGAGTTTCTCAAGAATCGGATTCATACGGTTCAGAATCGCATTAAGCTGCTCCTCCGTTTTGAAAATAGGCACAAGCACAATCTGTATTGGGGCGAGATGCGGCGGCAGAACAAGACCGTTGTCATCAGAATGGGTCATAATCAAAGCACCCATCAGACGCGTCGAAACACCCCATGAGGTTGCCCACACATATTCGTATTTGTTCTCTTTGCTCAGGAACTGCACATCAAACGACTTGGCGAAATTCTGACCGAGGAAGTGGGACGTTCCTGCCTGCAAAGCCTTGCCGTCCTGCATCATCGCCTCAATGCAATAGGTGTTCAACGCACCTGCAAAGCGTTCGTTCGGCGACTTGACGCCCTTCACAACAGGAATAGCCATCACATTTTCCGCAAAGTCGGCATAAACGTCTAACATCCTGCGGGCATAGGCTTCCGCTTCCTCTTTCGTGGCATGAGCCGTATGGCCTTCCTGCCAAAGGAACTCTGCCGTGCGGAGGAACAAACGCGTACGCATCTCCCAACGCATCACATTGCACCACTGGTTGCACAGTATCGGCAGGTCACGGTACGAGGAAATCCAGTTCTTGTAGGTGGACCAGATTATCGTCTCGGACGTCGGACGGATTATCAGCTCTTCCTCTAACTTGGCGTTCGGGTCAACCACTACGCCTTTTCCGTTCGGGTCGTTCATCAGACGGTGGTGTGTCACCACCGCGCATTCCTTCGCAAAGCCTTCCACATGCTCGGCTTCACGGCTCAAAAACGATTTCGGAATCAGTAGCGGAAAATAGGCGTTTTTGACACCTTGCTCCTTGAAACGACGATCCAATTCATGCTGAATCGTCTCCCATATCGCATAACCGTACGGCTTGATGACCATGCAACCGCGTACTGCCGACTGCTCTGCCAGGTCCGCTTTGACTACCAGTTCATTGTACCACTTTGAATAATCCTCTGCACGAGAGGGCAGTTTCTGAAAATTTGCCATTACTTATCTGTATTTTATACGTCAACAAAAAAACGTGCAAAATTACAAAAAAAAATGCAACCGTGCAAATTTAGTTGCATTTTTTTGTAGGATTTTCAAATTGCGCTCGCGCTTATTCCTCGTACGACATCCATTCTTCGTGGACGGAGCGTCCTCCCGACGGAACGGGAGGAGCGGCATCCGCCTAGGAGGGTTACTCCTCATACGACATCCATTCCTCGTGGAATAAGTACCCGAAGAGGGTCGTGTACTTCGTCTGGCTCTTGAAAGCTACTTCGTCAACGGTGCGCTTTGTGGGGTCTGCCATACGGTCTCGCGCCAATGCGCCGACTGCCGCAAACTTCTGACGGTGTGCACGTACAGCCGCAATCTTCGCCGCGCTGATGGTGTTGGTCCAGTTGTCACGGGTTACCGTGTACTTCGTGCCGGATTTCTTGCGCTTCGCAAAGCCGACTTTGTCACTTTTCTTCAACTTGCCGTGGAGTGCCTCCACAGGTCTAATGTACTCACATTTTGCCATAATAGTTAAGGTTTTTAATAGTTAAAGTTTTTTACTCGCGTCGTAGGATTCGATGGTTTTCGTCTGAATCACGACACTGGTGTCGCCACGCTGGAGGTACTTGCTCTCGTTGGTAATCGTGCGGGTCACGTTACAACTGGCGAGGAGGAAGCCTGATATTATCAGGCACAATAAACATAGCTTTTTCATGGTCAGACGATTTTCTTGTACTCCTCAGCGAGGATGTAACCATTGAGGGTTTTGTACTTTGTTTGGGCTTCAAAGGCCGTGCGGTAAGCGGCTTTGGCTTCCGGGGTGAGGGCCAAAAGTGCGTCATGAGCGGCCTTGAATTTAGCCTGCCGTGCCAGTTCCTCGGCAGTGAAGGGCTTGGTTCGCGGATTGCAAATCTTGACGGTGTACTTGGTGCCGTAGCGCTTGTTGGCGAAGTACGTGTCAGAATGCGAGCAAACCTTACCGGACAGGGTTTTCAGGATTTCGATTGGTTTGAAACGTGCCATTTTGTTTTAGGTTTTAGGTGTTAAACTTCGGGTTGTTTTGGGAGACTCTCGGAGGGGTATCGGAAGGGTCTCGAAGTATAGCTGTCAGTGATCAGTTGTCAGTTATCAGTGGTCTCTTCCGAAATCGGGTGCAAAGATACGTCAAACATTTACCCTTCTCCAAATTTTTTCGCAAAAAAAATCAAAAAAAAATGCAAAAGTTACAAAGTTACACATCTTTGTAGCTTCAGTATTTGGTCATTATAATAATATAATGTATTATATTATTATAATGGGTATTTTATCAACGTACAATTATGTGTAACCCTGTAACCTTGTAACCTTGGGACTATCCAAGACGCTTGAAGTGTCCGTCAGAAACCTTGTCTATGCGTCCTGTGTTTTTCCATCGGTGGAGCAGGACTTTGATGGAATTGGTCGAGACAGATTGCCCCTTTCGCGCACGGAGTTTGATAAGGTCTCCGGTGGAGAACTCTTCGGGCAGGAGTTCGAGTAGCGACGTTGCAGCACCGCGTTGTGTCATGGCATCAAGCGAGCCGGTCAGTTCCTGCTCCATCTGTTCGCCCCAGAGTTCCATCTGATTGCGGAAGACGCACTCGGCGACCCATCCGCCTCAGTGCCTCTGTGTCCGTGCGCAGCCAAGAGCGGAAGGTGCTGAGAGACACCCCTGCCGCACGCGCTATTTCGTTTTTATAACCTGTTGGCGGAATTAAAAAAAGTGTTCTTTGATTAAATTTTTTAACAAAAAAAGTTGCACAATTCGTTGATTTTTAGTAACTTTGTA
>CAJOEX010000003.1 GCA_905233415.1 Paludibacteraceae bacterium
GTCGACAGCGTAGGTTGCGAACTTGATACCGACGGTGATAGTGTTCCTGATTGGAAAGACCGCTGCCCGAACACTCCGGCTCAAGCTCGCGGATTCGTTGACGAATGGGGCTGCGAACTGGATGACGACGGTGACGGAGTACCTAACTGGAAAGATGAGTGCCCGACAATGGCCGGTCCTGCATATAACAAGGGCTGTCCTGAGGTGAAGAAAGAGATACGTAACTTGCTCAAGAAAGCTATGCAAGGTATCCAATTCGAGACCGGTAAGGCAGTCATCAAGAAGGTATCGTTCCCGCTGATGGATCAAATCGCGCAGAAGTTCATCGAGAACAAGAACTTCATCATCGAGGTTCAAGGTCACACGGATAACGTAGGTAAGGCTGATTATAACAAGAAACTGTCCGATGCCCGTGCTAACGCGGTAATGAAGTACCTCGTAGACAAGGGTGTACCACAAGAGCGTATGAGCGCGAAGGGTTACGGTATGGATGTACCTATCGCCGATAACAAGACGAAGGCCGGTCGTGCACAGAACCGCCGCGTAGAGTTCGCGATTACGTTCGAAGAAGTTAAGATTGAGACCGAGTTGCAACATATCGACTCTGCATTGTACAAACAACACTTGCAGGAACTCGAGCAGAAACGCCTCGACTCGATTCGTCAAGACTCGATCAAGAACGCACAAGCTCAACCTCAACCCGAGCAGGCAGCTGTACCACAAACGGTACAGCAACCTGCTACCGAGGCGGCAAAACAATAATCAGTTGATAATTGATAATTGATAATTGATAATTGACATTTTAAATTTTATAGTTTATGGGACGCGCTTTTGAATACAGAAAAGCAACAAAACTGAAACGTTGGGGACATATGGCCCGCACGTTCACGAAACTGGGAAAAGAAATTACTATTGCTGCTCGCGAGGGCGGTGCCGACCCTGATAGCAACCCGCGTCTGCGTATGCTCATTCAGCAGTGCAAGCGTGAGAACATGCCAAAGGACAACATCGACCGCGCGATTAAAAAAGCGACAGACAAATCCGTAGAAGGCTATAAGGAAATCAACTATGAGGGTTACGGCCCTCATGGTGTAGCCATCTTTGTGGAAACAGCTACCGACAACCACATGCGTACCGTAGCCAATATCCGTTCGTACTTCACAAAGCACGGCGGAAACCTTGGCACGCAAGGCTGCCTGCAGTTCCTTTTTGACCGCAAAGCCTGCTTCACGATTACGATGAAGGACGGCGTTGACTTGGACGAACTGGAGCTTGAGCTGATCGATTTCGGCGTTGAGGAGCTCGGGGTGGATGAGGAGGAAAACACCATTGTTATTTACTCCGATTTCGACCAGTATTCACAAATGCAGAAGTACCTCGAGGACCACGGATTTGAAATCCAGTCGTGCGAGTTTGTCCGTATTCCGAACGATACGAAGCAACTGACCGATGAGCAGCGTGAGTCCGTTCAAAAACTCATCGACAAAATCGAAGAGGATGAGGATGTGCAAAACGTGTTCACGAATATTGCTGAGTAATGACGCTTATTCCGCAATATTTCCACCTGACAGACACTCAAGCGCAGCAATTTGCTGCGCTTGAGATGCTCTATCCGGAATGGAATGAAAAGATAAACCTTGTTTCCCGCAAGGATATAGCCAATTTGGAGGAACACCACCTGTTGCATTCTTTGGGCATTGCCAAACTGATTGAATTTCAGGCTGGCACAACCATTCTCGATGTCGGAACGGGCGGTGGTTTCCCGGGTATCCCGTTGGCGGTGCTATTTCCCGAGTGTCGGTTTACGCTGATTGATTCCATCGGCAAGAAGATTCGTGTCGCGCAAGATGTGGCTGAACGTATAGGGCTGACGAATGTGGAATGTATCCAGGAGCGTGTAGAAGACGAGAAAAGGCAGTTTGACTTTGTCGTTTCGCGGGCAGTTATGCCGTTGCCGGATTTGGTGAAACTGGTGCGCAAGAATGTGCATCACAAGCATAAAAACGCCATGCCGAACGGGTTGATAGTGCTTAAAGGCGGCAATCTGGACGGTGAAATTCATACTTTCCGCAATCTTGCGGAAGTAACAGACCTGAAACCGATTTTCAAAACCGATTGGTTTGACGGGAAACGGATAATTTACCTTCCCCTGTAATGTTATTGCGGCCGCTTTGATGACGGCAGCAGGCGGTTGATGTGAAATGCCAGATTCTGCTGGAATGCCAGTGGATCCGACTTGGCGTATGAATAGCCGTTCTGCGTGAGATTCACCACACGTGTGTGACGACCGACCACCAATCCGGTTATGGTGATGTTACACTTTTGTGCCACGCGTTGTCCGGCAGGCGAGGCAAGGTCTATCTGGTGATAGATTATATCTCCTGACTGCACCAAGTCCGCATAATGCTTGTTCAGCAAATCCTGTGTGAGACCGTTCATTGCCTCTCCTGTGGTACTCGGCAGGCGGGAATCGTAGAAATAGTAGATTTGCACCGAACCGAGGTGGGACATCGGGTTCTTCTGCAGGTGCTGTGTGTTACCTGTTGAGAGGGTTACCAGCATCAATACGTAGTATAAAAATGAAAGGCTCATATTATTTCTTTATTGCTACAAAATCATAATGAATCGTTTTTCCCATATCCGCTATCATGTAGAACGGCTTTTCTACAGGGTCTTCCATTGCATCGACAACGATATATGTCACCCCGCCAAAATGTGTGATTTCACGGCTGTGGTCATGTCCAGACCAATACATATCCACATGGTATCGGGTCAGAATGGATGTGATGTCATATGTCTCCTCCATTGAGTAATTTGAGGTATGTCCTTGCGAGTCGTCCTGCTTGAACATATGGGTGTGGGTAAATACCGTAATATGGCGGTATTCTTCTTTTGATTTGGTCTCCAAGGTGTTGCGCAACCATTTCAGCGGTTCTATGCCCAATGTTCCTTCGCCGGAATCGATGCAGATAAACAAATCCAGCAGTTTGCCGTCTGCTGTGCGCGTGTCAAACCAGTAGGTCGAAGTCGGCACAAAGCGTTTATAGCTCTCCCACTGGTTGAAGTACAGGTCATGATTGCCTACGGTATAAAAGACGGTGTCTTTCCCTGCCACATAACCTTCCGGCGCAATCTGAGCCGCTTTGAAGAAGAATTCATGATTGTTGTCTGCATTGACAAGGTCGCCCAAATGAATGGCAAACGGACATTGGGGGTCGGACTTGTAGGCTTTGACAAAAGTCTGCCAGTTATAAACCGTCGAATCCACATGTGTGTCGGTGCAGACGTAAATGCGGTAGTCTTCGGGCACCGTCAAGTGCGCGTAACCGGCTTGGTCATTGTACTGCATCGATTCTTCAAAGCGTTTGTCGGCGCGTACACTTGAACCGTTGAACATTCCGGGCATATCGTAGTTGGGGTTACATGCTGTAACCGTCAACAGCAGCAAATTGATAATGGACAGTTGGTAATTGATATTCTTCATAAGGCGTTAAAATCTGTAAGTGAAGCCTGCTCTGACCGTTGCGGCATAGAAGGCGGCATTCAAGTGAAACATTCCGGTCGGCTTGCATTCCGCGTCAAGGTGCACGCGCCAGTGATTATCAATATCATAGCGTCCGCCGAGCATAAACAGCGGTTGCCACATACGTTCAAACTGGTAGTCGTCGTAGTTGGCGAAAACGGCGCTTATATTCCAGTTGCAGGCTTGCGGGCGGCAAAACACTTCCAATCGGTAGAGAAGGTTGAACGGCTCCACATTGTAGGCTTCTTCACTGTTCCACTCGCGGCCGTAATTTTCCATGACGCGTGCGAACGAGCCGATTTGTACGGAGAGATAGTCAAAGCGGTAACCCAGTGACAATGCCGTTACCAAATCCATTTGGTTGGCACGCAGAACAGCTTTGTAGAGCACTTCCGTATCAAAGAACAGTTCGCCGCAAGGCAGCGGAAACTTCGGCCGCATAATGACGCCTGCGGAATATACGTTCTTGAAGGAAGCTTGCAGATTGACCTCCATCTCAAAGTGCCGGTTAATCGGCAGCAACGCCTGTGCGTCAATGTTGGCGAAGTGCCCCCATGATTTGTTGTATGCGTACTCAACCATTGCAGTGATGCTGTAGCGTGATTCGGGTAGTTGCCAGCGGGTGCTGTCCGTAGTACCCATACACAGAGCACAATGCATCATTAAAAGTGTTACAAAAAGGCTTCTTTTCATATAATCTTCAAATTTTCAAATCTTCCAATCTTCAAATTTTCAAACTTCAAATTTCAATTACTGTCAGTCCTGCTCCGCCGCGGTCAGGGTCTCCGTCGTGGTAGATGATTTCGCTTGCGTTACGCTTGCGCAGGGCTTTGTTGCGTTCGGTAAGGTGGTCGCGCACGATTTGTTTGAGTGCGCCTGTTCCTGTGCCGTGGAGAATAGTTACTGTGCCGGCGTTGACCATAATCGCGTCATCCAAGTAGGCGATAAATGTCTCCAACGCTTCGTCTGCACGATAACCGCGCAGGTCCAATGTTCGCTCAAAGCCGAGTTTGTGTTGCCGGATAGTGTTCACAACAGATGGTTGGGACGAAGGCATGGACTTTGCAATGGGTTTGAGGTCCTTGAAGTCCCGCAGCACTTTTTTCTTATCCGGCTTTTCCTGTTTATTCGTTTTTCCCGGAACGACTTGCTGCTTGAGCTTCTCTACTTTCTCCCGTGCCTTTTGAGTGCGGGTTTGGTCGGCTTTGGCTTCTTTTATTTCGCGGATAGTGCGTTCAATGGTTGCATTGGATTTGGCAAGTAGTTCGGCGGCTTGTTCGTTGGCTTCGGCAATTATTTCTTTCTTCTTGGCCTTCAAACCGGCGATTTCGCCTTCATAGAACGCGATTTTCTCCTCCAGATGTTTCTCTCGCAGACGGATATTTTGGCGTTTGTTCTCCCAATAGCGTTTGTCGCGGGCGATGTCTTGCAGTTGTTTGTCGTAGTCTATATGTTCTTCGCCGACAAGGTCAATTGCCCTTTGTACAATTGCTTCCGGCAGTCCTGTCTGCCGTGCAATCTCAATGGCAAAGGACGAGCCTGCCTGTCCGATGCTGAGTTGGAAGAGCGGCTTTAGTTGTCCGCGGTCATAGAGCATGGCGCCGTTC
The DNA here is from genome assembly GCA_905233415.1 of Paludibacteraceae bacterium. GTDB lineage: Bacteria > Bacteroidota > Bacteroidia > Bacteroidales > Paludibacteraceae > Colicola. Next base: position 5,131 of record CAJOEX010000003.1, read on the forward strand.
ACTACGCCGGAAGTCTGTTCGGCAAAGTGCTTTAGATTCGTATAGTGCGTTGTGACGACCCCCAATGCCTGTTGCTCGTTCAATGCGGTCAGTACCGATTCGGCTATGGCTCCGCCTAACAACGGCTCTGTGCCCGAACCGAACTCGTCTATCAGAAACAGCGTCTTGTCGTTCGCGAAGCGTACGAACTGCCGCATGTTGCGCAGGTGTGACGAGTAGGTGGAAAGGGCGTCTTCAATGCTTTGTTCGTCGCCGATATCTATCATCAGGTTTGCAAAAAGTCCCATTTTGGTGTTTTCTTCGACAGGTACGGGCAGACCGCATTGCAGCATATATTGGCAAAGCGCCACCGTCTTCAGGCAAACGGATTTACCGCCTGCATTCGGACCCGAAATGACAAGGATTCGGTTCTCTTTTGCAGAAAGACGCATATTCAGCGGCACAACAGTCTTGCCTTCCTGCTGAAAGCGTAAATAAAGTATCGCGTGCTGTGCGCCGTGCAAATCCAGCATCGGCTGTGCCACAAACTCCGGCGCGATGGCGTGTAACTGCCTTGCCAGCATTGCTTTGGCATTGATGAAATCCACTTTTGCCAGAAATCCTTGCGAAAGCATAATCTGCGGAATAGACGGACGAATCTCTGCCGTCAGCGTGTGCAGAATACGCAGGCGTTCGCGGTTCTCTTCGGCTTCAAGAGCCCGAATCCGGTTGTTGGCTTCAACAACTTCCTGCGGCTCGATAAAGACGGTCTTTCCGGTGGCTGATTCGTCGTGAACGATACCGCCGATTTTTCGTCTGGATGCTGCCGGAACAGGGATAACGAGCCTGCCTTCGCGCAATGTCGGAGCAGCGTCTTTATCCAATAATCCGGCGGCCTGTGCGCGGCGTAGAATGGTCGCAACAGCACCCGAAACGGCTCCTTGTGCCTGACTCAGTTCGCGCCGTATGCGTCCTAATTCCGGCGAAGCGTTGTCCCGCAAGCGTCCGAATTGGTCAATTGCGCGGTCTATGGTTGTTACAATGGGCTGTAGCACCGACGAGGCTGTTTGTCCGACTGCCGCTTTGAGATTTCGTATCGGCAGCGTCCGCAGTTGCGGGAAGCGCAAAGGGTCGAGACCTAAGAAGAAGCGCTCCAATGCCGCTGCAAAGTCTAAGCTTTTCCGTAGCGAAAACAACTCCTGTTCATCTAAGTACAATCCTTCCACCCGCACACGGGTTAGCGGTTCGCGCAGGTCGTTTATTTCGCCGCGGGGATATTGCAGGGAAGCGTCAGACAGTACATGTACCATTTCTTCCGCTTCACGCAGACGGTGCAGAATAGCCTGATAATCCGTCATAAACGCCATTTCTTCAGCCTCATGACGACCTAATGACGAAGAACACAACTTGTTCAGTTGCTCGCGAATGACACCAAAGTCAATCTTTTGTTCTATGTTCTCAGGGTATGTCATCCTATAAACCGCACATCTGTCACGACTTCGCAACCTGCATGTTCATTCAGTTTGCGCACAACGTCTCTGCGGCATTCAAACAATTGCGCCTTTAGTGCGGCACTGTTTAGCCGTACTATCAGCATACCGTCTTTGAGTTCCACTTTGCGGGTCAGTCGGGACACCAAATCACCCATAATATCTCCCCATGAAGCAACAATCTCGCGCTCCAGCAATGGTTTTTCGAGTCCTTCTTCCCGCAGGTACTCCGCCAGCACATCTCCTATGGACTGAACTTGCTGCCGCCTCATTTCTTCTCTTTGCGGAGCAATACTTGTTGGCGGGTTTGGAACGTGCGTACGTCCATTGGCAGTCCGTTTAGTGAACGGAACGATGCTTCTGTAATGCCTTCCTTTTGAATCAGATGCCACACAGTGTCTCCGGGTTTGACCCAAACACGTTCGTGTCCGGGAGTGGCTTGTGCCTTCTTTTTGCCGAGATACACGCGGTCATCCTTTTGGAGTGTCCGTCCGAGGGCGTCGTTCATTTCGCGAAGCTTGCGTTCCGGGATATTCAGACTGAAAGCAATCGAAGAGTAGGTGTCGCCGTCGCGTGCCACGGTATATTTGACGCCGTTGCATTTGCCGCGGCCGTGATGTGCGTAAAACTCCGCTTTTTCCTCTTTGGCGGTCAGCGGGCGCACGTATGGCGGTTCCGGGTCAGCGCTGATGGTTGCTATCGGAGTTGTTTGCTCTAAAACGACCACGTCGTCGGCAGTTTTCTTTGTTTCAGGTTTGCCTGCGGCGCCTTTGCCTAATGAGGCTAATTCGTAATCCTCAATGATTCGGATCAGTTTCTGCGGATAAGCAGGGTCTGTGGCATAACCGCAGTCTTTGAGCCCTTGCGCCCAGCCCTTGTAATCCGTTACTTTGAGCGTGAACAACTTTTCATAGCGCGGTTTCTGCAGAAACTTTGCGTGGTCACGGAACGATTCTTCGGCATTGTTGTACATGCGGAAGCATTCGTTGCGGCGGTTGTCCGCGTAGCGGAACACGTCTCCCATCCATTCGCTCGTGCATTTGATTCCGAAGTGGTTATTGGCTTTGACAGCCAGTTCGGATTGTCCGGCACCGGATTCAAGCAAGCCTTGTGCCAATGTGATTGCGGCAGGAATACCGTACTCTTTTTGGTGCTGAATAGCCACGTCGCGCCATTGGGCGATATAGTTCAGATACTTTTCATTTTGTGCTGCACTCGCAGCCACTGTAAGGGACAGCATCAGTCCCAGAATAATTGTTTTTTTCATTATGTTTTTAGTTGCGATTATTATCCTTATCACTCAATTGTATTTTCGTCATTTATTTTGCTATGACGCTGCAAAGTTACTGCAAAATTTGCATATATGCAAATAAATGGTAAACTTTTTTATTGCCGCGGACGTTTTGTCTCATTTTGTTACAATTCTTGTCTTATTTTGTTACAGTCCTTGTCTTATTTTGCTACAATCCTTGTTTCATTTTGTTATAGTCCTTGCCTCATTTTGTTATAGTTTTTGTCTCATTTTGTTACAATCCTGCCTCATTTTGTTATAGTCCTTGTCTCATTTTTCCCCCTTTTTCCCTTTTTTTAACCTTCATAACTCCTTGATAATCAATACCCTTTCTCGCACTATTATTGGACTATTACCGCACTATTATTGGACCATTATTGGACCATTACTGCATGATTCGTGACCCCTAACCGAAACATAACCGGTACAAGACGGCATCTTGACGTCCCCGTTATTGTATCAGGTATACTTGTTCTGTGGCGCGGGTAAGGGCGGTATAAAGCCAGCGGAGATGAGCGATATCTTGAGCTCTGTCAGCGGAGCGGTCTGTGGGCAATCCGGCATCGATAAAGACCCGTTTCCATTGACCGCCTTGTGCTTTGTGGCAGGTGACGGCGTAGGCAAAGCGTGCTTGAAGGGCATTGTAATATTCGTTCTCGCGAATGATTTTGAAGAGTTCTTTTTTATTGTGAATCTCCGGATAATCTTCCGCAATACGGGTATAGAGTTGTTTGTGCAGGTCGTAGTTTTGTTCGGGCGAATCGGTTGTGAGTGTGTCAAGCCACAAAATGGCATCCACTTCCCAGTCATAGTCTATCAGCCGCAGAGACGCATCGGCAAAGTGAAATCCGTACAGCTCGCGCTCATTGCGTAGGCGTACAACTTCTGCGATATCGCCGTTGGCAAGAAAGGGCAGATTGTCGTAGTTTTGTGTCCAGAAGTAGTTGTTCTTGACAATCATGAGCCGGTCGCCGTTGCTGATGGCGTCTTCTTTCCACAAGATATACGACCTGACTCCTTGATTATACCGGTTTGTGCGTTTGTTTGTGCGTGTGATGATGATGGTTTCTTCGTCTCCGACTTCGTTATAAGCGCGTTCAAGCAGTTCTTGCACTTGTGCGCCGTTAATCTTGACAAGGTCTGTATCTTCTTCGATATGGGGTGTATAAGATTCTGCTGCCAGTTGTTCCCGCAGCGTGGTAGCGTTGCGCAAAATGCCGCTGTCAAGTGCCTGTCGTGCAACCTGTGTGAGTGTGAAGGTGCTGACGCTTAGACCGTAACCTGCAAGGAATTGTGCTTCAAGCGCCTGGCTTTCTTCAGAACCGACAGGCGGCAATTGGACATCATCGCCCAATAGCAGCATGGAGCATCCGGCACCGCTATAGACATACTTGACAAGGTCGTCCAGCAGGCTTCCGGAACCAAACTGTTCGTTGTCACGCTGTGCGGAAATCATGCTGGCTTCATCCACAATGAATAGCGTATGGGTAAATTTGTTTTCTGCAAGGGAGAATGTTTGTTTCAGGTTGGAATTCTGACGGTAAATCCATTTGTGAATGGTATATGCGGGAAAACCGGAATAGCGCGAAAGAACTTTGGCGGCACGACCGGTCGGAGCAAGCAGTACGCAGGCCTGTTGCAGTTTCTCCATCGCCCGAACCAATGCTGATACCACGCTGGTTTTGCCGGTTCCCGCGTAGCCCTTGAGAATAAAGCATTTATGCGGCTCCTGACAGACCAAAAAACGTCCGAGCAGCTCAAAAAGTTGCTCTTTTTCCTCATTGGGAGTAAATGGCAATTCTGCCTTAATTCGTGATATTATGAATTTTTCCAGCAAAATATTTGGTAGTTTGAAAAAAAAGCAGTACCTTTGCCGCGGATTTCGGATGAATACTGAAATTTACGATTGTTATCTGGATAGGTGCTACGCGACCAGCTCCCTCTGAATTCCCCCAGGTCTTGACCGAAGCAAGGGTAAGAGGTTGTAGCGGTGCGACGTAGAAAGCCTATCCTTTTTTATTCAATAGGACGACGTTTTCCACGTGTTGCGTATGAGGGAACATGTCCACCGGCTGAACCGCTGAAATCGTGTATTTCTCCGCCAAAAGAGCAAGATCACGTGCTTGGGTGGCGGGATTGCAGCTGACATAGACAATGCGTTGGGGAGCCGCTTGGAGCATGACGTTAATCACATCCTCATGAATGCCGGCTCGGGGTGGGTCGGCGATGATGATATCAGGCTGCCCGTGTTCCTTGATAAAATCCGTTGTGAGAATGTCTTTCATGTCTCCCGCATAAAACTCGGTGTTGGTGAGTCCGTTTATGCGGGCGTTGATTTTGGCGTCCTCTATGGCTTCCGGCACATATTCAATGCCGATAACTTTTTCCGCTTGGCGTGCTACGAAGTTGGCGATGGTGCCTGTTCCGGTGTAGAGGTCATAGACAATTGGGGCTTTTTTGTCAGCCGTTGCCGATTCTTCTCCGAATGCGAAACGCCGTGCAACTTTGTACAGCTCGTAGGCTTGGTCTGTATTGGTCTGGTAGAAGGATTTCGGTCCGACTTTGAAGCGGAGGTTTTCCATTTCTTCAACGATGTGGTCCTGTCCCGCAAAGAGTTGGATATCAAGGTCGCCGATGGTGTCGTTGAATTTGTTGTTGATGACATACATGAGGCTGACAACCTTTGTAAACGTGTCGCGGATATATGCCAATAATGCTTGTTGTGCGTCAGTCAGTTCTTCGCTGCCTGCAAATACAACCACCAGCATCCATTCGTCATGGTGGTTGTTCCGCAGCATGATATTTCGGATGTCTCCTTCGTGTGTGCGCTCATTGTAAAAGGTGAGTCCCAATGCTTGTGCTTTGGTGTATATGCCGTTGCGGATGGAATTGTTGTAATCATCCATTAGATGACATTCGTCAATTTGAAGCACTTTGTCAAAGCAGTTCGGGATATGAAACCCCAATCCGGGTGTGAACGGCACACCGGCCTTCATCTGCTCGTTGGTCAGCCATTGGTGGTCGGCAAAGGCGAACTCCAGTTTATTGCGGTACTGGTACGTTTTTTTGCTGCCTGCAATCGGCGAAATAGGAGGCAGTTCGAGTTTGCCGATGCGGGTGAGGTTGTCCTCCACTTGCTGCTGCTTCCAGCGCAGTTGTTCTTCATACGGCAGAATCTGCCATTTGCAGCCGCCGCATGTGCCGTAGTGCTTGCAGACCGGCTCACAGCGTTTGTTTGACGGTTGGACGAGGCGCAGGACTCGTGCTTCCATAAAACTGTGTTTCTTCTTTGTGACCTGCAAATCAACAATGTCTCCGGGCACGCAGTAGGGTACGAATACCACGATGTCGTTCACGCGCGCCAGGGCTTTGCCTTCGGCTGCAACACCGGTAATCTCGATATTCTCAAGGATGGGTAAGTTCTTCTTTTTCATTTGCTCCTAAGTAATAGCTGAATAGATTGTTCGTAGAGGCTGTTGAAGTCTTCAAAACTCTCTAATGGTACACTCCAAATAACGCTTTTACTGGTCTTAATACAAGCCGGAATACCGCTATCAGCATAACGGGCAAGCACACGCTCATCAGGTTTAGCCACTTGGCCAGTCGAATTTTCCGCGCACAGATATTGCGGGTTAGGTGTGATAGCAAAACGGAAGTTATAGTTCCTCGAACGAACTTGTCCGGTGCGGCTGGCACGAGGCACAGATCCCATTTGCGTGCCGCTGACAAGCGTCTTGGAACGATGGTTGAGCAAGGCTGTCACTGTTTCGGGGCTGTCCTTGCCGAGAATAATATCCGTAAGTTCCACTACGGCGGGAACACTGTCGATAGCCGTGATATTGGCACTGATGAACGAATAACCGAGGCGCTGCAAAACACGACCATGCTGCACCGCATAATCGCGTGTGTTGCCGACTTGGCGGGTGCCGGTTTGCTCACGGTAGCACATGCCCCAACCGCAATCGTCGTCGCTAATCCAGTCCAAAGCGCGGTTGAATTCCCACTGCTCGCCTATAAAAATTCCGTCTTCGCCATCAGGAATGGCGTACGTGCCGGGTACTATGCCGGCGTAAGTGGAATCAGCAAACCACTGCGGACCATCCACGCGGTTGAACGCATTGACAATCAGCACGAAAGGCTTGTCTTTATCTCCCAAGCACGCACTTAATGTCTCGCTGCGTTCGGACGTACCGCCGTCGTTGCCTGCCGTCACGCGGATGTCATAACGCACGCCGCGCTTGGCGTGGATAGTGTATTTCGGCGTTTTGATGCGAATGGGCGACTGCCAAACGCCATTGTTTTCACGCAACTCGACAAGGTAATATTCCGGCTTTGCCGATGCCTCAAGACTGTCCTTGGTGGCGGTCCACGTAACCACAAAGTCGTTCTTTTCAGGTCTTATTGCCATATTTGACACGGGCAGCGGTTGTACTACAAAATCCGTACCGGTCTGTGCATGAATCCATCGCCCGAGACCTTTGTAAATGGCGCGTGCCACATCTTTGCGGAAGGCAGGCTGCAAGCCCCAGCGAATATCGGCAAACTGCTTGTGGCTGAGAATCTCAAGCAGGAGTGACGGCACAACAGGATAGCGTGCTTCGGCGTAAGCGGCGTTTTGCAGTTGGCGGCGTTTCCAGTTCGGGTCGTATTTGCGCTGAATATCTTCCACAAGCTGGGTTTGTACATAGTCTGCAAGGTCGCGGTTCAGGATGCGGTCACAGCCGTTGGCGAACGTAGTGCGGTTTTCCTTGTCCTGACGCGAATATATAGCCAACGTACCGATAATCAGGGAGTCCCCGACTTGCGAAAAGCCGTCCGTATGCAACGCAAGGCACGCCGTTATAGGCATGGTTTGGGCGAGCCAGTTCACCCACAGTCCGCGGCAACGCAGGTCGTCCAGATAGTCATTGCGAACACTGTCTTTGAGCGGGTCGTTCTTGTCCGTGACGGGATTCCAGATAGTGTCGGGTACGCCGGTATATTCGAGCCAGTAACGTGCTGCTTCCGCCCAGCGAGGATAACCGCTTGGACCTGTCTGTGTAGCGGCGGCATCTTTGCCATAACGTGCCCGCGGCCAGAATACGGTTGCCCCTGCACGCTCTAACATGCGGCTGACCTGCTCCGCATAAGCGGTGGTATAGAGGTCTTCAACGGTACTCCACATGGTTGCCCGCTGCAGTTTCCAGCGGTCCTCGTCGCGGTTGTAATAGACACCGTGACTGGGCCACAGGGCGATGTTTTGCCCGTTGAGGCTGTGTCCCAATTGTGCCTTGCCGGGAATAGGGTAGTGTTGTGCATCGGGACGCGGTTTGAAACGGTCGGTAATCAGTTCGCCTATTTCAAATCCGTCGGAGTATATGGATACTTTACGGTTGGTATTGCCGCTAAGCCATAGACTGACTTTGAGCCGGAGACTGCTGACTTGCTCCGGACTGAGAGACAGGCAACTGAGGACTTTGTTGGTATAAACAAAAACCTGGTCACGGTTGGACTTTATCTGTGTGACTTTGACCCTCGGAATGCAGCCGAGTTTGAAACCTGCCCATGCGTCAAGCGAATCGCTCAAAGCGCGCATATCGTAAGCACTGACGGATTGGATAAGCGCAAAGAGCAGGATGGTGAATATGGTTCTCTTCATTGTTTTAATATCAAGGCTGCAAAAGTACTGCTTTTTTTTCAAATACACAAATAAAAGTGCCTTTCAAAGATATTTTTCTGCAAAAACAAACGAAGATTTGCACAATCAAAAAAAAAGCAGTACTTTTGCAGCGCTAAAATATCAAAAGTGAGAATTATGAGTTTATTCGACAAAGTGAGCGAGGACATCAAGAAGGCGATGCTCGCAAAGGACAAAGTGGCGTTGGATGCGCTTCGTGGAATTAAAAAAGAGTTTCTGGAAGCTAAGACAGCCAAAGGTGGTGATGGTGAGTTGCATGATGACCGTGCGTTGCAAATATTGCAAAAGTTGGTGAAACAGCGCAAGGAATCTGCCGAAATGTACAGTGCTGCCAATCGTCCTGAATTGGCGGAGGAAGAAATGGCACAGTGCAAGATCATTGAGCAGTACCTGCCTGCTATGTTGAGCGAAGAGGAGTTGGCGGAAGCGTTGAAGGCCATCATTGCCCAGGTCGGTGCAGCCGGTCCGCAGGATATGGGAAAGGTGATGGGAGTCGCCACCAAGCAGCTTGCAGGAAAGGCGGAAGGCAAAGCCATCAGTATGAAAGTACGTGAACTCTTGAGCAAATGACGTTAATTGACAATCTGATAGCTTGGTATTCGGCGCATATGAGTTATGCGTCCATTGCGGGCTTGATGGCGATTGAGTCATCGTTCATACCATTTCCGAGCGAGGTGGTTATTCCGCCAGCTGTGTTTGTCGCCGGTGAGGAGGCAAGCAGTTTGTGTACAACCGGTATCTATCCGATAGATGTGCTGTTCATCGTGCTTGCCGGCACTTTAGGCGCATTGATTGGCGCCATCATCAACTACGGGTTGTCTGTCTGGTTAGGGCGGATTATTGTATATAAGTTCGCGGACAGCAAACTGGGGCATCTGTGCCTGTTGAGCAGTGAAAAAGTGCAGAAAGCGGAAGAGTACTTCAAGGAGCATGGTAAGGTGAGTACGTTTGTCGGGCGGTTTATCCCTGGAATACGTCAGTTGATAAGTATTCCGGCAGGCTTGGCGCGTATGCACTTCGGCTGGTTCCTGTTTTATACATTTCTTGGTGCCTTTGTCTGGAACTGCGTGTTGGCGTTGTTGGGCTATGTGGCTCACGGTCAGATGAACCTTATAAAAGAATACAGCCACGAACTGAGCGTGGCTATAGTCATTATATTTGGCGCGGTAATCGCCTGGTTCGTAGTGAAGAAACTTATTTCTTCAGCCAGGAAACAATAGCTTTGCGTTGCTCGATAAGGACGGCAATCAAACAGCCGAGTATCCAGCCTAACAGCAGACCGAGAATATTCATCTTAATCCGACCGTTCACAGCGATCGGATTAATTGTAAATGTATCCTCAAGGACTACCGGTGCGGTACAAAACGCCAGTTCGTGGTTTAAGTTCATGTAGTGATGGAACTCGGCGTAAATATCTTCCGAAAAGAGTTTGATTTCACGTCTTCCGATAACCATGCCGGTCTCCCAGAACTTTGCTTGTGCCTGCGGACCGAAACCTTGCTCAAAATAGAACGCGGTGGTCAAGCTGTCGAGTTTCTCGATATGCGACTTGACAAACTGCAGTTCACGGTCCAGTACCTGGCGTTTTGCCTCATATGTCCTTTGCATTTGCGGATTATTGTTCATATAGGCCACAACCGCATTGCCGACGTTTACCGCATTTTGCGGGTCTGTCGTGCGGAAGGACAGGCATAGGCGGTTAGGCATGTGAATGTTCACTGTATCCGTGCGGGAAGCCTTGTTCTTGTAGTCCACATAATCCGCCACAGAATCAGCAAGACAGTCAATGATGTGATACGATTGGAAGCGGTCAAGATGGCGTGCTTCTTCGGCAGGTATATTCAGCAGGGCGGCAACGTTCTGTGTGCCGGAAACGCCGTCAGGCAGTGCTTTCTCCAAGTTGCCGAATACTTGCTCCGCTTGCTCTACAGACGGTCCGTTCAGCCAGACCAATGCCTCAACCTTGTACATCCGGTTGGAGGTGCGGGCATAATAGTTTGCCGCTGCAAGGGCTGATAACACCACAATGAGTACTATCCACCACTTGCGGTATGTGATGCGTAAAGCAGCTGCGAACACGTTCCATAAGGCCTTCAGGCAGCGGCCGATAGCGCGAATTCCTAACAGGCAGAAATCGAAAAGATTCATTTGTTTGTCCATATTATAGTGAGTTTAGTTCATTATTTATTTGCCTCTTATCCATCCGAAACGACGGTGTTCCTGTTTGGGCTGTTCTTCAGCAGGTTTGTCCTGTTGTTCGTCTTCGTCATCGAAGGATATTTCAATAGTTTCTGCATCCGAACCTTGCGTGCGCGGTGATGCTGGAATAATGTCATTTCCTACCACCGGCGTGAGGTCGATTTGTGCAGGTTTCTCGTCTTCTTTTGGTTTTTCGGTGGCTGTCAGACCTGCGTAGTTGGATTCAATGGCCTCGTCAACGGTCACTTTCCCGACTTCGTCTTGCAGGCTTGGGATATCACTCACGGCATAGCCCGTGGCGATAATCGTCACGCGCACGGCAGCGCCGAGGCTGTCGTCAATGGACACACCCCATTGAACTTCCACTTCGTCGCCGACCTCTTCAACGAACTGGTTGATTTGGTCGAACTCGTCCATAATAATGGCGTTCTCGGTGGAGCAGTAGAATTGCAGCAGAATCCGTTTGGCTCCGTGTACGTCGCTGGCATTCGCCAACGGTGATTTGAGCGCATTGTCAATGGCTTTCGTGATTCGGTGTTCGCCCTCCGCCTGACCGACGTTCATAATTGCCACATTGCCGTTCTTCAGCGTGTTATATACATCAGCAAAGTCGGTATTGATATAGCCGGGAATCGTGATTATCTCGGCAATGGACTTGGCGGCATTGCATACGACATCATCTGACTTGTTGAAGGCGTTGAAGGCGTCAAGGTCCTTGTAAATCTGTTTCAGTTTCTCGTTGTTGATAATCAGAATGGCATCCACATGTTCCGCCAGACGTGCTACGCCGGTCAGTGCCTTGCGGATTTTCTTCTTGCCCTCAAAGGCAAACGGGATAGTCACGATACCGACCGTCAGTATGTCCATATCCTGCGCTACTTCGGCAATAGTGGCGCTGGCTCCGGTACCCGTACCGCCGCCCATACCGGCTGTGATAAACAGCATTTGCGTGCCGTCGTCTAACGCCTCGTGAATGCGGTCACGGCTGGCTTCCGCGTACTCATGGGCTTTCTCCGGATTTCCGCCTGCACCCAATCCCGGACCGAGTTGCAGTTTGGCGGGCACGGAGGATTTCTCCAGCACTTGCTTGTCGGTATTGCACACAAGGAAGGTAACGCCGGTGATACCTTGACGGTACATGTAATTGACGGCATTGCAGCCGCCGCCGCCGACACCCATCACTTTGATAATACTGTCGTCTTTGATTTCAATCGGTAATGGCAATAATTCGTCGTCCATATATGTTACATTTTAATAGTTACAATTTAACTCATTTGTTCCTCGGAAAAGAGGTTTCCTGTTTCAATCTTGAGGCGTTCGAATATTCCGGGCTCTTTGACTAACTGGTTTTTGTGTTCACCCCTATAGTCTGAACCGAGAATCAGCGCTCCTACCAGCGCCGAATAGCGCGGTTCGAGGTACTGTTCCTCTGTGGTCACATCTAACAGGCGGTCGTGTGCGCCGTACAGCACCTTAATCGAAGTCTTTTGCTGCAGGTATTCCGCCATGCCTTGCAGCATTGAGGCGCCGCCGGTGATATACAACGTATTGATGCGGCCTTCGTATTCGTTCAACGCTTCAATAAGCGGTTTGAGAATCTCCTCCAGCTTGAGCGAAATCGTGTAAGCGAGGTCTTCGCTGGAAACTTTCAGTACACCGCCTACTTCTGCAATGGCGGGAATCTTCAGTTGCAGGTTCTTTTTGACCAAGGCGGCGGAAGCGTGCCCGAAATCGCATTTCAGTTTCTCCGCCATGGCAAGGCTGATGCCTTGCTGCTCCAAAAGCCGTGTGATGTGGAAGCCGCCTTGCTGCACCACTTTGTTATAGAGATATTCGTTGCCCTTGAAGATGGAGAGAGTGGTCGTCTGCGCGCCCATATCCAATACGGCGCAACCGTCACGCAGAACATCAAATCCGTCCTCTGCGGCAAATGCCGAAAGCAACGCTTCCGGACGGACAAAGGTTTTCTCAATGGACTTGCCTGCTTGGTCGAAACTCTTTTGTATCTGTGTTTCCAGTTCTTTCCGGCCGACAAAGGCAATATAATGCGCCTCTACAAACAGCGCACGCTGTTCGGGGGACGGTTTTTCGTCTTGCTCAACGCCGTCTAATTTATAGTATGCGGGAATAAGGCCTAATACTGCCACTTCGGGGTTGTGCTGTTCGATTTTGCGTTTGCACTCGTCTTCCATGTCATCCAGCAGCCGTTGGGAGACTTCGCGTTTGTGCACTTGGTCTCTTTTGGCAAACACCGGATAAATCTGCATCGAGCGTCCGCCCATCAGCACAAAGGCTGTCGGCAAATCAGGCACATTAAGCCGGTTCGCCATCAGACGGAGTACTTCGCCAATCATGAATCCGGCATTTGATGATTGTGTGACGACACCGCGTTCTACGCACGGAAACTTCACCGACTCCTCCACGCCTAATATGTGCAGCATATCGTCGCCGATACGTTGTGCGGCCATGGCACGTACGCCACTGCTCCCTAAATCGATTGCCACCAACGGCAACTCTTCCGCTACTTGTCTTTTCTTCCTTGCCATTTCACTCTAACCTAATCTAAATTCCGTCCTATCACTTGCCCTGCATACCGCAAATCCAGCTCTTGGTATGTTTGCCAGCCGATTTCGTCAAAGCCTTTGTCGTAAAGCGTACGAAGTTTGCCCAACTTCTGTCTGAAACCGCTGATTTCGCCCAGAATAATGTGTGTTCCGTCAGGTCGCTGAATCAAATATACCATTTTGGGATGGACAACGTGAATGCTTTGTATCTTCTCCTTCCAATAACTGTTTTCTTCCAGCCACAAGACAAGGTCTGCCAATTCGTTGCAGGCCATTCGTTCGCCGATATTACCGGTGGCTACCAGTACCGGTGTCGTCACGGATTCCCGCACAGGCATTTTGGTGCGGTCCGTGTCAACGAAATAACTCATATCGCCGGTCACTACCCGCAGTACCGGTATCCGTTGTGACAAGCGCACACACACGGTGCCGTCAGGTAGGATATAGCACTCCGCCTTTCTCACCATCGGGTGATTGCGGATAAAGTTTTCTATCTGCTGGGTTTCAATGGTCGAAGCGGTCTTGCCCACAGGGTAGAGACCGTTTTTCTTGAGTAAGGTCACCAGTTCGGAAGCCGTCACATACTGCCGTTTGGCAAAGTCGGTAATGGTAATGTCCAATGTCGGGCAGGTATGGGTGTTTGCGCGCTCATAAGACCACACAGCCGCCCACGCCACGTATGCGACCACTACCACCGCTATGATGGAAACGAATATTGTTGCACCTTTACTCATAATTGTCTCAATGCCTCCGCTAACGGCATTACCAACCGGTCTATGTCACCTGCGCCGAGTGTCACAACCACCACCGGCTTGTCAAGGGCGCTTACGCGGGCTTTGATATATTCCGTTAATTCCGCTTTTTGCACGACCTTACCGCCTAACATCTCACTGCTGACACCTGCAATCGGCTTTTCGCGTGCCGGATAGATGGGCAGCAGCACTAACTCGTCCACTTGGCGGAGAACCGCCTTGAAGTCGTCTGCAAAATCGCGTGTGCGGCTGTATAAATGCGGTTGGAAGATACCTAACACATACCGGTCTGCAAATAGTTTGCGAATGGACGAAACGGCTGCTTGCAGTTCGGTAGGGTGGTGTGCATAGTCATCCACATACGCAACTTTCGGCGTGTTCACATGGATGTTAAACCGCCGATATACACCGCTGTAGGATGCCAACCCTGCACGTATTTCATCTTCTGTCACACCGTTCAGCCGAGCGATTGCCATGGCTGCCACGCTGTTCTCGATATTTACCCAGACCGGAACCCCCAGACGCAAATCCTTTATCACCTCTCCGCGTGCCATTAAATCAAACACAATGTTCCCGTCTGCCACACGGATATTATCCGCATAAAAGTCCGGCCTTTCGCTTTTAGCCTCTGACCATTCGCCTTTATACGTATATATTTTGGCTTTTACGCGGTTGCGGTCAAGGTGATAGCCGTGCTTGAGCACGATAGTGTCTTGCACCAGCGACGCATAGACATTAAATCCTTCCTCGTATGCCTCCGCCGAACCGTAAATGTCAAGATGGTCGGGGTCGATGCTGGTAATAACGGTCATATACGGCCGCAGGTGATGGAACGAACGGTCATATTCGTCTGCCTCCACCACGACCAGATCCGTCTGCGGGTTCAGCAGCAGGTTTGTATGATAGTTGTTGCTGATACCGCCCAGAAAGGCATTCGTTCCCACATGTGACGAATACAGCAGATGTGCCAGAACGGTTGACGTAGTCGTTTTCCCGTGTGTGCCGGCGACACACAAAGCCCGTTCGTTTTGGGTGACATGTCCCAATAGCTCCGCCCGTTTGAGGATGGTGAAACCGTGTTCGCGCAGCCACACATAATGGGCTTCGTCTTCCGGTACGGCAGGTGTGCGGATTACCAAGGTCTGTGCTGCGGCTTTCTGTTCGATGTCCGAAATATCGTCGCTGTAGCACACTGGTATTCCTTCCGCTTCCAGTTCCCGTGTCAGCGGGGACGGAGTATGGTCATAGCCTGCCACGTGATAGCCTTTTGCCTTGCAATAACGTGCCAAAGCGGACATTCCGATACCGCCTATTCCCAAAAAGTATATGTGCGTATATTCCATCTTATATATTCTCCTTGAGCCATGAGAGCAAGTCGCTCATGGACGCAAACACTTGGTCGGCTCCTTCGTTCCATAGGGCTATATCCGCCAATGGACCTGTATTCACGGCAATCGTGTGAAGTCCTGCAGCTTTGGCGGAACGCACACCCAATGGCGCATTCTCAATCACGCAGCAGTCTTTCTTCGGTTGCTTGCTTTTGTCCCATGCCTTCAGATACGGTTCGGGGTCCGGTTTGCCGTGTGTGACATCAAAGGCGGTGACCATCCGCGTACGGTCGAAGAACGGACCTATTTTGGTGTTCAGGTTGTCCAGCAGTGAGGCTTGGGCGCTTCCTGTTACGACCCAGATGTCTTTCTTGTTCTTCTTCAAAAAACGCAGTACGTCAATGACGCCTTCAATCGGTCCGACTTCACCTTGTGCCACGAAGGCTCTGCCTTTTTCCTCATAGATGTCCCATATTTCGTCCTCGGTGGCTTCCCGATGTTCCAATTCCCAAATGGCTTCACGGATAACGTCTTTTCCTGTGCGTCCTTCGTTCATGAAGCAGTCCTCTTCGGAAAAATCGTAGCCGTGCGCCTGCATGACCTGTGCCCAAGCACGTGCGTGTTTAGGCATCGAGTCATACAATATTCCGTCCTGGTCGAAGAAAAATGCTTGCATAGGTCGTTAGTTGTTAGTCGTTGGCTATTGATGCTGCTCACGGAGGAGGTCGTTGACGGTCTTAACAGGATTAAACGTCGAGATGGGCACTTCCACAAATATCGTGTTCCAGCGGCTCATCGCACCGTTCCACAAGCCCGGCAGTTCAAGTGCCAGCAGCTCCTTGCCGTCTTTCGACTTCTGCGAGATAAAGCCGGTCTTCGGGTCCACATACTTCCGCAGGTCAAACGGCTTGCCTTCGTAGTCGCGGATGGCACATACGAGATCCACCGGATTGAAGTGGGTAGCCGTTGCCATCAGGTTCTTGTCCTCAATCTGGCTCGACTCTAAAATCTGCTTCGATATGCTGCCGTCTTCTTCGCGTACAAGGAACGGACCGCCACCGGGTTCGCCGGTGTTTTTCACGACGCCGCAAACGCGGATCGGACGGTTCAGGCGTGCACGCTCCTCGTCGCTGAGGTTGCCGTTACGCAGCAGGTCGAACACGCGTTGCTGCTCTTTGACGAGCACACCTGCCAATATTTGTTTGTAACGCACGGTGTCTTTCTTCAGACGGTCGGGCACTACGTTGTCAATATTCTTGATGAAGACAATGTCGGCATCCTGTTGGTTGAGGTTCTCAATCAATGCGCCGTGTCCGCCAGGACGGAAGAGCAGTTTGCCGTCTGCCGTGCGGAAAGGTGTACCGTCCGGATTGGCAGCAATCGTATCTGTCGAAGGCAGTTGCTCCGAGAACGACACTTCATACTTCACACCGTATTTGTCTTCGAACTTCTTCAGGTTCTCTGCGATATGCTGACGGAACAGCGGCAGGTGCTCGTGTGAGACGGTGAAGTGAATGCGTGTGGCACCTGTAAGCGCACCTTCTGCCAGGTGCTCCAATGCAGGTGTGCGTGCGCCGTCACGATATTTATGGAACAGCAGCAGGCCTTTCGGCAGCTTCCCGTACGCCATGGTTTCTAACAGGTAACGAACCGCTTCCTGTCTAGATTTTCCGGCAAGTTGGTCGCCAAAGGCAAACTTGTCGATGTTCGACAGAAACTCCTTGATGAATGGCGTTTCTTCACCGTTTTCAAGGTACTCGAACAGGTTCTTGAACATACGGCTTGCGGCACCGGAAGCCGGCACGAACTTCAGAATCTTGTGTTCGCCCTTGCAGTATTCCTCCCAAGCGGCGATATATTCTTCCTGTTCCGCCTTTTTGGGCGCAAGAATACCGTTTTTCACCGAAGCGGCGGCAACGATGTCCAGACTTGGGAAACCTGTGCGGAAGCACTCCAATTGTTTTTCGGCTTTCTCTACGGAAATGCCGCGTTGAGCCAGTTGCTCTAAATCTGCTTGTGTAAACATAGTATTGATAGTATTTGGTGGTTTATATACAATTTTCGCAATTTGGCTGCAAAATTAGCAAAAATTTTTGGAATTACCAAATAAATCGGCAGAAAAATTTCTCTTTTACACAAAAAATGCGGGTGTGCAAATTTTTTTTGATTTTTTGCATTAAAGTTAGCCTTTCTTGTACTGTTCCTGCAATCTATCGTCAATCTATCGTAAATCTAACGTGAATGTTACGTAAATGTTACGTGAAAGTTTCGTATATCTTTCATAGCTAATAGCGAAAAAAGTAAAGAAAATTTTGCGTTTTATAAAGCGCAATTAGATTTTTACGAGGAAAAGTTTGCACATCTCAAAAAAAAAGCAGTACCTTTGCAGTCACAAAGGTAATAGTGAAATTACCGCAAACGAAAAAACACAATAATATGAGCCAAATAGTAGTTCAAAATACGCCGATTACCATAATGTCGGAGATGGGGAATGATTACACCTGTTTGACAGATATGGCAGGAGCCAAAAACGATGAGGTTCGTGCGGCAGATGTAATCAAGAACTGGCTACGCAATCGGTACACGATTGAGTTTCATGGAACATGGGAGCAAATTCATAATCCCAATTTCAAAGTGGTCGAATTTGACCACTTTAAAATGCAAGCCCGTTTTGCAGGCTTGCATACACCGTTCCATATTTATAAGGTAGTATTAACAAACGGTATAAATAGATTCCTACTGTGTTTTCGCGAAACGGTGTTTGTGATATTATTTCAGTTTGAAGATCACAGGAATAGTATAGTGAACATTTACCGGTTCGCCGTTTTCTTTACCCGGTTTCCAGTCCGGCATGTTATTCACAACGCGCAAGGCTTCGTTATCCAGGCTTTCCGTGCCGCTGGACTTGACCACATGCGCATCCGTCACCTTCCCTTCTTTCGTGATCACAAACGAGCAAGCAACCCGTCCTTCTTTTTTATCCTTTTTTGCGTCTGCAGGATACTTCACATTATCCATCAGATACGTCATCATTGCAGACACACCGCCAGGGAATTCCGGCATGCTGTCCGGCGCCAGAACCGGCAGTTCTGGTTTTACATCGGCTTCAAGTGAAGAAGCGATAGTCGCTTCGCCGTCACTCTTTACTATGTACACCTTCTTCCCGTTTTCATTATCGTTCCGGGTAACAGTCACTGAGGTAGCGCGTTTTTTGCCAGATTCGGTGGTGTTAACAACAACTACATTGTCATCTTCGACTTGGACAACTTTGGTCTGTTTTGTGGAAGCATCGCTTTTGGCAGCTTTTTTGTTCTCTGCGCACACGCTTATTGAAACGAGCAGGCAAAGTGCGCTAAATAATACTTTCGTTTTCATTTTTCTTTTGTTTTGAGGGTTATACTAATTAATTGTTCGCGCAAGTTCGCAGCAATGGTACCAAGTTTCTGCGCTGTGCGTGTTTTCTTATTGCTTATACTATTCTGTGATAAGTTCATAATATCCGCGATTTCTTTGGCAGGTAAGTCCAATAGGACCAACACCAAGAAGCGAACATCTTGTTCAGAGAGTTCCGGCTGGATAGCTTGCAATTTGTCTACTGCATCATATAGGTATGCATTGGCCGTAGAGCAAAATTGTTGATAATCATCCCAATGGAGAGCAGTCTGGAGCTTTCCTTGCGACAAAACCAGTGCAATATTACGTTCCAAGTCTTCGCGTTTGACAGATTTGGTGAAGGTCATTTTGCTGCGATATATGGCATATACAGCGATTCCGGCCCCGATTACCACTAACGTCAGTAATATTATCAGGATATTGCGCTTGCGCGTGTTTGCTGTCTTCGTTTGTATCACTTCACGATGGATCGTGCGGATGGCTTGTAGCATTGTGGCGTCGCCTTCTTCGCGGTATTTGCGTTCAGCTATCAGGCTGAGTTCCAGAATGGAAAGCGGGTAATAGATGGAATCGCTGAGATATAAAAACTCATTTGCCGCTTGACTGAAACACTCGAAAGCAAGCGAATCCTGTTCCTCCGCCAAATACGCCTTACCAAGATGATAGATCACTTTTGCTTCTTTGGCAGTCTGGCCTTTCGCGCGGAATGTTTCAGCCGCGTCTTGCAACGCTATTATATCCGCGTACGTCTGTAGCGCGTTTTCTAAGGAGTCAGCAGTCCGAAGTGTCGTTTCGGCTACCTGTTCAGTCGTTCTATCATACATTACACACGCAGACAACGCACATAAGATAATAATGTATACTACAATTTTTCGCATAACACATATAGTTTTCAATTACATTTTTTGCAACAAATTCTGTTCCAAAATCCACTGCAAAGGTACTACAATTTTCAAAGCCATCCAAATTTTACAATGCGACAAATGATTTTGTAAAGTGCTGATATATAGCAATAATGCAAAAATAATTAGCGACATACCATTTTGTAACTGCGACAAAGGCGAGCCGAAGCCCGCTTTTTTTGAATCTTACAAATATTTCTGCAAAAAAAATGCAACTAAATTTGCACGGTTGTATTTTTTTTTGTACCTTTGCACGATTTTATGTGCGTGCATGTATGCCCGCGTGTGCAACATGCGGCGTAACATGCGATAAATAAGGAAATTAGAAAAAATAATCAAAAATATTAATAACCAAGTATGGCAAAAGTTTATCAAGCAAACGAAATCAAGAACATTGCCCTGATGGGTGGCAGTGGTTCAGGTAAGACTACCTTGATGGAGTCAATGCTCTTCGAGAGCGGTATTATCAAACGTCGCGGAACCGTAGAGGCACAATCAACCGTATGCGACTATTTTCCGGTAGAGAAAGAGTATGGCTACTCGGTATTCTCAACAGTATGTAACATCGAATTCGGCGGCAAGAAGCTGAACATCATCGACTGCGCCGGTAGTGACGACTTCAGCGGCGGTACAGTAACCGCTCTGCACGTAGTGGACACGGCAGCCATCGTGCTGACCTGCAACGGCGGCGTGGAAGTAGGTACACAAAACAACTTCCGTCTGGCAGAAAACGCCAAGAAACCCGTGGTGTTCGTCATCAACAAGTGCGACCACGAGAACGCCAACTTCGAGCGTACTATCGAGGCCTTGAAGGACAACTTCGGCAACAAGGTATGCCTTGTACAATACCCGGTGAACGCAGGCGGCGGCTTCAATGCCGTTATCGACGTGCTGAAAGGCAAAATGCTGGTATGGAAACCCGAAGGCGGTGCTCCTGAACTGAAAGATATTCCGGCTTCTGAAGCAGGCAAGGTAGAGGAACTGTTAGGCGCGCTGCACGAAATGGCAGCCGAGGCAGACGAGGCGCTGATGGAGAAGTTCTTCGAAGAAGGCACACTGAGCGAGGAAGACACCATCCGCGGTCTGAAAGTGGTGTTCGCAGAAGCAGGTGTATATCCGGTACTGTGCGCATGCGGCGTGAAGGATATGGGCGCCCGTCGTCTGATGGAGTTTCTCGGCGACATGGCTCCGAGCGTAGCGGAAGCACCGAAACCCGTAACGAAAGAAGGCAAGGAAGTGGCTCCTGACGCAAAGGCTCCGGCTTCGATGTTCATCTTCAAGACCAGCGTTGAACCGCACATCGGTGAGGTGAACTACTTCAAGGTAATGCAAGGAACGGTTCACGGCGCAGACGACCTGCAGAACATGGACCGCGGCAGCAAAGAACGTATTTCACAGCTCTATACGGTAGCAGGAAGCATCCGCGTACCGGTTGACGAGGTAGCCGCAGGCGACATCGCCGCCACCGTGAAACTGAAAGACACCCGCACAGGCAATACGCTGAACGCCAAGGATTGCGACAACCAATATCCGGCAATCTCCTATCCGGAGCCGAAGTACCGTCGTGCCATCCGTCCGGTGAACGAGGCTGACGCAGAGAAACTGAGCGCACTCTTGACCCGTATGCACGAGGAAGACCCGACATGGCTCATTGAGCAATCGAAAGAGCTGAAACAGACCATCGTAAGCGGTCAGGGCGAGTTCCACCTGCGCACACTCAAATGGCGTCTGGAGAACAACGACAAGATGATGATTGAATACGACGAGCCGAAGATTCCGTATCGCGAGACGATTACGAAGGCAGCCCGTGCAGACTACCGTCACAAGAAACAGTCCGGCGGTAGCGGCCAGTTCGGTGAAGTACACCTGATTGTTGAGCCGTACGTAGAAGGCGAACCCGTGAAGGAAGTATATAAATTCGGTAACCAAGAATATCGTATCTCGGTTAAGGACACGCAGGAAATTCCGTTGGAGTGGGGCGGCAAGCTCGTGCTGATCAACTCCATCGTGGGCGGTGCCATCGATGCACGCTTCATCCCCGCCATCCTGAAAGGTATCATGGACCGTATCGAACAAGGCCCGCTGACCGGTTCGTATGCGCGTGATGTACGCGTAATCATTTATGACGGTAAGATGCACCCGGTTGACAGTAACGAAATCTCGTTCCGTCTTGCAGGCCGTAACGCATTTGCCGAGGCATTCCGCAATGCCAACCCGAAAGTACTGGAGCCGATTTATGAGGTAGAGGTACTTGTTCCGGGCGAAATGATGGGTGACGTGATGAGTGACATCAACGGCCGTCGCGGTATGGTGCTGGGTATGGAGGCCGAGAAGAACTTCCAACGCCTGAAAGCACTTGTTCCGCTGAAGGAGATGTCGTCGTACAGCACCACCTTGTCAAGTCTGACCGGTGGCCGTGCAACGTTCACGATGAAGTTCAAGAGCTACGAACTTGTTCCGGGTGACGTACAAGACAAGCTCATCAAGGAATACGCTGCACAACAGGCAGAGGAGGAGTAATAGACCGCCCTGTGGGCTGTTAGAAGCGAGACCGTCCTACGGACTGTTAGATCGCCCTACGGGCTGTTAGATAGAATAACGATGTACATAGCGATTGCAGGAAATATCGGTGCAGGCAAGACGACGCTGACGAAAATGTTAGCCAAGTACTACGGATGGGAGCCACGCTTCGAAAGCGTGAGCTTCAATCCGTATCTGGAAGACTACTACAGTGATATCAAACGCTGGTCGTTCTGCCTTGAGACGTATTTCCTGAAAGAGCGGTTCAAAGACCTGTTGGCGGTGCTGCAGTCACAACATACGATAGTGCAGGACCGCAGCATCTTTGAGGGCGTTTATGTGTTCGTGACCAACAACTACGAGCGTGGTGACCTGAGCCAGCGCGACTACGAGACCTATATGGAACTGTTCGGGCATATGAAGCGGCTGATGCGGCTTCCGGACCTGATGATTTACCTGCGAAAGTCTGTGCCGACGCTGATAGCCCAGATTCAGAAACGCGGACGCGATTACGAGCAGTCGATGCAGATTGATTATCTCAAAGACCTGAACGACCGGTACGAGGACTTTATCTACAACAAATACGAAGGTCGTGTGCTGGTGATAGATTCCGACGGTATGGACTTTGAGAACAACCCTGCGGATTTCCGCAAGATAATCGACAAAATAGATGCCCAGTTATTCGGCCTGTTCTCGGAGGAGAACTGGAAATAATTTATAATTGACAATTTATAATTGATATTTTATGCATATAGCAATAGCCGGAAATATCGGATGTGGTAAAACCACGCTGACCAATATGCTTGCCAAACACTACGGCTGGAAACCGCGCTTCGAGAGCGTGGATTTCAATCCGTACCTGTCCGATTTCTATGAGGATATGGCACGCTGGTCGTTCAACTTGCAGATTTATTTCCTCAACAAGCGTTTCCAAGATATCGTGGATATCTCCAAATCGGATGATTACATCATTCAGGACCGCACGATTTACGAGGATGCGCGTATCTTTGCGCCCAATCTGCACGAGCAGGGTTTCATGTCCGACCGTGACTTTGACAACTATACCGACCTGTTCAATCTGATGATGTCGCTTGTGAAGATGCCCGACCTGATGATTTATATCCGCAGTACGATTCCGAATCTTGTGGCACAGATTCAGAAACGCGGCCGTGCCTACGAGGCCAGTATGCGTATCGACTACCTGCAAGGTCTGAACGACAAGTACGAGCGGTGGATAGGCGATTATAAGGGAAAACTGCTCATCATTGACGGCGATACGTGCAAGTTCGGCGACCGTCCGGAAGACTTCCGTTGGGTGACCGATCGCATTGATGCCGAGTTGTTCGGTCTGTTCCCGTTTGAGGCTGAAAAAGGAGTGGGCAAGGAGATAAAGTAGAAAGAACGCTTCGCGGGCAGATGATTTCGAGGTTTCTGGAATATATAGCCATAGAGCGGAAATACTCCAACCGCACCGTGGAAGCCTATCGCGATGACTTGCGGGACTTCTGCAAGTTCATAGGTTGGGAACCGGAAGATTTCAATCCTGCCGAAGTGGATGAAAACGATATCAAGACGTGGATGATTGACCTGCTGGAAGGCGGAAAATCGCCGCGAAGCATCAAACGCTACCTGAGCAGTCTAAGGTCTTTCTACAAGTTTATGTTGCGAACGGGTGCCGTAACCATGGACATCACGCGCAAAGTGATAGCACCAAAGGTTGACAAGCCGTTGCCGGTGTTCTTCAAAGAATCGGAGATGAAACGCGCCATCGCTTACGAAGGGGAAGCCGATGATTTTGAAAGCATCCGTGACTGCCTGATTATCGAGATGCTGTACCAGACCGGAGCCCGACAAGCGGAAATACTTGGTCTGACAGACAACGATATAGACCTTGTGCAAGGGCAGGTGCGGATATTCGGAAAACGGAAGAAAGAACGGATAGTGCCGATAGGAGAGAAACTGGTCAAACAGATAAAAGACTACCTTGAGTCCCGGAAGAGTCTCGGAAGCGTCCCGGCATTCTTTGTGCGGGTGAAACGTAACGGCGAAGTGGAACCGCTGAGCAAGAGCACCTTATATACTATCGTGCGCGCGCGCATGGGAGAAGTCTCGACACTCAAGAAACATAGCCCGCATGTGCTCAGGCATACGTTTGCGACCACGATGCTCAATAACGGAGCCGACATAAGGACCATTCAAAGCCTGATGGGACATGCGTCACTGGCGGCAACGCAGGTTTATACGCACACGACGTTTGAACAGGTGCGGAAAGCATACAATGAAGCCCATCCGAGGGCGAAGAAGAATTGAAAATTTGAAGATTAAATATTATAACCATGAAACTGACAGTAAAAGCAATTAACTTCGAGATGGCAGAGCGTCTCGAAAAGTACATTGAGAAAAAGACAAAGCGTTACGAGAAAATCCTCAATAACGCAGGTGCAGAAATGGAGATTCGTATGTCGGTAATCAAACCCGAAACGAACCTGAACAAAGAGACCAAAGTGCGCGTCATCGGTAATGGTCCGGAGATGTTTGCAGAGAAGGTTTGCGACACTTTCGAGCAAGGTCTCGACCTCTGCCTCGAAGTTATCGACCGCCAGGTTGAGAAGCTGAAAGACAGATAAAATAGCAGTTTTTTGCAAAAAAAATACATTTTATTTGTGTATATCAAATAATTGTAGTACTTTTGCAGCCGATTTGCGTCTATAGTCTCTGGCGATTAAGGTAGCCGAGGGAATCGGAAGATTTGAAGATTGAAGGCGAATAGTAGTGCATACTGTAGGACGCGTAACAATTAAATATCAAACAAAATGGATTTGATGAAGATTGCCGAAGAGGCATTTGCAGGCGAGAAGAAAGAGTTTCCCGCATTCGCAGCAGGTGACCAAATCACCGTAGCTTATCGTATTAAAGAAGGTAACAAGGAGCGTGTCCAAGAGTTCCGTGGCGATGTAATCGCTATTCACGGCAGCGAAGACAAGAAACGCTTCACGGTTCGCAAAATGTCCGGCAACGTCGGCGTTGAGCGTATCTTCCCGATGGACAGCCCGTTTATTGAGAAGATTACCGTCAACAAGTATGGTAAAGTCCGCCGCGCGAAACTGTATTACCTGCGTGACCTCACCGGTAAGAAAGCTCGTATTCCTGAAAGACGAGTTAAGTAAGAAGAAAGCGGCTGAAGCCGCTTTTTTAATTTACGATTTGGCGATTTACGATTTAGCGATTTAGCAGCTATTTATCAATTAGAATCAACATATAAACCGACAGGAGACCAGCCGGAAGCGATAAAAGCGTTGGTGGAAGGCGTGCGGGCAGGTGCTCCGGCACAGACATTGCTCGGCGTGACCGGTAGTGGCAAGACATTCACCATTGCGAATGTCATAGCGCAATTGAACCGTCCGACATTGATACTTTCGCACAACAAGACGTTGGCGGCACAACTGTATTCAGAAATGAAGGCGTTCTTTCCGAAGAATGCGGTTGAGTACTTTGTGTCATACTATGATTACTATCAGCCCGAAGCGTATATCCCTTCGACAGACACGTACATCGAGAAAGACCTGAGCATCAATGAAGAAATCGACCGTTTGCGGCTGAGCGCGACGGCAGCGTTGCTGTCCGGCAGAAAGGATGTGATTGTCGTTTCGTCGGTCAGCTGTCTTTACGGTATCGGTTCGCCGCAGGACTTTTCGCAGAACTGCATCGCTCTCAAACAGGGCGATTTGCTGCCGATGGACGAATTGCTCAAGCAGCTTGTCGGAGCACAGTATATCCGCAACGACCTTGATTTGACGCGCGGGCGCTTCCGCGTCAAGGGTGATACCATTGATATTGCCATTGCTTACGCAGACTATATTCTGCGGGTGGAGTTCTTCGGGAATGAAATAGACCGGATTTCAACCGTTTCGCTTGCCGGGTGTACGGAGGAAGAGTTTGCGGCGTTCAACATCTATCCGGCAACGATATTCTGTACCTCGAAGGAGCGAATCGAGTCAGCGATGGCGCAAATCAAACTGGATCTGGCAAACCAAGTGGCGTATTTTCAGTCCATCGGTGAGGAGATTTATGCCAATCGTATCGAAGAGCGCGTGAAATATGACCTTGAAATGATTCAGGAGCTCGGCTACTGTTCCGGCGTGGAGAACTACAGCCGGTACTTTGACGGCCGCGAGGCGGGAATGCCGCCATATTGCCTGATTGATTATTTCCCGAAAGACATGCTGCTTGTGGTGGATGAAAGCCATGTGACGATGCCGCAGATACACGGCATGTACGGCGGTGACAAGTCAAGGAAGGAGAACCTGGTCAATTACGGTTTCCGTCTGCCGGCAGCAAAAGACAACCGCCCACTGACGTTTGATGAGTTTGAGCAGAAAGTGGGACTTGCAAGCAATAGCGGCGGTCAGACCATCTTTCTTTCCGCTACGCCTGCGGATTACGAATTGGAGAAGTCCGAAGGCATTGTCATAGACCAGCTTATCCGTCCGACAGGACTGCTTGACCCCGAAATCGAAGTGCGTCCTAGTCTGCACCAAGTGGATGATTTGATGGAGGAAATACGCGTGCGGGTGCAGCGTGAAGAGCGTGTGCTGGTCACAACTCTGACCAAGCGGATGGCGGAGGAACTTGACGATTACCTGCGGCGTTACGGGGTGCGCTCGGCATATATACACTCGGATATTGATACCATTGAGCGTGTGAAAATCATGGAAGACCTGCGCAAAGGGTTGTACGATGTGCTGGTCGGCGTGAATCTGCTGCGTGAAGGACTGGATTTGCCGGAAGTGAGTCTGGTGGCAATATTTGATGCGGACAAGGAAGGTTTCCTGCGGGACAAACGCAGTCTGACGCAGACTGTAGGTCGTGCGGCACGGCACGTCAACGGCAAAGCGATTCTGTATGCCGACAAGATAACACCGTCCATGCAGGCAACGATAGACGAGACCAACCGCCGTCGCGAGAAACAGATTGCCTACAACACGGCACACCATATCACGCCGACTGCAATCAAAAAAGATATCAATACATCCGCATTGGCGGCACTGTATAAAGATGCCGAGGCAGAGAAGGCAAAAGTTGAGACCGCTATCCGCGAGAGCTGGAAGACGGCTGCCTGGCAGACGATGTCGCGCAAGGAACTGGAACGTGCCATCGAAAAGCAGCGCCGACTGATGCTGGCTGCAGCCAAGGACCTTGACTTTACAACAGCAGCCCGTCTGCGTGACGAGCTGCTGCAGATGTCCGACAGGCTGGACACGCTGTTATAATTATTTCTTGATTTTGTCAAATCCCTGCCCGAATACGCCGGAAACATTGGCATAGCTGACAAAAGCGTTCGGGTCGATAGCCTTAATCCACTTCAAAATAAGCGGACTCTCATGTTTGCGGGCAAGCACGGTAACAACCATGATAGGCTGTTTGCTGTACCATCCTTTGCCGTCCAGCACTGTCACGCCTCGATGCACGTGCGTATTGATGGCGGTTGCGATGTCGGCGGCTTTTGTCGAGAAGATGAAGAACTGTACCGATTGGCGGATGCGGGACATAAACCAGTCCAATGCCGCGGTGTAGCACAAGGTCATGCTCATACCGTACAGGATACGCTTGAGCTTGAATTCCGTAACGTCAGTCACTTGCGCAGCCAGCGAATCAGGAATAGGCAGGAAATAACTGGATAGCACGATAATCACATCGCAGAAGACCATCACTTTGCCTAAAGAAATATCTCGGTAGTTATTGACAATCATGGCGATGATATCCGTTCCGCCGGATGAACCGTTGTTAAGCATTACAATGCCCAGACAGATGCCGAAGAATGCACCGCCGATGATACATCCAAGCAAGGGCTCTTCAATAAATGGCACTTCGCGAATAGGTATCATACGATACCAAAAAGCCAACGAGACAACGCCGAAAATGGTACGGATACAGAATCTCCAACCGATGGTGAATGCTGCAATGGCGAGCAACACCGAGTTGAAAATCAGTGTCGTCAGCCAAATCGGGATAGCGCCATTGTATGTGGGGAACAAGTCATGGAAGAAACCTTGCGTGGCATAGTAAATAATCGAACATATACCTGTCATACCGCCACCGGCAATGTTGTGAGGTATAAAAATCCAGTTTACGGTCAATGCGAACGGACATAGTGTCACAAAAATCAAAATATACTCCCGAATAATTTCGAGTTTGTGCTGGCGGGGAGTCGGTATAATGTGCGGATTCATGGATAAGTGATGATTGAATTGCTGTTTACTGCTCTTTTATAGACTCAAAGCCTCGTCCGAATACGCCCATTGTCTGTGTCTCGGAAACAAAAGCATCAGGGTCAATAGCCCTTACAAGGCGGAAGATACGCGTTGATTCGTTTTTGCGGGCGATAACGGTAATAACCTTCATATCCTGATTGGTGTAGCCGCCGTGCCCGTCAAGAATGGTCACACCGCGCGGAACCTGCGTCATAATCGCATGGGCAATCTGCTTGTAGTGCGCCGAGAAGATGAAGAACTGCACCGACTGGCGCACACGGTTCATGATCCAGTCAACAGCCGTTGAGGACATGAATGTGTAGCACAGACCAAACAGCACTTTCTCGATACTATGCACTTCCGGCAGAAAATAGGCGCCCGTGATGATAAAGATATTGCTTGCCAGCATGGCCCGTCCCATCGGCAGATGTCCGAACTTGGCAACAATAGCAGCCACGATATCCGTGCCGCCTGTCGAACCGTTATTGAGTAGCACAATCCCTAATCCTGTGCCGGAGAACAATCCGCCCAAAATAACTGCCATGAACGGGTCTGTAATAGCCGGTGTTTCGGGAATCGGAATCACTTTGAACCAAACAGTCAGGCAGGCAACACCGTACAAAGTACGTAGTGTAAACTGCCAGCCGACCAGTTTGAAAGCCGCCAGCAACAGACCGATGTTGATGACAAAGTTCGTTGCCCAAACAGGCAGCAAACCGTCCGTTGCGAAGTACAATATCTCACAAAAACCTGCCAATCCTCCACCGACAATTGCATGTGGAATAAGCAAACGGTTCACCGCAATAGCAAAAGGTGCACAGCATAAAGCAATGACAAGCAACTCTTTCGCCTCTACGAAAGGTCTCCAACGGCGGTATTGCCGCAGACGCTCTGCCAGTTTCTCCCGATTAGCCATTTTAATATCTTGCCACTAAATTTCTGTCGCCGAAACCGTTGTCCACGCGGCAGACCGGAATCCAAAACTTGTTGTCACGCACCCAGTCGGTCGGGTAGGCGGCTTTCTCACGAGAATAGGGGTGATTCCATTCGTTCGCCACAATCTCGTATTCTGCGTGAGGCGCATTGACCAGTACATTGTCTTTCGGGTCCGCCTCGCCGCGCTCAATCTCAGCGATTTCTGCGCGAATGGTCAGCAGCGCATCAATGAAACGGTCCAATTCGGCTTTTGACTCGGACTCTGTCGGTTCCACCATCAACGTGCCATGAACAGGGAATGACAGCGTCGGCGCATGATAGCCGAAGTCCATCAAACGCTTCGCGACATCGCTTTCGGTGATGCCGATGGCATGGAACTGCCGGCAGTCCAGAATCAACTCGTGCCCGACACGACCGTTCACGCCGGTATAAACAATTCCGTATGCGTCGCGTAGTTTGGCAGCCATATAGTTTGCACTGAGAATGGCGTTGGCAGTCGCTTCGCGAAGACTTTCAAATCCCATCATCCGGATGTATCCATAGGCTATAAGTGCCATGTTTGCGTTTCCGAACAAGGCGGAAGATACGCGGTTCTTGTCTTCGGATGGCAGGAAAGAAATAAGGTGCTTTGCGCAGCAAACGGCTCCCACACCGGGACCGCCGCCACCATGAGGTGATGCAAAAGATTTGTGCAGGTTCAAGTGGCAGATGTCCGCCCCGATAATTCCGGGATTGGTGTAGCCTATTTGTGCGTTCATGTTGGCGCCGTCCATATAAACCTGTCCGCCGTTGGCATGAATGATGTCGCACATCTCACGAATAGCCATTTCAAAGATACCGTGTGTGGAAGGGTAGGTAATCATGCAGCCGGCAAGGTCGTCCTTGTGCACTTCAGCCTTGGCGCGCCAGTCTGCAAGGTCGGTGTTGCCGCCTTCGTCGCACTTGACAATAACCGGAGTAAAGCCTGCTTGCGCACAAGATGCAGGATTGGTTCCGTGTGCCGATTCAGGAATCAGCAGCACGTTGCGATGTGCTTGCCCATTGGCACGGAGATATTCGCGAATTGTTACCAAACCCGTATATTCGCCTGCAGCACCTGATGTCGGCTGCAAGTTACATGCATCAAAGCCGGTAATAACGGTCAGTTGCTGCTCCAGTTCTTCGAGCATTTCGGCAAAACCTTCCACCTGTTCAGCCGGAGCAAGCGGATGTGCCGTTGTCCAACCGTTGGCGGTAATGGGAATCATTGCCGCTGCCGGATTAAGTTTCATTGTGCATGAACCTAACGGAATCATGGAATGCGTCAAACTGATGTCTTTGCGGTCAAGACGCTTGATATAACGCATCAGCTCTGTTTCCGTGTGATATTGCTTGAAGATGTCAGCCTGCAGGTAATCTACTTCGCGGACGCGGTTTTCGTCAATCGCCCAAAGTCCCTCAAATGCGTCTTCACTGTCTTCGTACTGCGGCAGATTGTTGCTCGCTTCGGCAAACAACTCTATCAGGTCGTTCATCGTGTCAAGTGTCACTGTTTCGTCAATTGACAAGCCAATCCAACCTTCTTCGGAATAATACAGATTGATGCCCTTTTCTTCGGCGGTTTTGCGGATGTTATCCGCGTTGGCGCGTATTTTCAATGTATCAAAGAACTCCGTATTTTCCTGCTCAAAACCATAGGCTTGCAGCATTTCATTCAAATAAACGGCTTTGCCGTGAATACCTTCGGCAATCTCGCGAAGTCCTTCTGCACCGTGGAACACTCCGTAAAAGCCTGCCATCATCGCGCATAGTGCTTCCGCTGTGCAGATATTCGATGTTGCCTTTTCGCGTTTTATATGTTGCTCGCGCGTCTGCAAGGCCAGACGGTATGCCGGCTTGTCGTGTGTGTCTTTGCTCAAACCGATGATGCGTCCGGGCATGTCGCGTTTATATTCTTCGCGAGTCGCCATATAGCCTGCTGTCGGACCTCCAAAGCCTACCGGCAGACCGAAACGCTGTGCCGAACCGACCATGATATCCGCGTCCAACGGTTTGAGCAACGCTAATGCCATCGGGTCTGCGATAACTGTTATCTTCAAACCTGCGTTATGGCAATCTGCCACAAAATCTTCGTAATCCTCAATACTTCCGTCAGCATTCGGACATTGGATAAGTGCGCCGAAATAAGTATTGTCAGCCCTGTTAAACAATCTCCAGTCGCCAATCTCCAATTCAATTCCCTGTCCTGCTGCACGGGTCTTGAGTACGCTCAGTGTGTTCGGGAAAATCTTTTTGTCCACAAACACTTTGTTCACGCCGTTTTTGACTTGTTCGCGCGACCGCAGATTCCGCATCATCGTTACTGCTTCTGCAGCAGCTGTCGCTTCGTCCAACAACGAACAGTTGGCGAGTGGCAGGCCTGTCAGGTCACTAATCATTGTTTGGAACACGAACAACGCTTCCAAGCGTCCTTGACTAACTTCCGCTTGATATGGCGTGTAGGATGTGTACCAAACGGGATTTTCCAGTACGTTTCGCTGAATGACTGCCGGTGTAATGGTTCCATACCATCCGCGTCCGATAAGGGATTTGAAAGGCAGATTCTTTTCCGCCATGGCAGCCAGCGAGTCCAGATGTTCCTGCTCGGTCAGCGGTTCATCCAGTTCAAGCGGCTTTGGCAGCAGAATCTCTGCCGGCATCGTTTGTGCGATTAGTTGTTCGATGGATTCGGCACCGATAGTTTTTAGCATTTCCTTGCGGTCAGCATCATTTAGACCGATGTGCCTGTTTTTAAGGTAATTGACGTTCATATTTTATTGATTTTCTGGCGGATTATATTAATTCATGTTTGAATTCTTTACAGACTGCAAAAGTACTGCTTTTTTTTGATATACGCAAATTTTTCGTAACTAAGCAAATATTATTGGAATAAATTTGACTTTTTTTTGCACATGTGCGAATTTTGTTGTACTTTTGCAGCCGAAATGAAAAATATACGCAATTTTTGCATAATCGCCCATATTGACCACGGCAAGAGTACGTTGGCGGACCGGATGCTGGAGATGACCGGCACGGTGGATATGAAGCAGATGGAGAACCAGGTGCTTGACGACATGGATTTGGAGAAGGAGCGTGGTATCACCATCAAATCCCATGCGATTCAGATGAATTACAAGGGTTATATCCTCAACCTTATTGACACTCCGGGGCACGTGGATTTTTCATATGAGGTAAGCCGTTCGATTGCCGCCTGTGAGGGTGCGCTACTTGTAGTGGATGCCACACAGGGCGTGCAAGCACAGACGATTTCCAACCTGTATATGGCTCTGGACCATGATTTGGAAATTATTCCTGTCATGAACAAGTGCGACATGGACTCTGCGATGCCGGATATGGTGGAGGACGAGATAATTGATTTGCTTGGCTGCAAGCGTGAGGAAATCTTGCGTTGTTCCGCCAAAACAGGTGAAGGGGTAGGGGCTGTTCTGGATGCGATTGTTGAGCGTATTCCTGCGCCGGAAGGCGATCCCGAAGCACCCTTGCAATGTCTGGTGTTTGACTCGGTATTCAATCCGTTCCGTGGCATTATAGGTTATTTCAAGGTTGTGAACGGAACGCTCAATACCGGTGACCGTGTGCGTTTCTTTAACACCGGCAAGGAATATGATGCGGATGAAGTGGGCGTGCTCAAACTTGACATGTTGCCCACAAAGTCTATTTCGGCAGGGAATGTCGGGTATATCATCTCCGGTATAAAAACTTCTACAGAAGTGAAGGTCGGCGATACTATTACGCATGTTGCCCGTCCTTGCGAAAAAGCGATTGACGGTTTCCAAGAGGCGAAACCTATGGTGTTTGCAGGCGTTTATCCGATTGAGGCGGAGGATTATGAGGACTTGCGTAGTTCGTTGGAGAAACTGCAGCTCAATGATGCTTCGTTGAGTTTCCAGCCGGAGTCGTCGATGGCGCTCGGTTTCGGTTTCCGCTGCGGTTTCCTCGGATTGCTGCACATGGAAATTATTCAAGAGCGTCTGGACCGTGAGTTTGATATGAACGTCATCACAACCGTTCCGAACGTAAGTTACAACGTATATCTGAAAGACGGTTCGATGGTGGAGGTGCATAATCCGGCGGGAATGCCCGATCTAACGGTGATTGACCGCATAGAGGAACCCTATATTCGAGCGTCTGTCATTACCACTTCACCATATATTGGTCCCATAATGACACTCTGCCTTGGCAAACGAGGCGAATTGGTGAAGCAGGAATATATTTCCGGCGACCGCATGGAGTTGCTGTTTGATATGCCACTTGGCGAAATCGTGATAGACTTCTATGACAAACTCAAGTCCATATCAAAGGGCTATGCGTCATTTGACTGGCACACCAACGGTTTCCGTCCGTCGAATCTTGTGAAACTGGATATTCTACTGAACGGCGAGCAGGTGGATGCGTTGTCAACCCTCACGCATCGTGACAATGCCGTTGATTTCGGACGCCGCATGTGTGAGAAACTGAAGGAGTTGCTTCCGCGTCAGCAGTTTGATATTGCCATTCAGGCGGCAATCGGTGCGAAGATTATCGCACGCGAAACGGTTAAGCAGGTTCGCAAGGATGTGCTTGCCAAATGCTACGGTGGTGATGTAAGCCGCAAACGCAAACTGCTTGAGAAACAGAAGCGTGGTAAGAAGCGTATGAAGCAGATTGGCAATGTCGAAGTGCCTCAAAAGGCTTTCCTTGCTGTACTCAAGTTGGACTAAATAACAACAAAAAAGTGACTCGGATGAGCCACTTTTTTGTTTGCAGATAAGTAGATTAGTTACCGGCTGCAAGTTTGTCCATCTCAGCATCGAAGGTCTTCTTGAACTGCTCATACTCGAAATCGGTGCGCAGTTTCTCGCTGTCGGAGATAGCCTTCTTGGTGTTGTCCAGCAGAGCTTCCATCAGTTCGTTGGAAGTGAGCTCAACAGCAACATAAGCGTGGTAAACGATTCTGCCGTCTTTGTCCTCTGAACGGGTTACTTTGTCGCAAACTGCAACAGAACCACGAAGCTTCTGGTTTACAACCATGCGGCTGAGGTCTTTGGTACGTGCGCGGAAGTCAGCAGCCTCGTCCAGATCATAGGAAGACGAGAAGTTCTCCAGAACGCGTTGCATTGAGGTCTCAATGCTGGTAGCGAGCTCACGACGAGCAGCTGCCAGAGCTTTGTCGGTCGCATTTTGCATGTTCGGAGAAATAGCGTTAGCATTTGCGCGGAGAGTGGTCTTGTCAGTTTTGAACTCTTTGCAAGGAACAACTACTTCAACTTCACCTTTTGTCGGGGCAACTTTCTTGCCGCCACAGCTTACCATTACGAGGGTAGCTGCCAATACACATAATACTTTCTTCATAATTGAATGAATTTAATTGTTAATAATTGGGTTAATTAACGTTTATTTTACAATAAAACGGTTTTTTATTTTGTTGTTTAAAACGTTCAGTGTTACGTCCAACCAGTTCTCTTCGCCTTCGTAGCAGGCGGTCTGGAAGTCGTATTTTACAATACATTCGCCGCCGCGGGACATGTACTGCATGTCACTGAGACAGTTAGAGGACAATCTCGGTTGAATGTTTGTTGTCAAACGGTTTTCACCGAAGTAGGGAGCATAAACCAACTGCTGCTTGTTAACGGAAATCAGGCGCAGTGTGATGGATTTGATGTTGTCTGAATAGGCTTTTTCAATGTTGGCGCATGAGTTGCGACGCGGGTCGCGTTCCATCAGTGTGGACTTGAAAATACGTACCTGTTGCAGTTGCTTCATCATCTCTTCAATGGAAGAGTAGCCCGAGAAATCATCTTTTGCAAAGTCCTCAAGCTGTTGGTCCAGCTTGGCTTCACGCTCCATAAACTCATCCGACAGGCGTGTCAAATCAAAACGCGAGAACGGATATTTGATATGGTAGCGGAAGAAATAATGGTCTTTGTCCTTCTTTATTTTCTCCCAATAGATTTCATCCACTTTCGAGATTCCCACTTCTCCGAGGAAGGGGATCAGCGCACTTTCTGTCTCTACGGCTGATTCGTAGGTCTCAATAATATCATACTTGCCGTTAACGCCTACTTCGTTGGAGTTCATTTTTGCGGAAGCACGCACATTTTCTGCGATGGAAGACATAATGTGCTTTTTGACGTTGAGCATGGCCTTTTCTTTGGCATCCTCAACGTTGGCAGCCTCTGCCGAAACAATGATGAATTCCTTTTCGGCACCGTAAATCCACTTCGGCTGTCTGCCGGAGGAATCAACCACTTTTTCACCGCCGCCGGCTTGCAAATACGCGCAACCGGTCAGTAAAGCGAATGCGATAAATAATACTTTTCTCATAATTATTGCCAGTTAAAGTTGTACTCTAATGGTTGTTCACTGGAAGAAGCAGGTTCTGACGGGGCTGTTCCTTCGTTTTGTTGTTCCTGTGCGGCTCTCTCCAGCTCAATCAGCATCTTCAACTCGTCAATAATGCGTTGTTTGCCTTTGTCAAAGAACGGTTTGAAAGCACGGTCATTGGCGGAAATAGCCTTGATGGCGCTTAAATACGCTTTTTCTTCCGTATCGCCGATACCTTTGCGGTTGATGGCTGTGGAAGCATACAATGTGCCATCCACGCCGTTGCCGATAAAGAAGTGCACTTCAACCTCCACAAGCCACTTTTGCGGTACGGTACCTGTTACCTGTTTGTCAATTACATTCACCGAAGTGGTGACAATATACGGCTGGTTGTCAATAGCGCTCAATCCGTTCTTCAATGCCGCTTGACGCATACGGTTCAGCAGTAATGCTTCCGCTTCCGGTGTCAAATTGGTTTCTGCCGAAATATACGCGGTCAGAGGAATTTCAATCTTCAGTTCTTCGGCTTCTTGAGCCTGCATAATGGTTGCGCAAGTCAGCGCAAGCATGAATATAAATACTTTTTTCATAATCTTGAAATCTTCAAATCTACTTTACTTGCTTCCAATTACAATCAGCACTTCACCCAAACCTTTGGACGAGATATTGCAATCAATGCTGTATTCGTTCTTCAGCATGTTTTTCAACTCACGTACCCAGCGAATCGGGTCATTGTCACGACCTTTCTTGTTCACTAACGGCATTCGTGCCTGTTCAATGGTCATACGAGTACCCGAAGAACTGATATCCGGAGAACCGAATTTTCCCTTTACTGTATTGTCTTCTAACCAGTCTTCAATAATTTCATGCAACTCATCGCCATCGTATTCCGTCATCAGATTTCCGTCAAAGTCATCCCAAACGAGGAAGCGCAGTTTAATCGCACGACCTTTAGCTGCCATGTCCTTGAAGTATTTGATCATCGTGTCGCAGAACGGGTTGAACTGACCTTGAATAGCCGATTCAATCATGGCTGCAATATTGAACGAACTGCTGTATTCGTTTTGGCTCAAGGTTGGCGGAATACCTGCAGCTTGGAAGTCCGTGTAAGCGTCTAATGCTTCCATTGAGAAACGTAAGGTCTTTTGGCTACCGCCCTTTACGTCAATAATATCCCAGTTGATTTCAATCCATATGTCTGCTTTGGCAACGCGGCGTAATACATCAATAGGTGTTTCCTGAACGCTTGCACCGCCTTCAATGCTCTGCATTACAGATTCTTCCGCCTGCTCCGTTTTCATGGTCTGGAGTGCACGGTTCAAGTCTTTTACCTCAAAGCCACGGCTTATCAAACGGGCTTTAATGGCTGCTATAGCTTGTTGCAAATCGTTGTCCAAGAGGGCTTTCTCATAGTCAGCGATATACTCTGTTCCACCGTTATTCTTGATTTGCATGAGGCATTTGTGAGCGTTGCAGTAGTTCTTGCTCGGAACAATCATCAGCGTCGGCATTTTGCCTTCAACAACATCAGATGCAGCGGTCAGAATGCCGTCTTTTTCAAGGCGTTCACGCAATTGGTCAACCAATACAACAACGGTAATACCAATCTTGTACTCCTTGCCTACTTTCATAATCTGGTCCGGAACGCCGTTGCGGATATACGTTACGTAACGCTGGAAGTCACCGCCTTCTTTGAAAAAGTTCTTGAAATACTCGGCATTGGCCTCTTCAACGCTTGGGTCTGCAATCATCGGGGCACGACCTACAATGCCTTGTGCGGAAGGGAAGCCCTTGAACATAATGGCATGAACCGCATTCTTGCCGGCTTGAGACGTTGCAACGGTATTGCTTTTTGAGTACGTCCATATACGTACCATTTCCGAACCGCGTGCCGCCTGTCCGACTGCCGGTTCCACTTCATAACGCCACTGGGCGGTTTGAATGTCCGCTTTGCGTTGCTGTGCATTTACGCTTAAGATGCATAACATCGCAGCAATTAATGTGAAAATTTTCTTCATACTTTTTTATTTTTTGTTATTCTGTATTTCTTGGCTTACATTTCCCGAATCAGCATTCCGGGAACAATCGTTTTGGTGGCAGTACCTTGCATTTTGAACAGGGTTCCTTCTGTCATGGCATCCACGTCATTTTCCAACAGCGCATTAAAGCGGTTGTCCCAAATTTGGTTGTTAATCGGTTTTAGTGTGGCAACGCGGTTGTAAACCACTTTGCCTTTGTTGTTCAGCTTCATCTCCAACACTTCATACGTGCGGTTTTCTGACACGCCTTCTTTCAGCCCTACAAGCGCACGGAAGCCTTTCAACTTGCCCTTGGTGTCATATTCGACAGCGGAAATAGGAGTCTTGATACGGAAATCTTCGTATTGGCTCTGCAATTTCGCCACATTGTTATCAATCGAACGGCGTGTGATTAGTTCCAGCAAGCCGGACCGACTGTACTTGCCGATTTTCTGCGTCTTTTCATATTTTGCATCTTCCTCACCTAAATACTTGAGCTTGAATGAACTCTTGTCGGCAAGAAACGCTTTAATGCGTGAAGGATCAGGTTTTTCGGTGTAATAATTTGAATAGAACACATCAGCTATGCTATCATTCCATTCCAATTGGAAGAGGTAACTGTGTGTCCATACTTTGAATCCGGTAAAACTGTCAGCAATATCGCCGGCCCATTGTGCCGTACGTTCACCGTAGTTTTTTCCGGTAAGCGCATCAAAGATGCCGCCTAATACGTTCAGCGTCTTTTTGGCTGCATCTGCACGATCCTCTGCGGTAATATAGGTCATATCGCTTACCAGCACAAACGAGTGACTGATTAATTCTTCCGAAATCGCTTGCAGCACATCCACGCCCGCTGCTGTATAACGTGCCATTACAGCTTCTTCGACGGTTGCGTTATAATCACTCCGGTCCTCTAATAATTTCGTTGAGAAAACGGCATCGTTGACATTTTCGCCTTTCAGGTCAAACCACTTGGCAACCATGCGTTTGCCGATTTGGGCATCATTGAGCAATTGCAGCAAAGCATCCGCATTTTTTTGCTTTTCGCCTGCTGTCAGCACCATACTTCCTCCGTACTGCATACGGTGAAAGCCGGAGTCTTTGCCTTTGACGTTCTTAACCTTTGAATTGTCAATCACACGGTAGGAAACATCGTGATTGTCAAACTTCTCCAATGCAGGAAGAGACTTGAATATCTCATATACGTCGTAACCAAACTCGTCTTCCGCATGATAAATCATCATTTGCGCCAATGCATTACGGTAGTAAGGCGTTACGTCATGCTTCAAGGCTTCTTGCGCCATGAGCGGTGTTGTCATCAGCAACACATATATAATATATAAGGTGTAACGTCTCATTTTCCGAACATGCTTAAATAGAAACCATTGACATCCGCCACAACATACAGGAAGTCGCCGCGTTTGCCGTCTTTTCCGTTTTTGCCACGCTTACCATCAGGTGCTTTTCCTGAGCAACCGCTACCTTGTCCGTGGATACCGCCTTTACCGCCTTCTCCGCCTTGTCCGCCTTTGCCGGCTTCAATCGTGCCGGAAATAGCCTCCAAACCATATTGGTCAAGCAATATCTGGCTGACGCAGAACAAGTAGGTCGCGCCATCTGTGCCGTCACCGCCATTTCCGCCGTCCTGACCTGCTTCCGCGCAAGTGCCTTTTTTATAGTGCTCTTTTCCGTCGCTATCCGTGTACTTGACCTCGTCTTTACCGTTTTTGCCGTTTTTACCGCGCCCGCCATTGCTGCCGTCGCGTCCTGCTCCAGAGAAGTTGAAGGGCAGATGCACCACTTCCAACTGGTTGGTTTTGAGGTTGCACATCAATGCCAAATCCGGAATGGAGTCACTGCCAAGCAGTTCAAAGCTATATGCCAAGTCCTCGCCGCTGCAATACATGCTGTTGCGATAACCAAGGGAAATATCAAAGATGTACTTTGAGTTGGACGGTTTGTGAATACAGGTCACTTTATGCTTGGACGGATAGTTACCGGCTGCAATATTAAGGGTAGGGACGATAAACTCAATCTTGTTGCCGACCATCTTAATCGCCTCGCTGTTTGTCGAGAACTCGAAATCCGACATTTTGCAGGTCTTGTTCTTATGATTGACAATAGTTATTTCGTTACCGTTTCTAAGGATTGCATACGACATACGGTCTTTCTTGACATTGAATGATTCGTCATTGTATTCAACGTTTTCGCGACCGTGAGAGGTATTGGTGATTTTGATAATAGGTGTAGCAATTGTATATGCATTGCCCTGTTTGAGAATGGCGCACTCGCTTTGTCCGGGACCGATATACTTCTCAACGTTTGCCAGCACTTTGGCATCTACATTGGGCAAGTAACTGCCTTGACGTATCAGTTTTTGTTTCTTCTCTGCCTCTAATTTGGCTTTGGCTTCTGCCATTGCAGGAGGTAGGGGAGCGACTTTGCACACGGCAGCAGGAACGCTTCCCATCTGGTCGTCCAATGCTTGTGCACGGACATTCAAGCCTGCGCACAAACATAGAACGGCTATGAGCGAGATACGTATTCTCATCTTTTTAACAGCAATTAGTCTTCAAACATTTTGCGTACATCGGGAGCCTTGTTGGCGCCTTCTTCTGCCTCGAAGTACGGTTTCTTTTGGAAGCCGAAGATAGAAGCAACGATGTTAGCCGGGAACTTGCGAATCAGGATGTTGAATTCCTTTGCAGCATCGTTGAAGGCGTTACGAGCCACCGTAATGCGGTTCTCGGTACCCTCCAATTGTGACTGGAGCTGCAGGAAGTTCTCGTTAGACTTGATTTCCGGATAGCTTTCAGCAACGGCCATGAGTCGTCCCAATGCCTGGCTGAGTTCGCCTTGTGCCTGTTGGAAAGCGGCGAGTTGTTCAGGAGTTGCATTGGACGGGTCGATTGTCATTTGCGTGGCGCGTGCACGTGCCTCCATGGTTTTTTCGTACACTTCGGTCTCGTGCTTTGCGAACTGCTTAACTACTCCGACAAGGTTCGGAATCAGGTCAGCACGACGCTGATATTGGTTCTCTACTTGACCCCAAGCGTTTTCAACGTTTTCCTCTGCGGTCACCATGGCATTGTACTTGCCAAACATCCAAAACAGGAGTGCTGCTATCGCAGCAATCACAATAATCCAAGTTGCTCTTTTACTCATAATGATTATTAATTAAAAAATGTCAATTATCAACTGTCAATTA
Organism: Paludibacteraceae bacterium; assembly: GCA_905233415.1. Taxonomy (GTDB): domain Bacteria; phylum Bacteroidota; class Bacteroidia; order Bacteroidales; family Paludibacteraceae; genus Colicola. The sequence continues at coordinate 45,981 of CAJOEX010000003.1, forward strand.
CCATCTGCCACCGGCACCGCCGCCGAATGACCGTCCGCCGCCGAAACTGCCGCCGCTGCTACGGCTGCTACCGCCGTACGAACGTCCGCCGCTGCTTGACGAAGAGGACGGAGGAGTCAGTTTGGCAATGGTATAGGGGACATCCCATTTATGTCCGCACCGGTTGCAGGTATAGTGGTGAATACCGTTTCCGGAAGCCGAATAGGTGGCACGGTTAATTATCTCGTCCTTGTGCTTGTTGTCTTTCATCTTGCAGTTCGGACATTTGGGTTTAACCAAGTACGTGAGGTACGTGATTAACAACACAATCAAACTTATAATAGACAAGCCTTTGAAGGGCGATTCGGAAACAGGTTCTGCTTTATAGCCCAGCAGCAGTTCCGCCTGCGCTTCGTCGGTTGTCAGTGTTTCGTAGATTGCTATAGCGCCTCGTATCAGACCGCGTTCATAGTTGTTCTCCCGGAACTCAGGCGCCATCTCATCCCAAATGATATCGGAGCACTTCGCGTCGGGAAGCAAGCCTTCAACACCGCCGCCGGTGCGAATCTGAATATCGTGGTACTCCATCGACATGAATACCAGCACACCGCGGTTTTTCTCTTTGTCACCGATACCCCACGTATTGAACAGGTCGAGCGAGAAGTCAAACGCATCTTCGTAGCCTATCCCGTTGAGGATGACATATACCACCTCCACACCGGTTTGCTCGTATAGCATCTGCGATATCTGCGTCAAGTTGTTAACGCAATCGCTGCTGATGATACCATCGGGGTTGGCAACGTACGCCTCAGCATCCGTATGACGCGGATTGGGTACTGTTTCCACAGTATATTGTGCCTGCACACTTGAAATGCACAAGCACAAAAACATGGCGATATAAAGTTTCTTTTTCATCATAATTATCTACTTATCGTCTCGGTAAGGTCTCGGTAACGTCTCGGTGAGCATCCGATGAGCACCCGATGAGCACCCGATGACCATCCGATGAGCACCCGATGAGATGCAAGGATTAATTAGGGTTTTTGTGCGCCGTAGCCCGGCATAGCACCGAACAATTGCAGCGCTTTGTCAAAGTTATAGCGGTTGCCGTACATCGAAACGCGGCGGATTTCCGAACCTTGCATGTTCTGACCGGTTGCCTGACGGAACTGGTTTGAAGCCGAATTCGGGTTGAAGTTCGACGATTGGGCGATAACCTTCAGGTTGGCAAATGCTTCCAAATAGTCCTTGTCAAATGCTTTAATCACATCGCTGCCGGCGGGCAGTTCCTTGTTGTTTTCGGCTCTTGGCAGCGTTTTCTCATCCACCATTTCCTCAATGTCGGTACATTTTACGTTGGTCCACTTGCCACCACCGGAAGAAGGTAATTGCAGGTCGGCTGCGTTGAGGAAGTAGTAGTTGTCATAGAGGTTGGTTACGCGTTTTGCCTCAATCGGAGCGTCGGGACCCGAGAGTTTGCGGGTACGAGCGACAGCGGCATAGTTGTTACCAACGAAGAGGTTGTGGTGTACGTCAGCGCTCACTTTGTTCATATACTCAAAGCCGTAACCCATGTCTTCCATGAATTTGTCGCGGCACCAGCTGAAAGCAACGGTGTTGTGGTGGAAGTTGATATGCGAAGCCTCACCATCCTTGTCCCAGCCGTCAATACGAACACCGCTGTAGCGGTTGGAGATAATCACGCAGTTGTAGATTTCAATCTCGCCACAGCGTGTATTGAACTGGATTCCGAATTGCGAACCGTTGGCAATCAGGCAGTTGCGGATAATCACATTTCCTGCGATAGCGCCGTCGGAGTGGAAAATCTGGTGCTCGATTTGTGGCGGAATAGCATCTTCCATACGTCCGGTCTCAAATGCTGCAGACGGGCAACCGAAGCGTTCGTCACCCGGGTTGGCGGGTTTGTAGTAGTTCTCAAGACCCATGTCGAGCATGATACCGTCAATGATAAGTGTGCCCTGCGGCGTTTTCGATGTAACGGCATCCAAGTCACGAGTGGTTTGAATCAGACCTTTGCTGCCGTTGGTTCCGCGTTGTTCCTCTCCCGGTTGGATGCGGGTGATGTATTTCAGCGGGTCACGGTCGGTAAACGTCTCGTTCCAACCGCCTTCAAGCGTAACAAAGTTTGCGATTTCGATGTAACCTTGGTTGGTATAGCCAAGGAAGTTACCTTCGCCGATACGGATTACGGCGCCGTTTTCCTTGTTCTCTTTAATAATGTTCAGCACAGCCTGAATATCTTTCTTGGCGGTGGCAGGGCTCAATCCGTCTGCGCCACGGGCAGCGCCGTTTTTGCTTACATAATACACTTTTCCGTTGTTTTGCGGAGTGGCAGCCTGCTTGACATCTTGTTTTGCCTGCGAAGACTGCTGGGTTGTTGGCGACTGGGACGAAGCTTGTCCGCTAACCAAGTTCTTCAGGAACTGGGCATTGGCAGGCATACAAACAACTGCTGCCAACATCAAAATGGAGAATACTTTCTTCATGATTGAACGAATTAGAGGTTAATACTATGTTGATTGTGTAAATTAAGTGCTTTTTCCCGCCCTACGGGCGTGTTTTTCTATTTTGGCGGCAAAGGTACAACAAAAATCTCATATACGCAAATTTTTCTGTATTTTTTTTGTTTTTACTTTTCCCGTTTGTCTGTTTCGCGTATCAAATAGCCGGGCGTGAAGACTTTGGCGGTGCCGCTTTTCTTCTCAAACGTAGAGCCTTGCAAGCTTGGAACATCGATACCTTCCGCTTTGTCCTGCTCTGCAGCCTCGTAGCGGTTGTCCCAAATCTGATCCGGCGCAACAACACCCACTTTGACGTATTTGGTCCGTTGCGTTTGAGGGTCTATTTGTGTTTCCCAGACTGCGAATTTCTTCTTGGCGATTGATTCTTTTTCGCCGATGTCAGCCATAACGCCTGCCGGTTTGCCTTTGGCATTGTATGTAAGTCCGGTAATGGGCGTAGCCACACGGAATTCGGGGTATAGCGTTTGCAGTTTGCTCAACGCCGCATCCTGTGTACGGGCGCAGGTGATGCGTATCTGGTCAGATTTCTTCTGGTTGGCATAAGCGGTTGCCTTGGAGCTTTTCCACGTGCCGGACGAAGCGTTGTCTGTAACGGTCGGGTAGGAGCCGACATATCGCATTTTGAAGGTCGTGTCATTCAGAAATTTCTCATAGCGTGCAGGATTGGGCTCGTTTTCCCGATAATACTTGGAGTAAAAGGTGTTGGCGATTTCGTCATCCCAGTTCAGTTGGTACAAATGGGTATATTCCAGCACTTTGAAACCCTCAATGTCCAGCATCTCGTTCGTTGTCTTTGCCACATCCAAGACCAGAATCAGCATATCGCGCACGGAGTCCATGATGCCCTGAATAATTCCGTCAACGCCCGGAATAAGGCCCAATGTCAGCATCAGAATATCACGAATGCCGTTGCAGGTAGCAGCAATAATGTCCTGCGACGCTTCCATAACATATTGTGCCAGTTCTTTTTGCTCATCGTGACTGATGTACGCCATTTCGTTAAAAACGACGAAACTCTTTTTAATCAGTTCGTCACCGGCATCTGCCAGCAGCGAAGATGCCCCGACTGTTGTATAGGCAGCTGCCTGTTTCTGCATTTCGGACAAGTCATAAAAACCGCGGTCAGCCAGTTTTTTGGTGTTGCAGTTGCTGTTCTTGTCCATATTGAACCAGTCCGCAATGATGCGGTGTGCCATTTTCTGCTCCGCGATGTATTCGTCGAACTTGACATGTGCGTTCCGGTCTTTGACGGAGCGGAAATTGCATTTGTCGTCAATGCCTAAAAATTCAGTTTTTGAGAGTAGCCGTATTTTGTCATACTTGTCCGGAAACGGAATATCGACCGCCGTTTGGGCGATTTCGTTGGCAAAAGAATCCTGCATGTGAATGACAGGGAATATCCGTAACGAACTGCGGTGATAAGGCGGTATTTCGCTTTTCTCCACGCGCTGTGCAAACACTCCGCTATATGCTGCGAATATGCCAATCAGTATAAGAAAATATCTTTTGACCATAATATTGTCCATTAAAATGTTATTCGTGCCGTCAGCCCGGGTGTATATGGGTCAAACATTGTCGGAGCAAGGTTTAGCGAATAACCTTTGAACTTGTTGTCAATCACCATTCGCCGTGCACCCGGAGCCACACCTGCATCAATAATGTTATATATCCACAACCCTGCCAACGCACCGATACATATCCAACCGCCGGTTTGCCAGTTTTGGGCGGCGGTGTGATAAGTCAGGATTTTCTTGCTGTCGTGCGTTGAACTTTCCAGACTCAGGTAACTGGCTTTATTGGCTTCGCACAGCACGATTCCGCCTGCACACAATACGGATGCACCCATAATCAGTCCGCCTTTGAGGTACGAACCTTTGTACATCTGTCCCGCACCCGGAATAATCGACAGTGCTACCGGTCCGAAACCGTACTTGTCTGTCAGACGGGTGTATTCAATCGCTCTTGTACCCGGACGGACTACTTGATACAGTACATAGCAGCGGTACTGGTTTTTGTAGCCCATCCGCACCAGTTCCCAGTAGGAATCCACTTCCTTGCAGTCCATCGCTACTGCTACCGGCGAACCTTCCATCAGCACTTTGACCTCATTGCTGCCGTTACCTTTTACCTGCCATTCGGCGAAGCGGTTAATCTCCCATGACTGCGGCATGTAGTTTGTCAGTTCCTTGAGCGATGCCTCGTGTGCGTCACTCAGTTTGTCCACATACACTTGCACCACGCGGTAAGCCACATTCGGGTTTTCCGACTTGGGCGTGTGTTTCACCCAGCGGGGAATCATCTTGTCGGATTTCTGCAGCGTATTTCCGGCTTCCATGCCCGCAATACTGCACCCCAACAAAAATGCCAGAATGATGCATTTTTTCATGCCTGTAACCTTTCGCCGTTCGTCTATAGCCGTTAACCTTTAATTTTCCACTCTCGTCTTGACGATGAGTTTGCGGAACGGTTTGCCTTTTTCCACAATGCCGGGCTGATGGGCGTCTGTCGGGAAGAATACCACAAAGTGGCCTACCGGCACATTGAGCATCACGGTTGCCTTTTCCTTGTAGAGTTCCACGTCTTTGCCCTCATCGTATTCGGCGGTCACGTTCTGGCAGTCCTCAAGGGCTTTCCATCCCATTTGCTCGTCGGCGGTCAGAGGAATCTGGATGTCGATGTAGTCACGGTGCGCCTCAAAGGGTAGGGATTTCTCATCCTTGCCTTTGATGTCCTGGATGTTGATAAACAGGTCGTCGCCGTCGAGTCTCACTTTGCCTGCGGCAAATTCCTCAAGGTCATTGTTGTTGAAGAAATGCATGAATTGTTCCAATCGCGGTACGGCATCATAGTACCAGTCCGCGTTTTCAAGTTTGTCGATAATCATAATTATTATTTGTTATAGCTGTTAAACTTCCGTTGTGCGGCGCGATAGGATATACGCGCATCCGTATAATTGTTTTGTGCCTGCAGCAGCAGTGCTTGTGACTCCAGCAGTTCGCTCATGGTCGCCAGTCCTGCCTGGTAATTCATCATTGACAGGTTGTAGTTGTCCTGCGCCATTTGCACGGCGGATTCGGACTGCGCAACCATCCGTGCCGCCTCATTAAGCTGGTTGAAAGCCTGTTCGTTCTGCAGGGTCATTTTTTCCATGAGGTCTTTTTGCATCATCTGCGCCTTGGCAATCTTCAGGTTCTGCTCCTTGATTTTATGCCCCGTTTCCCACCACTGGGTGAGCGGAATGCGTACAAACGCAAATCCGAATCCGTTCCAGCGATGACGCTCAAAGAAGTTGTTGTATCCGCCTTGGAGACCGATACCTATTTGTGGCAAGGCTTCGCCGACAAGCATTTTCTTGCGCAGCTGTTCCGCCTTGATATTCAGCGACAGCAGTTCAGCTTCCGGCCGTCCGCTGACGATAAACGAATCCACCAGCACATACGTTTCTACGGCATTGTCTTCCGGGAACGGTTCCAACTCCAGTTCGCCCGTATAATCAATGCCGGTCAGTTGGCACAGCGCCCGTGAAGCGAGCACAATGCCGTCTTCCAGTTGCACGGATTTGGTCTCAATCTCGTTTCGCTTGAGTGCCACTTTGAGCAGGTCGTTTCGTGTTACCAGACCATTGGTAAACGCTGATTGGGCAACGGTGTCAATCGTGTCCAGCAGTTGTTTGACTTGCGACACTGTTTCCCGTTTCTCGTACAAGCCTGCTACCAGCCAATACGTATCTTCCACCTCTTGCAGAATGTCACGCTCGCTAATCTCCACTTTCTTTTCCGAAGCTTCGATGCCCAGTTTCGCCAGTTTGTTGCCGTTCACGATGCGTCCGCCCATGAACACCGGTTGCACCAATGTTGCGCCGGCGCTGACACCCCATCGGAGCATGTTAATTTCATCGGAGATATTGGGATCCTCCTCTTTGAGCGCGTCAAGGATGGCTTTTAACGCCGCTTCGCCTTCCTCTGTCGGCATCAGTCCCGGAATATACACTCTTACCAGCGGCTCTAAGGCGTAGAACCCGAAGCCGACAAAGTTCACTTGCGGGAAGTATTTGGTAAACACTTGTTTTTTCACCTGTTGGGATATCTGTACATCCAGCAGCGCCGATTGAATGGTGCAGTTGCGCTGACGGGCGGCATTCAGGCATGAATCCAGCGTCAGTACCTGCGATTGGGCGCTACATATGGCGCCCGCGAACATAATTATATAGAGTAGTCGTTTCATTTCTCGTAAAGTTTCCAGTAAGCGACAGGTAATATCGTAACCACCATCGGCATCGTCAGTATTGCGCCGAAACATATGACAACGCCCATCGGCATCCATAGCGAGGTGGCGGCTGTAATCATCGGAACGACGCCCAAAGCGGTAGTGGCAGTCGTCAGGAAAATCGGACGCATACGTCTCAGACCTGCCAGATAGGCAGCCTCGTGGTACGACTTGTGTTCGTTGTGTACCAGATGTTCCGCATATTCGTACATGATGATTGCGTTGCGCACGATGATACCTATCAGCGATATCAATCCTAAAATGGCTGTCACGGAGAAATTCAAGCCGAACATCCACAGTCCGAAGTTTGCGCCGAACATGCACAGCAGACTGACAGTCAGCGATAGGATGGAGATGGAGATACTCTTGAAGTGGTAAACCAACAGTACGAGAAGCACCAGCATCGCAGCCGCCAAGGTCATTATCAGACCCGGCAGCATCTCCTGCGTCAGTTGCGTCAGACCGCCGTAATTGATAGACACGCCGTCCGGCAGATTCGGTTCGATGTTCGTCTTGATATACTTCATTATCGGCTTCATCATTCGAATCTGGGCTATCGTACCGCGTATGTCTGCCGCCACGGTAATCGTGCGGATGGAGTTGCGCCGCTGAATCATTGCATGGTGGAAGTCGGGTTCAATCTCCGCCACTTGGCGCAGCGGCACCCATACATCCGGCAGCAGGGTAGGAATCATCAGATTGCCTATTTCGGCATACGACAACGTATCGGCACCTTCGCTGTAAAGCACCACCGGCGTTTTGTAACCGTCTTCCCATAGCGAGGTCATGTTCCTTCCCTTCAGTGCGCCGTTCAGGTACATGGACAGCGATGCTTGCGTGATACCCAGACGGCTCGCTTCATCGTCACGCAGACGAATACGGATGGTCTGGACGGTCTCATCGTAGTTGGAATGCACCCACGTTAACTCCGGCAGCGACGACATGAACGTCTTCAGCGAATCGGCTATCACTTCCAAATCACCGATGTTGGAGCCTTGTACGAACACCTCTATCGGGTTGGAAACCGATTGATAATCCAGTTGTTTGTACCGGCAAAACGCGTTCGGGAACATGTTCTCGGTCTTGGGCTGGTATTCGGCGATTACTTTGACGGTAGCCTTGTCGCTAATCGTGTTCACGATGAACTGTGCATAATTCTCGCCTGCCATCTGCGGCGCGTATGTGGCGTGGAAACGCGGACTCGCCATTCCCACAAACGCAGTCACACTCTTCACACGCGGGTCGGCATTCAGTATCTTTCCGAGGCTATCGACTACCGCTTGGGTTTGCTCCAGTGAACTGCCTTCCGTCAGGTGAATCTCCACCGCAAAGCAGTTGCGCTCCGCTTTCGGCATCAGTTGTACATCCAATTGGAAGAAGAAGAACACACCCACCGCTACTGTAAACACACTGAAGCCTATGGTCAGCCACGGGTGGCGGAAGCAAGCGTCCAGCAGCCTCTTGTAGCCGTTCTGCAGGGCGGTAAAGAATTTGGCCTGTACACGCTCTATCGCCGTCGGTTTGGCATCACGGGGTTTGGGCTTGATAAGCGCACTTGACATATATGGTATAATCCATATTGCATATAGGATACTGCACGTCAGCGCAATGAATACCGCCCACGGGAACAGTTTCACGAAGTCCGCCATCGGACCGGTCATCAGTTTGAGCATCGGGAAGAACATACCCGAGATGGATGTTGTTGCCAGTATCATCGGCACAAACAGTTCCCTCGTGGATACCGCTGCCGAGTACCAGCGTGAATGGCCTTTCGCCAGCAAATCGCTGTAGCCGTCTATCACAATCACCGAGTCATCGACAACCATGCCTAATACCACAATCAATGCCGCCAAAGTGACCGTATTCAACTCGATGCCGAACAGGTACATCACGCCCCACGTCACCGCAATACAAACCGGCAGGCCGGTAGAGCTCACCAAAGCAGTACGCAGCGGGAACAGTACCAGCATCACCAGGATAACGATAATCACGCTGACTACCAGGTCGCGGAGGAATGACTTTACACTCGCGTCAACCACTTTCGGCTGGTCGGTAATCTTGTAGATATGTACATCTTCGGGAAATACCTGGTGCATGTGGTCTATGATGGCGTCCACTTTCTTGCCGAATGCCACAATATTGTTGCCGGGCTGCATTTCGATATTCAGCATCTGGCAGCTGGCCTTGCTGTCTTCGTCAAAACGCTCGATGTACTTGGTTGGTTTCTGATACCGCCGTTCGATGTTCGCAATATCTTTCAAGCGCACGGTCTGACCCGTTACGGGGTCGGAGAATACAATCTGTTCGCCCAACTCATATTCGGTCCGGTACGGCACATCCACATGCACCAATGCTGCACCCATGTCGTTGGCTATCTCACCGGTCATGGTTCTGAAACCCTGTGTGGCGAGACGCGCCATAATCAGGTTCTGGTCCACTGCGTAGTTGGACAGCCGCTCCACATCAATGGTAACCGCTATCTCTTCCGTTTGCTGGCCGAGCGTTTTGATACTTCCCATTTCGGGAATCTCGCGCAACCGGTCAGACAACTGGTCCGCCATGTCTTCCAGTTCGCGCGGTGTCCGCTCGTTACTCTCCAGCGCCAGCAGCAGACTGCTCGTGTTGCCGAAATCGTCAATGATGGCGATGGCAAGCAAGCCGGTTGGCAGTTTCGTTTGCTTGAAAAGCGACACGCCGCCGCGAATCTTCGACCATGCTTCGTCTGCGTTCATTACCTTCGGCGACAGGGCGGCGAACACATATACAATACCGTCTTGCGACAGGCTGTACGTTTTTTTCTTGTCTATTTCCTTGAATGAGAACAGGTACTGCTCAATCGGCTTGGCTACCTGTTCTTCCACTTCCTGCGCCGTCGCACCCGGATATACCGCTGCCACGACACCCATACGGATGGTCACTTCCGGAAACTCATCCTTGTTCATCTTCGGCAGCGAATAGATGCCGAATCCCACCAGACACGCCACGATGATATACACCAGCGTGTGGCTTCGCATGGCCGATTCTATGTGATTGCGTGGTCTCATACCTCTAATCTTTAGCCTCTAACCTTTCGCCTAAAACACCACTCTTGCACCGTGGAACATCTTCTGGTAACCTTTGCTTATTACCGTATCGCCGGCTGTAATGCCTTCCGATACCAGTACGCCGTTCTCGACAAAGTCCGCAATCTTAATCATCGCACGCTCGGCGCGTCCGTTACGGAGCACCCATACGCTGTGACCGGTCTGCTGTGTCTGTACACAACCTGCCGAAATCACGTAACCTATTGCGAGGTGGTTGGTGACTACCGCGCGGCACACCATTCCCGGCAGCAGGTCCTTTGCAGCTGCGCTGTTTTCCAGTTCGGCGGTCACGCGGTACGTATGTGCGAGCCGCGTCGAGATGAGCGATTTCTCATCTATCTTGGCTTTGAATGTCTGACCCAAAGCAGGTAACGTAACCGTCAGTTTGTCGCCGTGCAGAATGTGACCGATTTCGCTTTCCGGCACGGTGAACGTCGCTTTCTTGCCCGACATGTCCAGTAGTGCGCCGATTTGCTGACCAATCATCAACTGCTGCCCCACTTCTATCTGATTGAGGTTCACTACACCCGTTTGAGGGGCGCGTAGTGTGCAGTCTTCATAGCGTTTGCGGGCGGAAATTGCCATCGAACGGGCTTTCTGCAGGTTTGTCTCCATCTCCACCCATTTCACGTCGCTCACGCCGCCCTTTTCATGAACCGGTTTCAGACGCTCGTAACCGTCTTCTGCCTGACTGAGAAGCGCCTCTGCACTTTCCAACATGGCTTTGGCTTGGGTGTTGTCCACCGTTGCAATCACCTGGCCTTCATGCACTTTCTGACCGCTCTTTACCTGCAGGCTTGACAACTGTCCGCCGAAAGGGAATGACAAGGGAATTTCCGTCTTTGCTGTAATCTCGCCGACGTATGTATTGGTCACTTGTCGGGCGCATTCGCCGACAATTTCTATTTCTACAGGAAGCGGCTGGTCCCGCAGGTTTTCATACTTGCTGGTACGATGACAACCAATCAACAATACACACACCGGCACTATGCCCCAAAGTATCTTTTTCATAACAGTAATTTATTTCAGCGCGCAAAGGTACTGCTTTTTTTTTATTCAAGCAAATAAAAGTGCTATTTTATTGTTATGTTGTTGTGCTTTTATGTTATTTTTGAAAAAAAACTGCATTTGGGTGGATTAGCAAAAAAGAGGTTTGGAATATGTAAGAGAAACGCAGCCCTTCGATTTAGAGTGCAGTATCATTCGGTTATCATTCGGTTAACATTCGGTTAACATATGGTTATGATTGCGGAAAATTGAAAAATGAAAGGTAAAAAATGAAAGGCGAAAAATTGAAAGTTGAAAGAAGTTGAGAGTGGAGAATTTCGGAAAAAAATCTTTCAATTAGAAGAAAAATCGAGCGGATGATATTTTTTTATAAAAAAATTTGCATATATGATTTTTTTGTTGTACCTTTGCGCGATTTTTGGGGAGAACACAGAACGCGCTTAAGCTAAGGCTTGTGCGACTACGGGCAAAGCCCTTGCAAAGCACTACGCCTTGCTCAACGCTCTTCCTATCGCAAACACTTCGTTAGTTCGCGTCCGGGACCCCGAGAAAAGAATGAAGAAAACTGGCAATTGGCAATAAACAAACGACAATTAATCACATCAACAAAATAACGTAACAACATAAAATCAATATCATGATATGAGTTATTTGAATTTTGACAAAGCACTATTGGTTAATCTGGAACGGTCATTGCAGAAAGAAATGATCCGTACCAACCGCGCAGGTGTGTACAACTCTACCACACTGGTTGATTGCAACACCCGCAAGTACCACGGGCAGTTGGTGCTGCCCCTGCCTCATTTGAGTGAGGACAATTATGTGCTGCTGAGTTCACTGGACGAGACCGTCATCCAACACGGCGCAGAGTTCAACCTCGGTCTGCACAAGTATGGAGAAAACAACTTCTCACCCAACGGACACAAGTACATTCGCGAATTTGACTGCGAAGTAATCGCCAAAACAACGTACCGCGTAGGCGGCGTTATTCTGACTAAGGAACGCCTGCTTGTCAGCTTTGAGCCGCGCGTGCTGATCCGCTACACGCTGGAGGAGTGCGGTTCGCCGATTACGATGCGTTTCCGTCCGTTCCTCGCTTTCCGCAGCGTGAACGAGCTGACGCATGAGAATAACCGCGCGAACGCAGACATGAACGATTGCGAGAACGGTCGTTTCAACCAGATGTATCCGGAATTCCCGCAACTGTTCATGCAGTTCTCAAAGAGTGTGGAGTACCACCATCAGCCGATGTGGTACAAGAACATCGAGTATCAGAAGGAACAGGAGCGCGGCTACGAGTTCAAGGAAGACCTGCTTGTTCCGGGTTACTTCGAACTGCCGATGAAGAAAGGCGAAAGCATTATCTTCGCCGCCGGTATCAGCGAGACACAGACCCGCAACCTGAAAACGTTGTGGAAGAAAGAGCTGGAACGCAGAAACGTGCGCGACAACCTGTTCGAGTGCCTGAAGAATTCGGCATCGCAGTTCTACAAACGTGAGGACGACAAATGCTACCTGTTAGCAGGCTATCCGTGGTTCCATGCTTCAGCACGTGAGGAGTTCTTTGCCACGCCGAGCTGCACATTAGATATAGACCGTCCGGAATATTGGGATGCGATTATTGACCAGACGGCAGTAGGCGAAGTGCGTGCGTTTATGGCAGACAGCCGTCATCCGTCGAAGATTCATGCGATGGACGAGCCGGATGCGCTGCTGTGGTTCGTTCGCGCGCTGCAGAAATATGCACACAAATATACCGTCAAGCAGGCGGCAGACAAATACGCCCAGTTGTGCGAAGATATCATTTCCTACTATCGCAAGCAGAACCATCCGCGTGCGGTTGTTCACCAGAACGGTCTGATTTGGATGGATGGTTCACAACAACCGGCAACCTGGATGAATGCCACCGAGAACGGTTGGCCGATTACGCCGCGTACGGGTTATGTGGTGGAAATCAATGCGTTGTGGTACAATGCGATGCGCTTCACGGCAGAACTGATGCGCGAAGCCGGCAAGGAAGTCGGTGCTGACCTGATGGAATATCAGGCGGAAATCTGCAAGGATGCGTTCGTCAAGACGTTCTGGAACGGACTGTATCTCGATGACTACGTCATCAATGACTACCATAACAAGGAGGTTCGTCCGAATCAGGTTTGGGCAGTCGGTCTGCCGTACAGTCCGCTTGATAGAAAGCAGATGAAGGCAGTAGTGGATATCTGCACGAAGGAGCTGCTTACGCCGCGCGGACTGCGTACGCTGTCGCCGAAGAGCGGAGACTACAGACCGATTTACATCGGCGGACAGCTGGAGCGCGACCGCAACTTCCACAACGGACCGGTTTGGCCGTTCACGATTGCCGCTTACTCGCGGGCATACATGACCGTCTATAAGCAGAGCGGCGTCAGCTTCATGCAGCGTATGCTCGTCGGCTTTGAAGTGGAAATGGGCGAATTGTGTATCGGTACGCTCAATGAGCTGTACGACGGCAATCCGCCGTACAAAGGACACGGCGGAATGAGTTATGCACCGTCCGTGGCTGCGGTAATTTCTGTCCTTGACACATTAAAGAAATTCCAAGAATAATATACCATGAAAGCACTAATGTTTGGATGGGAGTTTCCTCCCCATATCCTCGGCGGACTGGGAACTGCGAGTTACGGTTTGACTCGCGGCATGTCTTTGCAGGAGGATTTGCAGATTACCTTTGTTATTCCCAAACCGTGGGGCGATGAGGACCAGTCTTTCCTGAAGATTATCGGTGCCAACTCGATACCCGTAGTTTGGAAGGACGCTGATTATGATTATGTCCGGCAGCGTATGGAAGGCCGTATGTCGCCGGAAGAGTTCTACCATTACCGTGACGGCATCCGTTACGATTACCGCCGCATCGGAACAGACGACCTCGGCTGCATCAATTTCTCGGGACGCTATCCCGACAACCTTGTTGAGGAAATCGGCAACTATGAGGCAGTGGCAAGTGTGCTGGCACACAGTCTGGACTTCGACATTATTCACAGCCACGACTGGCTGACCTATCCGGCAGGTGTATTCGCGAAACGTATCTCCGGCAAGCCGCTGGTTATTCACGTTCACGCAACGGACTTTGACCGCAGCCGTGGCAATGTCAATCCGACCGTTTATGCCATCGAGCGCCGCGGAATGGATGAGGCGGACCATATCATGTGCGTAAGTAACCTGACCCGTCAGACCGTGATTGAGAAATACGGACAGGACCCGTCGAAGGTTTCGACCGTACACAATGCGGTTGAGCCGCTGGCTAATCCGGACGAGTTTGTAAAGCACAAACGCAAGGACAAACTGGTGACGTTCCTCGGCCGTATCACGATGCAGAAAGGTCCCGAATACTTCGTGGAAGCTGCAGCACGTGTGCTGGACAAGACGGACGGCGTGCGGTTTGTAATGGCCGGTAGCGGTGATATGATGAACAAGATGATTGACCTCGTCGCCAAACGCGGCATTGCCGACCGTTTCCACTTCCCGGGCTTCATGCGCGGCAAGCAGGTACAGGAGATTCTTGCGGATTCGGACGTATATATCATGCCGTCCGTGAGTGAGCCGTTCGGTATCTCGCCGCTGGAGGCAATGCAGGTGGGCTGTCCGAGTATCATCAGTCATCAGTCGGGCTGCGCAGAGATTCTGCAACACGCCATCAAAACCGATTACTGGGACATTGATGCAATGGCGGACGCCATTTATGCGATTGTGAAATATCCCGCCATGTACAAGTCGCTGCATGAATTGGGCATGGAGGAAGTGAATAATATCAAGTGGTACGATGCTGGACTGAAGGTGCGTGCCATCTATGACAAAGTAATTAACCATTGGTAATTACGATTTGAAGATTAGAAGATTTGATAATTTGAAAATTTGAAGATTATGAAAAATATTTGTTTTTGCATTCAAATGCACGCCCCGTACCGTCTGAAACGCTATCGTTTCTTTGATATCGGTCAAGACCATTACTACTACGACGACTCTGAAACCGAAGAGCGTATCACGTGGTTGGTAGAAAATTCGTATATGCCTCTGTGCCGCACGCTGCAGGAAATGATTCGCCTGTCGAAAGGCAAATTCCATTGCGCGCTCGCCATCTCGGGTTCGATTCTGGAAGTGTTCCAGCAGTTTACGCCGGAAATGATTGACGTGCTGCGCGAACTGGCAGACAGCAAATGCGTCGAGTTCCTTGCAACGCCGTACGCTTATTCGCTGGTGGCTGAGTTCAACGAGAATGATTTCCGTGACCAGCTGGAGATGCAGGAGAAGGTTATCTCCGACCTGTTCGGCATGAAGCCCGCAACGGTTTGCAACGCCGAATTGCTGTATTCGGATGAAATCGCCTTCAATCTCCAGAAGTGGGGCTACAAAGTAGCCATGACCGAAGGTGCCAAGCATGTGCTTAGCTGGAAGTCACCGAACTACATGTATCAGTCGGCTGCTTCGGCAAAGATGAAAGTGCTGGTGCGCAATACTGCACTGAGTGATGAGTTGGCATTCCACTTCTCAGACCCGAACTGGGTGAACTTCCCGATGGATGCCGAGAAATATGCAAAGGCGCTGGTGGCACTTCCGGAAGATGAGGAAATCGTCAATATCTGGTTGGGTGCCGAGACCTTCGGCGGCAGACAGCGTGCTGAAACAGGAATCTTTGAGTTCCTCAAGGCGTTGCCGTATTATGCGTTGGAGAACGGTATCGGTTTCCTAACACCTGCTGAGGCTGCCAAGAAGCTGCCGGCAAAAGACGTGCTGTCTGTTCCGTATCCGCTGACATGGGCGGGTGAGGCAAAGGACCTGAGCATCTATACCGGAAACGACCTGCAACAGGAGGCTATCAATAAACTCTATAACGTGGCGGAGCGTGTACATCTGTGCTCGGACAAGCGTCTCAAACGCGACTGGCTCATGCTGCAGGATGTGAACTACCTGCACTTCATGAACCACATCGACCAAGGTGCAACGAATTACGAATCGGCTTACGACGCGTTCATCAACTACATGAACGTGCTGTCCGACTTCCTGCAGTTGGTTGACGAGCAATATCCGACCACTATTGAGAATGAGGAACTGAACTCGCTGCTCAAGACGATTAACGGTCAGGAGAAAGAGATTGCCCGCCTCGAAAAGGAACTCAAAGAGAAGAAGGCTGCCAAAGAGCCCAAGAAAAAGTAGGACGTGACGAAAAAGATTGGTGTTATAGTCTGTTTGCTGACGTTCCTCGCCGGTTCGCTTGGCGCGAAAACAAAGACTGTCAAGACGGTTATCCGTTCTTGGCAGTTGTCTGCTCCCACATACCAAGCCGACACGACAGCACTTGACACCACTTTTTTGAATCTGCCGATGCGCGACCCGCTGAACGATTACAGTATATCGAACGTTTGGAACGGTAGCTTGATTTCGCCGGTGGAGTCACGCATTTACTTCTCGCGGCTGAATACGATTGAAGATATATTCGGCAAAGCATATCAGCCGTTTGTGATTACGCCGAAGGATGTGAAGTTTTTCAACACGACGGTGCCGTACTCGAATATCGCCTACAAGAAAGGCTTTACGACCTATCACGAGGAAAATGAGCTGGATTTTCTGTTTGCAGGCAATGTGAACAAGCGGCTGAATCTCGGTTTGCAGGCGGCATATCACAATGCGGCAGGGCACTATCTCAATCAGGAAAACAAGCTGTTCAACGGCGCGGTGTTCGGTTCGTATAACGGCGACCATTATTCGCTGCAGGCTGCATTTACGTTTGCGACCATCAGCAACTTCGAGAACGGCGGAATAATCGATTTGGATGATTTGATGGGCACGTTGGAGCCGGAAGATATACCGGTCCGCATGAAAGGAATGTCGGGATACCGGTATCTCAGCGGCCTGCTCAACCACTACTATTCGATTACCGTTGAACGGGAACACCATGACTCGATTGAGATGAAGAATAACTTTGGCGAGAAGGAGAAGAAAGACACCGTCCGCATCGAATATGTCCCTGTCACGACCTTTGCCCATACGTTTGACCTCAATAACTCCACAAGGCGGTATATTGAGGAAGACGCGACGCAGGACTATTATACCGACACGTACCGTAACTGGTCGGAAACACGTGACTCAACCGATGTGCTGACAATTCGCAACACATTGTCCGTAACATTTGAAGAGGAGTTTAACACGTTGCTGAAATTCGGGGCGGTTGTATATGCGACCAATGAGTGCCAGCGGTTTTCTTATCCTGTGGGTGTCAGCGGCAAGGAGTTGCTGCGCTTTGACAATCCGTATGATACGCTGATGACTAATCCGTTGGTGTTCCAGGCATTGGACGCCTATCATTACCAATGGACGAACAATACGTTTGTGGGCGGTTCGATTTACAAGAATCGCGGTAAATGGGTGAAATACGGTTTTAATGGCGATGTGTGTGTATTCGGTTATAAATTAGGAGAGTTTCAGGTCAACGGTCACGTAAACGGCGATTTCAAAGTCGGCAAAGACACGATGTCGATTGCTGCATCGGCATTTTTCCGGAATGAGGCGCCGTCCTGGTACCTGAAGAATTATATCTCGAACCACTTCCGCTGGACGAATGACTTCACCAAACCGATGCGGTTCTACGTAGGCGGACACGTCGCTTATCCGACCAAGTGGGTGAAACCGAAAATCAAAGTCGGCTTTGAGAACATGACGAACCCGATTTGGTTCGATGCCACAGACGGCTTGCCGCATCAGTTTGACGGCAATGTCCAGATTATCAGTGTGGACGGACGTGTGGATTTGACGACGCCGTGGATCAATCTGGAGAATAATGTTGTTTGGCAGCACTCGACCTCGGATATCATGGCGTTGCCGATGATTACCTTATATCATAACCTTTACTATCACGGCACGTGGTTCAAAGCGCTTGACGCCCAAATAGGTGTCGATTTGCGCTACCACACTGCCTATTATGCGCCGATACTGAATCCGGCAACCGGACAATTCTGCGCGCAAACGGAGTACAAAGTGGGAAACTATCCGGTAATGAATGTCTATATGAATTTCCATGTCCGTTCATTGCATTTGAATTTCTTTGCACATTATACGCATTTCAATCACTTGTTTATGCGCAAAAATACAGATTGCCAGATTATGCCGTTCTATCCCTATAATCCGGATGTGTTCAGGGCTGGATTGGCATGGTCGTTCTACAGATAAATGAGTAAATAAAATGTCAAATAAATAATAAAATCGTAAATCGTAAAATCGTAAATTACATAGATGCCACAAACAGTAAGACTAAATAAGATTTTGATTTATTCCCGCGAGGAAGCGGAGCGTCTGCGCAACCCGCAAATCGAGCCCGAACATTTGTTGTTGGGCATTTTGCGCTTGCAGGAAGGCACCGCATACGACTTGCTGGTTCGTGCCGGTTGCGCGCCGACAGATGCCAAGTTGCACCTGGATATGGCAATGAGCGAAGTCAGTTCGGACCTCATTGAACCTATACGGCGAAGCGTTGAAGTGGAGCGTATTCTGCGTGTTGCGGAAGGAGAAGCGCGCCAATATAACGATGAAGCGGTTGGGTCGGTGCATTTGCTGCTGGCTATTCTGCACGAGCGAATCAATGGGGCGGCTGTCTATCTTGAATCCGCGTGGGAGATTACCTATGACCGCATAGCCGAACTGTATCCCAAGCAGCAGACTATTCCGAGAGGCGCCAACGGTCAGTCTTCCGACGTGGAGGATGCGCCGCAGAAGCCGCAGGAACCTGAACGCAAATCACGTGACAGAAAGTCTCCGAACGGTACTCCGTCGTTGGATAAATATGGTCGCGATTTGACCAAACAGGCTTCCGAGGGGCGTTTGGACCCTGTTATCGGTCGTGAGATAGAGATAGAACGTGTCATGCAGATTCTTTCACGGCGCAAGAAAAACAATCCTATTCTTATCGGCGAGCCCGGCGTGGGGAAGTCGGCGATTGTGGAAGGGCTGGCGTTGCGTATCGTCAATCACGAAGCGGAAGCACTCAGCAACAAGCGCATCGTGACGCTTGACATTGCATCTATGGTGGCAGGCACCACTTACCGCGGACAGTTTGAGGAACGCATGAAGAATGTGATTTCCGAGCTGCAGAACCACCATGAGATAATTCTCTTTATTGACGAAATACACACGATTATAGGGGCGGGTAACGCACAAGGTTCACTTGATGCGGCGAATATTCTCAAACCGGCACTGGCGCGCGGAGAAGTGCAATGTATCGGCGCAACCACCACCAATGAATACCGCGTTTCCATTGAGAAAGACGGCGCATTGGAACGTCGTTTCCAAAAGATTCTGGTGCGCCCGACAACCACCGAAGAAACGCTTGAGATATTGCATAACCTGTCGGTCCGTTACTCCGATTTTCACCGTGTGGATTATACCGATGAAGCCTTGAAGGCCTGCGTAACGCTGGCGGAACGCTATATTACAGACCGTGCTTTTCCGGACAAGGCTATTGATGTGATGGACGAAGCGGGTGCGCGAAAGCATACGGATTCCGCTTCTGCCAAACGTCCTGTTGTCAACGAAGATGATATTGCCAATGTGGTGGCAATGATGTCCGGAGTGCCTGTCCAGCGGGTACGAAAAGCCGAAACGGAACGCTTGCGGACAATGGGCGAAGCGTTGCGTAAACGCGTTATCGGTCAGGATGAGGCGGTGGAAACGGTAGTCAAGGCGATTCAGCGGTCGCGATTAGGACTGCGTGACCCGAAACGACCAATCGGGACATTCTTCTTCCTCGGCCCGACAGGAGTGGGAAAAACGCACTTGGCACAATGCCTCGCAGAGGAAATGTTCGGCAGCAAGGATGCCGTTATACGCTTTGACATGTCCGAATATATGGAGAAACATACGGTTTCACTCCTTGTGGGTGCGCCTCCGGGATATGTAGCTCATGAAGACGGCGGCAAACTGACCGAAGCCGTTCGCCGCAAACCTTATTCCATCGTGCTTTTTGATGAAATAGAGAAAGCGCATCCGGACATCTTCAATGTGCTTTTGCAAGTGCTGGACGAAGGTCGTCTTACCGACCGGCAAGGGCACGTGGTGGATTTCAAGAACACGATAATAATCCTTACGTCCAATGTAGGTACACGCCAACTGAAGGACTTTGGTAGCGGAATCGGTTTTGATGCCGGCGAACTTGACCCGAAAACGCAGAAAAGTACGCTGATGAAGGCACTGAACAAGACTTTCCCGCCTGAATTTGTGAACCGAATTGACAATGTTGTCGTTTTCTCTTCGCTGGAGAAACAAACCCTGGAGAAAATCCTTGACATTGAGATAGAAGCACTCCGCAAGCGTCTCAAAGCACAGGGACACCACTTGCAAGTGTCCGAGGAAGCAAAACAGCAAATGCTTGAAAGTGCCGACACCAAACAATACGGCGCACGACCTGTTAAACGTGCTGTGCAGACTTATTTGGAGGACAAGATAACAACCAGGCTCCTCGCTAATCCGAAAATTAAAACCATTAAAATATAATAGTATGACTTACGAAGTAACAGACACCAACTTTGGAAACTTGTTGGCGGAGGGTAAACCCCTTGTAGTAGATTTTTGGGCGCCGTGGTGTGGCCCGTGTAAGATGATGTTGCCCATCGTGGATGAATTGGCAGCAGAGTATAGTGGCCGCATTAATGTCGGCAAACTCAATGTGGACGAGAACAGCGAGGTTTGCGAGCAGTACGGAATCATGAATATTCCGACGATGTTGTTCTTCAAGAACGGCGAACTTGTGGACCGCCACGTAGGGGCCTGCCGCAAAGCAGATTTGCAGAAGCTTTTTGACGCTTTGCTGTAAAGCTCAAGTGGCAGTTTTGTGAAAAAAACATTAAAAAAACAGAATTATTTGTTTATTTGAAAAAAAAGTAGTAATTTTGCGCGTTTTTTCGGTTTCGTGCCAAAAAGTGCGTGTGCCGAACGCGATGGTCTGGTAGCTCAGTTGGATAGAGCAACAGCCTTCTAAGCTGTGGGTCCCGGGTTCGAATCCCGGCCGGATCACATAATAACATTAAAGATACATGCGTCAATTAAAGATTACCAAATCCATTACTAACCGCGAATCTGCTTCGCTCGACAAGTACTTACAGGAAATCGGTCGTGAGGACCTTGTTACCGTTGAGGAAGAAGTGGAATTGGCGGGACGTATCCGCAACGGCGACCACGCTGCTTTGGAGAAACTGACCAAGGCAAATCTTCGTTTCGTTGTTTCTGTTGCAAAGCAGTACCAGAATCAAGGCTTGAGCCTTCCTGACCTTATCAATGAAGGAAATCTCGGACTTATCAAAGCCGCCGAGAAGTTTGATGAAACACGTGGATTCAAGTTCATCTCCTATGCCGTTTGGTGGATTCGCCAGTCTATTCTTCAGGCGTTGGCGGAGCAGTCGCGTATTGTTCGTCTGCCGCTCAACCAAGTCGGCTCCATGAACAAAATCACGAAAGCGTTCCAGCGTTTTGAGCAGGAGCACGAACGCAAACCGTCTGCCGAAGAATTGGCAGAAGTGCTGGATATTCCTGTAGAGAAGATTGCAGATACGCTCAAAATGTCGGGGCGTCACGTGTCAGTTGATGCGCCGTTTGTGGAGGGTGAAGACAACTGCCTAATTGATGTCATGGTCAATGAGGATTCTCCGAATGCGGACCGCGGCCTGATAACCGAGTCGCTCAAAACCGAGATTGACCGTGCTTTATCGACCCTGACGCCGCGTGAGGCGGATATATTGCGCAAGTTCTTCGGTATAGGAATGCCGGACAAAACGCTTGAGGAAATAGGTGAGGACCTTAATCTTACGCGTGAGCGTGTGCGTCAAATTAAGGAGAAGGCTATCGAAAAGCTCAAAAAAGGCTCCCGTTCGCATGTGTTGCAAACCTATTTGGGTTAATCTGAAAATGACGTACGGTTACGTATGTCATTTTTTCTTTGTCCGTTTAACAAAATTTTAATCAAATGAAGAAAATAGTATTTGTAGCCCTGGCGGTAAGTGTAATGCTCGGCTGTACCAAAAAGAACGCCAATTCCGATATGGCTGCGTATGAAGAGCAGGCTGCCAAGTTGGAACAATTGTATAGTGACGAAAGTATAGATGAAGAGACCTTTGAGGCGGCGTTCGACAGCATCAAGAGCGACATGTTGGCTATTGCCTTGAGAAACGAAGCGGTTGCGATGCGTTTGTTTGAGGACAGAATAGCCCGTTTCTTGTCGATGGAGCAAAAGGCACAATTGTTTGAAGTCGTTAACCTTGATTCGCTTGAAGCGCATGGATTCGGTGATGCGTATCCGCGTTTTTTAGGCGAATTGAACACGCAGGCGGGCAAGCCGATGATTGAGATTGTTTGTGCGACGCCCGAAGGCGATACCTTGCGCCTCTCGGAAGTGGTGGCAAAGCATGATTTTGTGCTTGTGGACTTTTGGGCAAGCTGGTGCCGTCCCTGCCGTGAGTTGATGCCTGAACTCACAAAGCTATATTCCGAAAACCGCAACAAATTGGAGATTGTCAGCATTTCCGTTGACAAGGATTTTGACGCGTGGAAATCGATGATTAAGCAGTTGGATTTGCCGTGGTTGCATGGAGCCGCAAGGCAGGCACAACCCGGGACAGCACCGGCTGAGGCATACGGGGTAGGTTATATTCCGACGCTTTTCTTTATCGGACATGACGGCGTGATTATTGCCCGTGAACCCGATTTGGACTTTGTGCGAGAGAAAATGAATTGATTTGAAGATTTGAAGATTATAATGAAAAACGTAGTAATTCGTTTTTGTGGCGACTCCGGTGATGGAATGCAGCTGACGGGTAATATGTTCTCGTCGCTGTCTGCCATTCTGGGTAATGAG
This sequence comes from Paludibacteraceae bacterium, assembly GCA_905233415.1. Classification (GTDB taxonomy): domain Bacteria; phylum Bacteroidota; class Bacteroidia; order Bacteroidales; family Paludibacteraceae; genus Colicola. Next base: position 68,726 of record CAJOEX010000003.1, read on the forward strand.
ATATCCACCTTGCCGGATTTCCCGGCGGAGATTCGTGCGCCGCAAGGCACGCTTGGTGGCGTCAGCGGTTTCCAAGTAAATCTCGGTCAAGGCGTATATACGCCCGGTGACAAGGCCGATGTGATAGTCGCGATGAATGCTGCGGCTCTCAAGGTTTGTGTGCAAAACGGCTTGTTCCATGAGCACGCTGTAATCATTGTGGACACGGACACATTCACCAAACAGGATCTGGAAAAAGCCTTGTATAAGACCGACAATCCGTTTACCGAACTCCATATCCCGGAGTCCGTACAGATTGTTCCGGTAGCGCTGACAACGCTTACCAAAGAGTCGCTCAAAGACTCCGGTCTGGATAACAAGTCTGTCCTCAAATCCCGTAATATGTTTGCATTAGGCGTGGTTTGCTGGCTCTTTGACCGACCGATTGACAAGGCAATACATTTTCTGGAGCAGAAGTTCGCGAAAAAACCGCAACTGGTGCCACACAATGTCAAAGTGCTTACGGACGGTTTCAACTATGGCCAGAATTTGGCATTGAGTGTGAGCCAAATCAGGTTGGAGGCGAATGACGAAAGGTTAAAGGAGCATGGCAATTATACGTCCATAGCGGGCAACAAAGCTACTGCATGGGGACTTATTGCTGCCGCCCAGAAATGCGGTAAGCAGCTCTTCCTGGGTTCGTACCCGATTACGCCGGCAACGGATATTATGCACGAACTGGCTGCCCGAAAGGATATGGGTGTCATGGTTGTGCAGGCGGAAGATGAGATTGCCGGTGTTTGTACCGCCATTGGTGCTTCGTTTGCCGGTGATTTGGCGTGTACATCCACTTCGGGACCCGGACTCAGCCTCAAATCCGAGGCAATTGGTTTGGCTGTAATAGCCGAACTGCCGTTGGTAGTGATTGACGTGCAACGTGGTGGACCGAGTACTGGTCTTCCCACCAAGACCGAGCAAACCGATTTGTTGCAGGCGCTGTATGGCCGTAATGGTGAGTGCCCGGCAGTCGTTTTGGCGGCTTCGACTTCAGCCAACTGCTTTGAATTTGCATATACAGCCTGCAAACTCGCGCTTGAAAACATGACGCCGGTTATTTTGCTGACGGATACATATCTTGCGAACGGAACAGCTCTGTGGCGTATTCCCAAACTCGCTGAGCTGCCCGAAATCAACCCGCAGTCGGCGCCTGAAAGCCTCAAAGGAACGTATAATCCTGCCTTGCGGGACGAACGTGGCGTCCGTTACTGGGCATTTCCGGGAATGGAAGGCTTTGAGCACCGCAATATAGGTCTGGAGCGTGATGCCGAGAAAGGCACTATATCCACCAATCCCGAAAACCATGAGAAGATGGTGCGTCTGCGTCAGGCGAAAATAGACCAAATAGCGGATGTTATTCCTGACTTGCAAATCCATGGCAATGTGGATAGTGATACCTTGTTGGTAGGATGGGGTAGTACGGAAGGCCATTTGCGGGTTGCCGCTGAAGAATTGAACTGCGCCTTGGCGCATTTCAACTACATCAATCCGTTGCCCAAGAACACAGAACAAGTCCTCAAACGTTACAAACGGGTTATTGTGTGCGAACTTAACTCCGGTCAGTTTGCCACGTACCTCCGTTCACAGTTCGAAGGCTTGCAGTTGGAACAATATAACGAGATTAAAGGACAGCCCTTTGCTGTAGAAAGGATAGTGAATTATGCAAGCAAGTGATTTTAAATCCGACCAATATGTTCGTTTCTGCCCGGGCTGCGGAGACCATGCCATCTGCATGGCACTCCAGAAAGCAATGGCGCAAATAGGTGTTCCGCCTCATCAGATTGCCGTGATTAGCGGTATCGGCTGCTCGTCACGAATGCCGCATTACCTCAGTCCTTACGGCTTCAACACCATTCATGGCCGTGGCGGAGCCATCGCTTCCGGAGTCAAAACGTCGCACCCCGAACTGACCGTTTGGCAGATGTCCGGCGACGGCGACTGTATGGCGATTGGCGGTAACCACTTCATTCATGAAATCCGCCGCAATGTGGACCTCAATGTCTGCGTATTCAATAACCGCATTTACGGTCTTACCAAAGGACAATATTCTCCGACCTCTCCGAAAGGCTTTGTCAGCAAGTCTTCGCCGTTCGGAACAGTTGAGCGTCCTTTTATTCCCGGGGAACTGGTGCTTGGTGCGCGCGGCACGTTCTTTGCCCGCACGTTGGACGTTGATATGCAGACAACGGTTGATTGTATGGTCAAAGCCTATGCGCACAAAGGGGCTTCTGTGATTGAATGTCTCGTGAACTGCGTTATTTTCAATAACGGCACCCATTCATGGATTGCGGACCGCGAAACGCGTGCCGACCATTCCATCGTGCTCCGTCACGGAGAGAAGATGGTTTTCGGCAAGGACAACGACAAGGGTTTGGCATGGAATCCTGCTGTCCTGAATTTTGAAGTCGTGCGTGCGGACGACGCACGGGTCGCGGTACACGATGCGCATTGCCAGGAAGATACGTTGCACCACAAACTGATACAAATGGGACCTGAAAACGGGCTGCCGGTTGCTTTGGGTGTCATTCGCGATGTGGAGGAAGAGACTTACGATGCTGCCGTGAACAAGCAAATTGCTGATGTCCGTGCCGCCTCCAAAGCCCGCACGTTTGACGAATTGACCGCCACATTGGAACAATTTGAAAGATGATAAATTTTATCTATCAGACAAATATCAACTTTCAACTGCCAATTGCCCACTGTCAGCGTTGGCTTCGTGCAGTTGCTGCGTCGTATGGATTTGAAACGGGCGATTTAACGTATATTTTCTGCGATGACGAGGAGATTCTGCGGGTCAATCGTCAGTTCCTCGGGCATGATTATTATACCGACGTTATCACGTTCGACTATTCCACTACAACACGCGTTTCCGGCGATATTTACATCTCGCTTGACACGGTCAAAAGCAATGCCGGGCAGCTTGGCATACCCTTTGAGGACGAACTGCTGCGCATTTTGGTGCATGGCCTTTTGCACCTCACCGGTCAGGGAGATAAAACGCCCGAAACAAAAGCGCAAATGACAGACAAGGAAAACAAGGCCCTTGCCTGCTGGTCAGTATAGAATGAATAATTGTTGCTTCGGTTTATCCGCGGGTGAAACTTCCGGGTAAGCGGCAATTTTTTGAGCCGAAAAACTGTTTTATGCAAGCATAACAGATTTTTTGGCTCAAAAGTTTGTATATTCAAAAAAAAATGTGTAATTTTGCGCGGATTTTGTAGATTTGCGGAAATTTTTTTTATTAACAATAAAAACAATACCAATATGAAGAAGATTTTTACATTTGTTTTAGTTGCTTTGTTAAGCATGAACATCAATGCTGCTACATGGCTGGAAACCTGTGGTACGAATGTTGAAAAAAGTGGTTCATACTGGCCGTACACAACCGATTTTACGGGATGGGACCACTACGGTGACGTAACTTACGGAGGTTGGAACGCAACCGTGCGCTATTTGGGAACATTTTCCGCCAATGGACCTCATGTGTACCTGGCTGCGAACAAGAATGCTTACCTGACCCTTGGCAATGTGCCCGGCGGCGAGGATTGCGTATTGAGCTTTGAGGCGGTTTGTTTTGTGGACGGCGGTGAGAGTTCGTACGCGGCTTCGGATGCGCTGGTGGTAACGATAAATGATGTGGAGTACAGTTTGGGCAGTCAGACAATTTCGTCAAGTGCCTTCACTCCGCTGACAGTCAGTGGAAAGGTTACGGCGGACAAATTGTCGATTTCGATTTCGAAGAAGGCATCTGATGCCAAGCAGGTTCGTTTGGATAATTTCAAAGTGACTCCTGCCGGTTCTGCAGAGACCTATTACACCTTGAACATCAGTGCCGGAGACGGCGGCACGGTGAATTCTTCCGTTAACGGTTCGTACAAGGAAGGCACTTCCGTAACGATTGAGGCAACTCCGAATGACGGCTATCGTTTCGCAAAGTGGAGCGATGATAATACGTCCGCAAAGCGTACGATTGAAATGACGGGCAATATCACGCTCAAGGCATACTTTGAAGAGCAGGTTGCTTGCGCACACCCCGAATTGGAAGGCAAGAAAGGTAACGAAATCCTGAATGCTTTGTACGAGCAAATCAAGGATCATACGGTGTTGTCCTATGATGCTATACGTGCAGATAAAGCAGGCGTGGATATCCGCTCAAACGGAACGGTTTGGGATATGTATTCGGACTGCTCATTTACCAAATACAGCTACTGCGGATACGGATCGGACTTCCCCGAGTGCGACTGCTACAACCGCGAGCATAGTCTGCCCAAATCCTTCTGGGGCGGAAGTGATGAAGAGCCGATGTACTTTGATTTGCACCATGTTATTCCGACTGACTATGTTGCCAATACCAATCGTTCAGCTTGGCCGTATGGTGAAGTGGATGGAACGCCGACTTGGAGCAACTCATTGGGAAGCAAGCTTGGTAAGAGCTCTACATTCAACACTACCGTTTTTGAGCCGGCTGACGAGTACAAAGGCGATCTTGCCCGTATATACTTCTATATGGCAACCTGCTATAAAGATAAGAACTTCACCCAAGGAGGAATGGGCTCAAAGGTATTCCAGAGCGGCACAGCTACCTTTACCTATTCTGCACGTACTATGCTGATGAAGTGGCATCGTGCAGACCCTGTTTCACAGAAAGAGATAGACCGAAACAATGCAGTAGCCAAGAAGCAGGGAAACCGCAATCCGTTTGTGGATTCACCCGACTTGGCTGAGTATATTTGGGGTACCAAGAAGAATGAGGCTTACAAATGCCCTGTAACGGATATTGAGGATGTTGAGTTCTTTGAACAGATTGAGCACGCGGCTAAGAAAGTCATGATAGACGGTCATATCTATATCCTGCGTGACGGCAAGGTTTATACGATTACTGGAGCAGAAGTGCGGTGATTTTATTAGACGGCAAATATACAGCGTCTCAGATTCGGGCGGAACTGAAGGCGAAAGTCGATGCATTTTTGGCGGCGGGGCATCGCGCGCCGTGTCTTGGCATCGTTATAGTCGGGCATAATCCGGCGAGCGAAACCTATGTGGCTAACAAGATGAAAGCCTGTGCCGAAGTTGGAATAGTAGCTCGGAAGATTGCGCTTGAAGATACAGTTGACGAAGCGGAACTTTTGTCATGTGTGACGCAGTTGAATTCGGATGCAAGCATAGACGGTTTTATCGTTCAGTTGCCTTTGCCACCGCATATCAGTGAGCAGCGAATCCTTTCTGCCATTGACTACCGCAAGGACGTGGATGGTTTGACGGCGGAAAATATCGGCCGTACCGTGCAGGGACTGCCGTCCATCGTAAGTGCTACGCCCCGAGGTATCAGCGAATTGCTTTGCCGCTATCATATTCCGACAGAAGGCAAACATGTCGTGGTTATCGGCAGGTCGAATATCGTCGGAAAACCGATGGCAATACTGCTCATGCAACGGCCGTATTTATTGCTGCCGAAAATGAGTGCCGCTGCTGTCGGAAACGCTACAGTCACCATCTGTCACAGCAAAACGCAGCACTTGAAGGATATTTGCCTTACGGCGGATATCATCATCGTGGCGGCGGGCAGTCCCGGATTGCTCAAAGCTGATATGGTGCCCGAGGGAGCAACCGTTATTGATGTCGGCATAACCCGTGTGGACGACCCGGCAAGCCCCAAAGGGTATCGCTTGGCGGGAGATGTGGACTTTGAAAACGTGGCGCCCAAGTGTGCGTATATAACGCCTGTTCCGGGTGGAGTGGGGCCGATGACGATTGTCAGTCTGCTGAGCAACACCTTGCAAGCCTATGAGATACATCGGTAGTATTGTCCTTGCCGTGTTATGTGCAATCAGCGCTTGGGCTGAGGATACCGAACGGCAGACAAGACGTGTGGTGGTTGATACCGTCTTTAATTGCAGTCTGGAGCGCGCCAATGCCGTAATCGATACGTTTGTGTATCAGTTGCAGACAGACATTAACGCTTTGTTCGATTGGGCGTTTCTTGGCACAGAAAACCAGGGCGATACGAAAGGCAAGGACGCTGTGGCGATTGTTTATACCGGCAATACATACGACGAAAAAACACGGACAGGCATACTGAAGTTCACCGTTTATGTATTGGGACTTGCATGGTTCAAGAATCGTGAATTAGGTTCCGTTTATCGTGACAGTGTAGTGAACAACACCCGCTTTGCACGACTGGATATCACCTATTCGGGTTCTCTATTGCAAAATGCCGACGGACAGTTCCATACAACAGCCATAGACGCCGACCGCACCAATGTGCATTTCGAGTTGAATGTGGTGCTCGGCAGGTTCTTTTCGGCCTTTGTGACCAACAAGACGTGGAACGAAGTGGCGGTGTGGCGCATAAAAATGATGATTGAAAATATTAAAGAATATGCCGAAACAGGCAAAGTGGAACCCAAAAAATCCAAACAGAAATGAAAAAGTTATTAGTTATTCTTTTAACGGTAACTGCCCTTGCGGTACAGGCCAAAGAGTATGCGTACAAAACCGTTGAAGGCGACCCGATTAAGGCGCGCATTTATACCTTGGACAACGGGCTGACGGTTTATTTGAGCCAGAATCAGGAAAAACCCGAAATCCAAACATTTATTGCTGTTCGTGCCGGTGCACAGAACGACCCGTTGGAGTCAACCGGCCTGGCACACTATCAGGAGCATATCATGTTCAAGGGCACCAAGTCTTACGGCACAACAAACTACGAAGCCGAGCTGCCCAACCTCAATGCCATTGATTCGCTCTACGAGGTGTATGGCGCAACCACTGACCCCGAGCAGCGCAAAGCCATTTACCACCTCATTGACTCTTTTTCCTACGAAGGTTCAAAGATTGCTATAGCCAACGAGTTTGACAAACTCTTGAATGCCATCGGCGCTACGGGAGTCAATGCGTTTACCAGTACTGAAATGACTTGCTACCACGAGGTTATTCCTGCCGGCGAACTTACACGTTGGGCGATGATTGAATCCGACCGCTTCCAAAATCTCGTTGTTCGCGGCTTCCACACCGAACTGGAGACCGTTTATGAGGAGTTTAACCTTTACTCGACAATGGACGAAGACAAAGTTATGCTCGCGATTGACCAGTTGCTCTATCCGGATATTCCGTACCGTCAGCATAGCGTCATCGGTACGCAGGAAGACCTGAAGAATCCGAGTCTGAAGAATATCAAGAAGTTCTACCAAACCTATTATTGTCCGAATAACGTGGCGGTATGTCTGGCGGGTGATTTTGACTTTGACCACGCCATTGAAACCATTGACAAGTACTTCGGCGCTTGGGAACCACGTGAGATTCCGCCTTTTGTACAACCCGAACAGGCAGACTTGACGACCCATAAGGATACCTTGGTTTATGGCAAGGAGTCGCCGCAGGTATGGCTTGCATGGAAGTTGCCGAACATCCGTCACGAGGATTGCGACGCACTGGAACTCATGAGCAACGTGATGGCTAACGGCAAGTGCGGACTCATTGATTTGGATATAGACCAGAAGCAGTTGTTGCTTTCTGCCGAAGACTATTTCCAGGAGGGCAATGACTTTTCCACCTACTACATGATTGGTTCACCCAAGGAAAAACAGTCGCTCGACGAGGTACGCGATATTTTGCTTGCTGAGATTGAGAAACTCAAGAAAGGTGACTTCTCTGAAGAACTCCTACAGGCGATTATCCGCAACAAGAAACGCAATGAACTCATTAAGCAGCAGAACAACACCAATCGCACCTATCAGTTTGTGATTGCGCACATTTATCAAATCCCGTATGAGGATGTTGTGCGTACGTTGGATCGCATGGAGAAACTGACTAAAGAGGACATTATTCGCGTCGCTAACAAGTACTTCAACGATAATTATGTCTGCGTCTTCAAGCAGCCCGGTGATAACGGAGTCAACCCCGCAAAGGTCGATAAGCCCGCTATTACGCCCATTGAAATGAACCGCGACCAGCAGTCACGCTTCTGCACCGATTTGATTGACATGCAGTCCGAACAGCTTAAACCGCAGTTCCTGGATTTCAACAAGGACCTCTCACGCAGCATCCTGCCCAATGGCGTAGAACTGCTTTATGTGCAGAATAAAGAGAACGATTTGGCGGAACTCAGCTTCGTTATTGGCAAGGGCGCAGACCAGGACCCGATGTTGGATTTCTCTACCGCCTTGTTGTCTTTCCTCGGAACCGACGAGCTTTTAGCCGAACAGTACCAGACCAAGCTTTATGGCTTGGCTGCCGAAGCGTGGGTAAGTGCCGATGCAAACGACCTTGATTTGGGCGTATATGGCTTGCAGGAAACCTTGCCCGAAGCATTGAAACTTATGGAGAATTGGGTCTTGACCGCTGTGCCCGATGATGAAATCCTCAAGGAGATTGTCCGCGATGAAATAAAGTCGCACAACGATGCCAAAACAGACCAGCGCTTGTGCTTCCAGCATCTGATGCGCTATGGTTTTATTGGTCCCAAGGCGTTGCAGGAACGACTTTATACACCCAAACAGATGAAGAAGCTCAAGGCGCAGCTCTTGCTTGAACGGCTCCGCGCCCTGTTGCCCGCTATTGAAAGGGTGGAGTACTTCGGTCCTTTGTCCGAAAACGAAGTCAAGGAACTGCTTGCAAGCTCCAATCTCATGGCGCTGGCTGATGCCTCCAAGCGTACCGAAGCCAAACGGACTCAACCGCAGGTCGTTACCGAAAGTGAAGCCTGGATTGCGCCATATGACGCCAATAATATCTACTTTGTCGGCTATGCCAACTGGGGCGAGGTTTATACGCCCAAGGATGAAGCCCTTATACGCCTCTTCAATGAGTACTTCTCCGGCTCTATGGGCGCTATCGTCTTCCAGGAAATGCGCGAGGCAAGGGCGCTCTGTTATGCTTCCTTTGCAAACTACGCTACGCCTGATTACAAGGGGGAGAATAACATGTTCTATACCTATATCATCTCCCAGAACGACAAACTGCGCGATTGCATAGAGGCGTTTGATTCGATATGTAACGTCTTGCCGCGCTCACAATCGGCTTTCGAGAATGCCAAAACGATGTTGCTCAAGAATATTGAGAAACGCCGCTATGTCCGCTCCGCACCTATTTCTGCTTATGTTCATTTCCGTGAGCTTGGTTGGGGCCATGATTTGTGGGAGGACATTTACCGCGAGGCGCAGAACCTGACCTTGGATGATATAGTTGCCTTCCATAAGGAGCATGTCGCTAATCGCACCTACCGTTATCTCATTCTTGGAAACGAGAAGGAGCTGGATATGGATTACCTCAAAACCCGCGGTGCCATCAAGAAACTGAGCATAAAAGATATCTTCGTATATTAATGGATATACTATCGAAAATAGAGGGTTTGGAGGCGAAATTCCACGAAATCAGCCTCCTCATTACCGACCCGGCGGTCATTGCCGACCAGGCGCGATATGTACGTCTCAACCGTGAATACCACGATTTGGAGCGCGTCCTTACTGCAGCTAAGAAGTACAAACAAGCCGTTGATGACCTCGATGAAGCCAAACAAATTAATTACAAGGAGGCAATTGACGAACTCGAACCGCTGATTCCGAAGTTGGAAGAGGAATTGAAGTTGATGCTTCTGCCGCAGGACCCTGAGGACGGCAAGAATGTCGTCATGGAGATTCGCGGTGGAACAGGCGGCGACGAGGCGGCGCTCTTTGCCGGAGATCTTTTCCGCATGTACACCAAGTACTTTGAGACGCATGGCTTCAAGTATTCCGTTTCTTCTTTCTCCGAAGGTGCTGTCGGTGGCTACAAGGAAATCATTTTCAACGTCACCGGACAGAATGTCTATGGCACGCTCAAATACGAATCCGGCGTACACCGTGTTCAGCGTGTGCCAGTCACCGAAACACAGGGACGCGTACATACTTCAGCGGCTACGGTTGCCGTTCTGCCCGAAGCCGATGAATTTGAAGTGCATATTAACGAAGGCGAAATCAAGTGGGAAACTTTCCGTTCAGGTGGTGCCGGAGGACAGAATGTCAACAAGGTCGAATCCGGAGTCCGCTTGCGCTATAACTGGCGCAACCCGAATACCGGCGAAGTGCAGGAAATACTTATCGAATGTACCGAGACGCGCGACCAGCCTAAAAATAAGGAGCGCGCGCTCTCGCGCCTGCGCACGCAGATTTATGATAAGGAGCACCAGAAGTATATCGACGATATCGCCGCAAGACGCAAGACCATGGTTTCCACAGGTGACCGTAGCGCGAAGATTCGCACCTACAACTATCCGCAGGGGCGAATCACAGACCATCGCATCGGTTATACAGTCTATAACCTTGCTGCTTTTATGGACGGGGACATTCAAGGTGTTATTGATGCCCTTACTGTTGCCGAAAATGCCGAACGCCTCAAAGCCGCAGACCTGTAATTTGTCCGAACGCATCTCCGATACGTCACAGATACGTCACAGATACGTCACAGAAGGGTCAGCGTACAACGAATTATATAATAATTGAACCTTTTTATAAATAATTTATAAACTTTAATTTCTGATAGTATGATTAAAAATTTCATTAACCAATTGATGCTGCTTGTTGACTGCGGCAAGCTGCTCAAATCGCCGATTAAATGGCTCTACGTCCTGATTGGCGCATTGAACTTTGTGCCGTTCTTGGCGTACATCTATCTCTTGTATAAAGAATGGAACGAAGTGCTGGATTTCCTGCTTCCGAATTTCTGGGGTGAGTTCGTTACCATTTTTATGTTTATCTTGTTTGCATATGTCTTGCTTATTATCGGCTGGGCACTGTTTGTCTATTGGCTTAACCGGAAAAACAATCTGGACTCCATTATTGAAACCGGCAGCAGAACAACAGCAATTCCACTTGTTACGGACATTATTCAATGTTCAGGAGAAGCCCTCAGTCTATACGTTGTTTTGGTACCGACGTTAGGAGCTGTCCTTGCTTTTATCGCCTGTCTGCTGACCAATGGTTATGGTTTCTATACCGAGTATAACTTCTGGTGGATGTTGCTGGCTGTGGTTGGTGTCTTTGTCGCTGTTTGCGTGGCGGGCTATATCAATCTGCTCTTTACCCGTTTTGTGGCGGAGCGCATTCGCTTGGTGGCACAAATCGGAAATGACGTGCACAAGCTCTCTATCGGTGCACCGAAAGAGGCTTCACGCGAGGCGGACCTGAAAACGGCTGGTTTCTCGATGCCTCCTGTTACTGACGGAGAAAAACTGACGGCTATTATTGCGGTTGCCGGTGCTGCTTTTGTCGCTTTTGCAGTGGCTTTAACCTTGTTCATCATCACTACTGTCATGTTCAACAAGCCCGTTTCGGAAAAACTGCCGGACAATCAGGTTAACAGGCTTTCGTATAAATATACCCATTTCCGTTCGCTGTATGAACGCACACGTTTAACATATGAATACGGCTCGGAAGAAGAAATGGCGCCGTTCAAAGGCCTTACCTACAAGCGTCTCTATACCTATTATAGCGATTATTTCATGAACGAAGAGTTCCAGAACGGCATCAAGGAAAAGGCCAAGGTCAATTATGAAGTGGAAGTGCATCTGCCTGCCCTTGCCAAAGTAAAGGAGGAAGTCGCTAAATGGGAACAGTTCAAAGTCGATCACGACGTGAATACATATTTGATTATTGATTCGCATTTAGGGCTTGAATTAGAGAAGAAGGGTAAAAAGGAATACGAGCGTCCGAGTTATTTCTTCACTGTTGAAATGCCGCGCGGAGACATTAAGGACGCCAGTGTAACGTACCGCCCGAAGAACGATGCCGGCAAAGCCGCTCCCTCGATTGCGCCAATTACGACCGATTTGGCAGGTCTGACCAAATATAACGAATATGTTCCTGCCATGTATCGCTCTGCAAAACCCGACCTTTGGGATAATTACTCCATTTCAACTACCATCAACAGCGTTACTTTCATGGACGGAACGGTTATTCGTCCTTCTGATATCAGGCAGATTCCGAGACAGATTACTGCCTATAATGAGAATCCGACAGAGAAGAACGAGCTGGCGGTTATCTACAACTTTGTGGATAAACACTATCCCACGGTGGATCAATTTGCAGACAAATGTGTAGAAAAGGAATTGGAGGAAAAGGATGCCCTTTGTTTTTCCTTCCTCAAATAAGCCGTTTACAACACTTGGTTATAACAAAAAATGCCTTTTCTCAGCGAAAGGCATTTTTGTTGTATTATAGGTTCGTTTGGACGCTTTCGGGACGTTACAGAAACATCCATTTCAAACCCACGCAAGGGTTGCACATAAATCCTTTCCCGCCGAAGTTGTAGGAAAACTCTATTTCTGTTCCGATACATAGTCCGGGACATTTGAACCACTGACCGATACTATACCATAATTGTGGTTCCGAAAGAAAAACAAACGACTGTTCTTTCGGGTCGGTATATGTATTATGCTTGCGGTCAAAAACGCTCTGCTTTTGTCCCCAAATATCGATGAAACCGGAGAAAGTCAGACCTTTGGCAGTACAAAAGTCCTTGCACGCCCAAACAAATGTAAACTGCAGCGGCACGACGTTGCCTTTCTGGTTTTTCCACTCGCCGTTCTCCTTGATTCGCCACATATTGTAGTCATCGGCAATAAACTTGAAGAGCAGTTGCAGGGTAAAGGTGTTCTTGAAATCTGCTGTGTGCAGAAAATATTCAGGACCGGCTAACACAGCGTGATTGATGGGGAAACCTACAATATGGTCTGTTTTATAGGTTCCGCAGCCGCCGTCATATTCTACGTGTACCGACAGGTCTTTGGCCTTGCTCTCTTTCCAGAAGTTCAGGCTGCGCGTAATCTCCCAGTAGGCGCCGAAAGGCGTATTGGCGGGGTCGTCGCGGTTGATGCTGTAGTCCATGTCAAAGAACAGGAACGTGCTACCCCAAGCGTCCGGGTGAAACAGTTCAACCGTCGTCGTCACGCGGTTGCTGCGCTGGTTTGCAACAGCCGTACCTTTGGAACCGAAGTCATAGAAGATTTGCAGGTTGGCATCCACAGCTAATGCCGGAATTGCCCATACAAGGACACAAAAAAGAGGAATAAAACGTTTCATGGTATTCAAATTTTCGGGCAAAGGTACAAAAAATATTGCAAACAGCAAAATCTATTGCAAAATATTTGCATAATTAAAACAAATTTGCTACCTTTGCACGCTTTTTTGAAATACCCGTATTATCAATCATCAATTATAAATCATAAATCATCCCATGCTTCTTCAGACCATACCTATTGTAGCTAATCCACTTCCTTCCGACTCGGTCAAACAGGTAACACGCGATTTGGTTTATCAAATCCAGTCAGACCCCGAGACCTTTGTAAACGGCTTGTTGCACCGTATGCTTGATTTCGGCTTGCGCGTACTCGTCGCACTGATCCTTTATATCATTGGTATCTGGTTGATTGGCTGGGTGAAGCGCGGACTCAAGAATTATTTTGACCGCCGTAAGACCGAGCCCACACTCGCTTCCTTCGTCTCTTCCTTTGTCTCCATATCGTTGACCGTATTGCTCATTGTTATCAGTATCAGTACCGTTGGCGTCAATACGACTTCCTTGGCGGCATTGCTTGCTGCCGGAGGTATGGCGATAGGTATGGCGTTGTCTGGCACTGTGCAGAATTTCGCGGGGGGAATCATGCTGCTTGCTTTCAAACCCTTCAAGGCGGGCGATTTCATCGAAGCACAGGGCTTTAGCGGGAAAGTCATTGAGGTCAATATTACGGCAACTAAGATTCTCACAGTTGATAACCGCGTCGTTATTCTCCCGAATGGTGCTTTGTCCAACGGTACAATCAATAATGTGACAGGACGACCATTGCGCAGGGTGGAGTGGCTCGTCAGTGTTGCCTACGGGAGTGATGCCGACCAATTCGAAAAGACGGTCTTGGCGATGTTGGCGGAAGATGAACGGGTACTGCAGTCGGACACGGATATGGACAAACTCTATAAGGAGGTGAACATGTCCGCCTATCAGCTTACTGCGGTCAATTACCAGATTAAGGAAATTCCGGCACCCTATGTCGCGCTTAAATCACTAAACGAGTCCGATATAACATTTCTCATCCGGGTGTGGACCAAATCGGACAATTACTGGAATTTGTTCTTTGATATGCAGAAGCGTTTCTATACCGAACTTCCCCAACACGGATTCTCATTTGCCTACCCGCATGTTGTGGTGGAACATCAAGCAGAAGCGTAATAGTGTAATGACATGATTTTTTATATATGAAGAAAGCATTGATTACCGGAGTGACCGGTCAGGACGGCAGTTATTTGTCAGAGTTCCTTTTGGAAAAAGGCTATGAAGTACATGGCATCATCCGACGCAGTTCAGTGGATTTCCGGGAGCGTATTGCGCATCTGGAGGGAACGCCGCATTTTCATCTGCACTACGCGGATATGAGTGACTCTATGTCGCTTGTCAAGCTCGTGGGCAAAGTGCAACCTGACGAAATCTATAACCTTGCTGCCCAGAGTCATGTGCAGGTCAGTTTTGATTCGCCGGAGTTCACGGCGGACGTGGACGCGGTAGGCGTGCTGCGTGTCCTGGAGGCTGTGCGGACCAATCACTTGGAGAAGACATGCCGGATTTATCAGGCTTCGACTTCCGAGTTATACGGCAAAGTGGAAGAAGTGCCGCAGTCGGAGACGACACCCTTCCATCCCTATAGCCCTTATGCCGTAGCCAAGTTGTACGGTTATTGGATAGTAAAGGAATACCGTGAAGCATATGACATGTTCTGCTGCTCGGGTATTCTGTTCAACCATGAAAGCGAGCGCAGGGGCGAGACATTTGTAACACGCAAAATCACATTGGCGGCTGCCAGAATAGCACAAGGCAAGCAGGGTTGTCTCTATCTCGGCAACTTGGATTCGCTGCGTGACTGGGGCTATGCAAAGGATTATGTGGAATGTATGTGGTTGATTCTGCAACATGAGACGCCCGAAGATTTCGTAATCGCTACGGGTGTACAGCACTCCGTGCGGGAATTTGCTACGTTGGCATTCAAGCATGTGGGAATTGAGTTGAAATGGGAAGGTGAAGGCGTGAATGAAAAAGGTATAGATACCAAAACAGGCAAGGTTGTTGTGGCTGTCAGCCCGGATTTCTATCGTCCGACCGATGTGGTGAACTTGTGGGGTGACCCGAGCAAGGCTAAACGTGAACTGGGTTGGAACCCGAGCAAGACGACGTTCGAAGAATTGGTGAAACTCATGGTGGAAGCGGATATGCGCAAAGTGCGTGAGGAAGTGATTGTGCATCACAGCCGCGTCAATTTGGCGGAATACTTGGAAAAAGGAATTGTAAAATGATGGAGAAGCATAGTAAAATATATGTTGCGGGGCACCGTGGAATGGTAGGAAGCGCAATCGTTCGGGAACTGCAAAGGCAGGGATATACCAATATTGTGACACGGACCCATAAGGAACTGGATTTGACGCGGCAGGGAGCTGTCGAGGCGTTCTTCGCTTCCGAAAAGCCCGAATATGTGTTTCTCGCAGCAGCAAAAGTAGGCGGAATCGTCGCCAACCAGAGTGCATTGGCGGATTTCATGTACGACAACATGATTCTGGAAATGAATGTCATTCATGCGGCGTGGAAGAACGGGTGCAGGAAGCTGGAGTTTCTCGGCTCCAGTTGTATCTATCCGCGTCTGGCGCCACAGCCTATGACGGAAAGTTGTCTGTTGACGGGCGAATTGGAAAAAACGAATGAAGCATATGCTTTGGCGAAGATTAGCGGTTTGAAGTACTGTGAGTTTCTGAACAGGCAATACGGCACGGATTATATTTCGGTCATGCCGACCAATCTGTATGGCCCGAACGACAATTATCACCCGGAACACAGCCATGTGCTGCCGGCGCTGATTCGTCGTTTCCATGAAGCCAAAGAAAGTGGTGCACCAAGTGTAACCTGCTGGGGAGACGGAAGTCCCTTGCGCGAGTTTCTGTATGTGGACGATTTGGCAAACTTGTGTGTCTTCCTGATGAATCATTATTCCGGGAATGAGACTGTCAATGCCGGAACGGGTAAAGAGCTGACGATTAAGGCGTTGACGGAATTGGTGGCGAAGGTTGTCGGCTATAAAGGAAAAATAGAGTGGGATACGACCCGTCCGAACGGCACGCCGAGAAAGTTGTTGGATGTAAGTAAAGCAACGGCGCTCGGTTGGACCTATAAGACCGAATTGGAAGACGGAATCCGTTTGGCGTATGAGGATTTCCTGAATAATCCGATGCGCGCAGAGCGATAAAACGATTTACAATAACGCGATAATCAGTATCGACGGATGGAAACAAGGTGGTGCGTGTAGTCACCGCCTTTTTTTGTGGATGAAACATGCGGCTCTTGTGAAAAAATGCCGCATTCATCGAGCTTTTCAACTTTCACGCGACCGGAACAATGGATGATTCTTGAGTTGTCAAGGATTAACCCGACGTGCGAAATCTTTCCGTCATGATGGTCAAAGAAAGCGAGGTCGCCTGCAAGCGCATCTTGTATTGATTTTACGGGCATTCCCTGTGTCGCTTGTTCGGAGGCATTCCGGAGTAGATGATGACCGAACAAGGAGTGGATTATTTGCGTAAAGCCGGAACAGTCCATGCCAAGTGCATTTTTCCCGCCCCACAAATAGGGGATATTCAGGAAGAAACGCGCCGTATTCATCAGATTCTCGGCATTCATTTCCAATGGCTGCGGTGCAACCATGAGCGCATCAACACGGAAGTTTACACCCAGGACGGAAAAACGACCGTCTTTGTAGTCGGGAAGAACAGTACCGGCGGTTAAAGGGATGGTCTGACCGTTGTTTTCACTCAAGGCAAAGGTTACCGGCATCTTAATGCGGGCGGTTTTATCGGCTTTTGCCATTTGTGCGGCTTCGGCGTCCGAAAGGGGTGTAATCATCTTGAAATCTACCCAGCCGGTTTGTCCGTCAGCATCGTTTTTTATTCGCATCCACCGAGGTTTTTGCTCCAAAATCTCCACCGTTTCGGCAAACAAAAGCTGCGTAAGTTGTTCACTGCTTTCACTCGCTTCTGCACGTACCGGCACAACACTATGTAAAACTACTGCACGCATTACCAAACTTCCTGTGTGTTGAGGGATGGGTCTTTGGGATAATCAATATTGTAATGAAGTCCGCGTGATTCTTTGCGCTCCAACGCCTGACGGGTAATAAGATAACCGACGTTAATCATATTGCGGAGTTCGCAAATCGGACGATCCGCTTTGACGCGCTTGAATAGGTCTTCCGTTTCGTTATAAAGGATATCCAGACGCTCCAAAGCACGGCGCAGACGCAAATCGCTGCGGACAATTCCCACGTAGGTGGACATGATTTGTCCGACTTCACGCATATCCTGCGAAATGAGCACTTTCTCTTCGTTGGTCATGGTTCCTTCGTCGTTCCACTCGGGCACACGGTCGTTGAATCCGTACGAATCCACGACTTTCAGGGCATGTTTGGCGGCAGCATCGGCATAAACAACCGCTTCGATGAGCGAATTGGAAGCCAGACGGTTTCCGCCGTGAAGACCTG
>CAJOEX010000004.1 GCA_905233415.1 Paludibacteraceae bacterium
TTTCGTCCCTTCTTAACAGCCCTGTTCCTGCCCAGAAACAGGGCTGTTAAGAAGGATGATTACTTGTCAATAAATTGCGTTTCTAAATGGAAACTATAATAAAACCACTAAAACGCTCTCACAGCCCGGACCAGATTTTTCAGTTTCTTCAATTCGGTCGCCACATCACCGTCCTCGTCTATATTGACTGCGTTTTTCCGGTCGCATTCGCTACTGCTCCAGTACCAGCCTTTCTGTAGGGCTTTTCCGCCGTTTCGCCGCAACGCTTTGCTGATTGAACCGCTATGAATCTTTTGTCTGTTGGCAATGTTAAACAAATAAGACAACTCGTTGCCTGACGGCAAATACCAGCCTGCGCCATGCGAATAGCACCATTGTACTGCCGGTGAATAGGCGAAGTCATGAATAGCTTTCGAGTACGCTGCGCCTTCTTCGAGTTGGGATATTTTCGGCTTGGCTTCACAATTGTTCGGCAGGTCAAAAATATCTATTTTTGCATATTTTCTGGTGCACCATTGCGCCTTCGTATCCGTCATTGAAACCACCAGACCGTGTTCGCCGTCCGTATAGAAAATCACACCCCGAGAGCCATCGTCGAATGTATAAACATATCCGACACCGATACTTTCCTGCGCCATCATTGTTCCGAAGCACAGAATAAAACTGACTAAAACAAAAATCACCTTACGCATAGACCCGTTATTAACTTTATTTATATACAAACAAAAGAACCACCGAGAAGGTAATTCTTTTTGTTTGTGGAGTATAGCGGACTCGAACCGCTCACCTCAACACTGCCAGTGTTGCGCTCTAGCCAGATGAGCTAATACCCCGCGCGTTCAGCACCCTCGGACTGCGTAAAGACCCCGTCTTTACGGGAAGTCTCTCGGGGCTTCCGCTCTTCGGTCCACAAACACTTCGTTGGTTTGTGCCCCGAGGACTTTTCAAAAAGTCGTGCAAAAGTACAGTAAAATTTTGATATATGCAAATATTTTTGTAATTTTGCGCGAAATTTGTGTATTTTTTATGTCAAACAAGGAAATTTATACCGAATGGACTAAGACGCAAGAGCGCCTTCCGATATTTCTGCAACCCTGGTGGATGGATGCCGTTTGCGCCGGCAAAGAATGGGATGTTGTGTTAGTAGAAAGACAAAAGACCGATTCGCTCAAAGAAGAAAGCAGTCAGACGGCAGAAGAAAGCAGTGAGCAGGCAGAAGTCAGCATGACGTCAGCGCCAGCACCCGATGAGCATCCGATGAGCACCCGATCAGCACCCGATGAGCACCCGATGACAGACAAGGAAGAGAAGGAAGAGAAGGACATGGAAGAGAAGGAGATGGAGATGGAAATAGTGGCGGCAATGCCTTACCTGTTCCGCAAGAAATGGTGGATGAAGTGGATAATCATGCCACAAGAGACACAAATCGGCGGCATATGGCTGAATGAAAACCATGAGTTCACTTCCGAGGAACTGACCTCCGTCTGCAAGGAGATTGCAGACAAACTGGCGGAAATGAAACTACACTATTACTACCAGCAATTCCCCGTCGGCAGTCCTTGTCCGGATATTTTCAGGTCGCTCGGCTTCAAGATCAAAGAACGCGTAACGTACCGCATTGACAACCTGATTGACCTTGACAAAGTGATTGACAGATTCTCCAAAAACAAGAAACGGCAGTTGCAGAAAGCCCTTTCTTTGCACGCGGAAAACAAAATTACAGCGGAAGAATTTTATGCACTACACCACCTGTGGCTGTCCATGCAGAAGAAAAAAATATCGTATTCACGGGAATTTCTGCTGGTGCTTGAACAAAAGTTGCGCAAACACAATCAGTCGCAGATTCTGACGATATGCAATCCCGACCACGAACCCTATGCCGCAGCATTGCTTGTGTGGGACAGCCAACGGATGTACTACCTAATTCCATGCTTCAATCCTGATTACAAGGAATCCGGCGCCGGTGCACTTTTGGTTTTGGAAGCCATCAAACTTGCGCGAGAGAAAGGAGTTTCGTTCGATTTTGAAGGCAGCATGATTCGCGGCGTAGCCCAGCACTACAAGCAGTTCGGTTCGCTACTGAACACCTATTACAGCGTCGAGAAATACTATAAATGGTGGTTCTGTTTCGCGCTATTCTGGAATTGGCTGAGAAGCCGGAAATACAACTAAACGGCTATGAAAGTCCTGTATTTGAGTGAGTGGTATCCGCACAGATACGATGCCATGGCGGGTTTGTTTGTGCAAAAGCACGCGATTGCCGTTGCCGGGCAAGGTGTGGATGTCTGCGTGCTATATCTTCACCATGACACTCAAATTCAGAAACTTGAGATAACGGACCAAACGCATGACGGAATTCGCGAGGTGATTGTCTATTATCCAGACAGTTATCTTTCCGCACTTCGGCAAGGCTGGAAATACATACGCTCCAACTGGGGCAAACCGGATGTGTGCCAACTCAATGTGATAACGAAGAATGCGTTGTTACCGTTATGGCTCAAATGGCGGTACAAGACACCATACATAATTATAGAACACTGGTCGGGTTATCTGCCGGAAAACGGACAATACAGGCAGAGTTCGCGGCTACATCATTTTCTTGCCCGCATCGCCGTCAAACACGCTTCTCAAGTGCTGACGGTTTCGCAACGGCTAACCGAATGTATGCAGGCTTGCGGTTTGCGGCATCCGCATTACGGACATATCAACAACGTAGTGGACGATTTCTTTTTCATGGAGAAAAGCGCCGAAAACAAAGCCCCGCAAACAAAGCGTTTATTGCATGTCAGCTGCTTCGACGAACGTGCAAAAAATGTCTGCGGATTACTGCGGGCTGTACAACAAGTGGCCCAGAAAAGGCAGGATTTTACGCTAACTATAGTTGGTGTCGGGGTTGATTATGCGCAAGTGCGCACTTATGCGGACAGTTTGGAGTTCCCGAACAGAATGCTTCGTTGGACAGGAGAGTTGGCGCCGCAACAAGTGGCAGAAGAGTTTGGTAAGGCAGATATATTTGTGATGAACTCCAATTTTGAGAATGCGCCGGTAGTGCTATCGGAAAGTCTGGCAACGGGAACACCGGTGATTGCGACGCGAGTAGGCGGTATTCCTGAAATGATTTCTTCCATGTTCGGGCGTCAGGTTTCGCCGCAAAACGATAGTGAATTGGCGGAAGCCATTGACTTTATGCTGGACCATTATACGGACTTTGACCCTGCCGCCATTCGTGCCAAAGGGCAACAATATTCATTTGCGGCTGTCGGGCTATCGCTCAAAAAGATTTATCAATCATGCACGGATTCTTTGGTTCATATAAACAAAAAATAAACTGGGACTTATCGGCATTTGCTGTTCCTTCGTTTGTCACACGGACACATGAAGACAAGGCTCTGCAGTTGACACAGGTGACCTTGCCGAAGTTCCTCAGCGACAAGTATTTTACGGAAGAGGACGGCTGTTTTTTAGCTACGGAAGGAGTTTTGTTTGAAGCGGACAAACCGGCGGAAGCAATCGCCCGTTACCGCAAGGGAGAAACTGTATTTTGGGACTCATGGCGAGGTTCGTTTGCAGGCGTGCTGTATGACAGGCTATCAGACACATTGCTGCTGTTTAACGACCAGACAGGCAGCAAAATGCTGTTCTACACACAAACAGAGAACGGATCCTTTTTCGCAAGCGATTTACGTGTTCTCGCTTGCAATCTTGGTCTCCAAATGCCGGAAAAAGACTTTATTCAAGCCATTTTGGAACAAGGCTACTCTTCCGGCAACAAAACCTTTGTAAAAGGAATTCGGCGGCTTACTGCCGGACAATACCTCCGGATAAGCGGAAAAAATGTGGAAATAGCCGACTACCATCATTTCAGCAACACGCCGTACGAATACAATGAAACCGAAATGATTGCTGAAACGGACAGGCTTTTCCGCCAAGCCGTAGCACGTGTAATCCACAAAAACGAACAGGAGCATTTGCAGCATTTTTTCCCGCTCAGCGGTGGTTTAGACAGCAGGATGACGCAATGGATTGCGCACCAGATTGCCACGCAGCCGATTTTCAACTACACCTACTCGCAAAGCGGCCACTATGACCATCTGTTGCCAAAAGAAATAAGCCGCGCTCTGGGCAACGATTGGCAATTTTTCCCCTTGGATGGGGGCGCATATATTACAGACATAGATCGTGTCTGCAGCCTCACCGAATGGCTGGTCAATTACATGGCTCCCATTGAAATAGCCTATTTTACGCAGCAGACATCTTGGAAACAAACCGGCGTGGTGCTGACCGGCATAAACGGCGACAACATCCTTGCCACCGAAACCGACAACGCACATGAAATGGCGCGCATCTACGACCTCGGCTTTAACGGCAACAGCCTCGGTTCGCCACTTGTTTTGCAGCATGTGACGGAGAGTTATTCGCCGTTCTGCGACGTGGATTTGCTGGATTATGTACTGCATGTACCGACCATTAAACGCCGCAACTACTATTTCTATGACCATTGGATTCTAACCCGTTATCCGGAAGCGGCGCAATGGCACCACAAGCATGAACAAATCGGACAGCGGCATAAAATGATTACGCTTGCCGGGCGAAACATCCGTCTGACAGAAGTGCCGAAACGCCTGATTATGTACGCTTTGAAGCGGCTGCACATCTACGACGCCTACCGTGCACAAGGTGATTCAATGAATCCTTACGATGACTGGGCAAAAGCCAATCCGGCATTGGAGAAAACGCTTGACAACTATTTCGACACGCACAAACATCTGCTGACGACACAGGCACTCATAGCCATGTGCGAGCATAAAATGCGTATCGGTTCAATCATGGAAAAAGGAAAAGTCCTGACTATTCTGAGCGCACTTCAAGCGTTTGCTGATAGTGACGGACCAGCGAAACGAACCACAGCAGCTGGATAAACAGATAAGTGAATCCTACCCAAGCATAGGCACTAATCGTCGGTAGAAATCCACCGAAACGAGTGCCCAGAAACAGTACCACTGCAACGGCTGCCACATAACCTGCCTCCATCCACATGGCAATCTTTTGTTTGGCAAACACATCGGACAGGAAGCAGATTGTTCCGCAAACAGGCATCAGCAGCAAGTAGGGATACATACGCCGGATGATTTGGGCACTTTCAGCCCACTCCGCGCCGAAAAGTACTGTTACCAACTGCGGCACAAAGAAATAAACAACCGCCATTCCTACTGCCAATACAGCCACCATCCATAGCATGAAACGGCATAGCAGCTGACGAATCGGCAATTGTTGCTGTACCGCTTCAGAGACTTTTTGGAACAGCACTTGGTAACATGCCCGAGCAATAATATTCAGCGGAACGAATGCAGCCAGCAACGCCAATGAAAGATGTCCGACTTTCTCCAACCCGAAACACGGTGTCAGAAACCAGATGGGCAATGCCTGTCCCAACGAGTTAACCAATGCACGAGGCAGGTTGAACATCGGGAAATTGCGGTATTCCCTTGCTACAGAACGACAATCGCTCCACGTTATCCGCTCCCAGCCTGCCCGTAGTTTTTTCCACGACAAACCGAGCGACAATCCTAACGAACCCAACTGCGCCAAAACCGTCGCCAACGGCAAACCGATGGTTGTTTTGCCTGCAAAACCGAAACCTAATTTACCCGTAGCGGAAAACACCGACTGCGAGATCTGATAGCCGGACATCCGCATATACTGCTGATTACGCAGGTAATTGTAATTCAGCACGTTCCAGAATCCGCTCAACAAGATAAAAACAGGCAAAAGCCAATAAATTTTCGTTAAATCCGGTGCTTTGAAAACTGCCGCTATCGATTTGGCAAACGGAACCGTCAGCGCCAAAAAGGCTGTCACCGCCAACAGTATTGTCAGGGACAGGACTGTCAGTGAAACGGTTTTCTTGTTTTCCTTTGGCAGAACTATCGCATACTGAAACTCAGCCGTTGCAAAAAGAACCGCCACTCCGGCTATGCTTGAGAACAAATTCAGCAACCCAAAATCGTCAGGAGAATACAACCTGGTCAGTACAGGATATACCAACAAACCAATTGCCTGCGCAACAACATTTGCAGTCAATAATTTGGCACTATCGCGAAAAATTCCACTCATTTTCGGTGCAAAATTACAGCTTTTTTAGCAAAACACCAACTTTTTTGCGAAAAAATTTGCTCATTTAATAAAAAAGCAGTAAATTTGCAGTCCGAAACTAAGTTTTCACGCAATATGCAACTCAAAAAATCACAAAAAGCCAGTCTGGAGGACAAGAAATTGACCTACGTTCTATTAGGTTTCGTATTCGTCCTCAGTTTATGCTATGTCGCACTTGAGTGGACGGAAAAAGAAGTCACCAAGTACGAAATTACAGACATGGATTTCCAATTTGAGGAGGAAATCGAGATTCAACAAACGTCACAAGAAACCACGCCTCCGCCTCCACCACCTCCAGTACAGGAGGTTGAGGTGCTCAACGTTGTGGAAGACGATGTTGAGACGGAGACTATCGAAATCAACACCGAGGACGACAAGGATGTAGAAGTCATTATTCAGGCACCTGTTGAGGTGAAGGAAGAAGAGGAGGAAGAAGAAGTCGTATTCGTTGTGGTTGAGAAAATGCCGGAGTTCCCCGGCGGACAGCAAGCGCTCTTCAAGTACCTTAGCGAAAATGTCAAGTACCCCGTCATTGCACAGGAGAACGGCATCCAAGGTCGCGTAATCTGCCAGTTCGTGGTGAACAAAGACGGTAAGATTGTTGATGTGGAAGTCGTTCGTTCCGGCGGTGACCCGTCATTGGATAAAGAGGCTGTCCGCGTTATCAAATCCATGCCGCCATGGAAGCCCGGTCAGCAGCGTGGCAAACCCGTGCGTGTGAAATACACCGTGCCGGTTAACTTCCGTCTCCAATAAGATTGTGGAATTAGCACACCTTAACATAGGCTATTGCAAGGGTGTCGGTACCAAACGTGCCGACACTCTTCGTAAAGAACTGCATATCGAAACGGCTCTTGACATGCTGCGGGTCTATCCCTATAAATATACGGACCGCAGCCGGTTCTACAAGATTCATGAAATTGAGGACGAAGATACCGCAGTACAAATTGTCGGTGAAATTCTCGAATGGCATACCATCGGCGTCGGGAAAGGGCAACGCCTGAGCGCCACCTTCACAGACGGACTACACCAGATTGAACTGGTTTGGTTCCGCGGTGTGCAATATGTCAAACTGGAAAAACATACGCCTTATTTGCTGTTTGGCAAACCGTCACGATTCAACCACCAGTATAATTTTGTGCATCCGGAACTGACACCAATGGCAAAAGTCACGCCCCAGATGACACAAGGTCTGGAACCGGACTACAACACAACTGACAAAATGAAATCATGCGGGCTCAACTCCAAAGGAGTGCGCACGATTATCGCAGGTTTGATGCCACAACTCAAAAACGGAGTGCCCGAGACTATGGGGCAGGATGTACTTGACCACTACCACCTGATGGGATTGACAGATGCGCTGGTCAACATTCATTTCCCAAAAGACACAGCCACCATGCAAAAAGCGCGTGAACGGCTGAAGTTCGAAGAACTATTTTTCATACAACTACAGATTCTCAAAAAAAAGAAACGCCACGAGCAGAATATCGGATTTCCAATGCCAACGGTAGGCAGACGGTTCAACAGGTTCTACCGCGAGTGTCTTCCCTTTGAGCTGACCAACGCCCAGAAACGCGTCGTCCGCGAGATTCATGGCGATATGAAATCCGGACATCAGATGAACCGGCTCTTGCAAGGCGATGTGGGTAGCGGCAAAACCTTAGTAGCGCTGCTTTGCGCCCTTTTAGCCGCTGATAACGGATATCAGACTTGTATCATGGCTCCCACCGAGATTCTTGCCAACCAACACTTTCAGACTCTGTCTGCCATGTTGCCGCCGGATATCGCTACCATTGCGCTCCTTACAGGTTCGACCACAAAGAAACAACGCGAGCCTCTGCATGAGGCCTTACGTGACGGACGGATTAATATCCTCATCGGCACACACGCCCTCATCGAGGACGAAGTGCAGTTTGCCAATCTCGGACTGGTGATTATTGACGAGCAGCACCGTTTCGGAGTCGCACAACGCGCCAAACTCTGGAACAAGAATCTCCAGCCGCCGCATATTCTGGTCATGACAGCAACACCTATTCCGCGGACGTTGGCAATGACCGTTTATGGCGACCTGCAAGTGAGCATTATTGACGAACTACCACCCGGGCGCAAACCAGTCCACACCTTGCACTACTCTATTCAGCGCAAAGCAAGTGTCAACAAATTCATCACACAGCAAATCGAACAGGGAAGGCAGATTTATGTAGTATTCCCGCTTATCAAGGAGAATGAGAAACTGGATTTGCTTGACCTGCAAAACGGCTTTAACGAGTTGTGCGAGACGTTCCCGAACTACCGCATTTCGATGGTGCACGGACAGATGAAAGCCAAAGACAAGGATGAACAGATGCGACGTTTCGTAAATGGCGAGACGCAGATTTTAGTGGCCACAACGGTAATCGAAGTCGGTGTGAACGTGCCGAATGCAAGTGTGATGATTATTGAAAACGCTGAACGGTTCGGACTGAGCCAGCTACACCAGTTGCGCGGGCGGGTCGGACGAGGTGCTGACCAAAGCTACTGCCTGCTGCTTACCAAACTTGAATTGACTGCAGACACCCGCAAACGAATGGATATAATGGTAGCGACGAATGACGGGTTCCGCATTGCTGAAGCGGATTTACAGTTACGCGGTCCCGGAGACATGGAAGGCACATTGCAATCCGGTACTCCGTTTGATTTGAAGATTGCCAACCTCGGTACAGACGGACAAATCCTGGAATTGGCACGTAAAGCGGCAGGGGAAATTCTGGACAAAGACCCGCAGTTGTCCGACGAGTTCAACCGCATTTATAAACGCCAGCTTGACCTTATGCGTCAAACCGGCGAAAACTGGGGCGAAATATCGTGAGAAGAGGAAGGGCTATTCGGCTATTCCGATTTCGAGCCAATTGTCAATGGTAAGTTTGGCATCGGTCAGTGCCTGTTCCGGCGTCACTTCGTACTCATCCAACAGCCATTGCTGCATTTGTTCCGCGGAAACATCTTTGCCTTTGAGTTCAACCGCCTTCGTCCAGAGGAAAGCAGCCGTTTCGTTCATCGTAATCATCTTGTTGAAGTTCACCTGCTCGATTCCTTCACCGATGAGTATCCATTCGTCGCCGAGTTGGCGGAGTTTGAAGCCTTTTTTGGTTTTCATGATTTTTTTTAGTTAAAATGGTCCTTCGGACGTTAAGTGGTTAACCACGGAAGGTGGCGGTAAATCTTGAGTAATATTCTGCGCTGTCCGCGGAGGTGGTACCACAATCTGCCTTTTGTCAACAGTTTGCGACGCCCGCGGGCATTCTCAATACGAATAACGGTACCCAGCACGTCCGTCTTCGTACAACGCTCCGTTATACCAATATTGCCGTCACCTATCAGCGTCACTTGTGCGCCGTCAATGGCTATAATGCGGTGCAAGACATAACGGACGTTGGAACACTGCGCTGTCGGCTGTTGGACCGCTCCGCTGCCAGAAGTTGGAGGTTGGATTGCTGCAAGAACAATATCCCCTATTTTCAGCTCCGGCAGTTTGCGCAGAACAACAACATCCTTACCGCCTTCGATAAACGGGCGCATACTAACACCGATAGGCGTAAAAAGCACCTCTTTCCCCTCGCGCAACTGCTCCGCCTGAAACGGAATAAGGATATTATTCTCAATTATCTTTGTCTTCGCCGTTTTCATCGGGCTTGTTTTCCTCATCTTTTTCGCGCATTCGGATGCTTCCGCGCAGGAAAACCAGAAGTACTCCCGCTATGAGCACATAATTGGCGTACTCCTTCCACGATGTGAATGTCATAACCGCACCGACAAGCAGCACTACCAATCCTGCTATGAGTACAATCTGTGATTTCTTCATGCGCGTTGTTTTCGATGATATACGACAAACACTCCGTACGCCGCTGCCAATAAGAGCAAAGCCAGTACGCCTTCGCCGATAGGGTCCATAAACGGGTCAAACGGTTTATCATTGCCATTAACTTTACGTATTCCCGGTTGTCCTTGTCGGTCCGCGGCCCCTTCTTTAATTACCTGTTCCTGTGCCGCCAAAATATTGGATGCTGTCAATTCGCGAGATGAAATGCGGGCTAAGGTCGGAACTACCATAATCGAAGTGGAACCGTTTCTATCCACAGATGCTCCACTAACCGAACCTCCGGCACTTCCGCCACCAATGCTGCTACCGACACTGCTGCCGCCATCAACGGAACTTCCACTGCCGCTTCCACCACCGCCAATACTCTTGACGGTTGCAGACGAAGTGGTATATACCGTAACCGCACCTGTATTGGCAGAACGGAACGAGTATTGCGGGGCGGCCACAGAATGGCTATAGGATGCCATATGTGAATGCTGATGCACATTTACAGATGGCCTATACTGCTGTGATGCCCTTGATTTAGAGGAAGACACTATGACCGGTGTTGCCGTACCGCCTTGCGCAACCTCTTGGGAGCGGTTATACGCTTCCTTCTCAAACTTCGCAACAGCCGCCTGCCCCATTACATCCGATTCTGCACGTCTGGAAACCATTATAGACAGTTGTATGCCAAACAAAACCAGTGCTCCGACAATGAGGAAGAATACCACCCGTCGCCGGTAGTTGCGGTTTTTCTCCTGCTGCAGGAGGCTTTGCATATCATTCAGAAAATCTATTCGCATAGTTCTATCGGCTTAATCAGGATTAATAGACAATCGTGTTGAGGGTTTGTTGTTTTGTTCCTTTTACGACACGAACGAAATAGATGCCTTGCGCCGGAACGGTTGTCCGCCAAACACTATTATCGTCAGACAGGCGGTATGTACCTGCCGCCATCAGTTTACCACTAATGTCATAAACATAGATGTCTGCATCCTCGCGCAATCCACTGAGAACCAAAGTCTTGTCAAGCGTTGTGAGCGTCAGTTGTCCGTATATATTGTCCTTCTCTGTGGTCACTTGCGGCTGCTTGCGTTCTACGGTCACATACAGCGTGAAGCGCGTTTTATTATCACCCTTCTTGGCGACGGCAAAGCTGTAATTGCCCGCCAACAGGTCGTGCCACTTGTCAAGTTCTGCGTCATACAACTGTGCCTCCTTGATTTCGTCAAGGCTATAGCGTCCATCAATGGCAATCGTATAATCGTCTTTGGCGGCTGCATAGAAGTTGAGTGGCACGCCCTCCTTCGCGGACTGGTCGGGCAAGGCATTAAATGCCATTTCTCCAGCGCTGTTACGCGATGCCAGTACCGGTTTTGAATAATATTTATAGTACGTGCCACGCATCTTTACAAGGTCGTCCATCATATCGTATTCATCAGTAAACTGGTCAGAGATAAGTAATGCCGTTTCATCCTTTTCGCCCGTGGAATTGATAAGGTTGATGCCAAACCATACTTCGTGATTGTCATCTTCATACTCTGCAGGCTGACGACGAACAATACTTTGATGCTGAGCCTTTGATGCCACAAAATTGATGACTTGTTCTGTTCCGGGATCATCTCCACCAATCTGTACAAAGAAAGAGGTAAACGGTTTCATCGGATACGCAGAATCATCCACACGCACTTGGAGGTATTCACTCCAACCGTGTTCTTGCGGAACCACTATATAGCGCAATGATGCCGTTTCCTCATCAATAACCCAGTGTCCCTCCCACGGATCTTCATCCGGGTCATGAATCAGCGCACCAAGAGCAAGAGGATCACCCCAAGTTGAGTTATAATAGGTAAGATACGGATTACCGACAAGGTTCCATCCTTTATGGTTAGGAGTAAGCTCCGTATCGTCCTTGTCACCTCCCCATGCGTGGAGATTACCAATATCTTTATTTTCCTGTTCGTCTGCTATTACGCTATTGGACATCGGGAAACGCAGTTCGCGTTGTACTTTTCCATCACCCGGAAGCGCAATGATGTAACCGATACCTTTGTGCAGCACATCGGACGATGTAAGATCCTTCCACGACGAGGTTTTCGTTGCAGCACGATGCTCACCATCATATGAAGAGAGGAAATAGTCTGTTCCGACCACTGCGCGTGTTCCATCAACAAAGGTGACATCACTCACATTGCAGTCGTATGGCAGGGTGAAGTAGTGCCAGTTCGTCGGGTCAATACGAATGTCGAGGAATGTGGAGACGGGGGCAGTGGATGGGAATCCTATACTGCCCTGAATATCAGCTGTTGGAATATCATCCTCATGACGGCGGAAAGCCAATGAGTTAACTTTGAAATCGGTGGTTCCGCTCGGAACGACCAATTTACCACCCGGGTAAATCTTCAAATCACCTACTTCTTTTGCATCATTGGTGGTGCCGGTTGCTGCTTTGGTCAAAACACCATTGCTGAGAATAACCACATTACATGTTTGGCAGCGGGTGACACTTTCTCCATACAATGGAACTCCTCCGTCTGTTTTAACAATCTCATTGAAGATTGCATGATTGGTTGACTTATTTCCGCTAACGAGAATCGGCACTTGTACCGGTGCTTCCGTAATAACATGGGCATCATCCGGGTCTGTCAGTTGGAAGCGCACATTCAAGCAAGAGTAGTTACTGAGGTCTTCAATTGGAATCTCATAGGTCTTTGTTTCCGGGTCACGAAGGTAGGAGTCCAAAACTTTATCATCACCTATCTTATCCCATTCTTTGTAATATTGGTTATAGTCAAATGTACCCAAATCCTGATACGAGTTACAGGTTAACTTACTGTCGTTTTCGACACCGGCATTAGATGCGCCGGTCGATGACAAACAGATATTACGCCCGCGCCATTCGTCTGAAGTAAAGGTAACGAATGAAGAGGCAGCTGAGTTATATTTTATAGCACTATCACCGGAAGTAACCAAATTGGTACGGAAGAGAATACAGCGAGCTGTAGTGGCTTCAATCAAGGAATCCTCCAGATTGATATTCATATATCCAAGTATCTCTATGGAATCGGCTGTTGTTACCGGACTTTTTGAGGAAGCTTTGAATAGTTCCGTGAACTCCGGATCACTCGGGGATTTCTTATAGTCCATGTTCTGGATGTAAGGATTCGACTTCCACGCCTTTTCATTTGACTTACAGTTGTTGGTTGTAGGTGCCGTCGTTTCCGCACCGAAGATATCTATTTTAACATCGTTCTTCAATAGATACAACGGGTCATTACCGGAGAAATCGAATTTCTTGAAGGTAGTTCCATTATATGTTTTTGAGCCATTACATTCTATCCAGCGTGGATTATCAGTGGCACGATTTAATTGAGCTACACTATCCATGAAACCATCTGTACATTCCTGAAGTTCCTTAATGGCATCTGTTATATCTCCCGTTCTACTATCGCGTGTAAAGAAGATAATCTCTTGTCCCGCCTTGATGGTGCCAAGTGCTTTCAGCGGGTAATCTTTGTCATTTTGTGCACTATGTGTGCCTGAACTTCCGATACAATACATGAATATCTTATAATCGTCCAATTCGATATCATTGGTTGTACCGTTATAGATAGACAGCAGTTTCATATCACCTGCTCCCTCGAAGTACTTGGCAAAGAACAGTTCAGTGGCAACAGAACCACTTCCCACGCCGTGTTCTTTTTCACCTTCAATAATAATCTTCGGGTGTAAGTTGTCATCTTTATCCACAAAGATGATAGCGGCGTCTTCTTCCCATTCTACCACATCAATGGTAGGTCCTGAAGTGGTGAATGTTCCAGTTACGGCACAAGCAGCAGCGCCTTCAGGGGTTATCCGATACCAATATTTCGTTTCTTCTGTCAAACCGTGCATGATTGCCGGTGAAGAAGATGCCGTTGTGCTGACCGCCGCAGTTCCTGTCATTTCTGCATCCGTATATGCGTCAATGGTGTAGGAGCTTGCATTGCCTACCCAAGAGAAAGTAGCCTCTTCACGTTTGGGTTTCACTACCACATCTTGCGGTTGACTGGAACAGCCCGCAGGAACAAGGAAGAATACGGTCGGTTCTTTCAACATGGCGAATTTAGAGCTATATGCCAAGACACGTCCTTTGCTATAATCCTTATGAGCAGGATTGGCTACCGTATAATGTACACCATCTGTCGTTTTTAATTCCCATTCATAACGACCGCTATTTGCTTCAGCAAGCACACTATCATTTTGAATCTCAGTTTTATTGCTGATTGTATCCGCCCAAAGTCCTTTGCCTCCATTTCCTGCCAGACGCACGTACTGACCTTTGTCGTTAAGGGTATTAATCTTCATCCCATAACGGGTAGCAGAGTTCGACCGGAGACTATAGACAACGGTAGAAGGTGCAACAGGCACGATGGACGGTTCTGTCGCATCATCGGGTGTAACGTTTACACCGGCATACTGACCGGCTCCTCCATTCATGTTTGCCGGAAGCGCATACCAATAAGTGTTCTTTGTTATCATCAGGAACTCATCCGGCAGCGAACGGCCGTGGATAACCAATGTTTTAGTAACAGACTCACCTTGTGTATTGCTACCGAGGAGCGTAATGGTTGTCACGTTCTCCTCATCGGCTTCTGTAGGCATATATTCAACGGTCAAATAGAATTTTCTTCCTGCTGCCCCTTTGGGAATATCGGTTCTGTTCAGTGTGGGCGTGAAATGCGTGGCATCCGTATTGCCATCTATCGATAATGTAGCGGCTGCAAGGAGGAATCCTTTGGCAGTAACTTCATAAACGCGTTTTACTTTCTGTCCTTTAGCAGCGGTAATCCATTGGTCGGTGTTGGCACGAATAACGGCGCTCATTGTACAATTGGTGTTAGATGTAACCGTCTCCGAGAAACCATCTACCGTCTTTGTTTTGGAGGTCTTCAGGTAGATAGCTACAGGCGCTTGGCCAGACTGGTAGCAAGAGAATAATTGAGAATTGCTATTATACCTTAATATATTATGCGTGTACGTACCCGTAGCGGTTATAGTCGCCACTCCATCTGCAATGGCAATTGTCCATAAGCCGTTGGCATCATTCGTCGTCTGAGTCTTCAAATGGTTGGAAGATGAAGAAGCGGCATATAGGAATCCGTTCCTATCCACATCTTTCAAAGACCAACCGCTGCTGCTTCCACCGAGTTTCAGTTCCTGCGGATTGTCTCCGGCCGTAGGAACAAAGTATATCTGATTTGCATTGTCCGGGTTGGTGGTAACGGAAGAAGCCTTTCGGTTATTGTTGTCTTGGTTGGTATTAAGGGCGACTGTGCCTTCCTCGTCCGTTATTAAGATGTACTTGTTCGCTGCCAACGAGCTTGCATCTGTCACTTTCTCATACAGTGGCACTGTACGTTGTTCGGCGGTAGCCCACAGAGCGTACCATTTGACATCGGCAGACGCAGTCTTGGTTGCACCGGCTGCGGCTTCAACAGCAGTAGCAGCTTTATCCGTGGACCAACCGGCAAAGGAGATGCCCTCCTCGCAAGAGAAGTCTTCGCCGATATCCGGCAAGGTATAATTCTCTCCATCAACTACGATGAGTGAGTCGTATTTGGTTTCCACATTATCTGTAACCGTAACCAACATTATCTTCCATTGTGCTTTGACTGTGATTGTTACGCTGAGCGAAGCGCCGCAAATATCGTTAGGCGTAGCTGCTTTATCCTCTTGCGTAGCGGTAATGGTATATACGCCCGGTGTTCGGATGGTATCTACTGTGCTTGTGCCTGTAGCAGGTTGCTTCAAAGAACCACCTGTGGCGGTCCAATTGATGGTTGTTCCGTTACCGCCGGTTACTTTGATGGCAGAAGTAATAACCTTGTCACTTGTCAGTACATACGTCGTCATATCCGTGCTGATGGTCATTGGCGTAGCAGGTTCGACACAACAGAGCGGATGAGAGGTATAAGACGACATGGTCGGAGTCTGCTTGTAGATATAGATGCTGGACGAGTTGGAACTATATATATTATATTGTGTTTTAGACGCATAGAAACTCAGCATTTGTGTTGCATCGCTCGGAGAGAAGAAGTTCCATGTAGCCGCCTCGCCGGATTCATCGACTTCGTAGCGGAAGATGAAGGGATCATCTGCCAACTCTATGTCGCCGGAACTATTGATGGAAATGTATTTGCCGGCGCTGGGGTTAAAGAGCGTCACACGTTTACCGGCTGCTTCCACGATATCGATTACCCAATACAACGCCGTATTCGTCACTTCGTTGCCGGATGTAATACTATACGTTGTTTTTACTGCATCTACGCGGGCAGAGGACATCGTGCCTTTCATTGCATAGTCATAACTGCTATAATAAGCGGCAATGACGTATTTCGAACCGGAAGTGAGTTCAGACTCGGTTTTAAGGGCTGTATAGGTATTGCCTAATTCCGTGACACCATATACGGCGGTAAAGGAAGTGGCCTCTGTGATATCCACGTCGGAACCACCTTCTACGTAATCCGGCTTGGTGGAAGTGCCTGTTGCATGATCGGTATAGGTTCCTGCTACCCAGCCGAGGAATGCAGCGTCCGGGCAGTTGGATTTACCGGTACTCGGCAAGTCTAACGGCGTACCCTCATAGGCATTTTGAGTATAGATGGTATTGTTGTCATAGAATGTAACGGTATATTGTGCCGCCTTGCGGAAGTTGATGCGAATGGTACAATCGCTTGTCGGAACCACTTTAAAGACATTTTCATCACGTATAACATCTGCTACGGTACCGGCTGTGACGGTATAACCATCTGCCACGTAACCGACAGCGGGTGTAGCAGTAATCTTATAGCCGGAAACAGAGACAGTACCCCAAGAAGCATTGTTGGTAGTAGCGGTAACTTCGTATGTGACGCAAGAAACGCCATAGTCCGTATATGTTCCGCCGCCGGAAATAACTTGCACATCATCAATATACGCGCGCTTAGCCGTTGTTGTTTCGATTTTGACGGTGGAAGTCGCTGTTGCTGCCGCAAAGTCAAAGGAATATTCCGCGAAATCACTGGTTAATACATCCGTCTCATGGCTCTCGCTA
The DNA here is from genome assembly GCA_905233415.1 of Paludibacteraceae bacterium. GTDB lineage: Bacteria > Bacteroidota > Bacteroidia > Bacteroidales > Paludibacteraceae > Colicola. The sequence goes on from CAJOEX010000004.1 coordinate 17,070, forward strand.
CCAACAGTCACTTTAATTTTTGAGCCATCAGTTCCATATTTCTTTGCTTTGAATTTAACAGTAAACGCATTTGACAAATCCAATGACTTGGAAGTAATATATCCAAAAGCACTACCGGATCCTAATTTGATAGTTCCTCCAGCTCCTTTGTATGCTTTACTATTTCCTGTTGGGAAATTCGCAAATGTGTTATCCAGGAATTCTGAGGTGGCATCTCCGGAAAGATCATTGTCAAATGTCTCGTCTATCAGCTTGACAGGCATTGCACCAGTGAGGGAAGCAAAGACAGCATAGTAACTTGTCCCGCCTGCAGGCATTGTCTTCGTCGTCGCATCAGTAAACAAATCGTCCGGTGCGTCTGTCAAGTGGAAATAAGTAGGATCGGCCGTCCAACCCATGAACGTTTTCCCGTCGCAGACTATGTCTCCATCAGGATCTTCAACCCCTGCCAATGTTTCACCGGCAAATTTGACTTCCTTAGTAAAGTCATTGGCTACAAACCATTTAACGGTGTCGCGTGCATCTTCTGCAAAGGTGACATTGATGGTGGTGTTCGCGCTGATGTTGGAAATCGTACAGGTGTTATCGGTAATTGTGCCAACTGTACCATTTGTGGAAGTAACTGTTGCCAAGTGATAGTTGGTTGCAGGTGTCGCTGTAACGGTAGTGGAGGCATTGGCATCATCAATACAAACCTTACCGCTTGGGCTTATCGTGAATGTGCCATTAGCAGGGTCGCTGCCTTTGGTAATTGTTATTGAATTCGTGCAACACGTTGGAGAACTCCAGTAAACGAGTGAAGTATTTGTGCCTTTTTTATAGAACACCATCTTGTCGCCCACAGAAGAATAGAACGCAAAACGAGGAGAGCCTGTATTGTAACTTAACTGTTTATATGTTCCGTCGACATCTGATGTGAGTTTGAATTGATTATTAGCCTCACTTGACCACGCGGGAGTCAGGTTGGTTTCATCTGAATTGCCACTTGTATAAAGTCTTCCTGTGTTTTTAGATGAGCCACCGCTACTTGCGCCATAATAATTGCCAGAAGAAGTGCCCATCTGAATATTTATCTTTCCAGATGCCGGTGAAGAAATATATATTTCGTAGTCTCCGGATGCAACAGTACCTGTCATGTTGATGGTGCCATTTGTACTGCTTGCGGCAGTTGTACCTGAGTAAAAATATCCATTTGCTGTTGTTTTGGCATCGCAGTCTGCACTACGGAGCGGCACAATGGTGCCGGACTTGGCATTAGCCTCATACCCCATAATAAACGTTCCACCGGCGGTCAGTGTTTCAATCGCTGTAACCCTTGTCCAAGTAACTACGTCGCCACCTTCGGATCTTTTATATACGGCATAAAGGGTGCAGTTGTTGGAGGGCTTGTAGTTGGCGCCTGCGGCTAAAAGTGTCGGGGCAGTTGTTGTTTTCGCGCTGACAGCAGATGTCTCTTTCCAGCCTGCGAAAGTCCAATCCTCATCCGAGCAGGCGGGAGTAGGACCGGCAGGAAGGGTTATTCCTGCGCCGGAGGTGGTTTCTGTAATATCGGCTTGTGTCGGGTTATTTGTTCCTGTGTTGAAGGACACCGTGTATAGCGGTGCTACGGTCATTGTGACATCAACTACCACACTTGATGCCAAACCGCCGCCGCTGATGGTAATTGTTCCGTCCTTGTTGCCTGCTGTAGCAGTACTCGGAGGCGTGACGGTAATGGTGGTCGCATTCAACGTGCCGCTTACGGATTTTGAAGTCGGCGTAACACTCCAACCGCTGGAAGCGGCTATAGTCAACGAACCGGTCAGATACGAACCGCTGATGCTGAATGTCTTGGTGCTTTGGCTTGAGTTTTGATTTACCGTTCCCCAATCCAAACTCGTCGGACTTGCTGTCAGTGTCGGCGTAGCCGGTTCATTAACGTGAATATGAGCCACTTTGGATGTCGCGCTTGTGCTACAACCTGTAGCTGCATTAGTAACTATACAACGATAATACTGATCTCCCGTAGTGGCAGTCGATGGCGTGTATGATTTATTATTAGTACCTACATTAGACCAACCGCTTGTTCCATTCGCGCTCTGTTGCCACTGATAACTCAAGGTAGCACCTCCGGCAGCAGCCGTCACACTCAAGGCCGTCGCAGTAGCATTTTGAACATAAGTAACCTGTGCTGTACTCAGGTCTTTGCTAAAGGTCGGCGTGATACATTGCAGATTGGCAGTAATAGTGGCATCGGCTGAACCCATCGTTACCGTCGTGGGAGTGGCTGTCGTGCTGCTTAAAGTTGCCCCTCCGGAAATAGTCCAGTTAACAAACTCGTAACCGGCCGTTATACCGGAATAGGACGCGGTGGTAGTTCCGCCTGCCAACAGACTCGTCGTTCCCAATGTAACCGTCGCCTTTCCTGTCGGATCAACCGCCGAACTGAGTGTATAGGACGTACATGCCGGAACGGAAATATATGAGGTTGTTGAACCGCCACCAAGAGTTATTACAGCTTGCGAAATTTGTGCATAACTACTTGCTCCAGAAGGACGGGTAAATGTTACAGAAGTGGCTTCTCCAGACCATGATAATTCGGAAGATGTGGCAGTGCATGTGCCTACATCTGATGTTATATCAGTCTGAAATTGTGAACAAGTAAATACGATAGATGTTATATTACTTGATGCCGCAAAAGCGAGCGTATTACTTTTATAGAATCTAATTGATGTAGTATTTGCATATGATGAGGATCCGTTTCTTGCGTATGTAATTGTAACACCGTCTTTAGTCGTTGAAACTTCGTCTTTATTCGTGCCAGACCAACTTGCACTTTGTCCCCAATCTGTACTATAACCAAACTTGAAAGTCACTTCAGAACTTCCACCTCCGCCTTCCGTCTTGGTATAAACCGGATACAAGTTTTCATTAGCCGTCGGCGTATAACTACCGGCATTGATAATAGTCGGAGCGGTAGTCGTCCACGATGTATTATTTGTGGTACTCCATCCTTCAAAGTGATACCCTGTACAACCATCACGGGACGGCAAAGTAATACTTGCTCCTGCTGACGCTTGCGTAAGCGTTGAGTTATCATCCTTGAGTGTTACGGTGTATTTAGCGGGAGCAGTAGCTGTTCCAGACAAAGTAATTGTTTTAGAAGTGGCGCCAGTACTGCTAATTGTCAGAGTAGCAGAATGAGTGCCCGCAGTTGTTGGGGAGTAAGTAACGGTAACGGATTGATTGGTAATAGTACCACTACCTTTATTAACAGAGGTAGGGGAAACACTAAACAAACCACTATTTGTTCCACTAAGTGCCAAACTTGCATTTGCAGTCAGATTGTCTCCGCTGAAAGTAAAGCTTTTGCTGTCCGTGTTGCCTGTGGTAGCAGAGAAAGAAAGAGATGTGGTCGCACAAGTTAAAGAGGGAGTGCTACTTTCAGACACCGTAAAATTGACAACAATTTTAGAAGAGGTGCCTGTAGCGCCACCTACTTGTACTGTGAAAAAGCCTTTCCCTACTGTAGTCCCGCTTGTTGGATGGGCACTTGTTCCAAAGTATTTTGTATATGAGCCAGCAGTAGAAGTGACTGTTACGGAAGTGATTGTTCCCAAATCTGTGCTATTGTATATATAACCTTTACTTTTCTGCCACTGCATATTACTACCACTTTTCATTACTTGATATGAAGTCCATTTAATAGACTTTGTTTTGGAAGCATCTGTAGTACATGTAGCAGTGGAAGTCTTCTCGTTGTTATTGGCTGCGTAAGATGTGGTATTGAAATCATTTGCATCAATTGTAAATGAGTACGTGTAGTCAACACCCCACGCATTTGCGACAAAGAAGCAAAGGAGTAAGGACAGGGCTAATGTTTTTAGCCACGATTGCGCTGATGTTGCGCTGAGAATTGATTTACTCTTGCTTGTAGCAAGGAAAGAAGAAGTAGTATTTTTCATAATTTTACAATTTATCGAAGCATATTAGCGTGCAAAGGTACAAAAAGTTTTTTATTTATACAAATAAAAATGACTTTTTTTGCATAATTTCCGATTTTTTAGCGTATTTGGGATTTTTTTGCGGAAAGAGGGACATGGTGTCACTGAATTTTTCCACGTGCTGATATATGACAAAATCAGCAGGCAGCGATGAGCAAACAGAAATGTTGCGCGAATGGTGTACGAATCTTGCAATCTATCGTCAATGTAACGTAAATCTATCGTAAATCTAACGTGTTTCTTACGTGAATGTTTCGTCGCTAGCAAGGAAAAAATAAGGATATTTGGCGGTCGCTCCTACCCTGTACTTTTTGTCTCGGTCGGCTTGGTCTCCCCGACCGCCTTCCCTTTTCGAAGTGCCAAGTCAAGGCACTTCTCCACCCTATAGCCTGTCGGCTGTGTGACCGCAAGGGTCGCACCATGTCGCTTGCATTGATACTCGCACGACTAAAAGCACAGCTTTTGTAAAGTGCTACGTATCATGCTACGCTCTCCCCATGCGAAACAGCCTTCCGGCTTGGTTTCTATGGGGGCCCGGGAAATAATGGCAAAGGGAGAGTATAGCTCACAACATAAAAAGAGGATGCGCAAATGCACATCCTCCCCGTTAAAATAACAGACTAATACCTACCGGACGATACCCCACTAAAATATTACAAAACACATAAACTTCCTCATTATATACCTCACGGTAGTTTTTGAGTTTACAACTTTACCTTATGAAAAAACTATTTATTTCGTCCGGCAGTTTCTCTTTCGAAAAACGGTGCAAAAGTATAATAATTTTGACAAATGTGCAAATATTAATGCGGAAATATGCATAAAAATATAGCAGAAAAGATAAAATGTAATATTGAGTTGACATTTTCGGGGACAAAAATTTGCAGGGTTCAGGGAAAAAGTGTAATTTTGCGCTCGCTTGAGTTAAGAACATAGACCGCTGCGCTCAAAGTACACAAAAAGGCCCTCTCCGGCTCCCCCATAGAGGGGGAGAGATGAAAGGGAAGAGGGGAGAAGGGAGAGACGAAAGGGGAGAAGTGAAACAGAGAATAAGAAATAATATGTTAATATCATGAAAAAGTATTCATTTTTGGCGGGAGTAATTCTCGCAATCGTAATCTCAGTAAACAGTTGGGCAACGAGTACCACGTACCAGTTTACCTCGGCTAAGTGGACCAGCCAAGTAGGAAGCGTTACATGCAACGGAACAACAGACGGGTGGATAGGCGAAGCAGACGGTGAAAGCTACGGTAAGGGCTCCATCTATCCGGTTGACGGAATGCTCCACAATGCAGGCGTGCAAGTAACCAAAGCCCTTAGCGGCAAGAAAGTGACATCCGTTCTTGAGTTTACCAACGTGCGGAGAGTAATCGTCAACTACTACGTAAGCAGCAACGGAAAAGGCGACATCACCGTTGCCATCGGCGAGTCGGTGCTGAGCCAGCACGTGGAAAAGTCGATGAAAACGAACCAAGACTACTCGCTGAACGAAGATGTGGAGTTTGTATTCACTGACGAGCCGAGCGGAAAAGTGGTGCTGAGCGTGGAAAATATTACAAAAAGTTCTGTATATATCAATTCCATCACCATCAAAGCAGACAACGGAAGCGGCGATGTATTCTCGACAAAAGTTTATCACCTCGTGACGGATTTGAGCCAGTTGCAGGACAATGACCTGATTATGATTGGCGTGGCAGACGGCCATACGAACAAGGCATTGGGCTATTACGACGCAGACATAAGCAAAAACAACATCCATGCCGTAAACGCCAAATATGACAGTGAACGGGAATATATCAATGCCAACGAAGAAGTGACATACGTGCTGAATAAGGCTGTTTCGACAAAAAACGTGGACTGCTTCACCATCATCGACCCGTATGCAGAGGCGTATTTGGTGGCTTCCGGCGGACAAACAAAGAACAAACTGACCATTTGGGACAGTCCGTATGACGACAAGAGTTTCGGCGACTACGGCTACTGGGATATCCAAGTGGCTTCGGACGGCAAAGCAACAATCATGAGTCTCGGCAATTCGAAGGGAAAATACATGCAATATAATGCATCGGGAGACTTGTTCGGTTGCTATGAGTCGGAAACGCAAACAGCCGTGAGCATCTACCGGCAAGAAGAGGCCAAAGACCTGACCCAGCCGTTGATTGTGGCATCAATGGTGAACTTCGGGACACAAGTGATGCGCGGAACAGAGGCTTTGGAAGGCAGCAAAACGATTGAAGTGAAGGCAAACAAACTGAGCGCGGACATTACTGCAAACCTGAAAGACGGCAGCGTGTTCAGCCTGAGCGCCACAGAAATTGACCGCGACGGAGACAAACTGACAGTAACCTTCAAGGTGACAGAAGCCGGGAAATATGAAGATGCGCTGGTACTGACAAGCGGCGAAGTGACGGAAGAAGTGCCTGTACACCTGACCGCAGCACAAGAACTGACGATTGCGGAAGCCGTGAAAAGCGGAGACTTTGAGTATATCTATCTCAATCCGCTGACAGTAACGAAGAAAAACGGGCTGTTGGTTTATGTGCGCGACGAAACAGGTTCAATGCTGCTGTACGACAACGGTCCGACAGACAACCACTACGCAGCAGGACTGGAAAAAGGCAACGTAATTCGGGAAGTGGAAGGGAAATTCCAAAACTACTTCGGCGTGCCGGAGTTGCATATGATGGCGAAACCGAAATGCGATGTGCAGCAAGTGGAAGTGCTGCCAGATGTGATGACCAAGTGTGCGGACAGCGCAGATGTATGCCGATATGTGGTTTATGAATGCGTGCGGGTAACCAGTGAAGGCGGAAAAGGAATCGCTGTTGACGAGACGACACTGCCACTGTCAGACAAATTCACGGATTTGGGGAGTGACAGCGAGAGTTTCAACATGCTGATTCCCGGTCCGAAATACACCATTGAAGGCATCGTTTCGTACGACTGGGATGCGGTAGTGCTTTACCCGACGAAGATTACGAAGTGCGAAGAGACGAGAGTAGCAGATTTGAAGGTTGAAAAATCGGAAGATTTCAAAATTCAGGTACTACCGGACGGAAAGGTTGTGATTACAAACGGGGAAACGACCTACGATTTACGAGGCGTACGCATCCACGATGTGCTTGACTAAGGGATGACGGACAATGTCCTTCTGATTGAACTCCACAATTGCGATTCCGCGGATATTGTGGAGTTTTTCTATGGCATCCTTCAAGCCTGATTTCTGGGTCGCTGGCAAGTCAATTTGCGTCAAGTCACCAGTAACAATCATTTTGCCGTTGATGCCGAGACGGGTAAGGAACATCTTGAGTTGTGCGGTGGTGGTGTTCTGCGCTTCGTCCAAAATAACGACCGCGTCCGCCAACGTGCGACCGCGCATAAACGCCAATGGTGCAATCTGAATCGTTCCGCGCTCGATGAAATCATTGAGTTTGGCAGTCGGAAGCATGTCGGAAAGTGCGTCATACAGCGGCTGCAAATACGGGTCAATCTTTTCTTTCAAGTCTCCGGGCAGGAAGCCGAGTTTCTCTCCCGCCTCAACTGCCGGACGGCTAAGAATAATACGCTTGACTTCGCGATTCTTGAGTGCGCGCACCGCCAAAGCAATCGCGGTATAGGTTTTGCCACTACCGGCAGGACCGATGGCGAACAGCAAATCGTTGTCGTCATACGCGTTGACAAGCGCCTGCTGATTAACCGAACGGGCAAGAATCGGTTTGCCGTTGACACCGTGGAGAATGAGGTTGTCCTGCGCAAACTCCTGCGGATGTTCGCCGTGAAGGAGCTGGAGAATGTGATTCTCGGTGAGGACGATGTGCTGAATGCAGAACGCTTCGACTTTACGGAGATTCTTCTCGAAACGGTTAACAGCCTCTTCCGCACCACTGACCTTTATCTGGTAACCGCGGGCAATGACCCGAACGTCGGGGTGCTGGTTCTTGAGGCAGAGTATATTCTGGTTGTTCACGCCGTAAAAAGTGGCGGTATCGAGGGAGTCACGAAGCTCAAATATGGTGTCCATTGGGAAATTTGAAGATTTGAAGATTGGAAGATTGGAAAATTTAGAGATCTGAATATTTGAAGATTTCGGGCAAAAAAGATATTTCTTTTTCTGCAATCTTGGCAATGATGGTTTGCGGTCCGTTGTGGAGGATGAGATAAGGAACGTGCAACCGGCGGTTATAGACGGCTGCCTGGTCAAGCGTTTTTTGTGTCAAAGGAACCGTTTCGGCTTTGAACTCAATGAGGACAAGAGGCTGCAAGTCCTTCGTATAGACAACGGCGTCCGCACGATAAGATTTACGATTCAACGATGTACGATTTGCGATTTCCAGCGGGACCTCGACCGCGATGAGGCTCATCGGGTAGCCAAAATCATCCACCAACCGATGCAAAAACTGCTGCCTCACCCATTCTTCGGGAGTGAGGCAGACATATTTCTTGCGAAACGGGCACAATATTTTCTCTTTTACTTCTGCCAATTGTCTTTGAGTGAAGCCGTGCGGTTGAAAACAAGGTGCTCCGGGGTACTATCATCGTCCACCACAAAATAGCCCTGTTTGAGGAACTGGAAGTGATGACGCTCGACCGCTGCGCTGTTAGAAGTGAGACCGCTACGCTGTTGGAGGTTAGCCATCTCGCTACGAAGTGCGCCCTCAACTTTTGCGTTCACAACCTTAAGGCTGTCGGGATTCAGCAACTCGCGGAAATCACGTTCGTCCGCCGAAGGATTCTCAACAGAGAACAGACGGTCATAGAGCCGAACCTCGGCATCGATTGCGGAGTTGCACTCCACCCAGTTAATGGTGGCTTTGGTTTTGCGGTTACCGCCTTCCGTACCGGACTTAGATGTCGGGTCATAGGTTGCAAATACAGTCGTAATACGTCCATCAGCGTCCTTTTCACAACCAGTGGCCTGGATAATATATGCCGATTTGAGGCGTACTTCGCGACCGGCAGGACTGAGACGATAGAAATTCTTGTCGCCTTCTTCCTGAAAATCCGCGCGTTCAATATATAACTCGCGCGCGAAACGCATCTCGCGTGTTCCGAGTTCGGGATTGCCATCAATATTCTCAGCAACAATGGTTTCGCCATCACCTTCATAGTTGGTGATAACGAGTTTGACAGGGTCAAAGATGGCGCAAACCCGCGGAGCCGTCATCTTGAGGTTCTCGCGAACAGTGTGCTCCAGCAAACCGAGGTCAATCGTGCCTTCAACTTTAGTGTAACCAATCTTGTCTATAAACTCACGAATGGCAGAAGCGGTATAACCACGGCGACGCAAACCGCAAACGGTCGGCATACGCGGGTCGTCCCAACCGGCAACCAGTCCTTCCTTGACAAGTTGAAGCATCTTACGCTTCGACATGACGGTATATGTAATATTGAGGCGGTTGAATTCGTACTGATGCGGGCGATAATCGCCTTCGGCAAACTGGTCTATGAACCAATCGTAGAGCGGGCGGTGCACCACAAACTCCAACGTACAAATAGAATGGGTAACGCCCTCAAAATAGTCGGACTGTCCATGTGCGAAGTCGTACATCGGATATACATTCCACTTGCGGCCTGTGCGATGATGCGGGTGCGACGTAATGATGCGGTACATAATCGGATCACGGAAGTGCATATTCGGATTCGCCATGTCAATCTTGGCACGCAAAACCATCTTGCCTTCCTCAATTTCACCGTTCTGCATGGCTTGGAAGAGCCGCAAGTTTTCCTCTATCGGTCTATCGCGGAAAGGAGAAGCCACACCGGGTTCGGTCGGCGTACCTTTCTGTTCGGCGATTTGCTCTGCGGTCTGTTCATCCACATAGGCTTTACCCTCTTTGATGAAACGGATGGCAAGGTCGTAGAGCTGCTGAAAATAGTCAGAAGCATAGAAAATCTGCCCCCACTTGAAGCCAAGCCAAGCGATGTCTTGGGTGATGGAGTCCACGTACTCGGTATCTTCCTTGACGGGATTGGTATCGTCAAAGCGCAGGTTGCAAACGCCATTGTACTTTTCGGCAATACCGAAGTCCATGCAAATGGCTTTCACGTGACCGATGTGCAGATAGCCGTTCGGTTCTGGCGGAAAACGAGTCTGAATACGTCCGTCATTCTTGCCTTCTGCGAGGTCTTTCTCTACGATTTGCTCAATGAAATTGAGACTGCGTTCTTCTTCCAGCATATGAATTTGAAAATTTGAAAATTGGAAAATTACATGCCCTTTAGTATGCCACGGGGAGAGGATTGGATGAAACTGACAATCCGGTCGCGCTCCTCGCTTTGCGGAATAGCTTCGCTGATGCGCGCCAACGCCTGCGAGACATTCAAACCACTCTGGAAAATGATGCGATAGATGGAGTGAATATGCTCAATCTGCTCGTTGGTAAAGCCACGGCGATGCAAACCAACCGAGTTAAGTCCGCAATAGCAAATCGGGTCACGACCTGCCAAAATATACGGCGGGACATCCTTCAGGACTTTCGTTCCGCCCTGAATCATGACATACGAACCAATGTGACTGAACTGGTGCACCAGCGTTCCGCCGCCAATAACAGCACAATCCTCAAGCACCACTTCGCCTGCCAATTGGGTGAGATTGGACATTATATTATTATTGCCAATCACCACATCATGCGCCACATGGCAATATGCCATAATAAGATTGTTGTCGCCAATAACGGTCTTGCCCTTGGATGCAGTACCGCGATGAATAGTGCAACACTCACGGAGCACATTGTTATCGCCAATGATGGTGTAGGTCAATTCGCCCTGGAACTTCAAGTCCTGAGGTATGGCACCGATAACGGCAGACGGAAAAACATGGCAGTTCTTACCAATCCGTGTGTGCGCACATATGGTGGCGTTGGCATCAACAACGGTGCCTGCACCGATTTCCACATCATCCTCGATAAAAACGAAAGGACCGATTTGGGCTGTTTCGTCAATCTTTGCGTTCGGGTGAACGCTGGCTAAATTACTTATCATAGCATCTGGTTATTTTCACATTTTCACATTTTCTCATTTGGGCATTTGGCGCAGTTGTTTGGCACAATCGGTGTTGAACGCGTGCCCCGGGCAACGTGCTTCTATTCGCCCGCGGATGCGGACTCCGACCAAAGCCAAATCTCCGATTACGTCAAGCAATTTGTGGCGCGCAGGCTCATTGTCGTACAACAACGGACTGAGGTAGCCGAGTTTTGAAGCATCCAGACGCGGCTGGTTGAGTTTGTCGGTCATTTTGTCCATCACACGCTGCGAAAGCGGTTTGTCGTAAATGACCAGCGCATTTTCAAGGTCACCGCCTTTGATGAGTCCGAGCCGCAGCAACCACTCTATTTCCCGCAGGAAGCAGAATGTCCGAGCCTTGGAGATTTGCTCCGCATAATCGGAAAGGTTTGTCAATTCGGCATGTTGCTCATGCAAAATCGGAGACGGATAATCCACATCCACTGCCACTTCGTACTGCTCGGCCGGTGAAATTGTCATCGTGCAGCCTTTGTTACTGAACGAAACCTGCTCCGTTACTATCCACTCTTTTGCCTCTGCTTGCTGTTCTGTAATTCCGACCCGCAGGATATTCTCCACAAAGGGCTTGGCACTTCCATCCAAAATAGGCACTTCAGGCGCATTTACCTCAATGAAGCAGTTTGTGATTCCCAGTGCATATAATGCTGACAGCGCATGTTCCACCGTCAAAACACGCCAGTTACCGTTTTCAAGCACCGTGCCGCGACGGGTCTGCGTCACATAGTCCGCCAACGCCTCGAAAACGGGCTGTTCCGGCAAATCCACACGGCAGATACGAATACCCGTATTCTCCGCCGCCGGGCAGAAACGCGCCGTAATGGCAAGACCTGTGTGCAAGCCTTTGCCCGAAACCGTAAACTCCGATGTCAACGTACGTTGTTTCATTTATCCTTTGCCAGTTGGTTCACCTGCTTAATCAAGTCCGGCAATTGCTTGAAGCCGATTGCCGATTTGCGCCATGCCAATGCATCCATAGCCGGTTGCCCTTGGTATTGTCCGGGCTTGCGGATGCTGCTCGGAATACCGGTTTTTGCACCGAAGATGCAGTTGTCCGTTATCTCAATATGTCCGTTCACGCCTACTTGTCCGGCCATGATACAATGCGAACCTATAGTAGTCGAACCGGCAATGCCGACTTGTGCGCATAGGAAACAACTCTCGCCAATCTGCACATTATGCGCCACCTGTACGAGGTTGTCTATCTTCGCATTGCGTTTGATGCGCGTAGAACCCATCATCGCACGATCAACCGTAGTATTGGCGCCAATCTCCACATCATCCTCTATAACCACATTGCCGATTTGCGGAATCTTTTGGTTCACGCCGTTGGCATCCGGTTCAAAACCGAAACCGTCACCACCGATTACGACTCCGGCGTGGAGAATGCAATCCTTACCCACTTCGCAATTATAGTAAATCTTCACGCCGGCATAAAGAATGGTATTGTCGCCAATCTTCACATTGTCGCCGACATAGCAATTCGGATAAATCTGCACGCCTTTACCGAGAGTCACATTCTTGCCGATATAGGCAAATGCACCGATGTAAGCATCCTCGGGAACACTCACTCCGTCGCTAATAAAACACGGCTGCTCAATACCTTTTCGCGCAGGATTCATCGCTTTGGCAGCGAGTTGCAGCAGTTGTGCCATCGCACCGCGAGCATTTTCCACAAAAATCAAAGTGCTACGTCTCGGAAACGTCTCGGCTGCGTCCCGAAAACTTTCAGTCACCAAAACGACGGATGCATTGGTCTTTTCCAACTGCGGAAGATACTTTTCTTCACAAAGAAAAGACAATTGCCCTTCCTGTGCTGTCTCAATCGGTGCCACATCACTCACGTTGCGGTTTCCGTCACCGATTAGTTTACCGCCAAGCAGCATAGCTATTTGTTGTGCAGAAAATTCCATTACGCTCTGAACTGAAATAAATACAACTTCTTCGGTTTGCGAATCAGCGACCTCAAATCGAGTATCTCACTGGCAGAAGCGATATCGCGAACCATTCCATCATTATATAATATATCTATGGAGTCATCCTTTTCGGAATAGGTGTTGCTGGTGGAAACATGCTCCACAAAGAAATAATGCGCATCTTCCGGTGCGATTCCAAGCACCTCAATATAATGCCGTGAAAGGACACCTTTCTCCTGCTCAGTCAACGGCTCCGTAAGCAAACGGGCACGGTACAATTTGCGGTTGGTGAATGCCTCCGATAGCAAAGCCAGCACCTTGTCTTCACAAGACATCCATGCTTTGATAGCGGAAAGCACATCGCTGTCGTCCAACAACGCATACTGCTTCATCGCTTCGCTGCCAATGGCAAAATCTTTTGCAGTGACGTGGTTATATAAAAAATAATGTAACGCAGGCGCGCAAAACAATTTGACTCCACGATTTGCCAGCTCTTTGGCACGAGTGAGGATTTTGATAAGCAGTTGCTCTGCCGCTACGCTTGTTTTGTGCAGATAAACCTGCCAGTACATCAGTCGTCTTGCAACGAGGAACTTCTCAACCGAATAGATTCCCTTGAATTCCACAACCAAGCGGTCATCCACAACATTGAGCATCTTCAGCAGCCGTTCACTTGCCACTCTGCCCTCCTGCACGCCACTGAAGAACGAATCGCGGCAGAGATAATCCATGCGATCCACATCCAGCTGGCTGGAAATAAGTTGGTGCAGGAAATGGCGCGGATAATGGTCCTTGAATATCGCAATGGCAAGGTCCAAAGGACGTTTGGTCCAGAGTTGCTGCTCGGTTTTGGAAGATAAGTCAAGGTTAATCTGCTCCATCATCAACAGCGAAATCTCCTCGTGCGTAATGCCGTCAACCAACGTATGCTCCAACACATGCGAAAATGGTCCGTGGCCTATATCGTGCAGCAGAATAGCCGCCATCGCACCCGTCATTTCCGCTTCACTGATGGTGACACCTTTGTACTTGAGCGAGGTCAAACCTTCCTGCATAAGGTGCATCGCGCCAATCGAATGCAGGAAACGCGTATGCATCGCACCCGGATAGACGAAATTACTGAGTCCAAGCTGACGGATACGCCCAAGACGCTGCACGTACGGATGCTGCAGCACGTCAAATAATAAATCGTTTGGTATTGTCAAAAACCCGAAAACGGGGTCGTTGATAATCTTATGTTTGTTTACCATTTCGCTATACGGCAAGTCTCGCAATTATGCCAGCGATAAGAGAATGACAAACCAATCTGGAAATAGCCGTCACCCCATTGGAACTTCGACGTTTTCTCCAACGGCCAAGCATCCAAGTTTGCACCTCCGAGATCCATTAAACCTTGGTGCACACTCAACGAGAGACCAATAAAGAAACTTTTTGCTATGTAAAAATTATAACCGATTTCCACCGGCAGCATCGGCAATATACTTACCGTTGAACCTGCAGGAATCTTATATTTTGAGAAATCGTAATTGATGTAACTAACATTAACGCCTAAACCGGCATAGACATAAAATCCTGCCTTGGGGAACGGATAAATCTCAATACCGGCAGCGAGTTCGCCGAATATGCTACTGAATGAACCCTTACCTGCTTTAATGGTTTGTCCACCGATAGTTCGAGTTTCCTGACGCGTGCTGTCATTACCATGCAAATAGCCTGCATTAACCGAGAAACGCCAGTTTGCGATATTGCCGAGTTGATGAGAATAACCGAAATACAACGCACCGCCAAAACTCAAATTCTGCGGTTGGAAACCGTGTATAAACGCCTGATCCAACATATCTACGTCGCCGTAGTAGTACATAGCATTGACACCGAAGGTCACGGCATTACCTATGGACTTATTCTTAATTGAATAAAGACCCGTTCGACGGTTGGTCTTTTTACCCCAGACAGGTTTGTTATATTGCGCAACACGAGCCCCCTGGGCCTGACCGGCGTTTTCTGCACATGCCTCCGGCACGGCAATAGTAGCGTTAAAAAGCGCAATAAAAGCAAGAATAAATATGCGTTTCACAGGTTTCATCATAATTTGAGCGTGCAAAAGTACAACATTTTTTTTGTTCCCACAAATTTTCTGCTCAAAAAAATGCATTTTTCCTAATTTTATCATAAAATCCCTTAAAATTCGCAGAAAAATACTGACATTATTCCAAAACAAAAAAAGTGCCACGAATGACACTTTTTTCCGCTTACTTACGAATACCAAGTTCTTTGATGATTGCACGATAGCGTTCAATGTCTTTTGCTTTCAGGTAATCCAGCAAACGACGGCGTTTACCTACCAAAGCTGTCAGCGCACGCTCTGTACCGAAGTCCTTGCGGTTCAGCTTCAGGTGCTCTGTGAGGTGGTTAATACGGAACGTGAACAATGCAATCTGGCTTTCTGCAGCGCCAGTGTTCTTGGCATCTTTGCCATACTTGGCAAATAATTCAGCCTTTTTCTCAGATGTCAAATACATGACTTATGAAATTTTAAGTAATACAATCACCGCTAATGCAGCATTTCACATAACAACATCGCGGTATTAATTTGCTTTTTCTGTAAAAAAGCCCGCAAAAGTACTGCTTTTATTCCATATACACAAATTTTTTGCATATTTTTTCCCGAAATTACATATTTTTTGCAAAAATCTTGCATATTCCGTTTTTTTATAGTACCTTTGCAGGCGGATTTTATAGATGTATTTATGAAAAATACAGGGCAATTGTTTGTTGCAATAATTTTTGCAGTGTTATCCACTGCTTGCGCCCGTGTGGAAATAGATATTACCTGCGGCATTTACGGTGTTGTAAAAGACCATGCGACTCATGAAGTATTGGAGAATTGCCAGGTATCATTGTCTCCAACCGGTCAAACAGTGGCCACTAATGCTGACGGAAGTTATTCATTTCAGTCTTTGGATGCCGGCAGATATACGCTGACATTTACACGAGTCGGTTATCAAAGCCAGACCAAGGCTGTACAATTGCCTGCCGGCGAACGCATCCAATGTGATGTACAGCTGAAGCAGAAAAACTCAAACGACCCGGATGAACCGGAGAACCCGGAGAATCCTGAAAATCCAAACGATCCCGAACAACCAGAGAATCCTGAAAATCCAGAGAATCCGCAGAACCCTGAGAATCCGCAAGAAACTGTTTTTGCCGGAGGAACAGGCGCTGCGTATGACCCGTATTTGATAAGCACGAAAGAGCAGATGTTGAAAATAAAGGATTTTTCATCTTCCCACTTCAAACTATCAGCAGATATTGACATGACCGGCATATCATGGAACCCTGTTCAAATATCCGGCGGATTTGATGGAGATAACCACACCTTATATAATATAACAATCAATCCGTATGTCCTATCAGACAATCAAGGTCTATTCTCAGAACTCGCCAACGGAGCAAGTGTTAAAAACCTGACGATAGATGGTTTTGCTGTTAACGCAGCAAATTACAATAATATCGGAGCCATTGCCGGACAAACATCTTCAACTTCTGTCATCACCAATTGTCATGTGATATTAACAAAAGCATCAGCTATTGTAGGCAAGAAAAATGTGGGAGGTATCGCCGGAATGGTTTATAATGCTTCAGCCTGTACCGTTTCATCCAAAGTTTCAGAAGTGGTTATTGCCGGATCTTCCAATGTAGGAGGAGCTTTCGGGTCATTCTACAACAATACCGAAACGGCAAAAATGACAAATATTTTTGTTTCAGGTCATGTTTATGGCGAAGAAGAATACATCGGTGGAATTGTTGGTAGTCAATCTCGATCAGGCGAGATTACGCAATGTTCCTTTGATGGAACTATTTCTGTCGGAAACAACGCAGATTATATCGGTGGTATAGGCGGCTACATTCTCTGTAACGTTATTTCATGTAAAGTTAATGCACAAATTAATGTTACCAATGGCAGCAGATATGTCGGAGGAATAGCCGGACAGCGAGGAATGAACTTAATCGCCTGCTATTCCACTGGCAGTATTAACGGAGTGACTCCTGTCAAATACAGCAACTATATTGGTAGCATAACCGGCTATCAACAATATACAAACAGTTGCTATCATTGTTTTTCAACTATTGACATGCCGTTGGAAAGCAGTTCTACCAATGGTGTAGAATCTTTTTCCGTTGCCAATCTCATTGAACAAGCGGGCACAAATATCAATTTGACTGAGATTATGCGTGCTACAAATTCGGAATATGCTTCATATTGGGACTATGACCGCACATGGAAATGGACAGGCACGCTCCGTGAGCAGTCCGTAACCGCCATCTGCCCGAAATTAAAGTGGGAAAAATAAACTATAACTTTCGATATCATGAAACATGTATTTTCTATTTTAGTTGCAATGTGCTTCGCCGCAAGTACCATGGCGGAGACTGTTTTCACGTTCACTTCTGACGCAGACCTGAATCAGACCAAAGACGATATATCCGTCGTCATCGCTCAAGGTAACGGGGGTACGGCTCCCACGTACAAAGTGTCGTGGAATGAGGAGATTCTTCCCTCTGACATGCGTCTGTATCTGGGCAACACAATAACGATTTCGTCCGATGAAGCACTGACAAACATTCAAATGGTGTTTGCCAAGAGTTGTGCTTCCGGCAAAGAATATGCAGGTCTGTCCGCATCAACAGGAGCACTCGTCTCCGGCGGACAAGCGGAAGACTATTCCGACTGGAAAGTCGATAGCTGGACCGGTAGCGCCAAAGAAGTTGTTTTTACCTTGACCGGCAAAGGGCAGCGTCAGATTCAGCGGGTAGTGATTGACGGCGAACCGATAGTTATCAATCCCGAGGAAGAAGCACAGCTACCGACAGAAGCGGATTTGGATAAAGACTTCGCTTACACAGAGCCGACTGTCGTTGGCGTGAAAGACACCACCATCATCAAAAAGGAATACGCCTTTATCACAAACAACATCCTTGTTCACTGTTCATTGGGTTCAATTCTCAAAGAGAGCGACACGGAAGGAGATGAACACCCTGCTTATTTCAACTGCAATGCGGATGAAGACTTGACTTTCACCGCAACTGCTCCGATTCAACGCGTTGAGATTGACGGTTATATCCGCAAAGCGTTTTCCGCATCCTGCGACAAAGGAACTCTGACCAGCAAAGCCAACGCAGACTTTGAGATTGAGGATGCAAATGTAGTTGTCGTTTCCGGCATCAAGTCCACAAGCGTAACTATTCATTGCAACAAACAGGTTCGCTGCTATGAAGTGCGAGTATTCTTTAAAGAAGATATAACAAGTATCGAAGAAAACGCAGCCTTGCAGGATTGCCGCAAAGTGCTGCGTGACGGAAAACTATACATCATCCGCAACGGAAAAACCTACTCCGCTTCAGGAGCAGCTGCAGAATAAATTCCTTTCCGAAAGTGCCGTAAGAACTACAAACGGCGACGATAATGAAACTCTGAGTAATCGGAGTCTTTCTTGACATCGTGCTTGGCAGGGAACCATTTCTCCCAGAAGCGAGGGATCTTCAAGCGGTCCTTATATTTCCACCAAAGCAAAAGAATCAAACCGAACAACATGCCCCCGAGATGGGCAAAGTGGGCGATATTGTCACCCGGCAGACTGCTGAAACCGGCAAAGAGTTCCACAACGGCATAGCCGATAACCATCCACCGCGCTTTAATCGGTATAGGGATAAACAGCAAAAACATCGGCACATTAGGAAACAGCCAACCGAACGCCAACAGGATTCCGAACACGGCTCCGGAAGCGCCTACGGTCACAACCATGTTGGCATAATTCGCCATCACCGATTCCGCAGAATAGGTCGCAAGCAAAGACTGAATCCTCATTGCCCACACCGCCTCTTGGATGAACGCCGCACCAAGACCGCATATAATATAATATATAAGGTATCGTTTCGCACCCCACTCCTGCTCCAGAACCGGACCAAACATCAGCACGGCGAACATATTAAAGAACAAGTGTGAAAAACCGCCATGCATAAACATGTAGGTAAGCGGTTGCCACCAGTGAAAATCGGCAGCCGTATAATAATGTAATCCCAAAAGCGTATAGAGTTGGATACCGTAACGCTGCAGAACCGCATCCAAAAGCCATACAATAACATTGGCCATCAATAGGCCCTTCGTAATAACAGGTAAATTTTTCATATCGCGTGCAAAAGTACTACAATTTTCCGATATTTACCTACAAAAATCATACTTTTTCGCTAAAAAACACAAAAAAAACAGTTTTTTTATACTTTTTTCTTGAAATTTCTTTGCAGTTTCAAAAAAAAGCAGTAACTTTGCATTCGAAAACCTGCCCAAATGGCATGGAAGTAATTAAACGTTTAATTATTAACTAAAAACTCTGTAGTATGAATAAAGCTGAACTCGTAGCTGCCATCGCAGCTAAAGCTGAATTGTCAAAAGCTGCTGCAGCAAAGGCCGTTGATGCTTTCATTGACGCTGCAGCTGAGGCTCTCAAAAAGGGCGAAAATGTACAACTGATTGGTTTCGGAACCTTGGCAGCAAGCAAGAGAGCTGCTCGTAAAGGTATCAACCCCGCAACTAAGGCTATTATCAACATTCCTGAGAAGAAAGTTGTTAAGTTCCGTCCCGGAGCTAAACTTGCTCTCTAATTGGCAATCACTGTATGCAAACGAGTTGCTCGCCATGAGCAACTCGTTTTTGTCTCAAAACCAAACTAATTTCACTATGTTAAACATTATTCTCGGTGGCGCTCCAGGAAGCGGAAAAGGAACATTGTCTGACCTCATCGTAAAAAACTACGGCTTGCAGCATCTCAGTACCGGTGATGTATTGAGGGCGGAAATTGCATCCGGCAGTGAACTTGGCAGAGAAATTGATGCGCTGATTTCGATGGGAAATCTCGTGCCGGACGGACAGATGATCAAGTTGTTGGAGAATTATTTGGATAATGTCCCTGCAGATTGCAAAGGTGTTATCTTTGACGGATTCCCGAGAACTGTAGAGCAGGCACGTGCCTTGACGGTTATGCTTGCCTCAAGGCATATGGATGCGTATATGCTGGATCTGTTTGCCACGGAAGATGTCATTATGACACGTCTTATCCGGCGCGGCCAAACCAGTGGTCGGGCAGACGATAACTACGAAACCATCAAAAAGCGTCTCCGTATTTACAACGACACCACCAAACCTATCAGCGATTATTACGTCAAAATGCACAAATACTTCATGATTAACAGCAACATCAATCCCGAATGTACTTTTGCGCAGATTGACGTCATCCTGCAACATCTTTATAAATAATGCCATCCGGTAATTTCATAGACTACGTCAAGATTTACTGCCGCTCAGGCAAAGGCGGAGCGGGCTGTATGCATCTTCATCGCGCCAAGTACGTACCCAAAGGCGGTCCGGACGGCGGCGATGGCGGTCGTGGCGGACATATTATTCTGCAAGGCAACCGCAATCTGTGGACGTTGTTGCATCTGAAATACCAGAAACATATCATGGCAACCGATGGCGGTCGTGGCGGCGATAGCCGCAGTTTCGGTAAAGACGGTGAAGACAAGATCATTGAAGTTCCCTGCGGAACTGTCGTCTATGACGGCGACACCGGCGAATGGCTGACCGAAGTCAAGGAACACGGCCAGTGGATTGTGCTGCTCAAAGGCGGGCGCGGAGGACTCGGAAACTGGCATTTCCGCACGGCGACCAACCAAACTCCGCGGTATGCACAGCCCGGCGAACCGTGTGAGGAGCGCAATATTATTCTCCAACTCAAAGTCCTTGCCGATGTCGGACTGGTTGGCTTCCCGAATGCCGGCAAATCGACCCTTCTGTCCGTTGTTTCGGCGGCAAAGCCTGAAATTGCAGATTATCCGTTCACGACATTGGTTCCTCAATTAGGCATCGTCAGCTACCGCGACGGACAGTCGTTCTGTATGGCGGATATTCCCGGAATCATCGAAGGCGCAAGCGAAGGAAAAGGACTTGGATTGCGCTTTCTGCGGCATATTGAGCGAAATGCGGTACTTTTATTCATGGTACCGGCAACCAGCGAAAAAATCGAAAAAGAATACAAAATCCTGCTCTCCGAGCTCGAAAAATACAACCCCCAACTGCTCACCAAAGCACGCATTCTCGCCATTTCCAAGTGCGATACGCTTGACGAAAAAGAACTGGCAAAACTCCGTAAGAAAGCAGACAAACTCGCCGAAAAACTGGGCATCGAAGTTAAACTGATTTCCAGCATCAGCGGCTTGGGTATCAATGAGTTGAAGGACGCTCTTTGGACGGAACTCAACAAAGAGCAGAATCAGGTCATCGAAATTTCACATGCTCCTATTGAAATCGCTACCGATTACGGCAACGAGACGGCAACGACACGGCAACGAGACGGCAACGAAAGCGGAGAGGACTCTGAGACAATCTATCTTAACGAAGTAGAGGAAGAGTGGGACCTGTCCAAATATCGTGGAATAGGTTGGGATGAACAGTAATAAACCGGCATATGAGCGGCTTATTGACTGGCGGGAACGCCATATCAGCGAAAAGCAACTGATTCTCATTCTCAGTTTCTTTGTAGGTGCGCTTTCCGCATTAGCCGCATTTGTACTCAAGTCGTTTATCCACCTCATCCAATATTTTATCGAAACCTATCTTATCGCCGGCGAGCACCATTTCTGGTACTTCATTTGCCCGATGATTGGCATTGCGCTGGCGGCTTTATTTGTCTATTACATTGTCCGTGACGATATATCGCACGGAATAACCAAAATCCTCTACGCCATTTCACAGCGTAAATCCATCATCAAAGCCCACAATATGTGGACTTCCATCGTTGGTTCCGGTCTGACAATCGGTTTTGGAGGTTCTGTCGGTGCAGAGGCGCCAATCGTATTGACCGGCGCCGCTATCGGCAGTAATCTCGCCAAACTGTTCCGGCTTGACCAGAAAACCATGATGCTTATGATTGGCTGTGGTGCTGCAGGTGCCATTGGCGGCATTTTCGAAGCGCCGATTGCAGGACTTGTCTTTACGCTTGAAGTCCTGATGATGGATTTGACGATGGCTTCCGTGGCGCCATTACTCATTTCCTCCGTCACGGCAACTACCATCTCCTATATGTTCAACGGCACAGACCCTATGTTCATGCTCAAAACCATCGAACCGTTTGCCATGGCGCGTATTCCGTGGTACATCACACTGGGTATTGTCTGCGGCTTTGCTTCGCTATACTTCACGCGCGGCATGAATTTCCTTGAACAATGGTTCAAGAATCACGTCCGCTCTGTCGGTATGAAGATTCTGGTCGGAGGAGTGACACTCGGTATTCTGGTTTATCTCTTTCCGCCCTTGTACGGCGAAGGATATGACGTAATTGCCGACCTCATCAATGGAGAATCACAAAACGCCCTGCGATATAGTCCATTTGCTTTGCTCGGGTCCACCAACTGGGTTATTCTCGGCTATTTTATCCTTATTATATTATTTAAGATTGTCGCTTCGGTAGCAACAAACGGCGGAGGAGGAGTCGGCGGAATCTTCGCGCCTTCGCTGTTTATGGGCGCATTGGTAGGTTTTGTAACGGCACGAATCTTGAACATGACGGGTATTTTGGTGCCAGAAGCCAATTTTGCACTCATCGGCATGGCGGGTTTGATGTCCGGCGTGATGCACGCGCCGCTGACCGGCATTTTCCTTATTGCCGAACTGACCGGCGGTTATCATCTTTTCCTGCCCCTGATGATAGTCTCCGTTTCATCATTTCTGATTATCAAAATCTTCGAGCAGCACAGCCTCTATGCCATGCGTCTCGCGCAGAAAGGCGAACTGCTTACCCATAATAAGGACCGCTCTATTCTTACCTTACTCAGGATGGATAATGTCCTCGAAACGGATTTGACCACCGTTCCGCCGGAAATGACGCTGGGCGAACTCGTGAAATGCATTGCTGCCAGCCGCCGGAACATCTTCCCCGTAGTGGATGGAAAAGGTGTTCTGAAAGGGGTTTTGCTGCTGGACGAAGTGCGTAATATCATGTTCCAACCGCGTTTGTACAACCGTTTCACCGTCAAGGAACTGATGAATTCGCCGCAGGCGCTCATTTACGACGATATGACAATGGAGAAAGTGATGGAGATTTTCGAGGACACCGGCGCGTGGAATCTACCCGTTGTTAACCGGCAAAAGAAATATCTCGGATTTGTCAGCAAATCCAAGATATTCGAGTCCTACCGTCACGTACTCGTCCACTTCTCAGACGAGTAAGTCTTTCTCCATCACCCCTAATTGTTTCTCGCAGAAGTCCAACAGTTCTTTGGCTTCCTGCGCTTTCTTTTTATATACATCCATAGAAAGTGCCTCCGATTGCTCCAAATCCTTTACAATCGCTTCCACTTTTCCTATTGCCTCATCGTACGTCATAAAATGCAAAAATCGTAAATGACAAAATGGTAAATATTATTGCCCTTTTCCGTCAATAAGCACGCCTACCGTGCGAAGCATAATCTTCAAATCCAGCACCAGCGACATATTTTCCGTATAAGTGATGTCATACATCAGCCGTTGCAGCATTTTCTCCATCGTATCGGTATAGCCGACTTTCACCGGCCCCCAACTGGTCAATCCGGGACGCACTTTGTATAATAAGCAGTAGTAAGGAGCCCTCTCCATGATTTGCGCCACAAAGAACGGCCGTTCGGGACGCGGGCCGACAATTGACATCTCGCCACGCAAGATATTTACGAACTGCGGCAACTCATCCAGACGATACTTACGAAGCACCCGTCCGACACGGGTAATTCGCGCATCATCCGCCTGCGAGAGTTTGGGACCGTCATTTTCCGCCCCTTCGTACATACTGCGGAATTTCAGAATATTGAACGTCTGACCGCGCAAACCGATACGTTCCTGCTTGTAAATCGCCCGTCCGGGACTGTCCAAGCGCACAACAAGCGCCAACAGCAACAGCAGCGGAGACAGCAGTACCAGCATGACCGCCGATGCAACGACATCAAATGTACGCTTGACCACAAGTTCCCAATCCCGCATGTTCGGTTCGCTGACCACAATAAGCGGGAACTCGTCAATATGAATAATCTGTGCCGCACCGCTGAACACATCAAACAGACGCGGCTCAATCATAATCTCTTTTCCCGTCAGGAAAAGTTCGTTGATGCGTTGATAAAGGTCATGTTCAGTCATGCCCTCCTCCATCTTGACTATCACACGTTCACGACGGAAGTGCTTCTGCACAAAGAAATACAGCAGCACTCGCGGAATCGTTATCAGCACTAACAGGAACAGTGTCAGCACCATCACCGACTTGTAGTAGCGATGTACGTCCACTATCCGGACATCATCAATGATGATGAACCAGAATGCGCCAAAAGCGATGATGATTATACTTATCAGCGTGGTCCAAAGCAGTGATGACAGTTTCTGCTTTCCGGGGCGCAGGTAATAGCCGCTGAAATAAAACACAAGCAGACAACCAAGCGGAAACATCAATGACGGATGATAGCTGTCCGCCAATGAGAAATCAAATGCCGGAGCAAAGAATGCGTCAAGATTGGTCACACGCTCGTCCAGAACCAGCCAACGGAAATACAGAAACGCGAACCACACCAATTCCGCCGCCATTCCGTCTGCTGCAATATACAGCAACTGTATCAGCCTATGTTCTGTTTGGGGTTTCACTATTGCCTTATTATATTAAAGGTGTTGTCTTTGTTTATCTTGATTATCGCCGAAGGCTGTTGCGGTGTATTGTCGTTCCGGCGGTAGCGACAGACATAATCCACACCGGTTATTATCTGCTCACTTATCTTCGCATATGTCGGCGCTGCCGGTTCGCCGCTGATGTTGGCACTTGTGGAAACCAACGGTTTGCCTAATCCCGCACACAATGCCTTCGAAAACGGTTCGCTCGTTATACGGATGCCGATACTACCATCTTCTGCAATCAGTTCAGGTGCCACACCACAGGCATTCGGATATATAATCGTCAGCGGTCGTCCTTCGGCGCAGGCTTGCGTCAGGCTTGCCGCAGCGTTAGGCACATCCACATAGCGGTTCAATTTTTCTTCAGAATCAAGCAAAACCAACATGGATTTGCTGTCTTCCCTGCGTTTTAGTGCAAAAATCCGGCGTACCGCCTCACTATTTGTTGCGTCGCAGCCTATTCCCCATACGGTATCTGTAGGATAAAGAATGATTCCGCCTTTGCGAAGCACCTTTAATGCCGCTTGCAAATCCGATATCTCAAAGCCCTTTTCCATTCAGCCTGCAAAGGTACAAAAACTTTTTGAAATACACAAGAAAAAAAGAAGGATTGTCATCACGACAACCCAATCTTTACTTAACCTTAAATCTAATACCATGAAAAACACGGTGCAAAAGTAGTACATTTTTTTGAACCCACCAAATATTTTTACAAAAAAATATGTTATATAGCATGTTTTTCTGCATTTTGTCACATGGAAATTACAAAAAACGCGTTTTTTTACGTTTTTTTGCGCCCAAATTTTGCAGATTGAAAAAAATGCAGTACCTTTGTAGTCGCTAAAGTAGGCATTGAAAAAAATGCCGCTCTAAATCCTGAATTTTAAATTCTAAATTAATTGATATTATGGCTGCAAAAAAACTTGATTTAACTCAGTACGGTATTACCGGAACGACTGAAATCGTGTACAATCCTTCCTATGAAGAACTCTTCAAGGAGGAAATGAAGCCTGAACTCGAAGGCTTTGACAAAGGCCAACTCACAGAGCTTGGCGCAGTTAACGTAATGACAGGTGTTTACACCGGCCGTTCGCCTAAGGACAAATTCATCGTACTTGACGAAAACTCCAAAGACACCGTTTGGTGGACTTCTGACGAGTACAAAAACGACAACAAAAAATGCTCCGAGGAGTCTTGGGCAAAGCTCAAAGAAATCGCACAGAAAGAGTTGAGCAACAAGAAACTGTATGTAGTTGACTGCTTCTGCGGTGCCAACAAGGACACCCGCATGGCTGTGCGTTTCATCATGGAGGTAGCTTGGCAGGCCCACTTTATCCGCAACATGTTCATCAAGCCCACGGACGAAGAACTCAAAAACTTCAAGCCCGATTTCGTTGTTTACAACGCTTCGAAGGCAAAAGTTGAGAACTTCAAAGAACTCGGTCTGAACTCCGAAACGGCTGTTGTGTTCAACATCACTTCCCGCGAACAGGTTATCATCAACACTTGGTACGGCGGCGAAATGAAGAAAGGTATGTTCTCCATGATGAACTACTACCTGCCGCTGAAGGGGATTGCTGCTATGCACTGCTCCGCCAACACCGACATGGAAGGCAAGAACACCGCTATTTTCTTCGGTCTGTCAGGAACAGGTAAGACCACCCTTTCCACCGACCCGAAACGTCTGCTTATCGGCGATGACGAGCACGGCTGGGATGACAACGGCGTATTCAACTTCGAAGGCGGTTGCTATGCCAAGGTTATCAAGCTTGACAAGGAGTCCGAACCCGACATTTATAATGCTATCCGCCGCGACGCTCTCTTGGAGAACGTAACCGTGGACAAGGACGGCAAGATTGACTTCGACGACAAGTCCGTGACCGAGAACACCCGCGTTTCCTACCCGATTAACCATATCGAGAAGATTGTGAAACCCATTTCTGCAGGTCCCGCAGCAAAGAACGTTATCTTCCTGAGTGCGGATGCATTCGGCGTACTGCCTCCGGTTTCCATTCTGACTCCCGAACAGACGAAGTACTACTTCTTGAGCGGCTTTACCGCCAAATTGGCAGGTACAGAGCGCGGCATCACAGAGCCGACTCCGACCTTCTCCGCTTGCTTCGGACAGGCATTCCTGGAGCTCCACCCGACCAAATACGCTGAGGAACTGGTTAAACGCATGGAGCAATCCGGCGCAAAGGCATATCTCGTAAATACCGGTTGGAACGGCACAGGCAAACGTATTTCGATTCGCGACACCCGCGGTATCATTGACGCTATTCTTGACGGTTCAATCCTGAAAGCCGAAACCAAGAATATTCCGTTCTTCAACCTTGAGGTTCCGACCGCTCTACCGGGCGTTGACCCGAAGATTCTTGACCCGCGTGACACCTACAAAGATGCCGCTGAGTGGGAAGAGAAAGCACGTGACCTCGCTGCCCGCTTCATTAAGAACTTCGTGAAATATGAAGGCAATGCTGCCGGTAAAGCGCTTGTTCCTGCCGGTCCGCAACTGCCCGCAGAGAAGAAAGCTGAGCCGAAGCCCGAAGTAAAACCCGAAGCTCCGAAGGCTGAACCGAAACCGGCTCCCGAAGCTCCGAAAGCTGAGCCCGCCAAGAAAGTTTGCTGGCTCAAACGTCTCTTCGGCTGCAAATAAGCCTTAGACATAATCAAAAAAAATCGCACGCGTGCAAATAATGTTGCATTTGTGCGATTTTTTTTCTTTTCAAACATTTGCACAACTCAAAATATTGTTGTAATTTTGCAGCGCATTAAATAATAATAAGGACTTTTGTTATGAACGATTATGTTGGTTCTGACGACTAAAGAAGCAGAGGAACTGCGTTCAAGATGCCAAATTGGCACCATGAACAAAATCGCAATATTATGCGGGCATTTGTCGAATTACGACGCTTGACGCAAATGGCCAATGCTACTTGCCTTTTATCGGCACTCTCTCGGGCTGAATTCGCCGTACTCCTCAAAGGTATAATTCAGAAAATCGTTCATCGGCTTGGCTGCTTTGGCAATTTCCACCACGCAGTCCAAAAAGTCCGGTGCACAGACTTGTCGGTTCGTCAGCGGCGTAGAGAACGTAAACATCTTCCGTTTGAGCCAGTCCGCGTGCACAAAGTCCGGGTCAAAGCCTGCAGGCACTTTCTTCAACATCCAGTCCGTGTCGAAATCGCCGAAGTACTTCTGCCAAGCGGGATGAGCCATGATTGCCTCGACTTCCTCGTAGTTGGCTTCAATCTCTTTGCGCAGGGCTTTGAGCAAGTCCGGCGTCGGGTCCCAAATACCGCCGGCAAACAGACAGTGGCCGGGCTGGAAGTGGACATAATACCCGCCGCGAAGGGATTTTTTGCCGCCTTTGACGGCAGGGAATACCCCGAACCATTCTTTGTACGGGCGTTTGTCGTGTGAGAAACGCACGTCGCGATAAATGCGCCAAACGCAGTCCTTGGGCTGCAAACCGGCAAGTTCAGGGTCTATTTCGTCCGCCAAACGGGCAATGTATGCCGCCGAAAATTCAAGAAACGCCTTGTGTGCTTCGTCATAGCGGGCTTTGTTGGCGGTAAACCAGTCGCGGTTGTTGTTCATTGCCAAATCGGCAAGAAAATCAAGGATATGTGCGATGTTGTAGTTTTGCATTTTTGTCGTTTTGATTGGTTATTTCATAAACAGGTATCCTACGTAATGAACAGAGAGCGTACTATCACTATATACACTTATCTCTATACTTTCCGGTACAAATGCCGCTGTGCCTTCCCGCGACGGAATAACCATCGGCAGGTCGTGCTCATAGTTATACTTCATCGCCGCCGTATCAATCAGCAATGTGGTCTCTGAATAGTTGTCGTAAAGCGGCAGTACGCCATTTTTGATTTTGTTCATGTGGCTTTCAACATCACCGGCATATGAATTTCTGAACCTGAACGTAGTAAATGGACCTTTCGGACAAGTCATTGTGCCATCGTACTGGAAATATATGTTTCGCCGATAGAACGGCTGCGGAGCTGCCTCTTCGTCGTCGTTCCGCGCGTATTTCCACTCATAAGAGAAGTATTCTTCAGTATCATAGCCATTGTACCGGTTCAGATAGCACGCAAGCTCACATATCTCTTCTATTTCATCCCGTGTCAGATTACAGCCTTGGGCAGCCAGTTCCTCGCCCGTCATCCATCCCCAACCCTTCGGGAACGGAAGTTGCGCATTCTTTTCCGCAATCAACTTGTCCACCTTGTGCATCATCACTTTCTTGGTAATGAAGAAATAGTTGAGCGGCTGGCCGGACGATAGTATGAATATTGCCGCAAAAGACAAATAAATCCAGCGGAATCGTTTGGTTTTGCTCACTAAAACACCTATGCAGACCGCATAGAACCACGCCAGAACCGTTGCGAGGTATAGCCTGAGTTCCGTAATGCCATAGTTGCCGATTCGCACGCCGACTGCCACTGTCATCAGCACCAATAACGGCAGAATGGCTATCGGCAGCCAGCGTGTAAGCAACTTTGCCTGCCATGTGCCGCCTTCCTTAATTTGCGGATAAAGCAGGAAGTAGCACAGCACATACATCGCCATCACCGCTGAAACCAAGTACGAAATCAATCCTTCCGGCAGATTCCAGGTAATCAGAATCCGAACGGTATAAACATACAGCACCAGCATATACGCGCCCAAAAGCGGAATAAACAGCCAACTGACCGTATTGCGCAGGAACTTGGACATCTCCGTCGAAGTATTGTGCTTGCGTTCGCCGGACGGAACAAGCGCAAAGAACAGCACTCCTTGAATCAGCACCAGACTGATGATTGTCAGTACGAGAGGAACGGTATCGCCGCGAGTCGGAATGCGGAACAATGCCGCCGTGCCGTATAGCAAGCCTAACAGCCCGCCGTCCATAAATGCGGCAACAAGCAGACTGATAACGTATGCACGCAGGTTGGCAAAGATAAAGTGCCAACTCTTGACATCGTCTTTCTCCCGCAGATACGCCACAAACGGAATAGCCGCCAATACTGCAACCAGCCAAGCAATATTGCCAACGATAAACGGCATGTGACGCTCCCAATTGAAATGGGTCAGAAACAATGCGCCGCAATAAACCGTCCATGCCACAAGGACTGCTGTTTTGACAATCCGATAGCGTTTCCTGGTTGCCGGAGAACTTTGTTCTTCGCCCCAAAGCGAAAGCAGGTAGTCAAACAGGATTCCGCCGCAAAGAAAGAACAGTACCGTAGTAATGATATCGTCATCCAGCCGTTCGCCACAAGCCAGACACGAAAGGAAGACGGTCAATAGCACCAACAACGCCACCGCAATCGGAAAGCGGTACGTCATCTGTTGAAGGCTTTTGAGTAGCGCCTTGGGGGAAAGAACTTGTTTCAGTTTCATGGTTCAGTTGTCGCGACTTATAACCGGACAAGACATTTGGCAAGACTGTCCTGCCATTCCGGGATGTGAATATTGAATGTGCGTTTGATTTTAGTCTTGTCAAGCACGGAATATTTAGGCCGCGGCGTCTTGTAGGCGTATTCTTCCGAGCGGATTGGCGTGACCTTGCATGCAATGCCTGCCTGACGGAGAATCTCTACCGTAAAATCGTACCAGGAGCAAACGCCCTCGTCGGTGAAATGATAAATGCCTGCGTGCCACTCGGGAGCCTCAATAACGGCATAAATGGCTGCGGCTAAATCCGCTGCGTAGGTTGGTGTGCCGATTTGGTCATCGACCACGCGCAGTTCGTCACGTTCTGCACCCAGTCGCAGCATCGTTTTCACGAAATTGTTGCCGTACGGTGAGTAGAGCCACGCTGTGCGGATGATTACCGCTTCCGGATTAGCAGCCGTCAATAGCTGTTCTCCTTCTAATTTTGTCCGTCCGTAGGCTGTTCGGGGCGCAACCGCATCGCTTTCAAGGTAAGGTGTGCTTTCACTTCCTGAAAATACATAGTCCGTGGAAATATGAATTACTTTTGTACCGGCCAATCCCAAATTCTGTACAGCCTGAGCGTTTATCAGCCGTGCCGTAGCCTCGTCTTCTTCTGCTTTGTCCACGTTCGTGTACGCGGCGCAATTGACAATCAGGTCAATCGCGTTTTCTGCCACAAACTGTTTGATGGCGTCACGGTCGGTAATATCCAACTTCTGCACGTCGCCGGCATCCGTACCCGCGACATCCGTAAAGAAGTATTTGTGATTCGGGTGTGTGGCGCTCAAATTGCGCATTTCCGTCCCTAATTGGCCATTACAGCCGGTAATGAGTATATTCATAATGCTCCAATTTGCCGCAAAATTACTACAAAATTTTGAATTGTGCAAATAATTCAGTAGATAATTGTCAGAAACTATTAAAACTATCAGTCAGCAGGCAATTGTTACCATTTGACGATTGCTGTCAGCGGATAGTGGTCGGAGCAGTTGATGCGGTCTATGTGCGTGGAAGCCGGTTGCAAGGACTTGGAGCACAGCACATAGTCAATCCGGATGCCGACATGCCGTTTGGTCAAGGTTGCTCCCCATCTGCCGACACTGCTTTCCAAGAAGCAATCCCGCAGGTCTGTACTGCGCATTTTCAAATACGTGTAGGACAGCGGAATCGCGTTGAAATCCCCTGCCACAATCACCGGATAGGGTGACTTTTCTATTTCCTGCCGAATCGCCCGCACTTGTTCGTGGCGGATGGTGCGTGCCGACTCTAATTTGCCGGAAATGCGTTGGGCGGATTCTTTTATCGCACCGCTTTCGATGGAGTCCGGCAGGTCGGTTACGGTCAGCTTGTTCGATTCCAAATGGTTGTTGAACAGCCGGAACGTGTCTTGCCCGACCGCCACGTCGCAATAATTGGAGATGTTTCCGCGAGAAGTGTAGCGAATCGTGTTCTTGTTCAGCAGCGGATACTTGCTGAATACCGCTATGCCGTATTGGTGGCGTTTGTTGTAGATTTTGAAGTCAAAATACGTGTACGGATATTTGCTCAACGCCTTGCGTAGTTCCGGCAGCGTGAGGTACTTTTCGGATTTATACACATCCACTTCTTGCAGGCAAACAATGTCAGCATCCTGTTTGCGCAGAAAGTGTACAACCGGATTTTCATGCGCTTTAGCGTACATGCCCATTTGGTGGGTGTTGTAGGTCAGTACAGACAACTGATGCTCAAGACCTTCCGTGTTCGGCTTCCGGTGTGAAAAGAGCAAAGACCCCGTCCAAACCAGCACCGCAAGCACAATCACCGAAGGCAGTATCCTCCGGAGACATCCTTTGCGTTTGGTTTGTTTGGGTTTCATAGGCGTTATTTCGGGTCAAGCGTAATGAGTGGAATTATCAGTTCTTCCATCGATATTCCGCCGTGCTGGAAGGTGTTGCGGTAGTACTGGGCATAGTAGTTGAAATTGTTCGGATAGCCGAAAAATTCTTCGCCCGTACAGAATACATAGCTGCTGCTGACATTCGGACAAGGCAAGCCGACCTGCTTCGGATGCGTGATTTCAAAGGCGTTCTTGCTCTGGAAATTCAGCGATTTGCCCACCTTGTAGCGCAGGTTCGTGTTCGTGTTCTTATCGCCGATAATCTGCACGGGATTCTGTACGCGAACCGTTCCGTGGTCGGTTGTCAGGACAATTTTATAACCTAATTGCGCAATCCGGCGGAAGAGTTCATAGGTCGGCGAATGCTTGAACCAACTGAGCGTCAGGCTGCGGTAAGCCGCTTCGTCGTTACACAGTTCGCGCATCATTTTGCTGTCTGTGCGGGAATGCGAAAGCATGTCAATAAAGTTCAGTACAACCACATTCAGCGGCGTCTGCAAGCCTTTGAGTTGCTTGATGACGCGCTCGCAGAAGTCCGACTCGTTGATTTTGAAATACGAGAAGCCGTAATGCTTGCGGAAACGGTCCAGTTGCGTTTGAATCAGTTCCTTCTCATTGAGGTTCTTGCCTTCTTCCTCATCTTCATCAACCCACAGATTCGGAAACATCTCTTGAATCTGCAGCGGCATCAGTCCGGCAAAGATAGCGTTTCGGGCATATTGTGTCGCGGTCGGCAGAATCGATAAATACGTACTTTCGTTCGCCACATTGAAGAACTCGCTGATAAGCGGCTGAATCGTCTTCCACTGGTCGTAACGGAAGTTGTCAATGACGACAAAGAACACTTTTTCGCCCTTGTCAAGCATCGGGAACAGCACGTTCTTGAATATATCCGGCGACATCATCGGCCGTTCGCCCGAAGTGAACCAGTTCTCATAGTTCTTGGTGATAAACTTGGCGAATGCAGCATTTGCCTGTTGCGACTGCATGTGCAGCATTTCCCGCATGGACGAGTCCACGTTTTGCAGCTCCAAATCCCAGTGGGAGAGTTGTTTATAAACCGCCATCCATTCTTCTACCGTTTTCGCCGTATCAATCATGAAACTGATGTCGGAAAACTCCTCCTGATAGCCTCGGTTGGTGTGTTTTTCCACAATCTCACGCTGATGAATGTGCTTTTTGAGACACAACAGGATTTGGTTCGGGTTGACGGGTTTGATAAGGTAATCGGCTATTTTCGCACCAATTGCCTGTTCCATTATCCGTTCTTCCTCACTCTTGGTAATCATTACCACCGGCAGGCTCGGACGCAGGGATTTAATCGTTTCCAGCGTCTCCAAACCGCTCAATCCGGGCATGTTCTCATCCAAGAAAACAATGTCTAACGGTTCGTTACGGCAATAGTCTATCGCATCCTGACCGTTGTTGGCGGTCAGCACATCGTAACCTTTTTCCTGCAAAAAAATGATATACGGCTTGAGGAGATCAATCTCGTCATCAGCCCAGAGTATTCGGCTCATATTTCCTCCATTTCTCAATTAAGTTCGACATATCTTCGGGCCATTCGCTTTCAAAAAACATCCGTTCGCCCGTTCGCGGATGCGTGAATCCGAGTGTTTTGGCGTGCAGCACCTGTCGCGGACAGAGTGCAAAGCAGTTTTGAATATATTGCTTGTATTTCTGTGTCGGCAGACCTTTCAGGATTTCCGTTCCGCCGTATTTCTCATCGCAGAACAGCGGATGCCCAATGTGCTTCATGTGGACACGGATCTGGTGGGTGCGTCCTGTCTCAAGCCTGCATTCGACCAGCGTCACATACATAAAACACTCCAACACCCGCCAATGCGTAATCGCTTCCTTGGCATTGGGATTGTCCTCAAGATTCCACACCTTATATATAGTACGGTCGCGGTTGTCACGTGCCAAAGCTCCTTCAATCGTTCCGCTGTCTTCGGCAAACGTTCCCCAAACCAACGCATTGTATGTCCGTTCGGTGGTGTGCTCAAAGAACTGGAGCCCGAGATTCGTCTTGGCTTCCGGCGTTTTGGCGATGAGCAGCAGACCAGAAGTGTCCTTATCTATGCGATGCACAAGCCCGATGTTCGGATTGTTGATGTCCAGTTTGTCACCGAAATAATAGGCAAGCGCATTCAACAAGGTATGTTCGTAGTTCCCGTGTCCCGGATGAACAACCAAGCCCGCAGGTTTGTTGATGACCAGCACATCTTCATCCTCATAGACCACGTTCAGCGGAATATTCTCCGGCTGAATCGTGTAATCGTGCGGTTCGTGGTCAAGCAGCACCTGAATGACATCGAGCGGTTTGACCTTGTGGTTGCTGCTGACAGGCTTCCCGTTGACCAGCACATTGCCCGCATCAGCCGCATTTTGGATGCGATTGCGCGAAGTGCCTGCCATGTGTTCTGTCAGGTACTTGTCCACACGAACCGGCGTTTGGCCTTTATCCACCTCACACCGCCAGCGTTCCCACAACTCTTCCTGTTCTATGTCCTCAAAGTCAGTCATCCATTAGAAAAACTCTTCCTCGTCACTCTCTTCTATTTGAGAGGCAGCCTTCTCAATGTCGGTCGAGAGATACAAGTCCACACGAGAACCCTCTACAATAATAGTGCCAAAGGTGGGTTCCTGCTTGTAAACAACATATAAATCGGCCGTCGTTTCGGTCGGCTCGACATCGTATTCGTATATTCCGAGCGTTAGCGACTTGCTCAGCAGTAGTGACCGTGCATCGTTCAGTTTCATGCCGCAAAGATTGGGCACAGTAATCTTCTCGGTGCCTTTGCCGCAACCAACAACCAGTGTCACTTCGCTTCCTTCGTCAAGCCGTTCGCCGGGTTCGATGGTACGCTCGTCAATCCGAACATCCAGAACCAAATCCTTGTATTCCGACGGTTCGTAGGCATAATCCTTCACGCTTATTCCCAACGATTTGAGCGTTGCTTCCGCTTGCCGGTAACTGATGTCGTGCAAATCCGGCAATGGCACTTGACGCACGCTGTTTGCGTTAATAATCACATAAACTGTCCGGTCTTTTTTGGCATGACTGGCGGCAACCGGATTCTGCTCCACAATCGTCCCGAGCGGCACCTTCTTCGAGTACGTCGAATCAATCACCTCCAAGTGCAAGCCTTCATGCTCAACGGTCACACGCGCTTCTTCCAGATACATGCCGGTAATGTTCGGCACATCCACCTCAATGCCGTGTTGCGTGTAATTCTTGAGCCAAGCCATTAAAACAAACAACGCCACAATTGCAATAATCAGAGCTGCAATTAGGTTTTTTACCACAAAACTGACGTTTTTTTCCTGTGAAATACTGCTTTTTTTCATAAAAATGTAAAAATATCGTGCAAAAGTACTACTTTTTTTTGATATTTGCAAAAAATGTACTAACTTTGCCGCCGATTTTCGGAATAACTCGAAAATATAACCATTTTAAAGCTTTAAAAGTATGAAGAAAGTATTATTTATTGCTGCCGTTGCTCTTTGCGCAATGGGTTGCTGCAAGAAAGCTGACAACAAATGCTGCGAGCAGAAATGCGAAGAAGCTACTGAAGTTGTAGCTGAAGAGGCTCCCGTTGAAGAGGCTCCCGCAGAGGAAGCTCCTGTTGAAGAGGCTCCCGCAGTTGCTGAGTAATTCACAACAAGCAAAAGAGATTGTCGTTTAGACAACAAGAGAGGCAGATGCCTCTCTTTTATTTTATCCTGTTGCCTGTTGCCGTATAAGCCGACCCGTCGGGGAAAACGATATATAAAGCTCCGTCCCGAATCAGTTTCTGCGGTCGGCGTATTGCCGCCTCGCGATTCTCTACCGCCGAATCATCCGCCTTGTAACCGACCAGCCCGTCCGTAAACGCAAGCCGTTTGGGAATCCACGATGCAATATAATCTTCCTCGGCTTCCAAGTCCAACGCTATCCCATCTATCCCGCTCCATCGCGTTTCTTCACGCTCCGAAGCACCTGTAGCATGAAACAAATCAAAATACGCCTCAAAGCGCTTCACCAAACTTTCTGACTTGAAGAAATTCTCCCGCAAATAGGCATAGCGTGCCAAACGATTCGCCTTGTAGTCAGGATATTCATTCATCAAACGCGTCTGCAACGTTATTGCCCAATCCTTCATTTGGTCAACCGCTTCCTCATCCGCCTTGTAGTCCCTGCCGAACGAATGATCCACATCCCACGGCGTAAACAGCACTTTCGACAGCTCCGGCTTGGTGATATTATAGAATGAGAGATAAGTGTTCTTCCCGCGATTATCACGGGCGGAAAGTACAAGCGCAAACAACTCATAATCCATAAACACCGGCAAATCGATTTTCTCTGCGATATGTTGCACAAAATCCTCCGTGCTTGCGTTTACCGCAAAATCCATCACATTCGCCAACGGCTCCCAAGTAATCAGATTGTCCTCCGCATCCGGATACTCAAATTCGAAACGCATCCATCGGTCAGACGTGTTGTCGTAAGCTTCGGTTTCACCCGCCGAAAAGAATGTTCCGTCCCAATTGACGGACTTGTACAGCACTCCCCGAACCTTGTTGTTTTCCGTTTTCTTGAGTTTGAGTTGTTTTCGGTCCACCCGCTCCATCAGACAGTAAATGCCACGATAGTCATTATTGACATAAACCTCCACGAACTTGCCTTCTGAAGCGTTTTTCATCAGTTGTTCCTTCGGGAAATAGTATGGCTTGCTGGAGAAATCCAGCCACAAATCCATCGCCACGCGGTTCCGCATACGGGCCTTGTCTATCGCCATCGCATCCAAAATCCAGTAGTTGTCTTCCCGCATTTGCAGCAACGATGTATCCATTTTCACGCCGTCTTCATCGTAGAATTTGAGGGCATAGGATTGCTTCTTGTAAATGAGTGACGAAGCCCCGCGATGACGGATTTCCGCTTTCACGGTGGATGTTTTCTCGCCTTCAACCAATGTAAACGTACACGGCGAAAACGCATCGCTGCTCAACGTCGTAAACGCCAGTTTGACTACCGGCATATAAGTCTGTACCTCCCGCGCAGATATTGGCAAGAGGTACAGAAGAACAAGCCCTATTAAGGCTCGGATTCTCATTTTTTCTTCTTTTCGCCCAGTTCAGGATCAACCAGAATACGGCCGCAGAACTCGCAAACAATGATTTTCTTGCGTTGCTTGATATCCAGTTGACGCTGTGCAGGAATTTTCGAGTGGCAACCGCCGCAGCTGTCGCGTTCCACTTTCACAACCGCCAGACCGTTGTGTGCATTCTTGCGGATGCGCTTGAACGCGGTCAGCAGACGCTCGTCAATATGTTTCTCCAATTCTGCAGAACGGAGTATCAAAGCTTCCGTCTCCGCTTTCGTCTCTTGCAGGATAGTATCCAGTTCGTTCTTTTTCTGGTTGAGGTCAACGGTTTTCTCCTCAATCTCGGTCACGGTTTTTTGCTTGTCGGCCGTACGAGCCTCCAAGTCAGCCGTGAAGTTACGAATTTTCTTCTGGCTCAGTTCGATATCAAGGGTTTGATACTCGATTTCCTTGGTCAAATTGTCGTACTCACGGTTGTTGCGAACATTGTCCTGCTGCTCTTTGTAGCGGCTAATGGAAGCATTGGCATTCTCAATACGAACGCGATGGTCCGAAATGTGAGTTTCCAACTCTTTGATTTCGTTCTCAATGTTTGACAAACGGGTCTTCAAGCCTTCCAATTCGTCACCACGGTCTTTTACTTCCTGCGGCAGTTCGCCTGCAAGAATGCGCAATTCGTCAATTTTCGAATCCACTTGCTGCAACTCATAGAGAGCTTTCAGTTTCTCTTCTACGGTCAGTTCTTTTTCTTCTTTCTTTGCCATAATTGTATTTTTATATCGTTATTTTCTGTATGCTGTGTACTATATTCATCGGTTATTCAGCCGACCATAACGGGCGACCGGTCTGCTTTCGCTATGACGGTTTTTACCTTTCCTTCCAGCAATTCGCGAAAAATATCCCGTGTAAAATGCTCACTTACCCAATGATCCATGTCCACTAACATGATTTGTCCGTCAAATTCTTGGAACTCATGGTATTTCACATCTGCCGTCACGAAAGCATCTGCCTTGCAATGTACCGCCATAAACGCCAAATCTGCACCTGCTCCGCCGCAGAAAGCCACACGATGAATCTTCTCACCCACAGGTTTCGTATAGCGCAACCAATCTGCCCCGAAAACTTCCTTCAGACGGCTTAGGAACGCCTCAGGCTTCATTGCTTCCGGCAGATTTCCGACTACGCCCAAACCCCGACCGTTCATGTCCGGCATCAGAATCTCGTAGTCCGTTATTCCCGCCTTTTCCGCCATTCGGCCGCTAACGCCGTGAAGGTACTTGTCCATAGACGTGTGCGCGCTGTAAATGGCAATATTATGCTTGATTGCCAACTCCACACAACGGACCTGCGGTGTTTGACCGCAGATTTGTTTAAGTCCGTGAAAAAGTAACGGATGATGGGAAAGAATGAGATTGCAACCACACTCAATAGCCTCATTGACAACAGCTTCTGTTACATCTGTTGTCAACAAGACAGCTTTGACTGCTGCGCTTGTATCACCCACCTGAAGCCCCGAATTATCCCACTCCTCTTGCGTTCCCCGCGGAGCTACAGATTCTATGATATCAATAATGTCCTTAACGAACAAATCAGCCTTTTTTCGCTCCAACGCCTGTTTTTGCAGCGGCGCCGGCTGCTTTGCCGGAAGTCTTGGCCTGTACTTTTTGTGCCGCTTTCTTCTGGTTGGCAGCATCATCGGCCTTCGCTTTCTGGTCTTCGACTTTTGCATCCCCTTCTTCCTCTACCGTGAAATCGGTAATACCGGCACTCACAAGAATATTGTACCACTGTATCAGTTTGCGAATATCCGACGGATAAACACGGTCACGGTCAAAGTTCGGCAGTACTGCGGCAAAGAACGTGCGCAATTCATCATTGTCTGCCTTCTTCGCGTCTATGGAAGCCGGTTTGAGACCTTCCTTCTCGCCTAATTTTGTCAGCACTTCGCTCAACGCAACATCGTCGTCCTCGGTAAACATACTGACATCTGCGAGGGAAATAATCTTGTCGCGAGCATAGGTCGGCATACGCTTGCCGTCCACAAGCGATTCAACTATCAGCATGTTATTGCCGTGACTCACTAACTTGAACAAACCGGGTTTGCCTGCAATGGCAAGGATTTCTTTGAGCATATTCTATCCGTTTTTACTAATGGTTTCACAATTTCGCCGCAAAAGTACTGCTTTTTTTTCATATACACAAATAAAAATGCCCTTTTCACTCATTTTTGCCAAAAACTGCAAAAATCACCTTTATTATTTATTGGCGAAGAAAAACAAGGAAAATTTGCACATATCAGAAAAAAGCAGTACTTTTGCAGGCGGAATGCAGAAGGCAGCAGGATTCATATTATTCGCTTGTCTGGCAGCACAGGCTTTTGGTCAAACGGCAGCAACCTCGGAACAAGCATCGGTGCTGGATTCTGCCCAGCAAGTATTGTTGGACAGTTTGGAACATATGTTCCAAATTCAGGAAGTGGTTGTTACTGCCGAAGAAAGCACGACCAAAAGCAGCGCCTCACTTGTCAATAAAGAGGCCATGCAGCACTTGCAGCCGTCGTCTTTTACGGACATTGTCAGCATGCTCCCCGGCGCAAACACCAAAGACCCAAACCTGACTACCGCCAACACCATCAAACTGCGTGAAGCAGACGGAGGAAGCAGTAGCGACGAGTATGCAACCTCGTCTTTAGGAACCGGGTTTGTAATTGACGGCGCTCCTATTTCAACGGATGCCAACATGCAGTACGTGCAAGGCGCGACAAGCAGCGAAGATGCTTCACGGCAGGTCGTGAACAAAGGAGTCGATATGCGCACCATTTCTACCGATGACATCGAAAAAGTGGAGATTATCCGCGGAATTGCGTCTGCCGAATATGGCGATGTAACTTCAGGCGTTGTGCGTATTGAACGGACGATGAAACCAACCCCGTGGAAAGCAAGATTCAAAGCGGACGGTTTCTCAAAATTATTCTATGTCGGCAAAGGTGTAGGCTGGCGGGATAACAAAACCGTACTGAATGTAGGCGTGGATTACCTGAACGCCAAAAACGACCCGACCAACACGCTGGAGAATTATCAGCGGATTACCGCTTCAGCACGACTTTTAAACGAGTGGAACAAGAATACGCACCGAATCCGCTGGCAGACCAACATCGACTATACAGGCAGTATCGACAACGAAAAAATTGACCCCGATATACACTATAACAAGGAAGACTCCTACAAAAGCGAATACCACAAAATCAGTTGGGCAAACACGCTGAACTGGAATATTCCCTCCCAAAGTTGGTGGTCCGTACAACTGACAACAAACATCGCTTACTCGATAGACCGCATCACGCAAACACGGCTCGTGCAACTGACCACGCCCATCCAACCTGCAATTGATAATATGCAGGAAGGCAACAGCGATGTGGAATTGCTGCCTTATCGGTATGTTGCCAGCCATGAAGTGGACGGACGACCTCTGAATGTGTTTGTGCGCCCCAAAGTGAACTTTTTCTTCGACACATGGCTTATTAGGCATAAAGCTTCTGCAGGTATAGAGTGGAAATTCGACAAGAATTTCGGAGACGGACAAGTATATGACCTCAAACGACCTCTAAACTATAGTTCCAACCTGCGACCACGGGCATATTACGATATCCCTGCGACCAACCAGCTGGCTTGGTACGTACAGGACGCCATGTCTTTGGTTGTAGGCCGCTGGTCATTGGATCTGGAAATCGGTTTGCGCGGCACTTCATTATTGGGTTTGGATAAAGATTATGCGATGTTTGGGAAGTGCTATCTTGACCCGCGCGCAAACTTGAGCCTGAACATTCCTGTTAACGGAGGACAATTGCATATCGCGGGAGCTGTCGGTCAGCACACGAAAATGCCGACATTGCTGCAACTCTATCCAAACATTATTTATGAGGATTTGAAAGCGCCGGAAGTGCATGTTTCACCAACGGACAGCACAATGAATATCTATACCCACCTTATTGACCCGACAAACTATAATCTCACACCTGCACGGAATTTCAAATGGGAAGTGCGTTTTGGCGGAGACATAAAGAAGCATAAGTTTTCAATAACCTATTTTCAGGAAAATATGCTCGACGGCTTCCGGCAATGGAAAAATTGTATTGCATACACCTACCCTATTGTGAATGATGGCATCAGCAGCGACTATACGAAATTACTGACGTACGCAATGACAACGAACGGCAGCCGTATAAGCAAGCAAGGTGTCGAATGGCAATATCAAAGTCCGTGTATCAAAGCCATCTGCACACGGTTTACAATCAACGGAGCGTGGTTGAGAACCGTTTATGAGAACTCGCAGGCGATGTTCTCTACCGACAAACTAACGCAAACTATCGGAAATACAGCCGTCAAAGACTTGTACGTTGGTTACTACAACTGGTCAGACGGCACCATTCGCGAGAACCTGAATACGAACATTATTGCGGACGTACATATCGCAAAGATTGGTTTGACCGTGAGTGCAACATTTGAACTGAACTGGTTTACGGCTTCGCAAACACTGTATAAAGACGGAACACCAATGGCATATATGGACACATCGGGCGAACTGAAGCCTTATACGGAAGCAGATAAAAGCGACCCGTACCTGCAATGGTTGGTATTCACTTATAACGCCGACCTTTTCCGGAAAAAAACGGTGCCATTTGCGGGTTATTTGAACCTGCGTGTGCAGAAATCAGTGACAAAGTTTGCCAATGTAGCGCTGTTTGTCAATAAATTGTTGGACTACTTGCCGGACTATAAGATGGACGGTGTGACTATTCACAGAAGTGCCAGTCCGTATTTTGGAATGGAAGTTAATTTAAACATATGAAAAAAATACCTTATATATTGTTGGGTTTTGTATTGGCGGCCTGCCAGCCTCATGACGTTGAAGAAACGGTGGAAGTCCGCCTAGCGGTGAAATTGCCAAAAGTGGAAGGACAACAATTGTCCGTCAGCAACTGTCAAGTCTCCGCAAAGGAATTGAATATGGGTAGCATAACTACGCTTGCGGTGGAGGAATTAGGTGACACCATTGCCCTGTCCCTCAAACGCGGTTATTACGACCTTGAACTGCGGGCAACAGTCTGTCTTGCCAACGACACTATGCAATTACGCGGTTATAGAAAAGGATTGGCTGTCGCAGCGCAAACAACAGACTCCATTGTATGTACGCTCAGCGGCGGCAATGCGGGTTGGGTGATCGCCGAAGTGTTCTTTGCCGGCACACAAACACCGGAAGGGAAAAACTATATCGGAGACAAGTATGTAGTGCTTTACAACAACTCAAACGACACTCTGGACGCCAACGGTTTGGTACTTATTGAATCCAAACTCAAAAACACCAGCAAATATACCTTGACACCTGATTTCCGCAACAAGCATATCGGAGCGGACGCGCTCTATCGGATTCCGCTTGACAAGCCCTACCGCATTGCTCCTGGAAAACGAATATTGCTGGTGGACAATGCGATGAATCACACAGAGGCCAACACGAATTCGTTTGACCTCAGTACCGCAGACTGGGAGTGGTACGACCAATCCACCAACCCCAAGATAACGGATGTGGATAACCCCGATGTACCGAATTTGGAGAAGATTTATTGTTACACGCTGACCATTTGGGGACCGAACAATCAAGGCAATACATCCTTTGCCATCGGACGGCTGCCGGATACATTGGATATAAATCAGTATCTCACTCAGTATAAATTGGACTACGATTATGTCAATGTCACATCTGCGGGAACGTTCAATATGTCCGCCACCACTTATCTTTTCCCGAACGAGTGGGTTTTGGATGCCGTAAATCTTTGTCCGTCAGATACCTATCAATGGCTTGTGGTGGACTTGTCGTTGGACGCCGGTTATACGTATGTGGCAGCCACCGGCAGTGACAAGACACGTTTCGGCAAGTCCGTACGCCGGAAAACAAGCGTCACTATCGACCAAAGACGCGTGCTGCAAGATACCAATAACTCCACGGACGATTTCCTGACAGCACAAACAGCAGACCCTTTTTATTTTAATTGATATTTGATGTTCAAACTACTCCTCATATTAACCACGTTGCTGACGGATTCTGCCGCCACGGAAGTGAGTGTGCAAGGCACTTACGGCCAATCGACAATGCCCATTGTCGGTTCCCGAAACGGCGGATTTGCAGTGGAGGCAAACGCGATTTACGATTTTCCCGGAACCGAGCACCGCGTGTTCGGCGAAGCAAGTTACACATGGAATGAAAGCAGTGACAACAAATGGGTGGAGAATAGCGACCACGAACGTTTGTATCCTCTGTTGACCTGCGATACGGTGGGAGGAGGAATGCACACGGAAGATTATCATTTCCGTGGCGGTTACCGTATGCTTCGAAAAAATATACTATGGCATATCGCATTGGAATACTCCGCGCGCCAGGCTTATCGCACCATAGACCCCCGTCCGCGCAACAAAGTTGCAAACCTGCAACTGGATGCTTCTGTCGGGTTCACCGCCAAGGAACATGCTTTTTCGTGGATAGCACAAATAGGACGCTACAAACAAAACAACGATATCAAGTTTTATTCTGAATTGGGTGAAGCGATGGTTTATCACTTGATTACGACGGAAGGCGAATATGCACGCTTTAACAGTTTCAAGTCCGCCTATTATCACGGATATAATGCCGGTTTGCAATTTTGTGTACAGCCTTTCTCACGCGGATTTCTCGCCGGTTTGGCATATGAGTTTTCCACCATTACGGAAGAGTTAAGCAGCAGTACCGCAATTCCAATCGGCACGTTGCAAACCCACTGTATCTCGGCACAATTCGGCTATACAACCCCGGTCTGGCACATTTCAGCATATGGTGAATGGCGGCAACGCAATGTATGGCAGGCTATATACGGCGATGCGGCGAATAACAACTACGAGTTGTTGTTAAACGAGCAACGCTATGCGGAACAACAGTACCGTGTCGGTGCCGCAGGCAGTTACACGCATGGGATGCCTGTCGGTAAGATAACATTTGCCGCAGCAGCGCATTATAACGCGTCATCCGTCCGCCAACAGACTACGACCAAACGCTTCCACGAACTGAGTGACGAACTGTTATCCCCAAAAGTTGGGATAAACGCTTCTGTGCGTTATGCGTTTCCTATTGCCCGCAAGATTTCGTTCTTCCTCAAACCGGCAGCAGTTTACCTCTATTACACCAAAACAACCCACCAAACATGGCAGGTTGTCTTGAATGCAGGTATTTGTTTCTAAATTACAGGAACATAAAAATCAGCGGAATAAGTATTCCGACAGCAAATTCGACACCTCCGATTCCGCACAGACCGTGCTTACCTTTGAGCATAACTAAGCCTGTCAAAACAACCAACACGATGGCTCCTGCGAAGATGTCCGAGAACCACGTCCACGCTTTGCCGGGGATGTTATAGTGCAAATTACTCAAGCTGCCAAATATCGGGCGTTTCTTCACTTGCTCCAATACACCGGTATGCGTAGTTAAGTCCACCGTAAGCGTACTGTTCCCTTTCAGAAACACCTTCAGCGTCGCACTGTCAGGATGATAGTGCTGAATCTCCTTGCCGGACATACCGCACAACGCAAGCCATTCGTCAAC
The DNA here is from genome assembly GCA_905233415.1 of Paludibacteraceae bacterium. Lineage (GTDB taxonomy): Bacteria > Bacteroidota > Bacteroidia > Bacteroidales > Paludibacteraceae > Colicola. Next base: position 61,745 of record CAJOEX010000004.1, read on the forward strand.
ACTTCCGTCAGCAGGCAGACTGTACTCGCTGCGGTTGATGGTATATTGGCTGTTGAATGTTGCTTTATGGTTCAACGCGATACCGCTGATGGCATACACCAGCAATGTGCCTGCAAACACATAACTCAACTCGCGGTGGATTATCCGCATCCACTTTCGGAACTGTGCGCCGCTTTCCATTACTCGGTGATAATTTCGTAGCTGACTGCCTCCGCAAAGTATTTGCGGATGGCTTTCTTTTCGGTCTCGCAGCCGTTGTCGTCTTCACCGTGTTTCAGGCCGTCATCGGATACGTTCTCTTCGGGAATAACCTCAACGGCGTTCAGGATGCCGCGGACACGCACGATATTATTGATGCACTCCGGTGCGAAGTTGCCCATCTTGGCGCCTTCCACGCGCAGAATACGGCTCTCGTCCGAACCCATAAGGAACGCCTTGCGGCCGCCGTGTTTGCAAAGATGACTGCATACGCCCTGGAACACAATGGTGTCGCCTACCAGTGAATCCGCTTGCGCATACACTTCGTCAATCGAGTAAATCACTTGCGCCTGTTGCGCCTGTTTCTGACAAGCAGTAAACGCCACTAACGCCACTGCCAAAATAACGAATAGTTTTTTCATTTTTCTTGTCCTAATATTGAATATTCTTTATTGTCACGAATAATTATTATTTGTCCGTTACGGAAGACTTTCCTGCGTCCCTGTTTTGCATCCTGGGTCTGAACGGTCTCCACGCCTTCCGGTTTCTCGTCATTCAAGTGAAATGCCACTAACGTGTTAAACCACATTCCGGCAATATTCACCGTATTACCGAACACCTTGAAATCTTGTCCGCCTTTAGAGCGCAATGCCAGGAGCACTTGCCCTTTGACAGCACTTGCATATACAATGGTTGACGAGCCGCCGCCGGTTGCCAGCACAGTGGTCACTCCGCGTTTGAAGTCACGACCGTAAGCCACTTGGCTAATTGTCCCGAATTGGTAATTATAAACATACAACGAGTCATTTGTTTCAACCACACCGTGATTCAGGTTAAGCGTTTTATTGCCCATAACAGTTGCTTTTTTCAGACTGCCGTCCTCCGTACTGATAGCAAACAAATAACCATCGTTCATCGTGCTTAATTCCTCCCCGCCGCTGTGAATGGTCTGTCCGCCGAGTTCCACTGCTCCCTGTATACCGCCGGTCACATACAGTTCTTTTCCGTCTTGGGAAAGCAGTGTTTGGTAGAGAAGATTCCCCTGACGGTCATTATAGCGCACAATAGGCGTCGCCGCCAGCCACTCAACATCCAAGTTGTCCGTCAGACAAGCGTTCACCATACTTAACTCCTTCACATTGGCGCTCTTGCCGCCAAGTGCCAGCATTGCAGACTCTTCCGCTTTCGCAAGACAGGAAAAATAAAGTTTGCCGTTGCGGTATGCCACACAAGAGGGTTTGTCGGTTTGCACATCCCCGGAACTGATGATATGGGCAACATATTTCAAATCTTTGTCCAGTTTCAGGACAAAGCCGTTATACCGCGCGTTGGTAGTTGTACCATCCCACTCAGGTTGAGGACGGGCGGTAATTGTTTTATCGTCAATCCCCATATTCAGTGACTGTGAACCGGCAAGTATGATATTTCCGTCCTCACTCTCAACAGCAGCAGCCCACGAAAAAGCGTCCGTTGTCAGCCCGTCACCTTTGGCGGCCTGCTCGGTGCTGCACCACATATCTTTCACTATGGTTATGTTACCGTTCTTGTCAACACGCACAAGCACCGGCTGATTAACCCACGCACCCGGATATTCAAGGTCATGACTGAACGCTTTACCGCCGGCATCAACTATGCGATAGAGCGGAGCCGTCACGCCGTCCTGCTTATTATGGTCGCTGTGCCGGAATTTGAGTGCCATGACAGCACCGCCGTCTTTGGTCGGCGCAACCGCACTTTGGCTGTCGTTCACATCACCGTCTTCGCTATGAACAGCCCACAATAACTTGCCGGCATTATCAAGCTTTGCCAATAGAAAGTTTTTGTTGTAACCGGAAGCCGTTCCGTACTCGGCACCACTGAAATACTGTCCGTCCAGAACGCCTGCATCGCTTGCCGACAACGACCCGTAATTTCCGAACACCAACGCCGAGCCGTCCGCATAATGGGCCACAAACTGAATATTTGTCTGTGCTTTGGTTGTCTCGGTCGCAGAGAGGGTCTGCAACCAGTCAAACACCGGCTGAGCCTGTAAACTCATGGCACAAAGCACCATAAACAAAGAAGATAAAACATGCTTCATATCGTTCCTGATTTTATTTTCGCTGCAAAAGTACTACATTTTTTTTGAACGTACAAATTTTTTGTACAAAATCACCATTTGTAGGGATTTTTTGGTTTTTTCTTGCAAATGTTAAATAAAAGCAGTACTTTTGCAGCGTTTTTCTAAAAAACATAACCAAATTACTAACAATATTAATTTATGTGCGTATGAAAAAAGTTTTCTTGTTAATGAGTGCAGTCGTTATGGCAATGTGCCTCAATGCTGCAGACGAAATCATCCAAGTTGACGGTATTTACTACCAAGTGAATGTCGAGAACCAAACTGCCATTCTGCTTCAAGACCAGTCGGATGCCAAAGTGTATGATTTGGAAGAAATTGTTGTGCCCGTTTCCGTAGAGAAAGACGGCATCAAGTGTGATGTTGTTGCATTGGGCAAGGCAGCCTTCCGTTTCTGCACCGCCAAGTCCATCACATTTGAGGCAGGAAGCAAAGTGGCTGAAATCGGAATGCAGGCATTCCAACGCGCCCACAACATCAAAGAGTTGGTGCTGCCCGATGGTATTAAGCTGATGCCCTTGACCGGTATTCACACGGACCAGCAACAGGACGTTGAGCCTTTTGCGCTGGAAAAACTGGTGCTGCCCGCTTCATTAGACTCTCTGGCTATGATGTCTGTTGTTGCGCCTAACCTTAAAGTTCTTGAGTTCGTCGGAACCGTTCCACCGCGCTGCTGCCACAAGTATATTGCAGCTACCGACTATTATCAAGTGCCTTGGGAAATCAACGCAACACACGCAAACTTCACATCGAAAGAGTGCCTTGTGATTGTTCCTGACGAGACATTAGATGCCTATAAAGCAGCTCCCGGTATTGGCGATTACTTCACCAATATTATCGAGAAAAAAGACGTTCCTTCTGCAATCGAAAATATCAATAATACAATCCTTCAATCCGGCATCTACACCGCTACCGGTATTTATGTCGGCGAAGATATTACTGTCCTGCCGAAGGGATTATATATTGTTAACGGAAAGAAAGTTGTCCGCTAATTTTGTAAGCATTTAGTAAAAACATGGAGGCAAGAGGGTGACGAGAGTCGCTCTCTTGTTTTATTCGTGGTGATAAGGTTCGTTGCGCAAAATGGTCATCGCACGATATAGTTGCTCTATAAACAGCAACCTTATCATCTGATGAGAGAAGGTCATCTTCGATAATGAAACCATCGCATCAGCACGGTCATATACCGCTTGGGAAAATCCGTAGGCACCGCCAACTACAAAGACAATATTCGGCGTGGCGCAAAGTTGTTTCTGTATATATCCGGCAAATTCAACCGAACGGAACTGACTGCCGCGCTCATCCAACAATATCAGACGCGCAGAACCTGGAACGGACGCCAAAATGCGTTCACCTTCCATTGTCTTCTGTTGTTCAAAAGACAATTTGCCTTGTTTGAGGTCAGGAATAACCTTCACCTCAAACGGCACATAATGCGTGAGGCGTTGCTCATAATCCGCAATAAGCGCGGCAAGATGTTTGTCGGTCGTCTTACCGACGAGAAGCAACTTTATCATCTTTTATTCGTTATTGGTCATTTCCTTTAGTTTGCGCCAGAAACGGGTATGGAATAATACGGCAGCGGAGGCAAGACCGAATATGAACCCGACCCACATTCCTGCAGCACCCATTTGCAGCCTGAACATACATAGTAAACCGACCGGAAAGGCAATTAAAATATACGACACAAACGCGTATATCATCGGACGCGTAACATCGGTTATACCGCGCAGCATCGCAGCTCCCACACACTGCAAGCCGTCCGCATACTGCAGCAAACCGGCAAACAGGATGAGCTTGGAAGCGATAGCCGCGACAGCCTCATCTTCGGTAAACAGATACGGAATATAATGCCGCAAACCTATCATCAAACCTGCGCCTATGGTATTCATCAGCAGCACCAGATGCACACTCGCACGGGAGGCCATCTTGACGGCATGAAGGTCGCCTTTGCCGTATTGTATGGAAACACGTATCGTCGTCGCGGCACCTATTCCTAACGCAATCATGAATGTCAGATCCGCTATCTGATTCGCAATCTGGTGCGCAGCAAGCGCTTCCTTCGACAGCCAGCCCACTATGATGAACGATGCCGTAAAGGCTATTGTCTCCAGCACAGTCTGACCGCCGATAGGCATCCCGACTGACAACAAACGCGACAAGTCATCACGGCTGTTCAGGCGGAACGAGAACTTTTTCACGTACTTACGCCACTCACGCCTGCCTAAAATAACCGCCGCAAAAATAAATGGCAGCGTCGTCCGCGATATAAGCGTTGCTATCCCCGCTCCGGTTGCACCCATCGGAGCAAACCCCAAATGGCCGAAGATAAACACCCAGTTCAGAAATATATTCAAACCGTTCATACCGAACGAAATCAACATCGCGGCGGTCGTATTGCCCAAACCTTCAAGAAACTGTTTCTCCAGGCAGAAAAACAGGAACGGCACAATCGAAATGACGATAAGCAGAAAATACGGCCTCGACGCACGAACCACTGCCGGATCCTGACCGAATACATCCAACAGCGGAATACAGCCTCCCAATATCCCTACCATCAGAACCGAAAGCAGAACCGTCAGCCAGACACCGTTTTGCAACAAACCCGCTATACGGTTTTCGCACTGGGCAGCCTTGTCCGCATTTCCGAGTTCGATATGCTTGTGCTTACGCCCGACTTCATGACCGACAAGAGGCGTTACGCCCATCAGCACACCCATCGCGAATACCATTACCGTGAAAAATATCGCATTTGAGAAGCTTACTGCCGCCAAGGCTGTCGTCGAGTAATGACCAACCATTACGGAGTCAAACAACCCCACCAGCGCAGCCCCTAACTGCGTCAGCACAACCGGCAATGCCACCCGCAGGTTCCGCTTGTAATATGGCAAATACTCCTTTATCCGCATATCCCGTGCAAAGGTAGCAAAAATTTTTGGAAGTACAAAATAAATCGGCAGAAAAATTCCTTTTGCTTGCAAAGAAGGTTTTTTTTCTGGTTTTTGTCTTCCACCTATCCCGATTTATCGGATAGCGACGTACAGGGGAGGAGCGACCGCCAAATATCCTTATTTTTTCCTTATATGCGACGAAACATTCACGTAAGAAACACGATAGATTTACGTTAGATTTACGATACATTAACGTTAGATTGCAAGAATCCTGCAAGGATGGCTCTATTTTTGCTTTGACATTTTATTTAATGAGAAATAATCTTTTTTTTGCAAATTATCGAAATAAATTTGCATATATAAAATTTTTGTCGTACTTTTGCAGCCGATTTGGGAGCAATCCCATCTCGGACATATTTGAAAAGCGTCTTACGCGCTTTGTTTTGGCTATCTGGAATCTGGTAAATTCACGCATCCAAAGCATTGTGACACAAGATGCTCATTAGTGTGTATTGAATTTACATACCGCGTTGTGCATGTAATATCTACATACGGCGTGGGCTCGGTGTTGCTTGTTCGGATGCAAAGGCAATACCAGAGCCTCAGATAGCGGAACAGCAATAGTGCAGCTCCGCTTTTTTATGTGCTGGTACGAACGACAAATAACAACATAATAATGAAAAAGATTTTACTTTTATGTGGCTTTATGGCCATTGCATTATTGGGTTTCGCCCAAGAAACAAAGAAGGTCGCCATTTTGGAAGTGGTGGACAAGGAAGGCAAACTGTCCTACAGCCAGAAACTTATGTTACGCAGCAACCTTGCTAAGGCAGTTACTAACACATCAGGATTTGAAGCGTACGACCGTACGGATATTGATGCCATTATGGGCGAGCAGGATTTCCAGCGTACAGGTATGGTTAGTGATGCCCAAATCAAGAAATTGGGCGAAATGACAGGTGCTGCCTATATTTTGGTGGCGGAAGGAGTTATTGCTGATGCGGAAAACTTGTTCGTAACGGCAAAAATTATGAATGTTGAGACCGGACGTATCGAATTGACGGAAAGTTCACTCATCGGAATTGCCGCCAAAAACATGCAAAGAGGATGCGGTAATCTTGCAAACAAGTTATTCAGCAACCTCCCGGGAGCGCAAACAAGCACACAGAAATTTGTCAATTTTTTAAAAGGTAAAAAATAATAATCAACATACTTAATTTTATTATGGGAAAAATTATGAAAAAAAGTTTACTAATTGTTAGCTTACTGTGTTTGGCTTTTTGTGGCTATGCACAAGATGTTAAACGTGTCGCCATCTTGGAAGTGGTGGACAAAGAAAACAAATTAGCCTACAGTCAGAAATTGATGTTGCGTAGTACCTTGGCTAAGGCGATTACCAATACTGCCGGCTATGAAGCGTACGATCGTACGGATATTGATGCCATTATGGGCGAGCAGAACTTCCAACGCACCGGTATGGTTAGTGATGAGCAAATCAAGAAATTGGGCGAAATGACAGGTGCCGCCTATATTTTGGTGGCGGAAGGTGCTGTCGCCGACGAAAGCAACTTGTTCGTAACGGCTAAGATTTTGAATGTGGAAACCGGGCGTATCGAAAGGACGGAAAGTTCTGTTGTGGGTGTTGCTGCCAAACAGATGCAACGTGGTTGCTCGAATCTGGCGTATAACCTGTTTAATAACCTGACAGCGGGGTCCGGCAATGCTGCGGCTTCGACCAGCAAGTTCCTCAGTATCTTCCAAAGCAAGGGAAATGATGGCAACAAGCAAGATAATAGCGCTGCCGCAAGCAAAAAGGAAGAACAGGCCGCCAATGCAGCTCAGGCAAAGGAGCAAAAACGTCTTGAAGAAGAACAAAAACGTCAGGAGGCAGAGCGCGCCCGTCAGGAACAGTTGGAAGCACAAGAGAGAGAAAAACAGGCAAAACTGTTAGCTGAAGAACAGGCAAAAGAACAAAAACGTCTTGAGGAAGAACAAAAACGCCAGGAAGCAGAACGCGCCCGTCAAGAGAAAATTGAGGCGCAAGAAAGAGAAAAACAGGCAAAACTGTTGGCTGAGGAACAAGCCAGGGAACAAAAACGCTTGGAAGAGGAACAGAAAGCCGCTGAGGAAGCCGAGCGCCTTAAATATTCCATTACAAAAGTTTCCAATAACGAATACCGTTTGCAAAATCAGTCGATGGACAGAAAGGCCTATGAGCAGTTTGTCTATGAAAATTGCCCCGAAGCTTGGAAAAAGATTGTAACTGGCAAACGTTCTATTATTACCGGTTGGACTTTCTTAGGAGTAGGTGTCGCTTTGAGTTCTGCATGGGGAATGTTGCCTCTTGGAACGTATTATTACGAGGGGAGAGATGCTACGTATTATATTACGGCAGAAACGAGGAATGATTGGGAACTTACGGGTATCATAGCAGGCTCAATTGGTGCTGCTATGGCATTGGTAAGTGTGCCGCTGCTTGCCGGTGGTTACAGCACAAGAGCTAATTCTTACAAAACGTATAATAAACAATGTGCCGGCGCAGACAAAAAACCGTCTGTATCTCTTAATTTCCAAGTCAATCAAAATGGTGTAGGATTAGCTATGCATTTCTAATAAGGTAAATATATAAAGTTATTTTATAAAATGAATAATAATATGAAAAGCAAATTTTTATTTTCAAGTGTATTGCTGACAACCTGCCTGCTCACAAGTTGCGGCTTGATTAAAAAAGAAGTGGATGACCCGACGAAACCGACATACTATACCTTGACTATTTCGGCTGGTGAAGGCGGCACAGTTAACAGCAATGTAAATGGCCAGTATGAGGAAGGTGCGGAGGTGAAAATTATTGCTACTGCAAACAGCGGTTGGCAATTCAGCAAATGGTCAGACGGCGATATACGTGCTACTCGCACCCTCACCATGAACAAGGATTACGTGTTGACGGCATCGTTTGAAAAGAAACCATCAGAACCGACAGAAACCGTTTACTACATTAAGCACCCATGGGGAACGGGTTTAGATTCTTCTTGGGAATGGGTACAGATGACCAAAGTGGGCAGCAATTATGAATATGAAAATCTTTGGGGAGGTGTTGGTGCCAACATCAACACGGCTCCAAGTGATACTGGCGCAGATTGGTTCCCTGAAAGTGCAATTAGTGGTGCGGATGCGTTATCCATTGGTGACGGTGTGAAATTCACCTACAACCCATCCAATGCCACCCTTACAGCAACAAAGACAAGTAGCGCATCAAGCAACAAAGCCCAAGTCCGCTTTCTAAAAGTGTTTGCATATGACCTCATTACTAAGCTTGGCATTGCCGATAAATCGGAAAATATAATTGTTTATTATGAATTTGGTTCAGGCACTGGTACGTCTCCGTATTATGAAATACCGGCAAGTTCCTTAGTTCCGGAAATGTATTGGTTAAAGGACGGTGACGACCCTGAAGGATGGTACTCTTTAGGAGATAGTAATAATAACGTATGGACATATAACTTTGAGGCGGGGAAAAAGTACACGTTCTCCTTAGAAGAAGATTCAGCATTTATCAACATTGACGGTGCTGCAAATGCTCCTGCTAAAATAGTGTCGAAAAACCGAGGAATAAAGTTGGTGAAGAAATAATCAAAATCAAATAGTCGTATTTATCAACTATAATAAAATAGGGCATGCTAACATCCGTGCCCTATTTTATTGGAGAGTTGTTCCACTCGTTTTAAAAATAGGCGTATAGGTCATTTTGCAGGCAAAAGGAATTTTTATGCCATTTTTTTTGGCACTTCAAAAAAAAAGCAGTACCTTTGCGGCGTTTTTGAGAATTGAAACCATTATGGCTGTAGAAATACGTGAAGTGAATACCCGTCGTGAGCTGAAAAAGTTCATTCAGTTCGCCAACGATTTATACAAGGATTGCCCCTATTACTGCCCGCCGCTTTTCTTTGATGAGATGGAGGTTTTCAACCGCAAGAAGAACCCTGCGATGGACTTCAGTGACTTTCAGTTATATATGGCATTCCGTGACAACAAACCTGTTGGACGCATTGCTGCTATCATCAACACCAAAGCCAACCAGGCATGGAACGTCAAACACGTGCGCTTCGGATGGATGGATTTCATTGACGACCTTGAGGTCAGCAAAGCGCTATTGGACGCCGTTGCCGCATGGGGCAGGGCACGTGGCATGAATGCCATGAACGGACCGGTCGGTTTTACGGACTGGGACAAGGAGGGTTTGCTCCTGGAGGGTTTTGATTATGTGGCGCCGATTGCATCGCTGTACAATTATCCGTATTATGCCAAACACATGGAGGCATACGGATTGCACAAGGAAGCGGACTGGATAGAAATGCTCATCACCTGTCCGTCGGAAGTGCCGGCACGTCTGACCCGCGTAGCGGAAATCGTGAAAGAACGCAGTCATGTCCGCGTCGATAAGGTGAAAAATGCGAAGGAGTTAGTGCGCAAATACGGCAACAGCTTTATGGATGTGCTCGACGAAGCATACCAGAAACTTTATAACTTCCAGCCCATGACCGACCGGCAGAAGAAGTATTACCGCGATATCTATTTCCCGATTCTGAACTTTGACTTTGTGACGATTATTGTGAACGAAAAGGACGAAATTGTCGGTGTAGGTTTGGGAATGCCGGACATCAGCCAGGCATCACGCAAATGTGGCGGCAAACTCTTCCCCTTCGGCTGGTGGCACCTATGGAGAGCCTTGAAGGCTAAAAAAATGGAGCACTTTGACTTGCTGCTTGTGGCTGTCAGACCGGACTACCAGGACAAGGGAATAAACAGTTTGTTCTTCACAGACCAGATTCCGTATTTCATCAAATACGGCGTCAAACACCTTGATACCACATCCATCCTGGAGACGAACACGAAAAACCAGCAGCAATTCCAGATGCTTGAGCACAAATACCACAAACGCCGCCGTGCTTATCTGAAAGAGATTTGACAAAGACCGAAACAACATATAAAAAACTTTCGGTACGTTTTATCGCCTATATGCAGGCGCACAAAAAAAGATGTACGGCAGAGCGGTTGCAGATTTTACGGTATTGTTGCGACCAGACCACGCCCATAACCGGTCCCGTTTTGGCGGAAAGGGCAAAAAAAGACCGAATTTGCGCAGCAACCGTCTATGCCACGCTGGATTTGCTGGTAGAGGCGGGAATACTGCAACGGGTGATATACAACAGCAGGCAAACCGCCACATACACCCTTCCGGCTGAGCGACGGACCAAGATGAAGTTCATTTGTACGCAGTGCGGACGAAGGTCGGACTTGAAGGACAGGATTATTGCGGACAGGCTCAGAACACGCAGTTATGAGAATTTCAAACCGGATTATTTCACGGTTTACGTATATGGCAAATGCAAATTATGCAAGCGATTGATACCCCAAAAGAATAAAAGATAATGGAAGGAAAAATGATTGGAAACAGCCTTTATTGGATACTGTTTATCGGAATAGCTTTGGCGAGTTGGATTGTAAGCGCCTTAATGGAAAGCCGGTTCAAAAAGTACTCCAAAGTGAAGTTGCCGCTGACAGGCAAGGAAGTGGCGGAGAAGATGTTGCGCGATAACGGGATTACGGACGTGGCTGTAACATGCACCAAGGGGCACTTGACGGACCACTACAATCCGCAGAACAAAACCGTCAATCTGTCGGAATCGGTGTACAACGAGGCTAATATTGCTGCCGCAGCAGTAGCGGCACATGAATGCGGACATGCAGTACAACATGCAGCAGAGTATGCTCCGTTAAAAATGCGTTCAGCATTGGTACCGGTAGTGTCTTTCGCCAGCAAATGGATGACATGGGTGCTACTGATTGGAATGTTCGTGGTAGAGACATTCCCGATTCTATTGGAAGTCGGTATCGCATTGTTTGCACTAACCACCCTATTCTCCTTTATCACATTGCCGGTAGAGGTGAATGCCAGTCAGCGGGCGGTCAATTGGTTGCAGGAGGCGGGAATTACTGACCGCGAAACAACCGAAATGGCTTCCAAGGCGCTCCATAGTGCAGCCTATACATATGTTGTCGCTGCCATATCGTCCCTCGCCACCTTAATATATTATATATTGGTGTTGTTGGGAGGCAGAAGAAATTAGCAAGTTGCAACAACCGGCCCCGTAGCTCAATTGAATAGAGTGTCAGATTCCGGTTCTGAAGGTTCAGGGTTTGAGCCCCTGCGGGGTCACAAGAAGCTTACGAAGCAAAGCGGAGAAAGGTTCTCCCCGAGTGCTGCGGGGTCACAAGACAGGGAATTTCGCGAGAAAGCGGAATTCCCTATTTTTAGGTATTGTGCATGTCGTCAAAATGCGGTAATTTTGCAATTTGAAATGAAACGCTGATGGCACGCTGCAAAGAATATACAGAAAACGGCATTCTGGTGCTTGAAACAGACTCGCGGCACCTTGAAGACGGGCTGTTGCGGGCTGCTGAGCTGATAGACCGGCAGCAACCGTTTGTCATTCTTCTTACACATTACAAAGAACTGCTACACACCAAGCACTGGCTGGATTATGAACAGCTCTCCCAACTTATGGGGGTGCGAATCGGCTTTGTAGAGGATAAAGACCTCGTATTGGGGCTTCCGCTTTTCTTCCGTCCTGTGCCGATTGATGATTACGAAGGCTTTGTGCACGGAGCCTTGCAGGAGACACTCTATCACGCCCATGATGATACCGGACACAGCCTTGCTGACCGCGTCGATAAAGTGCTGACGAACAAATGGTTGGGTTTCCCGATACTTATTGCCGTGCTGTATGGCGTGTTTGAATTGACGTTCGCAATCGGCAGTTATCCGGAAGCATGGATAGAAAAAGATATTCAAGCCTTATGTGCGTGGATGGGTGGAATCTTGCCGGAAGGATGGTTGAGCAGTCTTTTCATTGACGGGATTTTGGCGGGTGTAGGTGCAATTTTGACATTTGTGCCGAATATACTGATACTTTTCTGCCTTCTTGTTTTGATGGAAGACAGCGGCTATATGGCTCGTGCTGCGTTTCTGATGGACAAGGTTATGCACGCGGTCGGTCTGCACGGGCGTAGTTTTATACCGATGTTAGTCGGTTTCGGTTGCAATGTGCCGGCGATAATGGCGGCGAAGGATATAGACAACCCCAGAGACCGGACGCTGACCATGCTGATGATTCCGTTTATGAGCTGCTCGGCGCGTCTGCCGGTCTATATGCTGTTTGTGGGTGCGTTCTTCCCGCGCCACAGGGCATTGGTGATGATGTCGTTATACTTTGCCGGCATCGCATTAAGTATTCTTTTTGCGCTGGTAATGAAGCATACCAAATGGTTCAAACAGCCTGAAGGAGACTACGTAAGCGAATTGCCGCAGTTCCGCAAACCGACGTGGAAGGAACTGGGGAAGCACGTCTGGGAACGGTTATGGGATTACTTGCAGAAGATTGCAACCGTTATTATTTGGGCAAGCATTGTTATTTGGGGATTGACGTATTTCCCGACGCATTCGATGGACTTGGAGCATTCGTACCTTGCCATGATCGGGCAGTTCACGGAACCGCTCATTCGTCCGCTTGGCTTTGATTGGAAAATGTCTGTTTGCTTAATGACCGGTCTGCCTGCAAAAGAGGCGATTATTTCCACAATGGGCATTCTTTACGGTGGTGACGCCACGCTTTCGGCATTTACGCCGCTGACCGCATATGCCTTTATGCTGTTCGTACTGCTGTATTTCCCCTGTCTGGCGACAGTAGCGGCCCTCAAACGCGAAGCCGGACGCGGCTGGGCGTGGTTCACGGTAGTTCACTCGCTCCTGTTGGCGTGGATAGTGGCATTTGCCGTATATCAAATCGGAAGCTTGGTATGTTGAAAAATATTAACATAAACAGAAGTTTATTGATACTGTTATCCATTTTCAATTATCAGTTATCAATTTCCTACGCGCAGGACACGGTGGGAGTAAACGACTTCCGCATCGACGAAGTGCAAGTTGTTCAACGCCGCAAACCGGTGGTTAAATCGCGTGTGTCGGCATTTGATACTGAAAAGATTACTGCCGACCAACTCTGTACTGCCGCTTGCTGCAATTTGAGTGAGAGTTTCGAAAACTCCGCTTCTGTCGATGTGGCATACGCAGATGCCGCCACGGGCGCCAAACAAATCCGTTTGCTCGGACTGAGCGGTACCTATGTACAAATGCTCACCGAAAATACTCCAGGTATTCGTGGTCTGGCGCAGTCCTTTGGCATGGAGTATATTCCGGGACCGTGGATGCATTCCATACAAATAAGTAAAGGCACCTCATCTGTCATCAACGGCTATGAGGCGCTGACGGGACAAATCAATGCGCAGTTTTTGAAACCACAAACGGCGGACAAACTGGCGCTGAATGCGATGATTAACAGAGAAACACACAGTGAATTGAATCTAACCGGAGCATGGGATGTCGGGGAACACTGTTCCACCGGTCTGTTAATGCACGGACAGGGGATGGGACTGGAAATGGACCACAACAAGGACGGATTTCTTGACATGCCCAAGAACTATCAAGCCAATATTATGAACCGTTGGCATTTTCAAAAAGGCGATTATACAGGACATGTTTTAGTGCATGGAATATATGACCGCCGGCTTGGCGGACAAACCTCCGAAACCCGCCAACAGTTTGAGCAAGAAGGCAAAACGCCATATGGTATCGACCTGCGTACCCGCCGTATTGACGGTTTTATAAAGAACGGCTACGTCTTTGACCATTCATTAAATCGCTCTATCGGCATCATCGTAGCGGGTTCATACCATAGTCAAACCAACGACTACGGACCGAAGACTTGGGACGTGTCACAAACAAATGCTTATCTCAACGCCATCTTCCAGACAAACTTCGAGAATCCCGAACTCGACCCCGAAGATAATCACGAGCACAAACTTTCAGCAGGATTGAGCATCAATTATGATCGGTTTAATGAAACTACGAATTTTATCTATCCGGATCCTTTCTCTCCGCTCCCGTACACCACTACAACTAACGAAGTAACTCCCGGCATTTTTGCCGAATACACATATATGTACAAGGAGAAACTGACGCTGTTGGCAGGCATACGTGCAGACTGGTCCACACGCTACGGACCATTTGTGACGCCACGCATGAACATCCGCTATTCGCCGTTTGAATGGTGGACGCTGCGCGGAAGCGTCGGACTCGGTTATCGTTCACCAAATGTCTTCGCGGATAATGCGGGCTTGCTTGTTAGTAATCGGAAATGGATAAAAGGGCCGTATAATAATAGTGAGTACTTGAAAGAACTTCAGCAAGAACGTGCGGTTAATGCCGGAGCCACAATGACGTTTTATATTCCGTTAGGCAAGAAGGAGTTGCAACTGAGTGGTGAGTATTACTATACGCAGTTCATGAACGGTGTTATCGTTGACTTAGACCGCGATCCGCATGCTGTTTATTTATATAACATCAACGAGCATACGGGTCCAAAGCCTCTCCAGTCTTTTGCTCACAACTGGCAACTTGAGGCTTCGATGGAGATTCTGCGCGGTTGGAACATGACGTTGGCTTTCCGCTATACCGATGTGCGCCAATCCTCATTCAATACGGAAGCAAACGCATATCAATTGCGCGAGAAGCCGCTGCAAAACCGCTTCAAGGGCATCATTACAACGAGTTACCAGACGCCACTCAAGAAGTGGCAGTTTGACTTTACAGCGCAGTTCAACGGTCCGGGAAGAATGCCGGACGGCTTTGTTATTCCTGCCGGAAACACGCAGTATTATGTTTCCAACGGCATGACATACCATAAATGGTATCCGCAACTAATGGCACAAGTCACCAAATATTTCCGCACGTGGTCGCTCTATATAGGGGCTGAAAACATGACGAATTATACTCAAGATAACCCCATTATAGCCGCAGAAGAGCCGGCTTCTCCGGACTTTGACGCATCGATGGTCTGGGCACCGACACACGGCTGGAAACTATATCTCGGTTTCCGCTGGGCATTGGAAAGACAAACTGATTAAATCCTACAAATATGAAAAGACTATTGTTTATCTTATTTACAATTTGCACATTCGGTACATTCTGTACATCTGTTTATGCGAAAACGGACAAGCAAACCGTAACATTCTATGTGGATCTTCACTGCCAAGCGTGCATAGACAAGATTTACAAGAATATCGCTTACGAAAAGGGAGTAAAAGATTTGAAATGTGACCTTAAGACCAAAACAGTAGTCGTAACCTATGACGCGGCAAAAACCGATGTACCGACGCTGCAGAAAGCCTTTGCAGCCATTAACAAACCGGCTTCGCTTAAACCGGTTGAGGAGCATAAAGAAAGTGATGATGACCACAACGACCATCATCACCATCAATAATTTTGCCAATAGGTTTCAGCTATTGTATTTTCACATTCTTCCGCATAGATTCGCGGATAAGCTTGCGCAGTTCTGCCGACTGGGTATCAACTTTGTTGTGGAAGAAGGGTCGGAAGTCCTGTGCATAGACGCACTTGGCAGGCTTAATCTTCAAGTCATCCAGCGTGCCGGTGACATCCACACCGATATAGAACGGTGACAGCAAATTAACATGGTAGTTGAAGGACATATCCAGATTATGCCTTCCTCCGAGTGCCGCCATATAGTTGTCTATACTCAAGCAGAACGGATAAATGTCAATCTCCTTCTTGTACAGCGTCAACTCGGCAGAAATACTGTCCACTTTATTCTCCGTCTTTTTGCTGAACATGAGAATCTTACTGATTTTGTCAAAGGTCTCGCTATCCATCACCACAAGGTCTTTACCGAAGAGCGAGCAGGCACCACGGATGGTTGACGGCTTCAGTTCGTAATTCTGGTTCATGTATGTTTCCGCCGCAAGGTGGAATTCCGCTTTTCCTTCAAACGACTTGAGCATCGGCACCATCGTATCCAATTGCGGAATCATCCGAATCAGCGCAGCCATATCCACATCCAGCATGTGATAATCCAAACCGAGATACAGATGATTTTTTCGTGGTGTGCGGTACATCGCTGTCAGTTGCAGTTTGGCGGCGTTGCAGACAAATCCCATTTCTTCCAACACAAGCGTGTTGTTGCGGACATACACTCTACCGCCGAGATTATACACTTTTTCCTTGAACCATTCAGCCTCTTTAATGTGGGTGTTAAGCACCAAATCCACCATTTGCGGCACAAGGAACGGGTCTGCCTGTGTACTGTCTTTCGCAGCCGCCAAATCGGTTTCGCTTTTTTGAGCATTGGCACTGTCATCCACAATTTCCTCCGAGCCGGAATCCGCAGAGAAGAGTTCCATGAGTTGATTCACATCCGTATGCTCGGAAACGAAATTGAGTTCGCCGACCAGAGTGTCGCGTTTCTGGAGCCAACGGCTGATATTACGCACTTCGCCCGTCAGCGAGAAATCGGAATTACCTAACTTGATTTGCGATGTTGCAATCTTGAAGTCGTGGTTCGAGTAGTCAAACGTCATTTGCGGGATAGACACATGCTGCGGAAATTCAACCCAGTCCACTTCCGCCTTGTGCATGTCAAAATGCAGTACGGGATTCCATTTGAGCAGGAAGTTCGTGCCCCGATGGTTGTAACGTGCCTTCGCCTGAATTTCAAACTGTTTGGTGTCCATCTTTATATCTTCGTCCGCATTGGCTGTAAATGCCTGGGATTTGATGGAAGCCGCCAAAGTAGGAATTGAATGCAAGCGGCTTCCGCCAGTCAGTTTGGCTTCCAGTTCTGACTGCCGCAAGTGGCCGTGAATATTGTTGTACGCGCATTTGAGGTCGTCGAAAGCCACTTTCCCGTTGAAAATGGGCACACGAGTTGTGTCCTTCGTATCGTACTCGGTATAAGCGGTAATATGCGGAGCTACAATGTCGGCACTGATTGTATCCATATTGGCAACAAGCCGTTGCTCGGACTGCAAATCCACGTTAGCGTACAAAACCGGCATGGTCTTCAACACATTGCCTAGTTCGACGTGCAAGTCTGCAGCTCCGAGGTTCACCTGTCCGATGGATGGGTCGGCAAAATCAACAGACGCCAGCTTGAACGTGGCATCCAGCCAGTTCAGTTTCTTCCATGAGGGTTTTGTATTCGGCATACGAAAAGCAAAGTCCGTCTTCGGGAGCACAACGGTCATGCTATCCATGGCAACATTCACATCCGATAGCACCAGTTGACCGCTAAACTGACCTTTCTCCAACTTCATGTCGGTAAGGTCAGAGAGCCTAATCTTGGCGTTCACTTTTCCTTTCGCTTTACCTTCAGTTTGCATGTTTTCGGGCATAAAATATGCGAAGTCCGGCAAATTGGCATCCAAATCCAGTTTGGCATCAATCAACATATCTCCCAGCAAATCCGTAACTGAACCTTTGGCGGCAATACGGGTGTTTTTAGTTTGAGCTGAGAGACGCGCGAGAGACGCCCGAGAGTCGCTCTTTTTGTTCAGATTGACATGGGCACTTGCCTCTGCTGCCAAATTGGTGATGGTATAAGGAAGCGGCGCATACTTGACTGTCGCATTGGCAAGGACAACATCTGCATCAATCAGCGGCATCTTTTTGTCTGCAAACTCGCCGAACACATGTGCTTTGACACCAACGGTTCCGACAACGTCAATATCTTTCGGCACAAGGTTGGCAAAGCGTTCCGGTAACTGCTCAAGCACCTGTGTAATTGCCCAATCGTTGGTTTTGGCATTCACATCCATTGTGATGGATTCCGAGATTGCCGCTTGTCCGGTTAGGGTTATTTGCAGGCCGTTCCAGTCCAAAAGACAGTCATCAATAACGGCGTTAATATTGAGCAAACTGTCCACGGTTCCGACTGCCGATACACGCAATGCCAGATTGCGGAAATCGAGACTGTCTTTCTCGTCCACAAAACTCAACTGGTTGGCATTAAGCGTCAACCGATGCAACCGGATATCGAACGGCAGCACCGTGGCAGTCGTATCTTCGGTCGTGTCTTTCGGCAGTCTGAGTACGTCGAAGTTCGTTTCGCCGTTCGCATTGATAAACGGATTAAGCGCCACCTTGTTCAGTTTGAGTTCGCGAATATCGAGTATTTGCGAGTCGAGATATTGCTTGATGTCAATGTCAGCAAGCACATCGTCTGCCGCCAGCAAAGTATCTGACTGTGCACCTTCCATCGGGTTGAACACGTACAGTCCTTTGACTTCAATTCCGAAGTGCGGGAACGTGCGGAAGAAAGTGAGGTTTACCTCTTCCAGCTCGTGCGGGCAGGTCAGCAACGAGTCTGCCACGCGGTTCACAACAGGCGTCAGCTGCTTGGGCGAAAAGACGATGCCGCAGACAATTCCTACAGCAATCAGCACAACACCCACTATTGAAGCCAGTGTGATACCGAATATCTTAAAGAATGTCTTCATTACTTCTTGGAAACTACTTTGCTAAAAGCATGTTTAACACCGAAATCATCCTTATACTCAAGGTCAGTGTCCGTGAGTCTGGTTACCGTGTAAATCTTTGGAATTTCGGCACCACCGTTATCCATGAGGTGAATCTCCGTCAAGTCTGCCTTGACAAGTTTCCACTTGAACCAACCGTTGCCGTATTTGACAAGGTCTTCGGGGAATACATCTTCCGCTTCGTTCCATTCGTAGCCATACTTGTAATCCGAATCCGCTTTTTCGGTCAGGAAGCGTACAAATGCTTCGGTACCGTTCTCCTGCCAAGTTCCGATAAGGTCACTTTCGGAGAATGAAACTTCTTTGTTGCCAAACAGGGAGCAGGCAGAAAAAGCCACCATTACAGCGCCAAGCGCCAGAAAAATAAACGATTTTTTCATAACTTATGCTTTTTTAATAGATATTTTTACGTTTTGATTATTGAGTTCCACCTCTTCGCCTTCGGACAGGTTGTCCACGACTTGCAGGCTGGTTGCCAGCACTTGCGAAGCGATATAATCGTTGAAGTGCGCTACGGCGTTTTCAATCTGCCCGGCACGGCTCAAAGCCACCACAATGCGGTCTGTTATCTCCAGTCCGGAAGATTTGCGCAGGTTTTGAATACGGTTAATCAGTTCACGGGCGATTCCTTCCTCAATCAGTTCGTCCGTCAACTCGATATCCAAAGCAATCGTCAGCGCGCCCTCGTTCATCACAAGCCAACCCGGCATGTCTTCCGTAATGATTTCCACATCTTCTGCGATTAATTGGTAATCAACCGTTGCGAGTTGATATTTTTCCTCGCGCTCCATTTCGGCGATTTGGTCTTGCGTCATTGCGGCTATTTCAGCAGCAACAGCCTTCATTTGGGCGCCGACTTTCTTGCCTAACACTTTGAAGTTCGGCTTGATTTTCTTCACCAGCCTAACTTCGCTGTCTTCCGCCATGACAATCTGCAGTTCCTTGACATTCACTTCGGATTTAATCAAGTCCTGTACATGCTTCAAGGCATCCAACGTTTGTTTGTCCGCTGCCGGAATAACGGCTTTCTGCAGGGGCTGACGCACGTTCTTTTCGGCACGTTTGCGCAGCGAGAGAATCATGGATGTTGCCTGTTGTGCAAGTGCCATCGACCGCTCCAAGTCCTTGTCAATCAAGCCTTCCTGTACTTCAGGCCAGGTGCTGAGGTGAACGGTTTCTCCGGTCAAGTCGCGGTAGAGTCTGTCCGCGTAGAACGGTGCATTCGGTGCCATGAGTTGTGCCACGGTTTTGAGGCAGGTGTAAAGTGTAAGATAAGCCGCATTCTTGTCTGCGTCCATTTCGCCGCCCCAGAAACGCTTGCGGTTGAGACGCACATACCAGTTGGAAAGGTCATCCTGCACGAAGTCGGATATCGCACGTCCGGCTTTTGTCGGTTCGTAAGCTTCGTAAGAAGCGGTAACATCCCTGACAAGCGAGTTCAATTTACTCAAAATCCACTTGTCTATTTCCGTCAGTACGACTCCGGTCAACTGTCGGTGTACCGTCGGTGTACCGTCGGGATTGGCAGGGAGTTGCCATTTATCCACATTCGCGTACAAAGCGAAGAATCCGTACGTATTGTAAAGTGTGCCGAAGAACTTGCGGCGAATCTCATCCACACCTTCGCGGTCGAACTTCAGGTTTTCCCATGGCGAGGAATTGGTGAGCATGTACCACCGCAGCGGGTCTGCCCCATATGTATCCAGCACTTCAAACGGGTCAACGGCGTTGCCGAGACGTTTGGACATCTTGTTGCCGTTCTTGTCAAGCACCAAACCGTTGGAGATAACGTTTTTGTATGCTACCGTTCCTTCAATCATGGTGTGAATCGCGTGCAGCGTGAAGAACCAACCGCGTGTCTGGTCCACACCTTCGGAAATAAAGTCGGCTGTGCGCTGTGCGTCCTTGTTCTCAAACGGATAGTGGTTTTGGGCATAGGGCATCGCGCCACTGTCGAACCAGACATCAATCAAATCCAACTCGCGCTTCATCGGTTTGCCGGACGGCGAAACGAGAATGATATTGTCCACATATGGACGGTGCAAGTCTATGACTTCCGGCGCATAGTTGGCCTCCGAATAATCGCCTGCTTTGTGCTTCGGCCACGGATTGGCTTTCATGAAGCCTGCCTTGACGGATTTGTCTATTTCGGCAAAGAGTTCGGCGATGGAGCCGATACATATTTCCTCCTGTCCGTCTTCGGTGCGCCAAATCGGAAGCGGTGTGCCCCAATAGCGTGAGCGGCTGAGATTCCAGTCGTTGAGGTTTTCCAGCCATTTGCCGAAGCGTCCTGTGCCTGTAGATTCGGGCTGCCAGTTAATCGTTTCGTTGAGCGCCATCATTTCCTCGCGGGCTTTGGTGGATTTGATGAACCAGCTGTCGAGAGGCTTTTCGATGCGGAAGACCTTGCCCGCCTGCTTGAGCATGAGGCAGATACTCAAATCCAATGTCTCATCCTTGTCCGTAAGGTTCGGGGCGTAGGCGTTTTTCACAAAGCGTCCCTGCCACGGCTCGTAACTCGGACGAATATGTTTCGCCACAAACTGCGGGTCCAAATCTTCGGTCTTGAACAGTTTGCCGGCCATATCCACCATCGGGCGTTTCTCGCCTTTTTTGGTCAGGAACAGCATTCCCGGCACCCCGGCTTTGCCCGCTACAAAGGCATCATCTGCACCAAAAGTCGGAGCAATGTGCACAATTCCCGTACCATCCTCCGTGGTCACATAATCGCCTGCAATGACACGGAACGCTCCTTCGCCCGGGTCTGCCCAGTCAATGAGCTGCTCGTATTCCAGCCCTACCAGGTCGGTTCCTTTGCCACGCCAGATGATTTCGGGATTCTCGCCTAATTCCTTGGCATATGCCGCCATGCGGGCTTCGGCAAGAATAATAACCTCATTCTCCAAACGAACTGCTACATAGTCAATCTTCGGTCCGACGCAAAGCGCCGTATTGGACGGCAATGTCCACGGCGTAGTGGTCCAAGCGATGATGTAGGTAGTTAGACCGCTTGCGCTGTTGGAAGTTAGACCGCTGACGCTGTCAGAAGTTAGACGGAACTTCGCCGTGCAGGTGGTGTCCTTCACATCGCGATAGCAACCGGGTTGGTTCAACTCGTGACTTGAAAGCCCTGTCCCTGCAGCAGGAGAGTAAGGCTGAATGGTGTAACCCTTGTATAAATAGCCTTTCTGATAAAGCTGCTTCAGCAGGAACCAGAGCGTTTCGATATACTTGTTGTCGTATGTGATGTACGGATGTTCAAGGTCCACCCAATAGCCCATCTGACGGGTGAGGTTCGTCCATTCTTTTGTGTATTTCATCACCTCACGGCGGCAAGCGGCGTTGTATTCGTCCACGCTGATTTTCTTGCCGATGTCCTCTTTGGTGATGCCGAGCATCTTCTCTACGCCAAGCTCTACCGGCAAACCGTGGGTGTCCCAGCCTGCTTTGCGGTGCACCTGATACCCTTGCATGGTTTTGAACCGGCAGAATGTGTCCTTTATCGTGCGGGCGAGCACATGATGAATGCCGGGCATACCGTTGGCGGAAGGAGGCCCCTCGAAAAAATAGAACGGTTTGTGTCCCTCGCGGGTTGTGATACTCTGACGGAATAAATCTTCTTTTTCCCACTCTGCCAGCACTTCGTGGCTCATTTCCGGCAGATTCAATTGCTTATATTCCTTGAATTCTTTCATCCTTTTTTGAAAAATCACATATTAGCCTGCAAAAGTACAACTTTTTTTTTATTTATGCAAATAAAAATGATATTTTGTTGGAATGATGTTGTGTTTTTATGTTGTATAGGGGTCTGTTAGGAGCCGTGTCCTGTCAGCGTAGCGGCCATAAAATACGAGAACCTGCATTTTTATTTGTACAGGTCAAAAAAAAGCAGTACCTTTGCAGGCGATTTGATGCTTAAAACGTGAAAAACACATTTAGAACATACAGCTCTCCCCTTCTCATTTGTTTCTTGCTATTCTGCGTATTGCCGCCTTGTTTTGCCCAAAAGGATAAAAATCGCAAACATAAACCGACTGACCAAACGGAAACCCTACACTATGGTTGGTTTGCTGCCGATGCCGGCTATAATATCCTATTGGAGGATTATGATGACTTATCTACACTTGGTGGCGGTCGTGCATCCGTCAGTCTCGGCTATGAATTACAACATGACGGATTCTATTTCTCATTAGGTGCCGCTGCCACTTTCTGGACATCAAGTGCCAAAACAGAAGCCCTACAGATAGAACAACTGATGCGCGATACACAAGGCAAGAATATGACCTTTAAATTCAATCTGCCACAAGGAGACGAATTCTCTTACGGATTGTTTGTATCCGTACCCATTGTATTCGGTTATACCTTCCGCGGCTGGTGTTTTGGTGGTGGTGCAAGAGTCGGTTATCATCTGCTGACAGAAAATGCTTCAGACAGGAAATATAGCACCTTCGCAAGTTATTCGCAGTATTTCGAGGATTTTGAGGATATGCCCAATCACTTTTATACTGATTATAAAGCGCACAGCCATGAAAAGCTTACCATGACATTTCCAGTAAGTGTATTGGTTGAGGGCGGCTATAATGTTTTATATGGCAAGAGTCAAAGCAGTCATAAAATGCACAGTATTCTGCGAGTCGGGTTTTATGCAGAATACAGTTTCCTGAAAGCATTTAACAACGAGCAGAATTTGCCGTATGTTATAGTGAACAGGGAACATCCGACTCAACTGGATATATATGCATACTATAATCGGAAATCAACAGAATCAAATTTTATATTTCCATTAAGTGCCGGAATAAAGGTTACATATATGTTGCGCATCCCCACCCGCCACTGCAACTGTTATAATTAGTTTGTTATGAAGAGAGCATCTTTCATCATACATATTATATTATTGTTGTTCAATACAACAATTGCTGCGCAGTGTATTGATTTTACAGATTTAGAATCGCCGTTAGTGCGGTGTACATACGGGTCTTATAGTAATCCGTACTATAATACTGGCATTATTAATTATGGGCCATCCAGTGGTAATAGCCGCCACACTGTTCATACAGATGTGAACGAAGTGGACTGGTATACGGAGGGTCAACTACACACTGTTCCTCCAGGGGAAAAGGCTTCGGTACGTTTAGGTAACTGGCGAACGGATGCCCAAGCAGAAAGTATTACGTATGAATACAAGGTGAATAACGAAGAAAATCCTATTTTAGTATTTAAGTATGCAGCCGTAATGGAGGATCCTGCGCATGACGCGAAAGACCAACCCCGATTGACATTAGCTATTCTTGATGAGAACAATAACATGATTGACAATTATTGTGGGGCATTTGATTTTATAGCAAATCCGAACTTAGGCTGGAACACAACAAGTTCCGGCATTCTGTGGAAAGACTGGACATCTGTAGGTTTAGACTTGTCCGCATATGACGGGCAGACTGTATATATCCGTCTGACAACATACGATTGCAATCATGGAGGTCATTTCGGGTATGCCTATCTTAATATCTCTTGTCAAAAGAAAGAAATTAAATCTCTTACATGTGGCTTTGACCAAGTAAATACTTACACGGTTCCAGACGGATTTGAATACCAATGGTACACGTTAGACGGTAATACTAAAAACGTAGTCAGCACAGAACAAGCAATATCCGTATCTACCGATGCACAAACGTATTATTGTGATGCCCATCAAATAGGTAAACCCACTTGCGTCTTTACTTTAAGTGTTATTGCCGAACCTCGTTTACCATTAGCTAATTTTCAATATAAAAGACAAGGAACCTGTGTGGATGAATTGTCATTTGAGAACCTTAGTGCTGTTTCCAAAGACGGTATATCTCCCAACTCACAACATGAGGATTGCGATGAATATATTTGGGACCTTGGAGATGGAAGAAAAGTATATACCAAAAATATTGACTATCCAATTACTTACAAAGAAACAGGCACATACAAAGTCAAACTAACAGCCAAGCTGACGGAGGGAAACTGCGAACATACATATGAAGAAGAAATCTTTGTACACGGAGAAAATGACCCGCACCTCCACATCACCTATGATACGATTTGCAGTAATGGATATGTTATGTTTGACAACGAGCGATTAGACAAAAACGGAACATATACACATATTATTACAACATCATACGGCTGTGACAGTACTTCTATCCTGCACCTGCATGTTAATCCGGCATATCATTTTAACGAGACAGCTGCCATTTGTGATTACGAAACTTATACGTATAGGGGAAAAGAATATAGCCAAACAGACACTTATACCGAAAAACTATCCACTTCCTGCAACTGCGACAGTATATATGAATTATTACTGACTGTCACCCCGACGAAAAGGGACACCACTTATGCAACGATTTGCGCCAACGATTTCTACACTTTCGCAGGCGAACAATTAAATAAAAGCGGTACCTATAGCGATACCACATATCAACCTACATCTGCAAAATGCGAGATACAAACACTTAACCTGACCGTTTCCAATCCGACTGTCATTACGTCGGCATCAGTAGGCGAAGTATGTGCCAATAATCACATCTATCATATCAACTGTGAATTTGAAGGTCCTAAACCACTATATTATAGTCTTTTCTACGATGAAAAAGCAAAAGAAATGGGATTTATAGACGTCATAAATGCCCCATTCTCTTCATCTGTAGTAGGAGAAATCCCCCAATTGCAGGGGAACACATACTTGCGACCGGACACCTACAATGTCAGACTCGAATTTAACAATGGCAGTCAAGTGTGTGATGCAACCGATTTTGCACAGGATATCACGTTCCTGGTGAAATATCCGTCATGGATTATTGAACAAAACTGGAACGACGTAGTAGCGCTACTCAACCAAGATTATAATGGCGGCTACAGGTTCCGCCAAGTGGACTGGTTTGTGAATGATTACGAAGTTGAGCATAATGCCAAAACCTACCTGTACGCTCCCAACAACTTGCATCAGGGAGATGTAGTTTATGCACAACTGACACGGGAGGGAGAGGATTATGCCGTCTGCACATGCCCGGTTGTCATGGAAGACAAAAGCAAAAACGCAGTTAGTCAGGAGCCTGTTCTGATAACGATTTTATCCAAACAAAGGCAAATAGTGGTTTACGCACAAGAAGATATACAATGCAATATATTTGACACCTATGGCAGCAACGTGTATCAGGCAGTCATTCATTCTCAAGAGGAAGTGACAATCAGCCTGCACTCCTTCCCCATCGGGATGTACGTTGTCTCGTTTACAGGACAGCACAACAGAAAATCCTATAAAATATTCCTTGAATAGAAATATCCTTTTATTTTGTACTTTCGGAGGCCCCTACTGGGGAAATCCCTTTGCCCCCCTATGGTAAAAAAATGCGGCATATGCCGCATTTTTGTTGGGAATACAAGGAGTGTGCAGAAGCAATCACTTCTTTATTTGGAACGGGAAGCTGCCAATCATGTTTCCGTCCACGAAGAAGTCTGCATTATAGAATCCCTGCGTAGCCTCTCCGGAAAGGGGGACATAGAGCGTGCCGGAACATTCCTCGCCGGTAAACTCGAAGTTCTGCGCAGCCGAGCAAGCGAGTTCGGCATCTTCATAAAAGAAGGTATAGCCCCGCGCCTCGTTCAGGAGTTCTCCAACCGGACTTACCACGCGCAAATAGATAGCCTTGATGCCCGGCTCGCAAGTGATATTCTTGGCGATAGTATAGTCAAACTGGAACTTTTCTATCTGGCTAAGCACCCGCGTTTTGCGGTCACGCTTGTTGAGCGGAGTTGCGACAAAGGATTTGATTTCCAGCATTGCAGCACGCTTGACCACTTCTGTGAGCTGAGACTTCTCCTGCTGAAGCTGCTGATTCTGCGTTGACGCCTCCTGATACTGCTTCGTGAGGTGACGGTTCTCATTCGTAAGGATTTCGTTGGTGCGGTTAAGAGAGTCTATCTGATGGACATACTCAACCATCACTTCACGTACAGTTGCCAATTCTTTCTTGAGTTCGGCAATACGACGGGCATTGGTTGCGCGTGTGACACGCAGTTCTTCCAGAAGGTCCTGCACGCGCTGCTGCTCACGGCTGAGAAGCTCCTGCAGGGAGTCATTCTGGATATCCAACTCCTGATAACCGTCGAATTGGATGGCAAGGTCTTCATACTCTTCCTGCAACTGCTCTTTTTCAAACTCCATCTGCTCGACCATCTCCTTCATGTCGTGGCGTTGGCGTAGCGTAAAAAACAGGAGTACTGCTATACCGAGTGAGAGTACGGAAATAATGATGATAAATGTTGTCTTGTTCATAATTGTTTATAAATAAGGGATTATTTTTTCAAGTTGATTGCTGCGTGAGCCTTTGACAAGAATCCGGCAATGGTCAAGAGGGTGTTTGAGAATATAATCAGCAAGTGCTTCGACATTTTCAAAAACGGGATAGGGCGCGGTTGTTTCTTTCCATTCGTTGCCGACGAGAAAGACCGCGTCCGCCTTGCGTTCCAAGAGCATGTTTGCAATGTTCTGGTGCTCTAATTTGGTGTAATCGCCGAGTTCGCGCATGGAACCGAGGATATAGACCGCTTCGCTGTCAGAAGTGAGACCGCCTACGGCTGTCAGACCGTTCTTCGAACTATTAGAAAACGCATTTATCGCCGCTTGCATAGACGTCGGGTTTGCGTTGTAGGCATCAATAACGAGGTCGTTGTGCTCGGTTTTCATCGCCTGCGAACGGTTGTTTGTCGGCACATACGCCCGGACAGCCGCTTCGCCGTCCTTGCGGGAAATGCCGAAATATTCTCCAACACAAAGCGCCGCCTGAATATTCTCGGAGTTGTAATCACCGACGAGATGCGTACCGCTGAGCATGGGAGAAGCGTGATAATTGACAATGGATAATTGACAATTGACATTTTTTTCTGCCAGCTCCAGCATTTCTCTTAAGTACGGATTATCCTCGTTGCGGAAGATGGTCCCGTGATGCTCGGCAATATAATCGTACAACTCGCCTTTGGTGCGCATGACGCCTTCAAAGGAGCCGAATCCTTGCAAATGGGCACGACCGACGTTGGTAATCAGCCCGAAATCCGGTTCGGCAACACCGACCAGTTCTTTAATGTCTCCCGGATGGGAAGCACCCATTTCGACAATGGCAAAGTCATGCTCTTTGGTCAGCCGCAGCAGCGTCAACGGCACACCAAGCGAATTGTTGTAATTGCCTTCCGTATATAGCACATTGTACTTGGTGCGAAGCACCGCCGCCGTCAGTTCTTTGGTTGTTGTCTTGCCGTTCGTACCGGTGATGGCGAGGATTTGTTTTCCCCATTGCCTCCGCCAGGCACGTGCCAAATCTTGCAGTTCGGCAAGGGCGTTTTCACCTTTGATGACATATTCGGCACCGTCTTTGAGCGCTTGCTCCGCATAATCGTTGCCGTCAAAGTGCTCGCCTTTGAGCGCAACAAACACACAGCCGGGAGTTACCTTCCGGCTGTCTGTAGTAACATTAACAGATGTCTTATTTTTTATTAGGAAGTTCCAGTCCATAGCCTTTCTTCTTGTCCTCAATCTTCAGTGCGAACGAGAGCAGGAACGCCATTACACCAAATGAAGCAAACACAATCATCGGTACGAGATAGCCGTTGGTTGCGACACGCAGTTTACCAATAAGCAACGGTACGAGGCACAATCCGATATTCTGCACCCAGAAAATGAGGCAGTATGCCGAGCCCAGTACTTTCTCATCAATAATCTTCGGCACGCTGGGCCACATGGATGCCGGGACGAGGGAGAAGCTGACGCCGAGTACCAAAATAGTAACAAGAGCGAGCGTTTTGCTCGGATAAGCGGGCAGCACAAAAGCAAATACGCTGTGGCAGCCAATCATAATGATTGCACCCAGCATCATCATTGTTGCGCCTTTACCCTTATTGTCGATAAACGCACCGAGGAACGGTGTAAGAATCATCGCCAAAATCGGGAACCACTTGAACAGTCCGGCAGCCTCGGCGTTACTGATATGCAGGGTTTCCTCAAGGAAATTGGTTGCAAACCGCTGGAAGGGGAAGATGGCGGAATAATACAGCACGCAAAGCAATGCCACAATCCAGAACATCTTCGAGCGGAAAATCTGTCCGAGGTCGGAAATATGAAACTCCTCGTCGGCGGATTTTTCTTCCGTGGCTTCGCCCAGCGCAACCAACTGCTTGTCGTAGCGGGCGTCCATAACCGTAAACACGAGGTAATTGAGCAAGCCTACCACCAACAACAGTGCCGAGAAAAGGAAAGGAGCCGTTACCGAGTTCACACCGTCCACTGCAAACGCCTCACTAATCATCGGCGAGAACAACATGGCAGCGAACACACCAATACGGGCGATGGACATTTCCAAGCCCATTGCAAGTGCCATTTCCTTGCCTTTGAACCACTTGGCAAGCACTTTCGAAACGGTCGTTCCCGCCATTTCGCAGCCGCAGCCGAAAATCATAAATCCCAGCATCGCCATCTTGGCACTACCGGGCATTGTGGTCCACCATGAATTGAGCCAAACCATATCGTTGGCACCAAACCATTCCGAGATGCCGATATACTTGATTGCAGCACCAATAACCATCAGTGAAGCAGACAATGTACCGGTAAAACGGACGCCCATTTTGTCAAGAATAATACCCGCAAGAATAAGGAATCCGAATACGTTCAGCAAGTATTCGCCGGCAGCATAGGTACCGAACACACCTCTATCCCAGCCCAAATGCGGAGTCTCCTCCAGCAAGGAAGCCAACGGGGAAAGTATGTCCACAAACATGTAGGCAAAGAACATCATCGATGCCACCAATACCAACACTGTCCAACGCGCTACCGCACTATCAGCTAATGTTTTTTGTACTTTTTCCATAACGTTTTTGTTTTTTGAGCCACTCGGCTTTCCGTTTTTCGTACTCGTCGTAGTGCTTTTCCAAATAACCGTCTTCCATTATTTACGATTTGACGATTTACGATTCGGCGATTTATTTTAGTCCGAGCTCTTTGCGAACAGCGGGAGAGCAGTCCACAGCATTGTCAGAGATATAAACCATTGCTGCGCTATCGAAAATATACGTATATCCCTCACGCTCACCGACTGCCTTGATAGCTTTTGTCAGTTTTTCATGAACGGGAGCAAGCAGCTCCTGCTGTTTTTTCTGAATATCTTGTTCAGCAGTCTGATAGAACGTTTGGATACGTCCTTGCATTTCCTGCAGTTCCTGTTGTTTCATCTGCTTGATGGCATCAGGCATAGTCGATTCGTTCTGCTGGTAGTCCTGATACTTTTTCTGGAGTTCCTCCTGCATCATTGTCAGCTGGTTCTCGTACTGCGATTGGATAGTGTCCATTTGTGCCTTCACTTTAGTCACTTCAGGCATCTGTTGGAATAACTCGGTCGTGTTCACATGACCATACTTTTGCGCGCTTGCCAACATCGGCAATACCAGCGCAAGAATAACTAAAATCTTTTTCATACACTTATTTTTTTATTGTTTATTTATTCATTATATTATTACCGTGCACCCAATTTACGCAGGACAATGTCGGAGATGTCCAACTTGGATGACATGTAGATGAGTGCCGGGTCTGCGGAACGGTCCTTCACGATGTCCAGATGCTTCTCGCTTGCCACCTCCTGAATAGCGGCATAGACTTCATCCTGAATCGGTTTGATGAGTGCTTCGCGCTTCTTGAACAGTTCGCCGTCCTGCCCGAAATACTTGCGTTTGAGTTCGAGCACTTCATTCTCCTTGGCGACAATTTCTTCCTCGCGGCGGCGCTTCATTTCGTCAGAAAGGAAGATTTGTTCGGTCTGGTAGTTTGTTGCCAGGACACGCGCCTCCTGTTGTGCCGCGTCAATCTCTTTCTGCCAGCGTTTGGAAATCATGGTCAACTGCTCGTTAGCGGATTCATAGGACGGCAGGTTCTTGAGAATATACTGCATATCAATATATGCAATGGACTGGTTCCCCGCGCCCCAAAGCGGCATTGTCATCGCCGCAAACAAGATTAAAATGTATTTCTTCATAATCTTCAAATATTCAAATCTTCCAATCTTCAAATGCTATAGCTCCTGACCGAGCACAAAGTGGAACTGACTTCCGCCGTACTGGTCACTTCCGTTAATCGAATCAAATCCCCAGCCCCAGTCAACACCCAAGAGACCGAACATCGGCAGGAAGATACGCACACCTACACCGGCACTGCGCTTGAGGTTGAACGGGTTATAATCCTTGATATCTGCAAAGCAGTTACCCGCCTCCAGGAAACCGAGCGCCCAGATGGTTGCGTTCTGCTGCAGCGTAATCGGGTAGCGCAATTCCAACGTAAACTTGTTATACACATAACCCATGTTTCTTCCGGTTGCCGGGTCATACGGTGTCAAGGAGCCGGACGAATAACCCCTCATACCCACATAGTCTGTGGCGTAATTCGTATAGCCGGACATTCCGTCACCACCCATATAGAACGTCTCAAACGGAGATTTTGCATCTTTATTGAAATGACCGACATAACCGAATTCGGCACGAGTCATCAGCACCAACTTGCTATCCCTTGTCAACGGTGTGAACACCTTGCCCGTGAACTTCCACTTGTGGTATTCAATCAGGTGGTATTTTTCGGATGTGGACATCTGCGAATAATCCAACTTGTTGAACGCCGACCACGAAGGCGTAATCTTCAAACTAAGCGTGAACTGCGAGCCGCGACGGGTATATATCGGGTTGTCAATGCTGGAGCGCGACAATTGCAGCATCAGCGCAAAGTTATGGCTGAATCCGTCCGAAATAAGCAAGTACGGCCAGTCTTTCAGCATGTACATCTGATAGCTCAATTCACCGTAGAACGTGAAATAGTCGTCCGGCCAACGCAAACGCTTTCCGTAACCAACACTCACACCAAACGTCCGCAGGTACTTGTCGGGATCCGCCTCCGACTCCTGCAACTGCTGGTAGTAGTTCGAGTTACCGGAATAGTAATAGTAGTTCGAGTAGGTGTTGTACAGGTTCTGATAAGCCTGATAGTAACGGTTGGAATAACCTGTCTGCGAAGCAAAGTAAATACTTGCGCTCAATGAATTAGGACGCTTTCCGCCCAGCCACGGTTCAAGGAAAGATATACTTGCCATTGTGTAATACACTCCGTTGGTACGCACGTTGATGGAGAACGTTTGTCCTTCACCCTGCGGCACGATGCGGTAGGATTTCTTGTTGAACAGGTTCTGTATCGCAAAGTTCGTGAACTTCAGTCCCAAACTACCTACCAGACCGGAAGCACCCCAGCCCAACGAGAACTCAATCTGGTCGGACGACTTTGTCTCCAACTGATAAGTGATATCCACTGTTCCGTCTTCAGGGTTCGGTTGAATATCAGGCACGAGTTTCTCCTGGTCAAAGTGTCCCATCTGCGCCAGTTCACGCAGCGAACGCATAATATCCGACTGGCTGTACAACTGTCCCGGCTTGGTGTATAATTCACGGCGCACGACATGCTCGTAAACACGGGTGTTACCGACGATGCTGATACGGTTAATCGTCGCCGGTTTGCCTTCGTACATGCGCATCTCAAAGTCAATGGAATCGCCTTCTACAGCCACTTCCACCGGCTCAACATTAAAGAACAGATAACCACGGTCCGTGTATAGTTTTGCTACCGCATCATCATCCGTATTCAAACGTTCGTTCAGCAGTTTCAGATTGTACGTATCGCCTTTCTTCACGCCCAGATTCGCATCCAAAAACTCGTACGGATAAACGGTATTTCCCACCCATGATATGTTGCGCACATAATACTTTTCTCCTTCGTTTACCGTGATATAAATATCCACACGTGTCGGGTCGTCCGGATTGGGAACCACGCTGTCAGCCACAATGTAAGCGTCACGATAACCAACTTCGTTGTATTTCTCAATCATCGCCACCTTGTCCTTTTCGTACTCTTCAGTCACAAACTTCTTTGTACGGAACAGGTTGATGATGTGATTATCGTTGGTTTTCTTCATCGCCTTGTTAATCTGCGTATGTGTCAGCGCCTCGTTGCCGGTGATGTATATCTTTCCGACCTTGGTCTTGACCTGCCTGTCCACATTGATAATCACCTTCACATAACCGGGCTTGTCGCGGTCAGGAAGCTCATGCACCTGTACAACCGCGTTGTGGAAACCTTTCTCGGCGAGGTATTTTTGGATAACGGTCTTGGCGCGGTCACTCAAGTTCGGCGTCATTTGGGCACCTTTTGAGATACCGACTTTTACTTCCACATCGTCCTTCTCACCTTTCTTCAAACCGTTATAGGTCACATCCGACACTCTCGGACGAGGGGTAAGCGCTATCTCCAGCCAAATCTTCTTGCCTTCTATCTTGGTCGCTTTAATCTTTACGTCGGAGAACAAGCCCTGCTTCCAGAAGCGTTTCAAAGCCTTTGTAATCTGGTCGCCGGGCACGTCAATCTTGTCGCCGACCGCCAAGCCCGAGAAGCCGATAATAACGAAGTCCTCGTAATTGTCTGCGCCGGAAACGGTGATGCCTGCAATTTCGTAGGTTTGCCGGCTCATCGAATACTCGATTTCCGGCGCAGGAGCCGTTTCCTGAACAGGAGCCGCAACGCTGTCTCGCGCAATAGTATCCGCCACAGCAACACTGTCCGTCGCGACAACGACACTATCCGCAACCGCTACGGCTGTGCTGTCTGCCTGTTGTGCCTGAACTCCGAAAGCTGTCAGCAGCAACAAAAACAATATGTTAATTTTTCGCTTCAATTACTTAACCTGTTCACTTGTTTTTCCGAATCGACGTTCACGATGTTGATAGTCCACGATTGCCTTGTAGAACTCTTCCACGGTAAATTCCGGCCACAGGCAATCTGTAAAATACAACTCCGAATATGCCAGCTGCCACAGCAGGAAGTTGCTAATCCGCAGTTCTCCGCTTGTCCGAATCAGCAAATCGGGATCGGGCATCCCCTTTGTCGTCATCAGGTCGGAAACAAATTCTTCGTTGATATTCTCTATTCCTATTTGTCCGTTTTTCGCCATCCGGACAGCCTCTTTCATCGCCTCTGTAATCTCCCAACGAGATGAGTAACTAAGAGCTATTACAAGGTTCAAACCTGTATTTTCAGCGGTTTGCTCCATGCAATTGACAAACTTTGCATAAGCCGCCTTCGGCAGACGGTCCAAGTCGCCTATGGTCAGCAAGCGCACATTGTTCTTCATCAGAGTAGGCGTCTCTTTGGCAATCGTATCCACCAGCAGCGTCATCAACGCATCCACTTCCTCTTTCGGTCTGTTCCAGTTTTCCGTGGAGAACGTATATAGCGTAAGGTACTCCAACCCTAATTCCGCAGCTGCTTCCGTGATGTTATGCACCACTTCCACGCCTTGTTTATGCCCGAACATTCGTGCCAATCCCTGACGCTTAGCCCAACGGCCGTTTCCGTCCATGATGATTGCCACATGTCGCGGCATTCGCTCTTTTAATATCTCATTTTTAATTGTCATAGCAGAGCCGACAAATCTTTTTCTCTCGAGCAAATTCAAAAACTATGCCAAGGGT
The DNA here is from genome assembly GCA_905233415.1 of Paludibacteraceae bacterium. Classification (GTDB taxonomy): domain Bacteria; phylum Bacteroidota; class Bacteroidia; order Bacteroidales; family Paludibacteraceae; genus Colicola. Next base: position 95,972 of record CAJOEX010000004.1, read on the forward strand.
CAATTGCCCCGTCAAATCAAAGTTCAGAATATTGCTTCCGTTCAAATCATACGTATTCCCGTAGCCCTCTGTTCCTTCCAGGCTATCCGTGAAATACAGGTTATGCTGCCAAGCCAGATTCAATCCCCAACGAGGCGCAAACTTCCACTTCATGCCGAATCCGAAAGGAAAATAGCAGGCTACCTTCTGAAACCTCATACCGTATATTCCCATACCTATTCCGGCAAAGATATAGGGCGTAATCGGCTTCACACGGCGGTCGTAGTCATCTATTCCGAAACGGAAAAAGTTGAACTCCGCCATTACGTCAAGGTTAATCAAATCGTCCGTCCATTCACCGAGATTCACCTCCTTGGGTTTCCCGTCCGGAGTGATTTCCCTTTCGATTATCGGACCTTTGATAAACTGGTACAAACCTTTCACCTGCATTGCCCATCGTTGGTCAAACTTGTAGCGCACATGTCCGCCGTAAACCTCACGCACATTGTTAAAAATATGCGTCGTAGCATCACCGACGTAGTAGCCACACCCGCCTTGCAAGCCCAACTCCACATGGTACTTTCGCGACTGTGCCTCCACAGTCAAAGCCACGGCCATAAGAGCCGTCAACACAAGCAGATATTTAACGCCTTTTCTATTCAACATAACAAAAAGCGTGCAAAATTATGAAAAAAAAATCAATTACGCAAATAAAAGTGCGTTTTTTAATGATTTTGCAGGGAATTTGGGTCTGAAGGAACCAATTTGAAGTCAATTTGGTGCTTATCAATATCTGCACGAACAACCACAACCCGCAACCGGTCGCCAATAGTAAAGGTCTTGCCGGACTGCTCGGCAATAAGACGATAATTCTTCTCGTCATAGAACATATAGTCGTTCTCCACCAGCTGATTGATATGAACCAGTCCTTCGCAGCGGTTGCCGTCCAACTGCACAAAAACGCCAAACTCGGTGACGGAAACGATGGTGCCGTCAAACGCCTCACCTAAATGGTCATGCATCCAAATTGCCTGCATGGTCTTAACGGAATCGCGCTCCTCCATCTGTGCGTTCTGCTCCATCTCCGAGCAATGGTCGCACGCTTCCTCAAGGTCACGTGGAGCACCATTTGTGCGTGTCCGCTCTCCCAAAATAAATTGTGCCACAAGCCGATGCACCATCATATCCGGATATCTCCGAATAGGTGATGTAAAGTGCGTATAGTAGTCAAAAGCCAATCCGTAATGCCCTATATTCTTCGTCGAATAGACAGCTTTCGCCATAGCCCGGATAGTCAGCAGTTCGATGACGGACGCAGGTATTTTGTCCCCCATTTTCCGCTGGAAGGCAGCCACTTTGTCCAATTTCTCGTGGTCCGGTTTGTCATGCACGCGATACACAAACGGATGCCCGCGGCGCCCCATATCCGTAGCAATTGTGCGGTTGGCAAGCAACATAAACTCCTCAATAAGATGATTGGAATCCGTCGGCTGCGCAAAATAGATGTCAATAGGATGACCGTTTTCGTCCAGCCGGAAACGCACTTCTTCCTGCTCTACATCCAAAGCACCTGCCTTCATCCGTTCCGCCCGCATCTTCTTCGCCAAATCATTGAGCGTGCGCAGCGCTTCCGCTAACGGCTGACTGCTGACTGCTGACTGCTGACCGCTGATTACTTCCTGCGCCTGCTCATAGGTCAGGCGGAAATTACTGCAAATGACTGTCCGGCACACTTTATATTTAATCACATGTGCGGAAGCATCCATCGTGAACAACACGGACATACACAGTTTGTCTTCATTCGGCCGCAACGAGCACAGGTCATTACAAAGTTCTTCCGGCAACATCGGTGCCACATGATCCACATAATAGATGCTTGTCCCGCGCTGGTAGGCTTCTTTGTCTATATCGTCACCACTGTGCACATAGTGTGTCACATCGGCGATATGCACACCGACAAGAAACGTCCCGTCGTCCTGCTTGACAAAGGACAAAGCATCATCAAAATCCTTCGCATCTGCCGGGTCAATGGTAAAAGTAAGCATATTCCGCACGTCCCTGCGGCGGATAATTTCAGACTCAATATGTGGATTCGGAATAATCATAAGGGCTTGACGGCTGTCTGTTTGACGGTTTTATGCAATAATTTCAGGAAATCCTTACGGAAAGCATCATATCCTTCCGGATGTTCGGAACCCATCGCATCAATGTGACCATTCTCAAAACTCCAACTCAGTTGAAACCACTCGGAGTTATTATAGTCTTCAGCGGATTTCTCATAGTCCATCCACCGGGTCAGATGATGCTTGGAGACCAGTTTGGCAAACGCTTTCCAGTCAATTGCTTCGTCCGGAACAGCGGCGGAATAAGTGTATTCCCCCTGCGGGAAAAACTCGCCGCTTCGGGAGTTAATACGCACTTGGAAGTTGGTTTCACGTATATTCGAGCGGCAAATCTGCACTTCATAGCTATCGCTGCCGGCTGCGCCTTTCTGGATAAAGGAAGACATTATATATGTCAGTTCACCGGAAACGCCTTCGGCGATTTTCCGCTGTAAAGCCTTGGCACGCAAACGTTCGCATACAGGAGCAAACAATGCATGCATTTCGCGGTCGAACTCCCAAAAGCCTTTCGGCGATATATTCATTCCATGCGCATAGACCGACTTGCCGTCACTGTAACGTACCGACAGCGAGAATCCGTCTCCGTCGCACACATGAGGATTGTACTTGTCAAATCCGTCCCATCGTTTGACATTGTGTTTGGCGCAGAGAGCCTCCAAAGCCTGCACAAACGCCGTATCCACAGTATCCGTCATATCGCCGTAGTCCATATGCAGCATATCCCGCACCATGATGGTCGCAACTGAATCCGTCACATCCACTTTGTAGTTATGTGAATTGCCACCGATAGTTCCGTCGTAGTGGTAACTGAACGACACGATATGCGTGTCTTTGGAATCTCCGCCCGAATTGGCGCAAGACCAGGATGAAAAGATACTAAATAATGACATAATAAAGATGTAGCGTTTCATAATATTCATTTTATAATTAAAAACAAACCAGCAAGGCCTGCCATGTCCATAGCCACACGATGTAACCCGCCAGATAGATGAACGTTCCGGTGAGATTACTGCCAAATACGAATATCTCATTCTCTTTGAGACTCGTGATATATTCCGGTGTAATACGCATATTATTATAATGTTAATCGTTATTAGCTTACGCACGATTATTACTGGGCTTGCGCGCGCAATGTTCGCAATTCGCAAACGGCGAACACTAAATCCGTTGCAAAGGTACTACTTTTTTTTGGAATGTGCAAGTTTTTACGCAAAAAATGCGGGTTGCCCCGCACTTTTTACTCCTCGTACGACATCCACTCTTCATGGACGGAGCGTCCTCCCGACGGAACGGGAGGAGCGGCATCCGCCTAGGAGGGTTACTCCTCATACGACATCCACTCTTCGTGAAATAAGTACCCGAAGAGGGTGCTGTACTTCGTCTGGCTCTTGAAGGCTGCTTCGTCAACGGTGCGCTTTGTGGGGTCTGCCATACGGTCGCGCGCCAATGCGCCGACTGCCGCGAACTTCTGACGGTGTGCACGTACACCCGCAATCTTCGCCGCGCTGATGGTGTTCGTCCAGTTGTCACGCGTTACCGTGTACTTCGTGCCGGATTTCTTGCGCTTTGCAAAGCCGACTTTGTCACTTTTCTTCAATTTGCCGTGGAGAGCCTCCACCGGTCTGATGTACTCACATTTTGCCATAGTTTAAATTGATAATTGATAGTTGATAATTGATATTTAAAGTTTCTTGCTCGCATCATACGATTCCACCGTTTTGGTGGTGATGGTGGTCGTTGTATCGCCATGCTGGATGTACTGCGAGGTGGTGGTCACCGTCCTTGTCA
>CAJOEX010000005.1 GCA_905233415.1 Paludibacteraceae bacterium
TACCGTTACCGTCATGATTGCCGAAGGTCAGGAAGCATACGGTACTGTAACCGTCGGAGAAACGACCAGCACCAAGAAAAAGCCCGAAGCATCCGAATCCTATGTGGAAGGTACCACCGTGCCCATCACTGCGGAAGCAAATGACGGATATTACTTCGACCACTGGGAGATAGAAGGTGACAAGAAAACCAAGATTTACGAAAACACACTGGAGATTGAAGCGGAAGATATCACTTACATCGCTTACTTCGAGGAAGCCGAAGGCATCGAATCCATTACCATTGACCCGACCCTGAATACCCAAAAGGTAATGATTGACGGTGTACTCTATATACTCCGTGACGGAAATATCTATACTCCTGTCGGACAGAAAGTTAAATAACAGAAACGTATGAAAAAGATTCAAATGGTTGACCTGCAGACGCAGTATCAGCACATAAAACAGGAAATTGACCGTGGCATAGAGGAGGTAATCTCCTCTGCCGCGTTCATCAAAGGTCCGAAAGTAGCCGAATTCCAAACACATCTGGAGACATATACCGGCTCCAAACACGTTATCGGCGTGGGCAACGGCACCGATGCGCTACAGATTGCACTGATGGCACTCGGACTGAAGCCCGGTGACGAGGTGATTACACCGACGTTCACGTTCATCGCGACCGCGGAGGTGGTGGCCTTATTAGGCCTGACACCTGTGGTCGTGGATGTAGATTGGGATACGATGAACATTTCCGTAGAAGGCATTCGCAAGGCGATTACCCCAAAAACCAAAGCCATTGTACCGGTACATCTGTTCGGACAATGTGCAGACATGGAGGCGATTATGGCGATTGCGAAAGCGCACAACCTGTTTGTCGTAGAAGACGCGTGTCAGGCGATTGGCGCCAAATATACTTTTGCGGACGGCACAACCAAACAGGCGGGCACTATCGGGCATATCGGTTGCACCAGTTTCTTCCCCTCAAAGAACCTCGGTTGCTATGGGGACGGCGGCGCACTTTTTACCGATGATGACGCCTTGGCGGAAAGCATCAAAGCCATTGCCAACCACGGCTGCTTTGTACGCTATCACCACGACTTTGTGGGTGTAAACTCCCGTTTGGACAGTATTCAGGCTGCAATACTGGATGCAAAGTTACCGCATTTGGACGAATACATCGCCAACCGCCAGTGCGCTGCCGCGTACTATGACCAAGCATTTGCAGGGAATCCGCATATTCTGATTCCCGGACACGAAGCACACAGCACCCACGTCTATCACCAATACACCTTGCGGCTGATTGACGTGAACCGCGAAAAGGTGAAAGAAGGACTCGCTGAACACGGTATTCCGGCAATGGTTTACTACCCTATCCCCCTGCATTTGCAGAAGGCTTATCAGGACCCGCGCTACAAGGCAGGAGACTTCCCTGTAGCGGAAAGGTTGATGAACTGTGTCCTGTCCCTGCCGATGCACACGGAATTGGACAACGAGCAGCTTGAATTCATTACGACAAACGTACTTGAACTGATGAACAGATAAATGGCAAGCCTTTCATTAACACAGCAGATGCGCCTGCAGACGAAATTATCGCCTGCACAGATTCAAGCTATTCGCATGTTAGAACTTCCGGCATACGAGTTGCAGCAACGTGTAAATGAAGAACTGCAGGAAAACCCTGCACTTGAAGAAGGCCGTGACCCAAAAGAAGTGCAGGAAGAACGCTTTGAAGAAGGCGATTTCGGCGAAGACGAAGAATATACCAACCCCTTGCAAACAGAGGACTTTAACTACGACGATTACGTCTCTGATGACGAAACACCGGACTACATGCTGCGCACCTACAACTATTCGGATGACCATGAACAGGATGAACCGGCTTTCTCCGGCGGAATGACGTTCTCCGAGTATCTCAAGTCCCAAATCTATCTCACAAAGATGAACAAGGAGCAGCGGCATATTGCAAAATGGGTACTCGGAAACATTGACGAAGACGGCTTCCTGCGCCGCACCACGGAACAGCTGGTGGACGATTTGACGTTTCAGGAAGGCTTGTCTGTCACAGATGAAGAGATGGAGGATATCGTCCGTCAAATCAAAGAATTAGACCCTCCCGGGGTGGCGGCATACGATTTGCAGGAGTGCTTGGTAACACAACTGAAAGCAAAGCCCCAAACGGAAGAAGTCAAGAACGCCATCACATTGCTCACAAAGTACTTTGAAGACTTCTCCCAACACCGTTATGACCGGCTCTGCGAACATATGCAGTTGGACGAATCTCAACTCAAAGACGCCATTGACGAGATTGTACACTTGAACCAGAAACCATCCAACACCTTCACAGGCAATGCGTATGAAGGACGGCAGGAAACGATTATTCCGGACTTCTATGTGGAGAACCGTGATGGTGAATTAGTGCTGACACTCAACACCGGAGATATCCCCGAGCTACATGTCAGCGAAGAATATGCGCAAATGCTCAAGGAAGTGGAAAGCCGTAAATCGAAAGCCGAGAACAAGGAAGCTGCAAAGTTTATCCGCACGAAGATGGATGCGGCACACACATTCATTGATGCCATCCGCCAACGCAACGAAACACTGAGCCGCACCATGACGGCAATTATGCAACTGCAACGCGAGTTCTTCCTCAACGGTGACGAGATGACGCTCAAGCCGCTCATTCTGCAGGATATTGCCACAATTACAGGATTTGATGTTTCAACCATTTCACGTGTCTGCAACTCCAAGTACGTGCAAACAGAATTCGGTATATTCCCGCTCAGGCATTTCTTCTCGGAGTCCATGACGAACAACGAAGGCGAAGAGGTTTCCACACGGGAGATTAAAAATATACTCAGTGAAGTGATTGCTGAAGAGGACAAATCCAACCCGTTAACTGACGAGCAGTTAGTGGAAGTACTCAAAGAACGCGGTTACACAATTGCCCGCCGGACAGTTGCCAAATACCGCGAACAGTTGAATATCCAAACCGCCCGTATGCGGCGGCAGATCGTATGAAAGAACGCGTACTGAATAGCATATGCACCCTGTTGGGCATTATTTGCCATCCGTTGTGGATGCCCACATACGGGACGGCTCTTTTCTGTGCGGCGCTGCAAACCCAATACGCACCTTTATCGCCTGCCTATTGGCTCATCGCATTGCTCGGTACGTTTGCGCTGACAGCGTTTATTCCGCTGACGCTTATTCTTATCAGGCTTGCGATGGGAAGGGTTTCCACGCTGGAAATCCGCAATCCGCAGGAGCGGACACCTATTTATATATATACATCTGTCTGTTATGCGTTCTGGAGTTATTTCCTGCTGCGGATTCTGCACGCGCCGTTAGTGCTATTTCTTATTGCAGTAGGAGCCATCATGGCACTTGTGGCAATCATATTCATCAACCGCCATTGGAAGATTTCAGCGCACCTGACCGGATTAGGCGGTCTTATAGGCGGTATTGGTGCATATTGTCTATATAGCGCACAACCTTTGCCTATCGGATTGGTGACAGGATTGCTTTGTGTGTCACTGGCAGTCATGTATGCACGCATTTACACAAAGTCACACACTCCGTTACAAGTGACCACAGGCTTGCTGTTCGGTCTGATGATGACTTTTATACCGACGCTTGTATATTGTCTTATCGCCCATGTTTAAGTTGCTCGCCATATATATATCGCTACTCACCTGCACGCCAGGAGAGGAACTGTATGCCCGCTACGGACACACAGCTATCCGCTTGCAAGACACCGAGAGAAAAATAGATGTAGTGTTCAACTACGGGGTGTTCAGCTTTGACACCGACAACTTCTACTACAAGTTTGTCAAAGGAGAAACCTATTACCAATTGGGCATTGAGCCGACACGGTTCTTTATGAAGGGTTATGATTGGGAAAGCCGCCCTGTTTATGAGCAGCACCTCAATCTGACGGATTCTCAGGCAATGGCTTTTGCACAGGCACTGGCAGTCAACTACCGACCGGAAAACCGGTCATATCTCTATAACTTTGTGTTTGACAACTGCGCAATCCGACCATACAACCTGATTAAGTCCATTTTGGGCGACACGATTATATCACCTTACAATGAATGGGACGGCTGTACATACCGCAAGTACTTGCAACACTATACCGGAATAGGGTCGTGGGAGGATTTTGCCATAAACATGATTTTCGGCAAGCGGGCAGACGTAAAGATGCAAGGGGAGGACAAACTTTTTCTGCCAGAGGCGTTGATGTTTTACCTGCAATCCGCCCGTCTGCCGGACGGGACACCCGTTGTGGCAGAATCGCATATAGCGCCGTTCAAAATCGCCAAAACGCCGTGGTATAAAACATGGTACTTAGGCATAGTGCTGTTCGCGCTTTTTATGTTGACGGTCAGCCTTGTCGATTTGCGCAGAAACAAATGGTCATGGTGGTTTGATGCGCCGTTTATACTTATCTATCTTGTGCTGTTTGGTATTGCTATATTCCTGACATTCTTCTCGATTCACCCGCTCGTCGGTTTCAACTGGCGGTTATTCCTGTTCCCCATTATACATTTATGCTTAAGAAGTATTTATATTCTGCGCTAATTGCAATCTCAATTATCAGTTGTCAATTATCAATTACTGCTGCTCCGCGGCTGACGGTAGTAATCGTCGTGGACGGTTTGCATCAGGACAACCTGAACCTGCTGCGTCCCTACTGGCAACAAGGCGGACTTCGCACGCTCTCAGAAGAGGCCTATCAGACAACAATAAACTTTCCCCACCTTGTTTATGGCGGCGACGAGACCACCGCAACTATGATGACCGGCGTTACTCCGTCACAGTCGGGATATGCAATGGATAGTTATTTCTCACGTTCCGACCGCCGTATTCACCCCTTGTTGGAGGATGCCAAACAAAAAGGCATCGGCACCGACCTGACGCTTTCACCGAAAGCAATATACTCCGCCACAATGGGCGATTTGCTGCGGATGCGGCATGGAGACAAAGCCAAAATTTATGCCATCGGTCTGTTGCCTGCCACAACGATTATAATGGCAGGACACAGCGCAAATGCCTGTTGCTGGCTGGACGAAAGCAAGCAAAACTGGGTTACCACCTCATATTACTCACAAGGTCTTCCTACTGTTGCGGATGAAATGAATATTGGCGAACGGATGCCGTTGTTGCTTGACCGGGAATGGACTCCGCGGCTGAACATCACGTCATATACCCATCCTTCTGAACAGGAAATCCGCAAATCGTTCTCATACAAAAGCCGTGATATATTGCTTCATGCACCGGTGGCAAACACGCTGGTAGTGGAACTTGCACTTGCCCTACAGAAAGCCGAGCAACTGGGAACAGATGTGACACCTGATATGCTTTTCCTGCAACTGAATACGATTACGCCGAATGCGACTGCCGACAGGATTCAGTCTGCCGAACAGGAAGATATGTACCTCTGCCTCAACCAGGATTTGGGGTATCTCATCGACCAGTTGCAAAAGCGTGTCGGACGGCAGAATGTGGATTTCCTTATTGTCGGAAGACCGGTTTTCGGATTCGGAAAGGAAACGATGACAACTGCCGGAATGGAAGTCCATTCATTCAATATAAGCCGTGCCGCAGCTCTTGTTTCGACCTATCTGATGGCACTTTACGGCCACGAACGCTGGGTGGATGGCGGATACGGAAACTCCATTTATCTGAACCGGACACTGATTGAACAGAAAAAGATTTCGCTGCAGACGATACAGCGTCAGGTAGCAAACTTCCTGATGGACTTTGAGGGCATTCAGGCTGCGTTCCCGCAGAACGAAGCACTGCTGTTTCCGGAACTGACCGCTTCGCTGAACAAAAGACAAACCGGCGATGTAGTGTTTACGCTGCTTCCGGGCTGGCAACTATGCGCGGACGACAAAACGGTTTTGGATAATATCTTGGAACCCAATCCCTATGTGCCCCTGCTTTTCTGGTCAGGTTCTTTCCGACAGTTCCCGGAAGGCAGACTCTCCGCAACAGACATTCCGCAAATCCTGCTCGGCTTCTAACAGCCGCAAACTACACCAAAAAATTTTGCTTTTTCGCACAAAAATGCAGAAAATATTTGCATATGTGCAATTTTTGTTGTAATTTTGCAGGCTCAAAAGAAATAATACCTATGTTAGACGCATTCTTTCGGATACATGATTATTTGGTATCCCGTTCGCAAACCCCTATTCGCCGGTTGTTGATGGACGAAATCAACTGGGAAGACCGCTTGATTGCCATCAAGGGTGGTCGGGGCGTCGGCAAGACCGATTTCCTGTTGGCACGCGCCCGCGAATTGGAAGAAGAAATTGCCGCACGTCCTGTCCCTAAAGCTCGTCGTGGTCGTGTAGCGGCTCCCAAAAGGGAAGTACTGTACGTCAACCTTAACAATTTCTTTTTCACGGAACATACGTTGGTTGAATTTGCAGGCTTATTTGTAAAAGCAGGTGGCAAACATTTACTCATTGACCAGACCTTCAAGTACCCGAATTGGTCAAAGGAACTGCGCAAATGCCACGACAAATACAAGGATCTGCACATCGTATTCATGGCATCTCCCGTGATGCGTCTCATTGAGGACAATCGCGATTTGTCACCCATTGTACGCATGTACAACCTGCGCGGATTCAGTTTCCGTGAGTATTTGATTCTGCGCACCGGCAAGAAGTTCGAATCGCTGACATTGGAGGCAATTCTCCACAACCATGCGTCTATCGCCCGCAGCATTTGTGAGCAGGTTGATCCTATACAATATTTCGACGACTATCTCAAACACGGTTATTACCCCGCTTTCCTCGAAGACAGGAACTTTGAGGCGGCATTGCTCAGACAGATGAACATGATGCTGGAAGTGGATGTGCTGATGATTAAGCAGATTGAGGTAAGCAATTTGCCGAAGATGCGCAAACTGCTGAATATCATGCTTATGACGACTCCATGCCCCCTGAATATCAGCAGCATATCTGATGCCATTCAGACATCACGTGCGACAACGATGAACTACATCAAGTATCTCAAGGATGCACGACTGCTGAATCTGCTGTATTTGGAAGGCAAGTCATTCCCCATGAAGCCGGTACGTGTATATCTGCAAAACACCAACATCGCGTATATGTGTGTGGAACGCGAACCAGAACCGCAAGCTGTATGCGAAACGTTCTTCTACAATATGATTCACGTGGCGCACAAAGTGAATGCCACCGAACGAAACGCCATGTTTGTAGTGGACGGAAAGTACTATTTTGATGTCAAAGCAGAGAAACCTACAGGCGAATGCATCCGCCCGACTGCTATTGGAAACTTGCAGGTCGGTTTGGGAAATGCAATTCCGATGTGGCTGTTGGGTTTCCTATATTAAACGAGACTTTAATACAATAACTAAAATATATGAAAGAGAAGAAATTTATGACGATGGATGGTAATGCTGCTGCTGCGCATATCGCGTATATGTTCAGCGAAGTAGCCGCCATCTACCCTATTACCCCGTCATCGCCAATGGCAGAGAACGTGGATGAATGGGCAGCGCAAGGTCGCAAAAACATGTTCGGCGAAACCGTTCTGGTGCAGGAGATGCAGTCCGAAGGCGGTGCTGCAGGTGCTGTCCACGGTTCCTTGCAGGCTGGTGCTTTGACGACCACGTTCACGGCTTCACAAGGCTTGTTGCTGATGATTCCGAACATGTACAAGATTGCCGGAGAACTCCTGCCGACCGTGTTCCACGTATCTGCACGTACTTTGGCAAGTCATGTATTGTGTATCTTCGGTGACCATCAGGACGTTATGGCTTGCCGCCAGACAGGTTTTGCCATGTTAGCGGAAGGTAGTGTACAAGAAGTGATGGATCTTGCCGGAGTGGCACATCTCGCAACTATCAAATCACGCGTGCCGTTCCTTAACTTCTTCGACGGATTCCGCACCTCACACGAGTATCAGAAGGTCGAAGTAGTGGATATGGAAGACCTTCGTCCGTTGGTGGATATGGACGCACTGCAGGCGTTCCGCAATCGTGCGTTGTCGCCGATGCGTCCTGTGATGCGTGGTATGGCTGAGAATCCCGATGTATTCTTCGCGCACCGTGAGGCCTGCAACTCGTGGTACAACGATGTGGCAGACGTGGTAAGCGATTACATGGACAAGATTTCGGCGATTACCGGTCGCAAGTACCGTCCGTTCTCATACTATGGCGCTGCAGATGCTGAAAATATTGTCATTTGTATGGGTTCAGCGTGCGAGGCTATCCGCGAGGTCATTGACTACGAGGCAGCCAAAGGACGCAAACTCGGTATGATTAACGTGCATCTCTATCGCCCGTTCAGCCTCAAGTATCTCAAAGAGGCGCTGCCCGCAAGTGTGAAACGTATCTGTGTGCTTGACCGCACGAAAGAGCCTGGTGCAAACGGCGAACCCCTGTATTTGGATGTAAAAGACGCATTGGACGAACTCGGACTGAACAATATTCTCGTAGTTGGCGGTCGTTACGGACTTGGTTCAAACGACACCACTCCGGCCCAGATGCTGGCAGTATTCGAGAACCTTGCTCTCCCGCAGCCGAAAAACCACTTCACGGTGGGTATCGTGGATGATGTGACTTTCACCTCTCTGCCGGTTGGCGAAGAAATCGCTATGGGCGGCAAAGGCATGTTCCAAGCCAAGTTCTACGGTCTCGGCGCAGACGGTACCGTTGGTGCCAACAAGAACAGCGTGAAAATCATCGGTGACACCACCGACAAATACTGCCAGGCATACTTCTCATATGACTCAAAGAAGTCCGGCGGCTTCACCTGCTCGCACTTGCGTTTCGGAGACGAACCGATTCATTCAACCTACCTCGTAACCACGCCGAACTTCGTGGCTTGCCACGTACAGGCTTATCTGCATATGTACGACGTGACCCGCGGTTTGCAGAAAGGCGGAACCTTCCTGCTCAACACGATTTACGAAGGCGAAGAACTGGTTAAGTTCATGCCGAACAAGGTGAAGAAATACTTTGCCGACAATAATATTAAGGTATTCTACATCAACGCCACTAAGATTGCACAAGAGATTGGTTTGGGCAACCGCACGAACACAATCCTCCAATCCGCATTCTTCCGCATCACAGGCGTTATTCCTGTTGAGAAAGCCGTTGAGGAAATGAAGCACTTCATTGTCAAGTCTTACGGCAAGAAGGGTGAGGATGTAGTCAACAAGAACTACGCAGCCGTTGACCGCGGTGGCGAATACAAAGAACTCGCCATCGACCCGGCTTGGTCCGCTCTAACGACCAACGACCAACGCCCAACGACCAATGATGAACCCGAGTTCATCACGAAGGTCGTTCGTCCGATTAACGGTCAGGACGGTGACTTGCTGCCTGTTTCTTCCTTCAAGGAAGTGGCAGACGGTACGTGGCCAAGTGGCACGGCGAAGTTTGAAAAACGTGGCGTAAGTGCTTTCGTGCCTGTTTGGAACGCTGAAAACTGTATCGAGTGTAACAAGTGTGCGTATGTTTGTCCTCACGCTTGTATCCGTCCGTTCGTTATGGACGATAAGGAATGGGAAGGTCTCACTTCTCACAGCAAAGCGGTCTCACCTCTCACTTCTCGAGAAATGAAAGCTCCTGCTGCGCTCAAGGGCATGCACTTCCGTATGCAAGTCGGCGTCATGGACTGCCTCGGTTGCGGCAACTGCGTCGATGTATGTCCAGGCAATCCGAAGCTTGGCAAGGCACTCTCTATGGTTCCGCTGGAGGGACAGGAGGCAGAGGCTGCCAACTGGGATTACTGCATTGAACACGTCGCTACCAAGCAGCATCTTGTTGATATTCAGTCGAATGTCAAGAACTCGCAGTTTGCAACACCGTTGTTTGAGTTCTCGGGCGCTTGTTCCGGTTGCGGTGAAACGCCGTATTTGAAGCTCATCAGCCAACTTTTCGGTGACCGCGAGATTGCCGCTAACGCTACCGGTTGTACCTCAATTTATTCCGGTTCTGTACCCTCGACGCCTTATACGACGAACGAGAAAGGACACGGCCCTGCTTGGTCTAACTCCCTCTTCGAGGACTTCTGCGAATACGGTCTCGGTATGCAGATTGCGCATAAGAAAATCAAAGAGCGTATTGCGCTCCTGATGACCGACGCGCAGACCTGCGAATGCTGCTCCGACGAGCTGAAAGCTATGTTCAAGGAGTGGATGGAGAACAAGAACTCGGCAGAGGTAACCAAACGTCTCTACGAACCGCTTGTAGCGGCAATGGAGGCTTGCGGTTGCGACAAGCATCTTGTTAAGCGCAGCCAGTGGATTATCGGCGGTGACGGTGCATCCTACGACATCGGTTACGGCGGTCTCGACCACGTCATCGCTTCCGGCGAAGATGTAAATATCCTCGTTTTGGATACCGAAGTTTATTCCAACACCGGCGGTCAGGCTTCCAAGGCTACACCGCTTGGCGCTATTGCGAAGTTCGCAGCAGCCGGCAAACGTGTCCGCAAGAAAGACCTCGGTATGATCGCCACCACCTACGGCTATGTCTATGTGGCACAGATTGCAATGGGTGCAGACCAGGCACAAACGCTTAAGGCTATCCGCGAGGCAGAGGCATATCCCGGACCGTCGCTCATCATCGCTTACGCGCCCTGTATCAACCACGGTCTGAAAGCCGGTATGGGCAAGTCTCAGGCAGAAGAGGCAAAAGCTGTTGAATGCGGTTACTGGCATCTCTGGCGTTACAACCCAGCCCTCGAAGCGGAAGGCAAGAACCCGTTCCAACTCGACTCCAAAGAGCCGCAGTGGGATAAGTTCGCTGATTACTTGAAGGGAGAAGTCCGCTTCGCATCCGTAATGAAGCAGTATCCTGCCGAAGCTGATGAACTCTTCGCCGCCGCCCAAGAGAACGCCCAATGGCGCTACAAGTCTTACCTCCGCATGCTCGGCACGGCTTGGTAAGCAGTATATATCAAGATATTAAGAGGGTGTGTCAAAATTGCTTGGCACACCCTCTTTAGGTTCAGCATTTGCCTATGATAACAGTAAAAAAGAAACAGAGAGCTCAATAGGCCAAACTCAACAAAATATAATCTGCGGTAGCATCATGACTTCGTTGAGAACTATCCGTTAAAATAATTCTCATACTTTCAACAATTAAGCCATGTTCCTTTGTTATGTTTGCGGACTTCTTCCATCGAAATAGTCGCCCTGCCGCATTTCCTTTTTACAGCACTTGCTTGATTCCTAATTCCCTATGGATTAGTTCAACATGCACAAGATAGTGCTCATGAAGGTATTTTGCGATATTTTCAGCGCAATATACGCTGCGATGCTGTCCGCCGGTACAACCAAACGCCACCTGCAAGTGCGTAAACTGACGTTGCATAAACCGCTCCACATGGTGTTCTACCAACGGCCGCACATGCGACAAGAAAGTCAAAATCTCACCGTCTTTTTCCAAGAATTCCACAACAGCCTCGTCACGACCGGTCAGTTGCTTGAATTGCTCGTATTTACCCGGATTATGTGTACTGCGACAGTCAAAAACATAGCCACCGCCATTGCCGGAAGTATCTTCGGGAATACCCTTTTTGAAACTGAACGAGTAAATCGTAACCGTCAGCTGAGATTTCATTGAGGTCTCATTAGCACCTTCCTTCTCATTCAAACAGCATGTATGCAGCATGTCCTCCGCCAAAGCGAACAATGTCGGATAATCGTTCTGTAATTCAGAATAAAGCCCGAACAACTCTCGCAGATTGCGCAGGGCTAACGGAATAGACTCAATAAAATGTTTCTTGCGCTCATACAAGCCGCGAAAACCATATGCGCCAAGCACTTGCAGCTGCCGGAACAGGACAAAGTGACTCAATATTTTCCGGAAAGTACCACGCGACGGCAGAATATACCCGATTTTGTGCAGCTCATCCATATAAGCATCTATCAGTTCCTCGCGCAGAGGCTGCGGAAAGTTCGCCTTCGCCTGCCATAAAAACGACGCAACATCATAGAAAACAGGACCGCGGCGACCACCTTGAAAATCAATGAAATACGGCTTCCCGTCCTTAATCATCACATTGCGGCTCTGACAATCACGCACCATAAACACATCGCAAGCATACGTCAGCAGTTTGTTCGCCAGACGCTCAAAATCCATCTCCAGATTCGGTTCGGAAAAATCCGTACCGTTCAGTTTCAGAAAATCATACTTGAAGTAATTGAGGTCCCACTGGATACTGCGGCGATCAAATTGTGGCACAGGATAGCAAACGGACCAGTTCACGCCATTTGCACCCTCAACCTGCAGGTGCGCCAACGCCCTCAACGTCCGATTAAGCATTTGCTTCTCGTCCTCCGAAAACTCACCTGTTGTTCGCCCGTTCTCAATATAATTATATAATAAGGTGTCGCCCAAGTCTTCTTGCGTATATTCCATTTCATCCTCACTCACCTCATATACTTCCGGAACAGGCAGGCCTAATTTATGAAAATGCCTTGCCATCACAACAAAAGCATGATTTTCCGCCTTTGACGTTCCGATAACGCGGATAACGGTTTGTCCGTTATGCTCCTCCCGTACATACTGCCGATTACTTCCTTGTCCTGCAATGATTGCCATATCTTCTCAATTTGCCTGCAAAAGTACAAAATAATTTTGGAATATGCAAGAAAATCATGAAAAACAACTAAATTCATTAAAAACTGTGTTTTTATTTGCACAAACAAAAACTTTTTTGTACCTTTGCAGCCGGAATGTAATTTAACCAAATTAACATAATCTAATAACTTAAAACACAAAGCGTATGGAATTAACATCACTTATGTATGTCGTTCTCGCGGCATCTGTTCTCGCGCTCGGGTTTGCTTATTATTTTTATCGGAACATGCTCGGTAAGGATGAAGGCACAGAGCTGATGAAAACTATCGCTTCGCACGTCCGCAAAGGTGCAATGGCGTATCTCAAACAACAGTACAAGGTCGTAACCATCGTGTTCGTAGTCTTGGCTGTTATTTTTGCTATTATGGCGGTATTCAAACTCCAGAACGGTATCGTCTGGTTCGCCTTCCTGACCGGTGGTTTCTTCTCCGGCTTGGCAGGATTCTTCGGTATGAAGACCGCAACGTATGCTTCAGCTCGTACGGCAAATGCCGCACGTCAAAGCCTTAATTCAGGCTTGCAGGTGGCTTTCCGTTCAGGTGCTGTAATGGGTCTGACGGTTGTCGGTCTTGCTCTCTTGGACATCGCCGGATGGTTCCTCATTCTTAACGGAACCGGTCTGCTTGAACTCGTTGGCGCGGAAGGTGACCTTATCACCATTACGACAACGATGCTGACCTTCGGTATGGGTGCTTCCACACAGGCATTGTTTGCACGTGTTGGCGGCGGTATCTACACCAAAGCTGCTGACGTGGGTGCTGACCTCGTTGGTAAAACCGAGTACAACATCCCCGAGGATGACCCGCGTAACCCTGCTACCATCGCTGATAACGTCGGTGACAACGTCGGTGACGTTGCCGGTATGGGTGCTGACCTTTACGAGTCCTATGCAGGCTCTATCTTGGCTACTATGGCACTCGGTGCTTCTGCATTCGCCACTTCCGCTGTAGAAGGACTTCAGCTCAAAGCTGTTTTGGCTCCGTCTCTTATCGCCGCTTGCGGTGTACTGCTCTCACTCATCGGTATCTTTATGGTTAAGACCAAAGAAGGAGCAGGCATGAAAGAGTTGCTTCGTGCGCTTGCTATCGGTACAAACACCGCTGCATTCCTCATTGCCGGTGTTACTTTCGGCATCTTCTACTGGTTGCTTGGTGACAACCCAGACAACCCGAATCAGTGGTGGCAGGTATCACTTTCTGTTGTAGTAGGTCTGCTGGCCGGTGTGATTATCGGTAAATCAACGGAGTACTACACTTCGCAGTCTTACAAACCGACACAGAAAGTGTCTGAGTCTTCACAAACCGGTCCCGCTACGGTTATTATCAGCGGTCTCGGTCTTGGTATGCTTTCTACCGCTATCCCCGTTGTTACGGTCGGCGTAGCTATCGTGCTCGCTTATCTCTGCGCAAACGGTTTTGCTATTGAGTTCAATGCTACGAACCTCTCTATGGGTCTCTACGGTATCGGTATCGCTGCTGTCGGAATGCTCTCGACACTGGGTATTACACTTGCAACCGACGCTTACGGTCCTATCGCCGACAACGCCGGTGGTAACGCTGAAATGTCAGGTCTGCCCGCTGAAGTACGTCAGCGCACAGACGCCCTCGACGCACTTGGCAACACCACAGCCGCTACCGGTAAAGGTTTTGCTATCGGTTCGGCTGCCCTCACGGCATTGGCACTTCTCGCTTCCTATGTGGAGGAGATTAAAATTGCCCTCATCCGTACCGGCGAGGCATTGCCGAACGGCATTAAAGCAACTGAGGCTTCGCTTGTGGACTTCATGGAGGCATACAATGTCAACCTCATGAACCCGATTGTGCTGGTTGGTATTTTCATCGGTTCGATGATGGCATTCCTCTTCTGCGGTCTCACTATGAACGCTGTTGGTCGTGCCGCACAGAAGATGGTGGAGGAAGTTCGTCGCCAGTTCCAAACTATCAAGGGCATCTTGGAAGGCAAGGCTGATCCTGATTATGCACGTTGCGTAGAAATCTCAACCAAGGGCGCACAGCACGAGATGCTGCTTCCGTCTATTCTCGCTATCGTAGTGCCTATCGCTACCGGTCTTATCCTTGGCGTAGCAGGTGTTCTTGGCCTCCTCATCGGTGGTCTGGCTACCGGCTTCGTGCTCGCAGTCTTCATGGCTAATGCCGGAGGTGCTTCTGCCACAAGGCTACCGTTGTTGGTGATACCGTTGGTGATCCGTTCAAGGACACGTCCGGTCCGTCGCTGAACATTCTTATCAAGCTCATGTCGATGGTTTCCATCGTTATGGCCGGTCTCACTGTGGCTTATCACCTGCTATAATCTATGATTACAGTTATTGGTGCTACCAATATTGACATTATCGCCGCAACTTCGACGGCGTTTGTAGCTCACGACTCCAACCCATCGCATATCACGATGGGTATTGGAGGCGTAGGCAAAAACTATGCACACAACCTCGTTCTGCTCGGTGAACATATTCAGTTCATCAGTCTTTTCGGGGATGATTATTTGGGTGATGTCGCTCGCAAAGAGTGCAAACGGCTTGGTTTCGATTTGCACTTGAGCGGCACCCCAAAGGGTGCAAGAAGTTCCATGTTCCTTTGCATCAACAACACCGTCGGACAAATGCAGGCAGGTGCTGCGGATGTGGAGATCATTGAGAAGTTTCTTACACCCGAATTTCTTGCCCAACGCTTAGAGCATATCAACGAATCCCAATTAGTCCTTTTCGACGCCAACCTACCCGTTGAAACGATGGTTTGGCTGCTTGAAAACTGTACTGCTCCGATGATGGCGGACACAGTTTCCCGCAAGAAAGCCTCACGCATCACAGATGCATTGGCGCAAGCCAAAAATCCGCATCTTCACACCCTCAAACTAAATCGAATCGAAGCACAGAACATTCTCGGACAGGATTTGGGAAAAGACCTGCCCGCACTCTGCAAGAAAATTCACGAACTGGGCGTGAGCAATATCTACATCACTTTGGGCGGCGAAGGCGTGTTCTGTTCCGGTACTCCCTTTGAATTGGAGCTCGTCGAACCCACACAGGTTTCTTTTCCACCTGTTCCGCCGAAACAAATAGTTGACACCAACGGCGCCGGAGATGCATTCCTTTCAGGCGTGGCGTACGCTTTCCTGCAAGGCGTGGAATTTCCGAATACTGCCAAATACGGACTGCTTGCTTCGAAGGCTACAATAGAGGTAGCGTCCGTCGTTAACCCAAACCTTAAGGAAGAATTTGAAACATTGTATAATCCAACGAAACTAATTACAACAACAAAATATGAACAAATACCTGTCAATATCGGCTGAAGTGCAGCAGGCACTCAATGAAGGCAAGCCCGTTGTGGCACTCGAATCAACCATTATCTCACACGGAATGCCTTATCCGCAGAACGTGGAGACCGCGCTGAAAGTGGAGCAAACCATTCGTGAAAACGGTGCTGTTCCTGCAACTATCGCCATCATCGGAGGCAAACTCAAAGCCGGTTGCACACCCGAAGAAATCGAGTATCTCGGCAAAAAAGGGCACGACGTAACCAAGGCTTCACGCCGCGATTTGCCTGTTTTGATTGCCCGTGGCGAGGATGGCGCTACCACAGTTACCACCACTATGATTATTGCGGCTATGGCAGGCATCAAAGTCTTTGCCACAGGCGGCATCGGTGGCGTTCACCGTGGTGCGGAAACGACCATGGATATTTCTGCCGACCTCGAAGAATTGGCACAAACACCGGTTCTCGTAGTCTGCGCAGGAGCCAAATCCATTCTCGACCTTGGCTTAACATTGGAATACCTCGAAACCAAAGGTGTGCCCGTCATCGGCTATCGTACCGAAGAACTGCCCGCCTTCTATACTCCGCACAGCGGCTTCAAGGTGGATTATCGCCTCGACTCGCCCGAAGAAATCGCGGCTGCCTTCAAAGCCAAACTCGACATGGGGCTCAAAGGCGGCATGTTGGTTACCAATCCTATTCCCGATGAATACGCAATGCCTGCGGACGTCATCAACAAAGCCATCGACCAAGCCATTGCCGAGTCCGTCAAACTCGGCATCCGCGGTAAAGAATCAACACCGTTCTTGCTTGCCAAAGTCAAAGACCTCACTGGTGGCGACAGCCTTGCATCGAATATCCAGCTTGTGCTCAACAACGCTCGCTTGGCGGCAAAAACTGCCGCAGCCTTATAAGCCAAACATAACAACAAAAAAACATATATGACATGAAAAAAGTTTTTTCTTCTGTACTCTTTCTTTTGTGCGCGACAATTCTCTCCGCTCAAATCGATATGCAGGCTCATGCAGGTAGTGACGAAGGCATTGATGCTTACGATTACACCGCCAATCAAGTTGCTTATTACACCGGCGATTTTGCTTATGAGAACCTCCTTGCACAAGAAGGCAATGACTTGTTTGGCACACTCAACACGCTCATGGGCAACACTTCCAAAATCGGCAATAGCAGCTACAGTTATAATTCCTTGCGGGACGCATACATCAAAGTGGATGTTGACCTCAATAACAAGGGGACAATGATTATCGGTTACTACGACGGACGCTCTATGAACGGCAAGTGGGACGGCGGTAAAACGTATAATCGCGAACATACATGGCCACAATCCAAAGGAGCCGACAAATCGACCCCGATGGGACACGATATGCAGTCCGTTCGCCCGACGTGGGTGAAATCCAACTCCGAGCGCGGGAATACTGCCTATGGTGAAGGCAACAAGTACTATGACCCCGACGAAGTAACCATCGTCAACGAATACTATAACAAAGACAACCTCGGTTCATATCGCGGTGATGCCGCACGCGTCATCGTTTATGATTACGTCGTTTACGGCGAAGCAGGCGGACACAAAAACAGTCTCTATCGCGGCAATGCACAGCTGCTTGACAAAGTGGGCGCAAGCGGCGTTTTCGAGTCTATTGAGATTCTCCTTAAATGGCACATGGCGGATCCTCCCTCGCTGACGGAAGTAGTCCGTAACGACGGTGCGGCCGACTATCAGGGCAACCGCAATCCGTTCATCGACTTCCCCGAGCTGGCTGTCCAAATGCTCAAGAACAGCGTTAAAACGTACACGGTTGAAACACATATGGCGGAAACGCTTTGGCCCAACTACCAGCTCACGCTCAAGCACGGCTTTATCGGCTATGTAACGGCTTCCAATGGCACACACCCGGTAAAAGTTGCTGTTACAGGAGCTGCTTCCAGATATGACCCTGCTACCGGACGCCTGACCGTCAGCAATGTTACCGGTCCTGTCACGATTTCCACCGGCACAACAGATGTAGAGAATGTGTTTGACTCGACCCTGCCAGAAGTTAAGAAAGTATTCTACAACGGACAGCTTTACATCATCCGCGATGGTGTGTGGTTTGACGTAACAGGTAGAAGAATATATTAATTAAAAACATATGATTATGAAGAAACTACAATTTTGGTTTGGTTTGGCGGCAACCATGCTTGCCATCAATGTCAATGCAGAGGCGTGGAACTGTGGAACTCTTTCAGGCGGCAGTTTCTCCAATTTGGTGCAGGCTGTTGTTGAAAATGATACAGTGCTTCGAATTTATAAAGGTGGAAACAGCGCAGCTTCCGGTGGTAGAATGGCAGATTTTGCAATCAATTATAGCCCCATAGGTGTAACGACCACATCACCCTGGGATACTGCCGGCGTAGCATGGCAAATTAAACATGTGGTTGTTGAAAACGGGGTTTCCTGCATTGGTGATTATGCTTTTTACACCATGCCCAATCTGGTATCATTGACGTTGCCAAGGAGTATGCAGCAGATAGGTGATTCCATCTTACCTGATATGTTCGGAAGCGCTGACAATGGTTATGATGTGTATATTTATTGCAGTAATCCTGAACCGCCTTCATGCCCCGGATTTAGTATGGAATTTCCATTCCCGTACTGCAACAACGAAAGCATATCCGTGTATGTCCCTAACGAAGCGGCAAAAACAGCCTATGAGGCAGATGGTTTCTGGAGGTCAGTTGCCGGAGAACCGATTCCAGGAGTATATCAAATCTTTGCAAGTGTCAAAGCTGCAGCGGTTGTTACCGTTCCGCAGGACAGTATTACTGATACGAAGGTAACGCTGCATGTGGAGTATCTTCCCGAGGCTGAAAGGTATGAGCTGTCTGTCACAAACCAACTTAATTTGGAAACGGAGTATTACGGGATAACCTTTAATGCAGAAGGAAAACCGGAAATACAGAAACTTACCAATCCGTCTAATGGTTCTGCTCCTGCTCGTCGTAAGCCGATTTTGTTGCGCGACACCGTTCGTCGTTCGACAGAGTCGCTACAAATTGATATTACCGATTTGGCCCCCGAAACACCGTACGCTTATTCGGTTGATGCAGTTAATGTAAGCAACACTGTCATTATGGCGAAAGAAGGAACATTCCATACTGCTCCGCAAGACTTGAACACCGCCTTTGACGAATTCACTAATGAAGAAATGAGAAAAGGCAAAAATATCAAAATCATTCGTGACGGTCAAATCTTCATCCTTCGCGATGGCGAATGCCTTGACATAACAGGAAGAAAAATTAACTAACTTAATAGCTGCAAAGATGAAACAATTTAAACGTTCTTTGATTTTGGTGGCACTCACTATTGCCACAAGTTCTTATGCGATAACGTGGGATTGCGGGCTTGATCCGACTAATAACATGGCTTATACTCCGGATGTGAAAGCAACGCTCGAAAACATTTCCGGTGAAAGCGTACTTCGAATCCACGGTTCAGGTAGTATAGCGAATTTTAATACGTACTCATCACTTGGAACAGGCTCTATGACGGAGTTACACACATATGCTCCGTGGGATGAATATGTCCATTCAATTAATCGTGTAATCGTGGAAAGCGGCGTGGATTATATTGGTCAGAATACGTTTAAATACATGGATGATTTGAGAACCGTGGAAATCTCAAAATCGGTTAAAGCAATCGGCAAGGGTGCTTTCAATAAATACTTTTCAGGCTCTATTTATTTCAGTTGTACCAAGCCGGAGGATATTCCTGACGTATCTGAAGTGGACAATAACCCCGTTCCGCCGGCATATTATCAAGACGCACGAGTATATGTGCCGAAAGGTATGCACGACGCCTTTGCTGAAATTCCGTGGTTCTTGGATTTTGACCGACACGGTAATTTGTTGGAGAGTATTGAGGCGGGTGCAGTAGTTTCCGTGTCTGAGGAAAGTGCTGACAAAAATACTGTCCTGATCTCCATAGAAATTGTTGAGAATGTGCAGCGTTTTGAAATCTTGGTTAAAGACGCGAAAGGAAATGAGGTTCGCCACTATTATGCCTACTATTCCAACTCGGAGAGCAAGTGGGTGATTGAACCTATAGGTTCCGAGGCTGCTGCGCATCGGATACCCGCAATTCATCGTGACGGTATTTCTGCCACAGATGCAATGCTGCAGCTTGACATTACGGAACTACAGGCTTCCGCTTATACTTTCACCATTACAGGCTATGATGACTCGAACGAGATCATCTTTGAGAGGGAGGGACAATTCAACTTGTCAGGAGAAGAGTCCACCGCTATTGACACTCATGAATCAACGGCAGATGATGCACAGTATACACGCTGCTACAATGTGCTTGGCCAACAGGTGGATGAGTATTACCGTGGCATTATCATTACCGAGACAGGTCGCAAACTCCTGAAGTAATAAGTTGTTACTTGCCGAAGAAGAATTCTCAGTGTAGAATCTTGTAAATAAGTTCCTTCCACAACCCGTCCTCTTTTGTGGACGGGTTGTCTATTCCTTTGAGACGGGCGTCTGTATCACGGAAATAACCGATAATCTTGAATGTCTTGCCGGCAGAAAAACGTTTGGCGGCAGCCGCATAGTCTTTCACAAAATACGGATTGACACCCAATGCCGGAGCCGCTATCCGTTCGCTCTTGTCCGGTAAATAGTGGTACATCATCAGATTTGCAAAGAAGTTATACAGAATGCCCAATTCCTTCACCATCGGGTGGTCTTTTGAGTCCGCAAAATACTGTGTAATACGGTTCGCCTTGACCACATCGCCTTTAATGAGTGCGTCCTGCAACTCAAAGATATTGTAGTCTTTGGAAATGCCTATATTACGTTCAACAAGTGCTGTATCAATCTTGTTCTGTCCGGGTTTGCGGCCAAGCAGCAGTTTATCTACTGCACTCACCACCGCTGACAAATCCGCGCCGATATAATCCGCTAACAGTTTCGGCACTTTCGGGTCTATGGTAATTGCTTCCCCACTCTCCTTAACACGGTTGGCGAGATAGTTCCTAATCCACTCCTCTACTTTATAGTCGCGCAGTTTCTCGCTAACCATCACCATACCTGATTTGTCTGCTTTCTTCCACCACGCCGTACGCTTGTCCGGCGTGCCGTATTTGTAGCATACAACCAACAAAGTCGATGGTTGCGGATTGTCAAGATACAGTGCCAGCGAATCCCATTTTTTGATTGTCTGCGCCTCCTTGACAATCACCACTTTCTGCCCGCCCATCATTGCGAATCCGCGTGCAGCGCCAATCGCAGGCGCAATATCCGCGCCCTGCAAGTCACGACCATACACAACAGCCATGTCAAACGCCTTGGCAGCTTCGTCCAGCACATTGTTCTCTATCCAGTCAGACACTTGGTCGATGTAATACGGTTCGTCGCCGCAAAGCAGATACACCGGCGCATATTGACCGGCATTCAGGGATTTTATAACTTGTTCGTAGGTACTCATATATTGAAGTCAAAAATATTCATGCCGAAAGCTTGAGTGAATGCGTCTTTCGCTTTGAGGTTAGCTGCAGTATCCAATTCTGCGCCATGCTCTGACAACAGCAGAATACGGTCTGACAGCCGCAGCGCCAAGTCCAGTTCATGCGTAGAAATCAATATCGTTTTGCCCTGCTCATGCGCCAGACGCCGTAGCAGTTGCAGCACAAGAATGCGGTTTGGCAAATCCAGATGCGCCGTCGGCTCATCCAAAAGGATAACCGGTGTCTGCTGCGCCAAAGCCTTTGCTATCAATACACGCTGCTTTTCTCCGTCAGAAAGCGAATTGAACATCCTTTCCGCTTCAATCACAGACCCGACTTCCGCAAGGGCTGTATCAATAATCCGGTTGTCTGCCGGTGTCAGTGTGCCGAGAAATGAAGTATAGGGATATCGCCCGAGAGCTACCACATCCCGAACGGTAGTGTTCTCCAGCGACAGTTTGTCCGTCAGCACAACAGCCACATCCGCTATTTCGAATGTTCCTCCTAATGCCGGCTGCAGTCCTGCCAGCGTACGCAACAGCGTTGATTTGCCGCGGCCGTTACGACCGAGCATACAGACCATTTCGCCTGCCTGAAGCACAAACGACAAGTCCTGCTGCACGACTTTTGTGCCATAACCGATAGTCAGATTATGAATAGATACGTTGTACACGACGTGAAACTGAAGTTAATATCTCGTAGGTAATTGTTCCTAATTTGTCAGCCAGTTCCTGCAATCCGATGTGGTCACCAAATATCTCCACATAATCACCGACCTGGGCGTCTGTACCGGTAACATCTATCATCGCCTGGTCCATGCACACGTTACCAACCACAGGACAGCGTTTGCCGCGCACAAGCACTTCACCTCCATAGTTGGAGAAGCGCCTGTCAAAGCCGTCCGCATAACCAATCGGAATAACCGCAATGCGACGGTCTTCTTGGAGCGTCGTGTGTCTGCCATAGCCGATGGTTTCGCCTTTGGCAACAGTTTTGACGCTGAGAATAGTTGTTTTGAGCGTACACACATTGCGTAGTTGAGCCCCGGCAAACGAGAAGCCGTACAACCCTATTCCCAAACGGCACATGTCAAACTGATATTCCGAGAATCGCTCTATGCCGGCGGAATTGAGAATGTGCTTCATTATCGGGTAATTGAGTGCAGCCTTCAATTCCTCGGCACAGGCGTCAAAATACTGTATCTGCTGCAACGTAAAGTCATCTAAACAGGCTTCGTCGCTGCCTGCCAGATGAGAAAATACAGAACTTACTCGCAAGGTCTTGGTTGCTTTCAGTTGTTCTGCCAACGCGGGTATATCTTCCTTATAAAAGCCCAGGCGGTGCATCCCTGAATCGATCTTAACGTGAACCGGATAATTTTCCAACCCTTTTGTTTCTGCGGCACGATGCACTATTTCCAGAGACTCGAAAGAATACACATTCGGTTCGAGGTTGTTCTCGATAATCATGTCCATTGCTGCAGCTTCGGGGTCCATGACGATAATCGGCAAGGTAATGCCTGCACGGCGCAACTCGGCTCCTTCGTCGGCAACGGCGATTGCAAAGTAATCCACCAGACCTGACGCCTGCAACGCGCGACCGACTTCGATGCTGCCTGCCCCGTATGCAAATGCCTTAATCATACATGTCAGCTTTGTCTCCGGTTTGAGTTTGGAGCGGAAGTAGCGTACGTTGTCTATAAGGGCGGAGAGTTTCACTTCCAGCACGGTCTCGTGTGTCTGATGCATGATTCGCCGACTAATCGTCTCTTCATCATAACCCAAAGCCCGCATTACTGCCGCACAGGTACGTGCGTTTTGATGCGTCGGGTCTTCGATAACGGTGGCACTGCGCACAAACAGTTTCATCTTCTCGGCACGCTTCTCTTCCACAGAACGGAAGTTCTCGCCATGTTCGGGACCTATATAGGTGACGACGCCGATATTCGGGCGGATAATCATTTCCAGCTTCTCCATCTCCCCGGGCTGCGATATGCCTGCCTCAAAGATACCCAATCGCGGCTTTCCGGTATTCGGTTCCGATTTCTCATTTCCAACCGGCAACTGCCATACGGACAACGGCACGCCTATTTGGGAGTTGAACGACCTTGGCGAACGCGTGATGTCGTAGTCGTCCTTTAGCAACTGATACAGCCACTCTTTCACCACGGTTTCCTGCGATATGCCGCTATTGCCTGCAACGCGTCAATACTGTCACCCGTCACAAACGCCCGCACCCCGTTTTCATATAGTTCGTCAATGTACTTGGCACCGTCGTTCTTTTCCGTCTTAATCGCAAAAAACAGTATCCGTTCCGGCGCACCGCCCGTTACCCGCAAACCGTCTGCCAGTTTCCGCGAATCCGTCAGCAAATATGTGATGTCAAGGTCTTCATCTGTGCGGCAGTCCAACGTTGCAAGACCGTCGATGATTTGTTTTATTTCACTGATTAACATAGCCGTTTACCTTTGCGCCTGCAAAGGTAGCAAAAATTATTTGAAGTACCAAATAAATCCGGAGAAAAAATCATTTTCCTCCGAAACCGGAGTTGCCGCCAAGACGGGAGGACTCGTCGGACTCGCCGACTTTACGATATTTCTGGTACTGGAACTGACCGAACATATAAGCAATGCCGATACTTACGCGCTGCGAGCCGAGCATCGTCACCTCCATTGAACTCGAATATCCTTGTGCAAGCCCCAAACTCTGCTCTGCAAAGGTCATTGAGCGCAAGATGTCGTTCACATTCAGCGACAGTGTCAGCGTCTTGTTCAGAAACTGCTTCTTGAAACCGAAATTCAGGTCATAACTTGCTCCCCACTTGGAGTAACCGGTAATCATCGGCGTCTCGTAACTGGCGTCAAGGCTTATCTGGATATCCTTTGGCAGGTAGGCAGTCAGACAGCCGTAGAACGATGCCCAGAACGAACGCTGGACGTAGTCATCCTCGTTTGCGCGGTTAATGAAGTGCAGCGCATTCGCATTCGCCGTCAGTGCCAGCCAAGCACCGTCAATCTTGCCTTCCGTGTTGCGTTTCGGTACAATCGGTATCTCCGTCAACGACAGTGCACCACCGTGCGTCGTGCAGGTTCCGAAGTTCTCCCAAGTCATTTTCCGGTCGCCGTCAGGCATCACTTCCAGTTTCTCGGAGAACATCTGCTGCGTGTGTCCAAAGTTGAACGCAACGCTGATGTAACGGCTCCAACCGACGTTCAAGTCCACTTGGTTGTTGAACTCCGGCTTCATCTCGGGATTACCCACCTCATATGAGTGCGCGTCAATATAGCGTACAAACGGGTTCAGGGTCCAGTAGCTCGGACGCTTGATGCGTCGCGTGTAACTCGCAGACAACGACCATTTGTCGTTCGGATTGTAACCGATAAACGCCGTCGGGAAGAGGTTGAAGTACGGCTTTTGCGTCACTTCGCGCTCCTCTGCTCCTTGCTCATACTCGCCATGTGCGTAGGTCAATTCGCCGCGCAAACCGAGTTTCGCGTTCCAGTGCTGATTAAACTGCTTCGCAGCGGAGATATACACTGCCGCCACCTGCTCCGAGTAATCGTAACGCGTGACAGTCCGGCTTTGCCAGTCCGGCAGTATCGAGTCCGTCGTCATCGTGTTGAACGTGTTTGACATCGCCCACTTCGCACCGCATTCAATCATGCCGGTCTTCCAGAACGCTGTCTGGAAATCCAGCTTCGCGGAGTAGATATCTACATTCTGCCGTGTATCGACTAACAGCCCCGGTACAGGGTCTAACATGTTGACTATCACTTCGCTCGTCTGATTGTTCGTGCTTTTGTTGTTGTAGCGGTTATAGTCGATATTCATCGTCAGTTCGCGGCTCAACGAGTCGTTGAACACGTGCGTATAGTTGATGTTCGCCGTGTGTTGCGGCGCATAAATCGGCTGACGAAGCGTGTTGGACAGGTGTTCGAGCGTGTCATTTGCTAACGTGATGAGCGTGTGGCTCTTTTCGGGTTCCGAATAGAGGTCAATCTTCATAATCGGCACGTTCAAGATAAATCCCAATGTATTAGCGTCATCAATATACCAGTCGTTACTCAAGCGCATGTTGTAGTACTGAAAACCTATGCCGTAAGTTGATTGCGACTCGGAGCGTTGTGTCAGCGTGTCATTGCCTGACGCTACAGGTACGCCGGACTCCATATACAGGCGCTGACCCTGACTTGCATACACCTGCGTCAAACCAAGTGCCGTGTAGGTCTTTTTGCCGCGATAATTGAGATTGAGCGATGCAAAATCCATCTGGTAGTACTTGCCAGGATCCTTGTAGTACATACCTCCGTACGAAGCATTCACCATACCGTTCAAGCCCTGCGACTTGTTCTTCTTGAGCTTAATATTGATGATACCGCCTTGTCCGGCTGCGTCATATTTCGAGGACGGGTTGGTTATAATCTCTATTTTGTCTATTGTCGCGCCGTCAGTACCTTGCAGCATGCCCTTCAGTTGTTCGCCCGACATATACGACGGACGACCGTCAATGTAAATTTCCACGGACTTTCCGTTAACCGTCACATTGCCGTCCTTGTCGATGTTCACACCCGGCGCCTTGCGCAAAATATCCTGCCCGCTGTTGCCGATGGCAAAAGCCGACTGAGATACATTGAGCACGAGCTTGTCCACCTGACGCTCCACGAGCGGACGCTTTGCCTGCACTTCCACTTCGCCTAATTCTGCCGTTTCTTCGGTCAGAAACACATCCTCAACGGTCTGCTTCTTGCCTGTAACACTCACATTCCTGACAGCCGTATTGTAACCGATATAACTGATTTTCAGGATATAGTTTCCTTCCGCCGCAGTCAATGTGTAACAGCCCTTTTCGTCCGTGATGGCACCCGTGACCAATGTACTGTCGGTTTGCAGCAGCAACACCGTCGCATACGGAACGGCACCGCTCCCGTTACGTTCTTTCACATTTCCCGTTACGGTTGTTTCGGCTTTTGCCAGCCCGACCGCACACAGACAGATTATGATAAAAAGCACTCGTTTCATTCTTTTCGGATTTTGCTTGCTCCGACAGCCATATTGCGTTTGACAACCGGTTTGCCGGAGTAACTGATTTTACTGGCTCCGTTTGCTTGCGCCCACAGCTCTTTTTCGGCATATACACTTGCTTTGCTGGCGCCCGAGCAGTTGACATGCACGATTTTGGTTGGCGCGTCTTCGGCGTCTAATTTCGACGCTCCGGAAATCACGTATTGCACCTTCTCAAAAGCGCCTTCCACTTCCGCTTTGCTGGCTCCTGACAGCGACAGCAATGTCAGTTCCGGCAGCGCAATCTCGGCGTGTACAAAACCTTCGCTGCCTTCTTTGCGGGTAATACACAGCACGCTGTCCTTCACCTCTATAACAAGGCTGCCCGAATCCGAAACAACCACGTTCTGTTCACCCTGCTTGATGGTTAAATCCATTGCTCCACCGGCATTTATCGCATTGAAATACGGCAACATTAATACGGCGTCTTGCGCAGGTTCGTCTTCGTCATCCAATTGCTGGACAACCTGGGTTATACGCTGCCAACCGGCAAAGTTCGGAGCCTGTTTTTTCAGAACGATGGCAAAGCAGCCGATGCTGATAATCCAGCAAATGATACTAATCAGCCAGAAACGTCCGCTCGGTCCTTTGCGCGTTCGCATGTACGTTACAACTGAATGAATAATGGCATACACCGGCAGACAAATCATGACCAATGCAGCCAATGTCATCAGCAACGCCATTCCCCAATTCCCGTCAAAGAACGGCACTCCGAACATCGGGAGCACGCCGAAAGCCCCTACTCCGAGTCCTAATCCTGCCAGACTGATGGCGAATATGCCTGCCAAAATAGGCAGCAACACCTGTACTGCAAGCAGAATAAGGAGCACGACAAGCGTAATTTTCAGCACTCTTCCGCAGCCGCTTCTCTCGCTTTGGGGGCGATGTTTGATGCGCGGGCGTTTGTTTTCGCCAAAATCAGACGGCGCACCTATTCGCGCCTTGATGGCATTTATCATTTCAATGTCCACCACCTGCACGTTCTTGGCAAACAAAGCAGATTGCAGCAACTCGCACACACGCGCTTCCACATCCGCCATTACATCTTCACGCTCGTCTTGGGGCAGGCGAAGTTCTATATCTTGCAGATAATCGTTTAGCGACCGGTAAGCATCATTATCAATGTGAAATACCAGCCCGTTCAAATTGATTGTTCTTGTCTCTTTCATAATCTTCCAATTTTCAAATATTCAAATATTCAAATTTTCAAATCTCAATCAACTTATTGATTGACTGACTGATGGCGTTCCACTCGCAGTTGAGTTGCGCCAATAATTGTCTGCCTTCTTCCGTAAGGCAGAAGTACTTTCGCGGCGGTCCGGCGGTGCTTTCTTCCCAGCGATAGGTCAGAATGCCGTTGTTTTTCAGCCGTGAGAGAAGGGGATAGAGTGTTCCTTCCACAACCAGCAAATCCGCCGACTTAAGCGCTTCAAGGATGTCAGACGTGTAGGCTTCCTTGCGGTCGATGACAGAAAGGATACAGTACTCCAATATCCCCTTTCTCATTTGTGATTTGATGTTCTCAACCATAATTACTCTCGATTTTGAATTTCAGAGTTGGTGTCGTTCGGCATCAATAGCAACAGAATCAAATACAGAAGCAGTCCCGGAAATCCTGCCGAGAAGATTGTAAGTGCCACATAAACCACGCGCACTACAGTCGGGTCAACGTTCATGTACTCTGCAAGCCCTGCACATACGCCTGCCAACATTTTGTTAGTGCTTCTTGTTAATTTTTTCGGTTCCATAATCTTGTTTTTTAATAAGTTATTATTGTTGATTTTAATATTTTTTTCGTTTCACGGTGCAAAAGTACTACAAATTTTAGAACCTTGCAATACATAGTACTATTTTATTGCAAAAAAATCTTCATTTTGCTACTTCGAAGTTGCAAAATTGGCAATCCCATAAAAAACATCCGCTACCATAGGCAACGGATGTAAAACAAAAGCTTATTTAACACATTAATCTACACAAACCACACGGTCTTGCGCTTTTCCGTATTGCTCTGCACTAACCGAACCGATTTGGTTCAAGTAATTGAGCACTGCCTGCACGTCCCCGATATGGTCGCATTCGACTTCCTGCATGTATTGCAGCGCGCCGGAAGCCCCTTTGCTGGTGAGGATGTAGCTTTGTCCGCCGATGGTGTAGGTTGAATCCGGATGAACGGGCACCCACTCGCCATTGTGCGCCACCTCCGCGCTCAGAATACGTCTGGTCTGACCAACGCCGACAAAGAGCTGATTATGGTCCAGCATAACCGAACTGGGAATCTTGGTAGTGTAAGTGTAGCGTAGTCCGCTGGCTTGGAGGAAGTCTCCGTTCTCCTCCGGTGCCAATGCGACACCGACTTCCAGTGCATCCAACAGTTGCTGTCCGGTGCATTGGAGTTTGCGGACGGTGTTGTTGAACGGAATGACGGAATATACGTCACCGAAAGTAATGTCCCCTTTATTGATTTGGTTACGAATGCCACCGCCGTTCATGAGGGCAATATCAGCCCCGCTGGCAATGCGGAAGGCATCTGTCAAGAAATCGCTCAGGTTGGTTTCTCCGCGGCGGACTTCGCGCTCACCGTCTTTGAGCATGGTCAGTTCAACCTCTGTATGACCGACCACTTTGCCAATTCGTTCCTGCATTTCGGCTTCAATCTTTGCCACGACGCGCTCTATACGCGGGTCTTTCGCCATGTCCGGCGTGTTCTTGATGAGCTCAACCGACATCACGCCTGTAGTGTCGATGGTCAGTTTGCCGAAGCGCTGGAACTGTGTTCCTGTAGAAGCAAGGATGACGGAATCACCTGTCACATTAACGATTTTTCTATTGATTATATGATGCTGATGCCCGTCCAAGACGGCATCAATGCCGGTTGTGTTTTGAATGAGTTCGACAGAATTATCAAGTGCGGAGTCGTCTCCGAGGTGCGACAGCACAATGACGTAGTCTGCTCCCTGCCGGCGTGCATTGTCTGCAGCACCCTGGATGAGCTCAAACGTATCGTCCGAGTGGAAGGAGTATATGCACTTCCCGTTTTCATCCTCGAAGTAGGTCGGGGTGGAGCTGCTAAGCGTCAAAGGGGTTGCTGCGCCGACAAAAGCAACGGTTACTTCGCCGAACTGACGCAGGCAATAGGGTTTGTAAAGCTGTGCTTCGTCTATGGTGGTGAAGTTGCAGCATACGACATCCGCATGCAGTTCTTTCATCAAGTGTTGCTGTTGCGGGATGCCGTAGTCGAACTCGTGGTTGCCGATTGTGGTGGCATCATATCCGACAGCGTTCATGACTTTAATAATGCTCTCGCCCTGGCTAATGCTTCCGATTGCGGCTCCCTGTGCAAAGTCTCCGGCACTGACAACCGCGACGTAGGGTGTTTCGTGCTTTATTTGGTTGCGGAGAGCGCTGAACTTGGCATACTCGTCGATAGCACAGTGTACATCATTCTCAAAGAGGATGACAACCGGTTTCTTTTCTTTTGGTTGGCAGGCTGTCAGCATTACAGCCGCTAATCCGATAATCAATGTGTAAATGTGTTTCATATAATAAATAATATCAATTCATAATTAAAACTTATATCCTAACGCCAACTGCAGCCTTTGTTGCCGTGTTTGTGCCGCTCCGTCATAAGCGACATCAAAAGTGAATCCCTTGTATTCAAAGCCGGCAGTCACGATGTGTCTCATCTCCAGTATTCGGAAAGTATATCCTACGTGCGCATAGTTCCACAGGGTGACATTTGCTCCAAAGTCGGCACTGGCGGTGTGCTGTCCGAGATAAATGAGCAAATGCGGCGACAGCATGACATGCTTTCCCTTACCAAGCACAAAGTCATAACTGACATTGAAATATCCACGCCGTTCGTACATAATGAGTGACGTGTTGTTTGCCGCCGAGTTGCCTGCAATATTCACCACTACCACACCGATATTCAATCCGCGCAAGCGGTACTGCATACCCAAATCAAAGTCAGGTGTCATCTGGAAGTTCTTGAGCCAATCGGTTTGTACGCTGAGTTTTTCAGGCATGATATCGCAGAAGTTCACTTGCAGCCGCCCGCCGAACGAAAGACGGTGAATATCTCTGATAATGAACTCATAGCCGTAACTCAAACCGACCGTATGCTGGTGGAAGAAGGAATAACCGTCGTAATGATAACTTGCCGAAAAAAGATGCCCGTCCCGACGGCCTTGATAGCGCGCTCCTACATCCACATTCTCATAAACATCAGAATGATAACGTCGCACGTAACCCTTAGGTTCAATCGCAGCATGAGACCAGACCTGCAGATAATGGTGGTAGTCACCGCTGAGATTGCTTACAGCCGGATTATAGAACGACAAGTCGCGGTACTGGTCATACATAATCTGGTTCTGCGCCAAGACAACGGTCGTGCATGCCAGCAATAATATGGTCAGAATCTTCCTCACTTATTCCACACGTCCAATGTGTTGTTAATATAAGGTATCGTTACATTCGTGTGCTCCCTACCCTCGTACGAGAACAAGGTTACGTCACCACCTTCAGCCGTCAAGCCGTTGTAGGCATCGGTTGAATTGAAATACGGCACTACGGAGTCAGCTGTTCCGTGGTGCAGATAAACCTTTCCTGTTGGTTTCCATCCTTTGTGGAACGAGTTCTTCTCGCTGGCAGCAATCCATTCGGTGTCTTCGCCACTGAGTATGCCCTGCACAAAATACGGGCGGAACATATCCCAAATACCACCATTGAAATTCATAATGGCAGAAGTCTGGTCAGTTACCGTAAATGAAAATATCTGGTCAGGATTACGATGTACGGCAAAGCGGTTCAGCACGTACGCCGACCATGAAATCAGGGGAGAAGGAATAGTGACATTGCCTCGCAAGACACCTTCAATCTGGCCAACGTAGTTATACGGTCCAGAGAGACAGCTGCTGCTCACGACATTAAACTCGCTGTTATAGTCGGTTTGGATATAATAGTGCAAACTGAGTGCCGCTCCACCGCCTTGACTGTAACCGCCAATCCAAACGTCCTGCCTGCCGTTGAGCTGCAGCTGGCGGGTTAACGCCCGCAGGCCATCAATGTTGGCAAAATGGAGTTCGGGATAATAGACAAACGGATGTTCCTTGTCTTTCGTGTCGCCATAACCGATATAGTCAGGCATTACGACGCTGAATCCGTTTGAAGCCAACGGGATAGCACATACAGCGACCTCACCGCTCGTTTGACGGGTCTTGAAGAAATTGGACGGCATATGCTGCTGCGCGCTGGCCGCGTCAATAGGGATATTTGTGCCGTGCAAATAGACGCACAACCGACGAGATGCAGCCTCATCATCCGGCAACAAGACCAAAGCCGTTGTTGCGACCGGCTCATCCTCATAGACGCTGTTATAAGTCAGTCTGTAGCACACAACGCCATAATGGAGGAAATCGGCTTTGACCGAGTCACGTGTGTATTTGCGGACATCGTCGATTGTGAGGCGTGTCAGTTCTTCGACATTAACAACCGTTCCGCGGCCGTCATCAACCGCGGGCTGTTCCGGCTCTGCATCCGTCTTGGCGCAGGCTACTACAGCCACCAAAGCAAATAGCAGGAAACTATGGAAAATTACATTGAATACTCGAGTCTGTTTCATGGTACTTGCTATTTTATCATTTCAGCCTGCAAAGGTACAACATTTATTTTGAATATGCAAGGTTTTAGTCAAAATTTTATGCTGTTTACGTAGTTTGAGCCTCGACGAAGCAGTTGCAGCATACGACGACGGCGCATACCTATACTTCATGACACGCTCCTGTGACGTTACTGTGACGTTACTGTGACGTTACTGAAAAGATAGTGTTACAATTGATAAATGGAGCGAGATGCCCCATTTTTTACCGTTGAAAAAGGGGTTTTGGATTTCAAAAACGACTTTTTTCTTAAAAAATTTGCATAATTAAAAATAAAGTTGTACCTTTGCAGCGGAATTAGTTTGTTATGAAGGAAAATCGTAAACGCGGAGCCTCGCTTTCCGCTCCATTGGCAAATCTTTGGGAACTAAATGCGATATGGGACGTACTTGACGAAGACCAGAAATCGTCAGTAATGTCCCAAGTAGAAGTTCGTCACTACCGCAAAGGTGATATGATACACCATGAAGGTGCGACGCCGACACATATGATGATGCTGGTTAGCGGTAAAATAAAGATTTACAAAGAAGGAGTCGGACAGCGACAGCAAATTATCCGTTTGCTTAAGCCGTTCGATTTTTTTTCGTACCGCGCAGTGGTTGGCGGCGGCGGCTATAACTCCTCGGCGGAAGCGATTGAGCAATGCACGGTCTATCAGGTAAACAAGGAGTGTTTCATAGACCTGCTGAAGAATAACAACCAGTTCTGTTTTCTCGTCATGCAACGTATGGCAGGCGACCTCGGTACACAAGAAGCAAAAACGGTCAATCTGACACAAAAGCACATCCGTGGCCGTTTGGCGGAAGCATTATTGACGCTCAGGCACAACTACGGGACAGATGAAGACGGCGCCACGATTTCGATGTACATGAGCCGTGACGACCTTGCCAGCATGAGTAACATGACGACAAGCAATGCCATCCGCACATTAAGCCAGTTCGCTCAAGAAGGCATTGTGAGCGTTGACGGCCGAAAGATAAAAATCCTCGACGAGAATGAGTTGATGAAAGTCAGCCGGATCGGTTAATCCAACATTTCTCCAAAGTTATTGGACAATTGAATCATACGATCGTAGTCTTCCGGTGACAGGTCGTAGAAATAGAAGTTCCGCGGGTCAATCGGATGATTCTGCAGGCGTACCTCATAGTGCAAGTGCGGTCCCGTGGACTTACCGGAATTGCCGACGAGGGCAATCACGTCACCACGCTTCACTTTATGGCCGACACGAACAAGCGACTTGTACAAGTGGGCATAAAGGGTCGAATAGCCAAAGCCGTGATCAATTACCACGGTGTTTCCATAACCCTGCTTCCAACCGACAAAGGTAACAGTACCGTTACCAGTGGCATAGATATCGGTGCCTATAGGAGCCGTAAAGTCCATGCCGGTGTGCATTCGGCGGACATGATAAACGGGGTCAATACGAACACCGTAACCGCTGGCAACACGCGTGAGGTCCTTGTTCATAACCGGCTGTATAGCAGGGATGTTCTCCATACGGATTTCCTGCGTTTTCGCCATTTCGACAAGGTCATCATATGACTTAGCCTGAATATACAAGCCTTTCTCGAGCAAATCAACCTTTAGCGCCAAGTCAGCCGTGAGTTGGGAGTTGGTCATTTTCGCCAACTCGTCATAATAGGCAATCTTACGGGAAGCGCCCAAACGAACTGCCAACGGGATAGGCTCCGCACCAAAAAGCACACGGTAAAGATTATCGTCGCGCTGCGCCAAATCCGCCAACACGACCTGCATCTGGTCCACCTGACTGTTCAGCACCTGTAACTCCGCCTCAAGGTTCTGCTTCTGCTGCATGAGCTGTTTCTCCTTCGGCGAAGGGAAGAACAGAAAGAACAAGAAGAAGAACAGTACGCCCAGACATATACCGCCAAAGACATACCAGCCGCTTCGACGCAGCCAATAAAGGAAACCTTGCTCCACCCGCTCCATGGCGAGGGTTTCAGGATTAATATGGTATTTTTTTGTCATATGACGTAATTTGCGTTGTTAGTTCAGGTCATATCCGTAGTGGCGCAAGCGGGATTGAGACGAACGCCAGTCCTTATCCACCTTGACGAACAACTGCAGGAAAACCAGCTTACCGAAGAAGGCTTCGATATCGCGTCTTGCCTGCGAACCGACCCGTTTAAGGGCAGAACCGGCCTTGCCGATAATAATGCCTTTCTGTGAATCGCGCTCCACGAAGATAATGGCGGATATTCGAATCAGTTTCTCCTCTTCATGGAAAGCCTCCAATTCGACCTCCACAGAGTATGGGATTTCCTTGTCGTAATTGAGCAGAATCTTTTCACGGATAATCTCATCGACAAAGAAACGTGCCGGCTTGTCGGTCAGTTGGTCCTTGTCAAAGAACGGCGGGCTTTCGGGCAAAGCGGCCTTGATAGCCTCGAAGAGTTGCTCCACCCCGAAACGCTCCTGTGCCGAAATCGGAAATACCTGCGCCTTCGGCAATTGCTTGTGCCAATACTCGACAAGCCTTTCAAGCGTTTCCTGCGTCGTGAGGTCTATCTTATTGATAACAAGAAATACCGCAGGCGAAGCCTGCTGTTGGACCGCTGCGCTGTCGGACCGCTGCGCTGTCAGACCATTCTTCGAACTGTTAGCTATTCTTTTGACTTTCTCGAGGAAATCGGCGTTTTTGTCGGGTGTGTCCTGCACGTCAGTCACATAAAGCAGTACATCGGCGTCCACAAGGGCAGAGCGTGAAAACTCCAGCATCTGCTCCTGCAGTTTGTAATTGGGTTTGAGCACGCCAGGAGTGTCGGAATAGACAATCTGGAAATCATCCCCGTTGACGATTCCCATAATGCGATGGCGGGTGGTTTGCGCCTTCGACGTAATAATCGAAAGGCGCTCACCAACCAACGCATTCATCAATGTCGATTTACCGACATTCGGGTTGCCTACAATATTGACAAATCCGGCTCTGTGCATTACATGACGGCGTCGTAGAGTTCGTCTACAGAGTTGAAGAGTTTGCCTGCCGACAGCTTGGTCACCTTGCAACCAACCTTCGTCTGGATAGCCTTCAGGTCAATCTTCTTCGGGTCACCCATAAGGATAATCGTCACAGGTTTGTCCTTCACATTCTCCTCATAGAACTTCTCAATATCGTTGAAGGTAATCGCATTTATCTTGGCGGCATTTACCTTGGCGGGGTCATCTTTGTACCCCAGACGCTGCCAGTGTTCAAAGGTCGATGCCTTGCCGCGCATAGACGGTTTAGCCGTTTGTGCTGCCTGACGCAACGCGGAGCGCAGCGCCTCAATGTTCGTAGAATCCTTCGGCATATCGTTCAGGATATCCATATAGACACTGATGGCGTCAGCCACCTTGTCACTCTGCGTACCTACATAACCGATGAAGTAACAATCCTTACCCGGAAGTACCGGCGTTGCATCATAGCCGTAAGCCGTATAAGCCATCGAACGTTTAACACGAATTTCGTTCATAACCACGCCCGTGAAACCGCCGGACATATACTGGTTGAAGGCATCCGAGTTGACATCCGAAGCGATATCGTATGGACGACCGTTGATGTAGAAGTACAAATCAGCCTGTTGTACATCACTATTCGGCAAGAACAGAATAGTCGGCTTGTCATAGCTCTGACGGTCTTGTACATACGGCGACTTGGACGGTCTCATACCTTCAGTAAGCGGCAGCTCTGCCACCAATTGGTCTTGCGGAAGCGTACCGCAATAAAACACGTCAAGCGCATAGGTACGAGCCTCAGCCAAGAGCGTATGAATTTTCGGCAAATCAAGATTCCAGATATCCGCAAACGGAACTTCATCCAAGTACGCCGACTTCTTTCCGTACATTGCATACTGCATCAACGCAGATTTCAACACAGCTGTACGTTTCTGGCGGCTGAGACGGTTGAAGAACTCCGAACCTTTCACATTATCCAATTGCTTCTTCTCCAGATACGGCATCAACAGTTGACGTTTGGCAAGATTCATAATCTTCTGCATATTCTCATCTTCACCGGAGATGGAGATATAGAAGTAAGAATCATCACAGTTATAGGAGATGGCAGCACCCAGTTCCGCCATTTGCTGCTTGAAGTCCTTACCTTCCGTAGCGGGACTGCCCGCAATTCCGGCATCGTCCATCAATTCAGCCACGTAAGGCAGCATGGGCATTTCGTGCTCGCCCACCCCGTAACGAAGTGTCAGCGTAAATACATCATTCTTATTGTTGGCCGTATAGCGCAACGTAATATTCTCGTCCAACTTCGACACCTTTACGTCATTGAAATTATTGAACGTCTGCTTGAGTTCGCCTTTCGGCAGTTTCTGGAACTCGGCGGCATAAGCCGTATGAGCGTCCTTCACCGGATCAAGCGGTTTGATATTCGGTTTCGGCAATGTCTTGGATTTCATACCGGCGGTGTTCTCGTCAAACGACAATGTCATATACGGTGCATCGAAGAACTTCTTTGCCACGCGTACAATCTCCTCTTTCGTAAGAGCCTGAATACGTTCATTCTCCGTAAAGATATCGTCAATCGGCTTGCCATACATGAAAGCATCCACCAGACGATTCATCTTGGCAGACGGAGACTCAACTGCTATCTTCTCTGCTTGTGCGTACATTCGTTTAACGTTCGCTATCAACTCGTCAGGAATGTCACCAGCTTTAAGTTTGTCCACCTCGCGCATAATGATGGCTTTCGTTGTTTTGCTATCTTCAAACAACTGTTGGTTAGCATCGTAGTAAGGTACAGCCTCGATGATAATACGTCCGTCATTACGACGTGCGTCGTTGAAAGCTCCCGCAAACTGCACATCACCTTTCGTATTGATTTTATCCAACAAACCGGTTTGACCGTTATACAGCAACGCCAATACAAAATCCAATGCATCTTGATCAGGGTCACCCTCTTTCACGCCTTGGAATACCCAAGCCTCTTGCGGGTTGTAACCCAGTTTATAGTGCTTGGAAGGATTGCCGGCAAACGATACAGCCGGATAAGTCGGACGAACCGGCAACTCCTTAGCCTCAAGACGCGAGAAAGTCTTCTCAATCATCGGCTTGGCAGTCTCCGTATCGAAATCTCCCACAATAACCAACGCCATATTATTGGCAACATACCATGTGTTGTAGAACTCAATGAGTTTCGACAAACGCGGGTTCTTCAGGTGTTCCGGCACACCGATAACGTCACGCTCGTAAGGGCAGCCTTTGTAGATATCCTCAAACAACTGCTTCGATACTTGCGAACTCGGCTCATTGGCGTACATGTTATACTCCTCAAACACATTCTCCAGCTCCGCTTGGAAAGTACGGAATACGGGGTTAATCAGACGGTCCGAGAAGATGGTCAGCCAACGATACATCTCTGCTGCGGGGAAGGTGTTGTGATAGCACGTTACGTCATACGACGTATAAGCGTTCACTCCTTCAGCACCGATGAGATCCAACATGTTGAAGAAATCCTCGGTGGAAGAAACTTGCGCTTCGCGCATGGATACTTCGTTGATTTGGGTAGCTATTTCCTCACGAACCTTCGGGTCGGTTGCCTCGCTATACTGGTCATAGAGCGCGATAATCGAATCGTACATCGGTTTCTCTTTTTCCCAATCGAGCGCGCCAATCCGTTGCGTGCCTTTGAACATCATGTGCTCCAAATAGTGCGCCAGACCCGTATATTCAGCGGGCTCATCCACAGCACCTGCACGAACAACGATATAACCTTCCACATCGGGCTGGTCATGGTCCTCCCACAACATAACGGTAAGACCGTTAGCCAATTTATACTCTGACAGCCCTTCACGCGTCAAACCTGCTGCGGAAGCCGTCAACGGCAGTATCACTGCCAACAAAACGCCTAAAAATGTTTGTTTTCTCATAGACATAAATTTTTATAATTATTAACTATCAATTGTTAGTTATCAACTTTCGTGCCACACTTACCACTCGAGCAGTACTTTGCCGCATTTACCGCTCACCATGACGTTGAATCCTTGCTGGTAATCCTCAAACTTGAAGC
The DNA here is from genome assembly GCA_905233415.1 of Paludibacteraceae bacterium. Taxonomy (GTDB): domain Bacteria; phylum Bacteroidota; class Bacteroidia; order Bacteroidales; family Paludibacteraceae; genus Colicola. The sequence goes on from CAJOEX010000005.1 coordinate 38,121, forward strand.
GGTGCGTAATAACCGGTGAGAGGTCCAGACCGCCAAGAATCATCTGCTCCATCTGATACCACGTCTCCCACATCCGGCGGCCGGTAATACCCTTAATCGTCAGGGCGTTGAATATCACATCCGACCAGTTCACTTTCGTGTCCGACGGCAGTATGCCGAGCTGGGCTATGTTTGCCCCTTTGTACATATGTTCAATCATTTCGCTGAAGGCAGACGGCGCTCCCGACATCTCCAAGCCCACATCAAAGCCGTGAATACCGAGTTTCTGCATCGCCATTTCAATTGTTTCGCCTTTGGACTCGTCAACCGTCATGGTCGCCCCCATCTTACGGGCAATCTCCAAGCGCATCGGGTTTATATCCGTCACCACAATATGCTTGGCACCTGCATAACGGCAAATGCCTGCCGCCATCGTGCCGATGAGACCTGCTCCCGTAATCAGCACATCCTCACCCAACAGCGGGAAAGCGAGTGCCGTGTGCGTAGCATTGCCAAACGGGTCCATGATAGCGGCAAAGTCATCGGGGATAGCAGGATTGAGTTTCACCACATTAGACTCAGGAATCGTTACATACTCTGCAAAACAGCCGTCCTTGCCCATGATTCCGACGGAAATCGTGTTCTCGCACACGTGTCCCATGCCACGGCGGCAGTTGCGGCAATGACCGCAGACAATATGTCCTTCCGCCGTCACACGGTCGCCAACGAAGATACTCCGTACACCGGAACCTATCTCAACCACTTCGCCCACAAACTCATGCCCCATGATATAGGGCGGTTTGCAATGGCTTTGTGACCACTCGTCCCACTTGTACATATGCAGGTCTGTGCCGCAGATAGCAGCTTTCTTGACCTTGATGAGCACGTCGTTTACCCCCACTACCGGCATAGGCACATCTTCCATCCAAATGCCGTAATCGGGATATCGCTTAACTAATGCTTTCATTTGATTACTCCCATTTGTTTTCCTACTTTCACAAACGCTGCAATACCTTTATCCAGCTGTTCAGGTGTATGTGCGGCGCTGAGTTGCACACGGATTCGTGCCTGACCTTGCGGCACCACCGGATAATAGAATCCTGTCACATAGATGCCTTCCTCCTGCAACGCCGCAGCAAACTCCTGCGACAGACGTGCATCGTACAGCATCACCGCACATATGGCCGACTGTGTCGGCTTGATATCAAAGCCGGCCGCTTTCATGCGCGTCAAAAAGTACTCCGTGTTCGCATGCAGCCTGTCCTGCAAGGTATTGTCACGTGTCAGCAGTTCAAGCGTTTTCAACCCTGCTGCTGCAATCATCGGCGGAATAGAGTTCGAGAACAAGTACGGACGGCTGCGTTGGCGCAAGAGGTCGATAATCTCCTTCTTACCCGTTGTGAATCCGCCTACCGAACCGCCGAATGCCTTGCCGAGCGTGCCGGTGATAATCTCAATCTTTCCGCGCATATTGTACAACTCGGTCACGCCGTGTCCCGTCTTGCCGACCACGCCTGCCGAGTGACTTTCATCCACCATCACCATCGCGTTGTATCGCTGTGCAAGCTCGTATATCTTATCCAACGGACACACATTGCCATCCATTGAGAACACACCATCGGTGGCGATGATGCGGAAACGCTGGGCTTGTGCCGCTTTCAGTTGTTCCTCCAAGTCTGCCACATCGCCGTTCTTGTAGCGGTAGCGCACCGCTTTGCAGAGCCGCACGCCGTCAATAATCGATGCGTGGTTGAGCGCGTCCGAAATAATCGCGTCCTGCTCTGTCAGCAACGGCTCGAACAATCCGCCGTTGGCATCAAAACATGCCGCATAAAGGATGGTGTCTTCCGTGCCGAAGAAGTCCGATATAGCCTTCTCCAATTGTTTGTGCGTATCTTGCGTACCGCAGATGAAGCGTACCGAAGCCATGCCATAACCGCGGCTGTCCATGCGGTCCTTGGCGGCTTGAATAAGTTCCTTGTTGTCCGCCAGACCGAGGTAGTTGTTTGCGCAGAAGTTAATCACTTCCTGTCCGCCTTCAACCTTGATGCCGGACGATTGCGGTGTCACAATCACGCGTTCGTTCTTATATAATCCAGCGTCCTTGATTTCCTGCAAGGTCTGCTGTAAATGTTTCTGAAACTCCTGATACATAAATATCAATTGTCAATTATCAATTATCAATTAAAAATGTCAATTGTCAATTATCAATTGTCAATTAAATCGTTCCTTGCTCCAGCATTGCCTGTGCCACTTTCATGAATCCGGCGATGTTCGCGCCCTTCACATAGTCCACACTGCCGTCAGGACGTGTGCCGAACTGTACACATTGCGCGTGAATCGACTCCATGATATGATGCAGACGGTCATCCACCTCTTCCGCTTTCCAGTTCAGGTGCTGGGCATTCTGCGTCATTTCCAGTCCGCTTGTTGCCACACCGCCGGCATTCACCGCCTTGCCCGGGGCAAAGAGTACGCCGTTGTTCTGGAAGAAACTGATCGCACCCGGCTGGCAGCCCATGTTACTTACCTCGCAGCAGCACCAGCAGCCGTTCTTCTTCAACTCCTTGGCATCGTCCTCACTCAACTCGTTCTGGAACGCACACGGCAGCGCGATGTCGCAAGGGATAGACCATGCTTTCCTGTCAGCCGTAAAATGTGCCTTTTCGGGGAACTTGTCCGCCATATCCTGTACTTTGTTGCGGTTGGACGACCGCATAACGAGCATATAATCAATCATCTCTTGTGTGATGCCGTCAGGAATGGCGCAAACGCCGTCAGGTCCCGAGATGGCAATCACCTTTGCCCCTAATTCGGTTGCTTTCTTGCAGGCACCCCATGCCACGTTGCCGAATCCGGAAACAGCGACTTTCTTGCCTTTTATATCGTGTCCGGCTTTCTTGAGCAGGTGCTGCGTGAAGTACAATGCACCGTAACCTGTTGCTTCCGGACGCAGAATCGAACCGCCCCAAGTCATGCCTTTGCCCGTCAGAACGCCGGTATGATATTCGCGTGCCAGCTTCTGATACATGCCGTTCAGGAAACCAATCTCACGGCCGCCTACACCTACATCGCCTGCCGGTATATCCTGGTCGGGACCGATGCAACGCCACAACTCCAGCATAAACGCCTGACAGAAACGCATAATCTCCGCGTCACTTTTGCCGACCGGGTCAAAGTCGCTGCCGCCTTTCGCACCACCCATCGGCAAGGTCGTCAGGGCATTCTTGAACGTCTGCTCAAAGCCGAGGAACTTCAGCATGGACGGATTAACCGCCCTGTGGAAACGCAGACCGCCTTTGTACGGACCGATTGCACTGTTGAATTGCACGCGGTAACCGAGATTGGTTTGCACGTTGCCTCTGTCATCGACCCACGTTACGCGGAAGGAGAAGATGCGGTCGGGCTCAACCATTCGTTCTACAATCTTTGCCGCCTCAAACTCGGGGTGTTGGTTATACACCTCTTCAATCGAGTTCAGTACTTCTTCCACGGCCTGGAGGTATTCCGCCTCGCCCGGATGCTTTGCAGCCAACTGCTGCATAATCACTTGTGTTTTCATTGTATATAAAGATTAATACATGTGCTGTAACCAAAAAACGCGCAAAGTTACTACTTTTTTTTTATTTGTGCAAGTAAAAATAAAAAAAGTACAAAAATTCCGCCAAAAACGCATTTCCAAACACCCTGCGGTTACCCTGACGATAGCCTGACGTTGGCGACTTATCCAAGACAAGCTTAAGAGATGCCTAACGTATGCTGAATGAAAATCGAAGACTTGCCTGGCTTAATCCGCATTTTAGTGCAAATTAGTACAAAAATACGGATAAAATACTTATCTAATCGCAATTTTGTGCAAATTAGTACAAAAATACGGGTAAATATTTGCATATGTCAAATATTTGCAGCGTTTATGGAAGAAAACCTATCTGGCAGATGTCATAGAGCGGCATAATATTCGGAATACCGAATTATTGGAAAATCTGGCAGATGCGCTGTGTTCTTCAGTGGGTTCGCTGAATAATCCTACTAAGTTGGCAAATACTATTCAATCTGTAAAACAAATGAAAGCAGATCGAGAGACCGTAGATAAGTATATTAGCTATCTGGAAGACGCTTTCTTGTTCGAATCAGCAAAGCGGTATGATATCAAAGGGAAACGGTATTTTGAGTCCATCAAGAAGTATTATTCCGTTGATCTTGGTTTACGTAATGCGAGGTTGAACTTCCGCCAACAGGAGTTGACTCATATCATGGAGAATATCGTGTATAACCATTTGCGGATTTTCGGCTATTTAGTAGATGTTGGCGTAGTTGAAGTGCGAGAGATGAAGGATGGAAAGCAACAGAAAGTTCAGTATAAAGTTGATTTTATTGCTACCAATGGGCAGGAAAAGTTCTATATTCAGTCGGCATATCGGATGGATGATGAATCCAAACGCGAACAGGAATTGAACTCACTCAAACGCATAGACGATAGTTTTCGAAAGATTGTCATTGTCGGCGATGACATCGCTCCATGGATTGATGACCATGGAATTTTCCATATGGGTCTTATACATTTCCTCAAAGAGGGATTGCCAAAATAGATACCACCAGGCAACTCAATGGCATGTCGGTTGCGTCTCGGCTAGGACTCGCAGCAAGCCACTTCCGACGAGGTCATTACGGGACCATGTCCCGAGAAAACCCTAACTCAAGCCCCATTGCCTCCCGATAGTGTTATTTTTGAAAAAGTCTTTCCCCAACGGAATTAGGTAGTAATTAATAATGGTGGTTCCAACTACATCAACTGAAAAAAATCAAAAATCAAATAAAGAAAATTATTTTTTTCTTTTACAAATGTCAAGTCCCTTCTGTAAGTCCAGAATTATCTATTTTTTTATTTATTTATTTATGCACAGATTTCGGACAATAATGAACGGATTTTGGACAATCATATTTGATTTTCGTTCATTACTGTTCAGTTTTCGGACATTATATGCCATGAAAACAGTACTCAATCCTTGCCGGAAGGTGAAAAACTGTCCGGATTTCGGACACTGCCCGTTTTTGGCGTTTCTGATTTTGAATAATCCCTGTGTATCAGCGACTTAAGAGAACCGTCATATTCGCGCACATAGGCTTTTTCTTTCAAACGGCTAACAATAGGGAATTATATAGGAGTTAGCACTAAATAAATTGAAAAGTGGGTAGAAATACTCACTTTTTTTTGTTACAGATTAGCAAACGCCATCGCAAAATAGTTAGACGCGGATGGATACATCTCGTAAAAATCAATATCTTGTACTGGGTAGTGAATAATATCTTCTGCACCATCGTACCAAATCATTTCATATTGCCCAAGAACTCTTAAAAACGACATTATGGGAGAAAAAATACGTTTAAGTACAGTAGCGTCTCTTAATGCCTCATCAAATCTCCATTGGGAAATGTGAGCACATACTTGTTTCCTTATGCGTTCAAACACCTCCATGTTTATACCTTCCTCTCTATAAATTGCTGTATTTGTAAATAGTGCATTTATATACTTGGAATTGGTAATATTCAAAGTGTCAATTTTACAATATCCCAATGGTGTGGGTGTTTCTCCTACCAAACAATATATAGCAAAAGCATATTCTCCACTATTTATGATACAGCCCAAAGAAGAATCACAATAATATCTAACACTATACGGTGCTGTTTCATACGGCACACACATCAACTGTGTTAAATCAGGTTCAATTGCGTTTTTATAGTACATAATCGATAATTTTTGGCAAAGTTACTACTTTTTTTGAATATATGCAAATTTATTTGCGGAATTTTTGTAAAAGGGAGCAAAAAAAGAAGATAAAAAGAACGCGCTTGAAAGTGAACTTTCAGACGCGTTTTCCGTTTAGTATGTGATCCATGCAGGATTCAAACCTGCAACCCCCACATCCGTAGTGTGGTACTCTATTCAGTTGAGCTAATGGACCCTGCTTTTTCAAAAAGCGTGCAAAGGTACTGCTTTTTTTTGAACTACCAAAATATTTTTGCGTTTTTTTGCAAAAAAAGTGATTTTCGGGCATAGAAAATACATTTTCCACCCCCGAAAACCACAAAATCACCTCACAAACGGTTTATTCCTCTTCTATCACTTCGGCTTTCAAATCGTCATAGAAATGAGCCTCTGCAGCACATATATAAGGGGTCAACCAGAAGAAGCCGATTCCGAATGTCAAAATCGACAGGAAAAACCATCCGATGAACGTAAGGTCAAGGACGAACAAGTCCCATTTATAACCTTTCATCATCTCACGGCTCATCTTCATCGCTTCTTTGGCACTCAGTTCCGGATAATCACGAAGCAGATACGGAACCATCTTATACGCGTACGCAAGAATAATACCCAATATACCCAATGTGAACAAAGCGGCAATAAACACAATAATCGTTATCAGAACCATCGCCACCACATATCTGTTCCAGTCTTTGGTAAACATCTGAACCATACTTGCAAGAGGCGTGTCTTCCAACGTGTCGCGTTTCATCGACAGCAGCACATTGTACATCGCATATTCCAACGGACCGATGAGCAACACGGCGATAACAGTACTCATACCGCTCAATCCCAATGCCCATGAATTGGTCGGGTCCATGCATAACGAAGGAACAACATCAAGCAGAACGGCTAAAATAATCACGATGAATGCCATTACAGCCACTTCGTTCCAGCGTCCGTCCAACGTCTCACGTGCCGCAGCACGGTAATCACTATACGTTTTCATATAAATAATATAATAAGGTGTTAGTCTTTAAACTTTGCACAAATAAACTCGCGGTTCAGACGGGCGATATTTGCCAGCGAAACCTGTTTCGGGCACTCTGCGGCGCAAGCGCCGGTGTTCGTGCAGTTACCGAATCCCAGTTCGTCCATCTTGGCAAGCATGTTCTTTGCACGCGTAGCAGCCTCTATCTTGCCTTGCGGCAGAAGAGCCAGTTGCGAATCCTTTACTGCCACGAAGAGCATGGCACTACCGTTCTTGCAATCTGCAGCACATGCGCCACAACCGATACAGGACGCAGCATCCATCGCTTCGTCTGCTACAGGTTTCGGAATAGCAATCGCATTGGCATCGGGTACGCCGCCGGTATTCACACTTACAAAGCCGCCTGCCTGCATAATCTTGTCGTATGCCTGACGGTCAACCATCAAGTCTTTGATTACAGGGAACGCACGACTGCGCCACGGTTCCACGGTGATAGTCTCGCCGTCATGGAACTTACGCATGTGCAACTGGCAGGTCGTAATCGCGCTGTCCGGCCCGTGCGGATGTCCGTTCACGTACATCGAGCACATTCCGCAGATACCCTCACGGCAGTCGTGGTCGAAAGCAATCGGGTCTTTGTGCTCCGCTATCAGTTGTTCGTTCAGAATATCAATCATCTCAAGGAACGAAGCGCCTTGGAAGATATGATTGAGTTCATAGGTCTCAAAATGACCTTGTGCTTTTGGTCCCGCCTGTCTCCAAACGCGAACCTTGATATTAATATAACTATCCATAAACTTATTTACGATTTAGACATTTACGATTTACGATTTTACGCCTTGTAGTTTCTGGTCTTTCTCTCAGTAAACTCGTAGTCAAGCGGCTCCTTGATAAGTTCGGGCTCTTTGTCCTCGCCCAAATAATGCCAGCAGGCGACATAGCTGAACTTGTCATCCTGACGGAGCGCTTCGCCTTCTTCAGTCTGATATTCCTCACGGAAGTGACCGCCGCAACTCTCTTCGCGGTTCAACGCGTCAATCGCCATCAATTTGCCGATTTCGATGAAGTCTGCCAAGCGGAGGGCTTTCTCCAGTTCGTTATTCAACGCACCTGCTTCGCCCGGAATATATACATTGCTCCAGAACTCCTTCTTAATCTCATCAATCTTCTTGATGGCGGTCTTCAGGCTTTCGGCTGTTCTGCCCATACCCACGAAGTCCCACATGATAAGACCGAGTTCCTTATGGATGCTGTCAACAGAGCGTTTGCCCTGAATCTTCATCAGGCGGTCAATCTTCTCCTGTACGCCCTTTTCTGCCGCAGCAAACTCCGGCAGGTCGGTACTCATACGCGGAACGCCGATTTGGTCGCTGAGATAGTTCTGAATCGTATAAGGCAGTACGAAGTATCCGTCTGCAAGACCTTGCATCAATGCCGATGCGCCCAAGCGGTTTGCGCCGTGGTCGGAGAAGTTTGCCTCACCGATACAGAACAGACCCTTCACGCTTGTCTGCAGTTCGTAATCCACCCAGATACCACCCATTGTATAGTGGATAGCCGGGAAGATCATCATCGGGTTCTCGTACGGGTTCTCATCAACGATCTTTTCGTACATCTGGAACAGGTTGCCGTATTTTTGTGCAACCACATCCTTGCCAAGACGCTGAATAGCATCACTGAAATCCAGGAATACAGCCAGACCGGTGTTGTTCACGCCGTAGCCTTTGTCGCAACGCTCTTTGGCGGCACGTGAAGCCACGTCACGCGGAACAAGGTTACCGAATGCCGGATAACGACGCTCCAAGTAGTAATCGCGGTCTTCTTCAGGAATATCGCGGCCTTTGATTTCGCCGGCTTGCAGTTTCTTTGCGTCCTCCAGTTTCTTCGGCACCCAGATACGTCCGTCGTTACGGAGCGATTCCGACATCAGCGTCAGTTTGGACTGGAAGTCACCATGTTTCGGAATACAGGTCGGGTGAATCTGTGCGTAGCACGGATTTGCAAAATAAGCACCGTGACGGTACATCTGCATCGCAGCCGAACCATTACTTGCCATGGCGTTCGTTGACAGGAAGAACGTGTTTCCGTAACCGCCGGAAGCGATAACAACCGCGTGTCCGAAGAAACGCTCGATACGACCGGTAACGAGGTTGCGTGCGATGATACCGCGTGCGCGCTCTTCGCCGTTCTCGTCCTTAATCATAACAATATCCAGCATCTCGTGACGGTTGAACATTTTCACTTTGCCCTTACCGATCTGACGGCTCAATGCAGAATATGCGCCGAGCAGCAGCTGTTGTCCGGTCTGACCTTTTGCGTAGAACGTACGGCTTACCTGTGCACCACCGAACGAACGGTTGTCAAGCAGACCGCCGTATTCGCGTGCGAATGGAACGCCTTGTGCCACACATTGGTCGATGATATTGTTCGATACTTCCGCCAAACGATACACGTTCGCTTCGCGGGCGCGGTAGTCACCACCCTTGATTGTATCGTAATAGAGACGATAGATGGAGTCACCGTCGTTCTGGTAGTTCTTCGCAGCATTGATACCGCCTTGAGCAGCGATTGAGTGCGCACGGCGCGGGCTGTCCTGAATGCAGAAGTTCAATACGTTGAATCCGAGTTCCGCCAATGTAGCGGCAGCCGAAGCTCCGGCCAGACCTGTTCCGACAACAATCACGTCCAGACGACGTTTGTTGGCGGGGTTAACCAGTTTCTGATGGTCTTTGTAGTTTGTCCATTTCTTTTCCAGCGGACCTGCGGGAATCTTCGCCATTTCCGGCGTAATGATTTTGGCAGCCTTGGCGGATGGTTTTGCCATTTCTTCTGTAGCGGCAACTGTTGCTTTGCCGGCAGCCTTGACTGCCTCAACAACTGCTTCTGCAGCAGCCTTTACTTCGGGACGCTCAACAGCCTTCTCTGCGCGGGCGCTCAATTCCTCTACGGCCTCCGCTGCTTTTTCCGCCATCATCTCAACGGCCTTGCCAGCCAGTTCCTGTGCTTTCTCTGCGGCTTTTTCTACCGCTTTCTTAATATCTTCTTTTGCCATAATCTTCAAATTTTCTAATGTTCAAATCTTCAAATTATCCTATCATCATGCCAATATTGACACCCAAGAAGTAGAGCACTACAATCATAAACAGACCGACTGCGAGAGTCGCAAAAATGGTACCGATGACGCGAATGCGTTTGAGCCAGATGAGGTTGCTCCATCCGAGAGTCTGGAGAGCAGACCAGATACCGTGATTGAGGTGGAACCAGAGTGCAACGAGCCAGATGATGTAGAGCAGGCAGTAGATGATACCGCACCAGCCATCCGTGAACAGGCCTTTAACAATAGCGGAACCGTCCTGCGGGTCGAACATGGAAGTCTCGATGCCGGTGAGCTCAGCCCATTGCATCTTGTACCAGAAATTGAACAGGTGCAGACAGAGGAAACCGAGAACGATAATTCCCAGCACAAGCATGTTTTTAGACTCCCAGTCAACACCTTCCTGCCGTGCTTCGATGGCGTAACGGTCTTTGCCGCGTGCCGCACGGTTCTGGATGGTAAGATAAATCGCATAGGAGAAATGCACCACTACGCCGAGCGCGAGAATCAGTGTGCCGATAATGGCATACCAGTTGGCGCCAAGCATCGCGCAAATCCAGTTGTACGCTGTTGTCCCAAAGATGTCATCGATGACCAGACAGAGGTTCATCGAACCATGGAACAGCAGGAAAAGAACAAGAAACAAGCCCGTAATGCTCATAATGAACTTACGGCCGATAGATGAATCCTTTAACCACATAAATAGTTTGATTTTTGTATTGTTTTATTTGTATTTCTGCTATTTCAGCCCGTTTTTATCAATTTCGCGGCAAAGGTACTGCTTTTTTTGCATATATGCAAATAAATTAGTAAAAAAAAAGACGGAAGCAAGTTTTTTACATTCAATCATAAAATGTCAAATTGTTAAATTGTCAGTAAAGACATTTCGCGGAACTCGATTTTTTGCCTTTTACTCCACAAAATAACAACATTTTCGGCAACATATACAAATATTTTTAAGAAAAACAGCACAAAATTGCAAATAAATTTGCGTATATGCAAAATTTGTTGTACTTTTGCGGGCGAAATGAGGATTCCCTCATATTTTTCCGACAAATACTTGAAAGATATGCAATACGACATGCAAAGACTTGAGCGCATGACGCTCGAAGAGTTAAGAGCCGCAGCTGAAGAGTTAGGGGTGAAAGTAAAACGCACGCACACGCCGAAAATGATTGCGTACCTGATATTGGATGCGCAAGCGGACAAACGTGCAGCTGACGTGGAAGCCAAAGAAGCGGAGAAATCCGCCAAACGCAACGGCGAACGCCAACGCAAACGCGTCAAGACCTCTGTTCAGCGGGTGAACACGGACAATCTGGTGAAGAACGACATAATCGCTACCGTAGGTAACGAAAAGGAAGAGATGAACCAGATTCAGGAGAATATGAAGCAGAACAACCATAAGGCGAACAAGACTGTTCAAGCCGTTCAAGCCCGTCAGCCGTTGAACGAGGCAAAGGAAAAGCTGCTGGAGGAGAAGCCCGCTCCGGTTCCGGAAGAGAAACCGGCTGCGACTGACAGCGCACAGACCGCTGACGTTGACAACACACAGTTTGAATCGGAGAAGCCTCAGCCGAAGAAACGCGGAAGAAAGAAAAAGACCGCTGCGCAGGCAGAAGACAAACCAGCTACAACTGACGGAACACAGACCGCTCCACAGATAGAACAAAAGCCTGAACAACCGGCAGAACCAAAAGCGGAACAACCGAAAGAAGAGGTTCAGGAGCCGGAACAAACCACCATCAGTCTGGGCGAAAACGTAATCGCTTTGGGCACATTGGAATGCGCACCGGACGGTTACGGTTTCCTGCGTTCGGCAGACTATAATTATATCTCCTCACCGGACGATGTATATGTAAGCCAGCAACAAATCCGTCAGTACGGATTAAAACCCGGTGATACCGTCGAATGTACCTTGCGCACGAATCGTGACAGCGAGAAATATTTCCCAATGGACAAAGTAATCCGCGTGAACGGTCTGCCACCTGAACAAGTAAAGAAGCGCATCGCCTTTGAGAACCTGACACCTTTGTTCCCTGACGAGAAGTTCAAACTGTGCAGCGGCAAGGGAGACCCGTTAAGCGTACGCATCATCGACCTGTTCTGCCCTATAGGAAAAGGTCAGCGCGGACTGATTGTTGCACAGCCGAAAACCGGTAAGACGGTGCTGCTGAAGAACATCGCCAACGCCATCGCCGCCAATCACCCCGAAGTGTATATGATTGTGCTGCTGATAGATGAACGCCCTGAAGAGGTGACAGACATGGCGCGTAGCGTAAATGCGGAAGTAATCGCTTCCACATTTGACGAACCCGCCGAAAACCATGTAAAAGTGGCGAACATCGTGCATGAAAAAGCAAAACGACTGGTCGAATGCGGTCACGATGTAGTTATCCTGCTGGATTCCATCACCCGTCTCGCACGCGCCTACAATACCGTCACTCCGTCAAGCGGAAAAGTGCTTTCCGGCGGTGTGGAAGCACAGGCGTTACACAAGCCTAAACGGTTCTTCGGAGCAGCCCGTAACATTGAAAACGGCGGCAGTCTGACAATTATTGCCACCGCCCTGACCGAAACAGGCAGCAAAATGGACGACCTTATTTTTGAGGAGTTCAAAGGAACAGGAAATATGGAGTTGCAGCTTGACCGCAAACTCAGTAACAAACGCATCTTCCCTGCCGTTGATATACCGGCTTCGAGCACCCGTCGTGACGACCTGCTGCTGCCGCCGACCGTACTGAGCCGCATGTGGCAAATCCGCAAGCAGTTGTCCGAAATGACAGCCACGGAAGCGATGGAGAAGCTGAAGACCTATATGGAGCGAACAGATGACAATGACGAGTTCCTGTTGGTTGTCAACGGGGCACGCTAACGGGATTTGAAGATTTCCAAATTGGAAGATTTGAAGATTGCGATTATAAACGGACCTAATTTGAACTTGCTCGGGAAGCGTAACCCGCAAGTTTACGGGACAACAACGATGGAACAAATCATCGTTGAGATTCAGCGTCAATGGCCTGGCACACATTTTGTATATTTCCAGTCAAATCACGAAGGTGACCTCATAGACAGAATTCAAGGCCTTGCCGAAGAAGACGAATGTACAGGCATCGTCCTGAACGCCGGAGGATTCGCGCATACGAGCGTAGCGTTAAGAGACGCTGTCGAATATGCAAAAGAACAGGGATTGACAATTGTAAATACGCATCTCACTAATATTCGCACACGTGAAGCATTCAGACATCAAGACCTTCTGGAAGACGTGTGCTCAAAAACAATAATCGGTCATGGAAAAGAAGGATACAAAGAAGCTGTGGAGTATATTACTCATGCTGCTCATTAGTCTGCCGGCATGGTCAGCAGATATTGTAGGTAAAGTATTAGATGCTGCGACTCGCCAACCGCTGGATTTTGTGAATGTCAGTCTCACAAAACCCGGAGACGAAACACCTGTAAACGGCGTCGTAACAGATGCGGAAGGCGTATTTGCGCTGCTGAACATCAAAGACGGCAAGTATATGGTGACGGTCAGTTTCATGGGCTATATCACCCAACACAAAACTGTTGACGTAAAAGGACAAAGCGTTGATTTGGGAAAGATTTTCCTCAAAGAAGACACGCAAAACCTGCAGGAAGTGGAAGTGGTCGGACAAGGCAGTTCGATGCACTTTGAGTTGGACAAGAAAGTCTTCACCGTTGACCAGAACATCGCTTCGGCGGGCGCCAGCGTGACGGACGTACTGGAGAATATTCCTTCGGTCGATGTGGACCAGGAAGGCAATATTTCACTTCGCAACAGCGAAGATGTTGAAATCTGGATTAACGGCAAGCCGGCAGGCCTGAACTCCGAGAACCGTGCGCAAGTACTTCAACAGATGCCGGCAGGGACAGTTGAGAAGATTGAACTGATTACAAACCCCTCCGCAAAATTTTCACCTGAAGGTTCTGCAGGTATCATCAATTTGGTGATGAAAAAGGACCGCAAAGCCGGTTTCTACGGTTCTCTGCAAGCCGGTCTTGATTACGCATTGTCAGCACCGTGGACAACTCCTCCCGGAGCGAATGCGGGACTGAACATCAATTTCAATGCCGGTCCGGTAGATGGCTATTTCAATGTCGGTTACCGCTATCACTCCAGCAACGGAGGCAGCACAACCGACCGTTATAACTTAGGAGGCACCGGCACTGAGAAACTCGACAGTGCACTGATACAAAGTCACTTGGTGCAGGAAGGTCTGCAAACACACGGTGGCGGCGGCATGTTCGCCCGTGCGGGATTGAACTTCCGTCTGGCGGAAGGACATACACTCGGCCTGTCAGGCTTTGGCATGGTCAGTACACGTAACAAAGGTTTGGGCATGAACAACACCAACCAGCGCACGTACCTGCTTACAGACCCTTCAGGCAATGTGCTGCGCGATTTCATCCGTAACCAGGAAGGCTCCGGCTCACACCCGGGAGGAAACGCCACCCTCGATTATACATTCAAACTGAAGAATCATCAGTTGATGATTAGCGGCACGTATAATAACTTCGGCTTCAACATGGATACATACTATGACCAGCGGGATGTGGAACTGGAGACTAAAGACACCGTCTTCAGCTATCAGGACCAAACCAGTTGGAGCAAAGAGCAAGGCATTGAAATCAAAGCCGACTATGAATGGAAACCGACGATGCAGAGCCGCCTTGAAGCCGGATACGACTATACCCGCAACTGGAGTAACTCCTATGCCGATGCGCATAACCTGAATAAAGACGGTTCGGTTATTGAAGAGCTATTCCCTTACTATGCGGACTTCAACGGTCTGACACAGAATCACGCATTATATGTCACCTACGGCAACCGTTTCTTCAACAAACTGTCGCTACAAGTAGGTCTGCGCGGCGAGTACTATATGCGGCATTTGGAGTCCACGTACAAAGATGAAACCGGTGCCGTGCAGGATTCCTATGCAGCCTTTCCCAACAAGAAAGACACCGCTTACTTCCAAGTTTATCCGAGTGCGTATATAGGCTACGATTTCGGTCACGGCCATGAGTTGCAACTGAACTACACCCGCCGCGTAAGACGGCCGTGGGGACACCAGATTAACCCGCGCATGGACTTCTCCGACTCCACCAACATCAGTTACGGTAATGTGGACTTGCTGCCGGCATTCTCCAATAACCTCGAACTCAATTATCTGAAGACTTGGGAGCGTCACACGCTGTCTGCCGGTGTGTTCTGGAAATACCAGGAAAGGGCTATCCAGAACTACAAGTACATGGACGGTGACGTGATGAAGAACACCTATTTCAATGTAGGCTCCCGTCAGGAACTGGGTATCGAAGTCGTTGCCAAGAACCGTCTGTTCGGAGACCTGCTCCAACTGACCACAAGTGCCAATTTCTACTGGAACAACATTGCCGCCATTGACAAGATTATCATGCACCAGGGTCAGGAAATTCCCGTACAATTGGCGGAACAGAATATCTTTGCAGGTTCTGTTCGTCTCACGGCGCAGTTTATGTTCACCAAGAACTTCAGCGGCCAGATTCGCGGTAATTACCGCAGTCCGCGTGTGGTGGCACAAGGTACAACCAGTCACTCCTACTCCATCGATATAGGCCTGCGACACACCTTCCTCAACAAACAGTTGGCACTTGCCCTGAACGTGCGCGACCTGCTCGACAGCCGTGCACGCAGAAACACCACTTGGGGCGAGGGATTCTGGCAGTTCTCGGAGAACAGATGGCACTCGCGTACCATCAGTCTGACAATCACCTATAACTTCGGAAACACCCAGAAACGACGCTTCGAAAAACCCGAAGGCAATATGGATGACGACTTTGACGACTCCGGAAACAGCAGTAGCGACTACTAATTGATAATTGACAATTGACATTTCGTAGCAGACACATATTAGTCCTTGTTCTTTGCTCCTTATTCCTTACTTCGGTCAAGGCGCAGAATAACCCGTACGTCGATGACAAGCTGTTTCATTTCGGTTTCTCTTTGGGAATGAATTTCATGAGTTTCGGCGTAACCGATTCCGAAGAACTGCTCTATAGCACTGTGACCGGACAAAAGGAGATTTATCATGCCCGCGTCAGCAGTATGCTGCCAGGATTCTCCGTCGGTTTTGTATCAGACCTGCGAATGACACGACATTTCAACCTGAGATTCTGCCCGGCATTGAGTTTCTCACAACGGACACTCACCTACAAAACCGAGTCCGGAAATCCCGTGCAAAGCCAATCCGGCAAGTACAAGGAAAAAATTGACATACTCAGTATCCCGATTGCTGTTCCCCTATACGTCAAGTGGTCCGCCGAACGGGAGAAGAACTTCCGGCCGTATCTTATCGGAGGAGCCGGAGTCGAATTCAATGTCTATCGGGACTCCGAAAGACCCGTCATGCTCAAAAGCTTTGACTTCTTTGTCGAGGTCGGATTCGGATGCGACTTCTACTTCGAGTGGTTCAAGTGGTGCCCGCAGATAACATACAAAATCGGATTTGCGGACATTCTTACGCATGTGGATGAAAACATATATCTCACGCCGGACGAAGCATTCTACACCGCCGCTTTGCGCAAACTGACCTCCAGAATGCTCTGTATCACCTTCAACTTCGAATAATGAAAGTACGCCTGCTGCTCATATTGTCTGTGCTGATTGCCTTCTGCGCCTGCCGCGAAGACAAAATAAGCGATGACCCTGCCTTGCGGTTGGCTTTCTCTAAGGACACCGTGGCTTTTGACACGGTTTTCACCAATATCGGTAGTGCTACAACGCGGTTTATGGTGTATAACAACAACGCCAACGCGGTGGTTATCAGTCGCATCTGGCAAGAGGCAGGCACGGCGTTTAAGGTCAATATTGACGGCGAAACTGACCTCTCGCGCACTTCCGATTGGCAACTGCGAGGCGGAGACAGCCTGATGGTGTTTGTCAAAGTGCATATTGACCCGACCAAGCAGAATGCACCCGTCTTGGAGGAGGACAACCTCTATTTTTCCGTCAACGGGAATATTCAAACCGTACATCTGGAGGCTTTCGGACAGGACGTACACCTTATCAAAACCAAGAACAGGCTCACTGTCCGCGATATGATGACTTTTGAGGCGGACAAGCCGTATCTCATTTTCGATACCGTGGCAGTGCGCAACAAACTCTCCATCAAAGCGGGAGCGAGGCTGTACTTCCACAACGATGCTTCCCTGCTTGTTTATGGATCACTGGAGGCCAAAGGCACCTTGCAACAGCCTGTAACGCTGCAAGGTGACCGCATTGACCGTCTCTATGACTCCGTGCCCTATTCATACGTTTCCGGGATGTGGGGAGGCGTCTATCTGCTGGACGAAAAAGACGCGCCTGCAAAAACATACACCCTCAACTATGTCGAGATTCTTTCTGCCAATGTCGGACTCTTCTGCGTCAGCGAAAAGACAACCGGTCTCCCGCAACTCACTTTGCTGAACTCACGCATCCACAATCACGCCGTTTACGGACTCGTGGTGCAGCACATGGACGCTACGGTTGCCAACTGCGAACTCAGTAATGCCGCCGCCTACTGCGCGTATTTGTCGGGAGGAAAGCATCGGTTCGTTCATTCGACGATTGCCTCCTTCTTCAACTATACCAATGTGCGTATTCAGTCCGCCATGCGTGAAGACGTGGCGGCTGTCTATATCAATAATATCAGCAAGAACAATATCCCGACGCAGGCATCTTTCCGCAACTGCATCGTAACCGGCGTCAGGAAGAACAACCTGCTCGTCGCTACGCCCTTGCCGCACTATTACGAGGACACCATTGCCAACAACTACCTCAAAGCGGACACCCTCCACATTGCAGCGGCTTTCAACAACATCTACTGGCCGGAAGACGACACCACGCACGTCTTCCGCAACACCTACTATAAATACAAGGTGTACGATTACTATGACTTCCGGCTGGATTCTCTTTCTCCCGCAAGGGGCATTGCCGATTCTGCAACCGCCCTGCTCTACCCGTTTGACCGGCTCGGTCAACCGCGTGTCCGCTATGCAGAAGGCGATACTATCCGCCCCGATGCAGGCTGCTATCAGTTCTGAAAAGCTGCAAGGTCTTGCCGAATCTGCGCTTGCAGTTCTTCCAATGAAGCAAACTTGCGCTCGTCACGAATACGGCGCACAAGATGAAGGTTGAGTGTCTGCCCGTACAGGTCTCCGCCCTGATAATCAAGCAGATAAGCCTCAATTGTCAGATGGTCATTGCCCACCGTCGGATTTGTGCCGATGTTGACCAATGCTCCCTCCGCCGCATATACGCCGGGCTTCGGAAGCAGTTTGCCGGCTGACGGCACAATGTTCGCCGTCGGAAAACCTATCGTGTGACCGATGCCGTTTCCGCGCACCACGGGCCCCGAAAGCGTATAACGGTATCCAAGCATCGCATTGGCAGCCTCTATCTCTCCACTTGCTATCGCTTTACGGATTTTAGACGACGATACAGCACCCGCCGGTGCTTCCGCAACCGGCACAAGACGTATGCCAACTCCCGCCGCAATCGACGCATAGTCGGCAAAATCCGTCAGACGGTCACTGCCGAACCGATGGTCATAGCCCATCAGCAGCATCTCTACGCCGTAATGCTCATGAATCATAGCCATGAACTCCGACGCACGCTGATGACGGATAACATCAAAGTGAAACAGAAACAGCTCGTCTATCCCTGTCCGGCGAAGCAGCTCACTACGCTCATCAAAGGTTGTCAGAAGCGGCTTCGGATTGCCCGACAGAACCGACTCGGGATGCTCGTACATCGTCAATACGGCACTGCCCAAACCGTTCGCACGTGCTGTCCGGCACAACTCCGACAACAGAAAACGATGACCAGTGTGAACCCCGTCAAAAAAACCTATCGTCGCGGCATAACCCATAACTCTCGCACAAATACCCTGCAAAGGTAGTGCTTTTTCTCCATACACGCAAATTTTTTCACGTTTTCTTGCACAATTCACAAAAAAAACAACTCTCCTGTTTTTTTTGACGAGTCATGAAGTAGATCAGTAACAATCTTGCAATCTATCGTCAATGTATCGTAAATGTATCGTAAATCTATCGTGTTTCTTTCGTCAATGTTTCGACAAAAATAAAGAAAACAGCATGCAAAAAAACACGTTTGTGCAGGTACAAACTATTTTTTTGCGTAAAAGTTTGCATATTCAAAAAAAATGTTGTAATTTTGCACGATATTTTGTGCGCGACGCATATAATCAGAAAATAAAACGCACATAATCAGGAAATAAACTGCATATAAGCAAGAAAAAATGAATATATCTTACAACTGGCTAAAGCGGTATATCCCTCTGACAGAGGATGCCGAAACAGTGGCAAAACATCTGACTTCCATCGGTCTTGAAGTCGGAACAGTAGAGAAAGTACAATCCATCAAAGGCGGTCTGGAAGGACTCGTAGTCGGTGAAGTGATGACCTGTATCCCCCACCAAAATTCGGACCATCTGCACATCACGACGACACGCATCGCTCCTGATGCAGAGCCGCTGCAGATAGTGTGCGGTGCACCGAACGTAGCTGCCGGACAGAAGGTAATCGTGGCAACAATCGGCACGAAACTGTACTTCGGCGAAGAGGAAGTAACCATCAAGCGCGGCAAAATCCGCGGTGAGGAGTCGCTCGGCATGATTTGCGCCGAAGACGAAATAGGCATCGGCAGTTCGCACGACGGCATCATGATTCTGCCCGCAGATACGCCCGTCGGACTGCCTGCAAAAGAGTATTTTCATCTGGAAGATGATTATGTGATCGAAGTCGATATAACACCCAACCGCAACGACGGCGCAAGTCATTACGGCGTAGCAAGAGACCTGTATGCGTACTATAGGAGTCATCAGCAGTCAGTTGTCAGCCTGCAGAAGCCGAACGTGAGCGCGTTTGCGGTGCAAAGCCAAGCGTTGCCGATTCAAGTGACGGTGGAAAACCCAAATGCCTGCCCGCGCTATTCGGGCGTAAGCATCAAAGGCGTGAAGGTCGGCGATTCGCCCGATTGGTTGAAAAAGAGCCTGACAACCATCGGTTTGCGTCCCATCAACAATATCGTGGATGCAACGAACTTCGTGCTGCACGAAATGGGACAAGCCTTGCACGCATTTGACGCGGACAAGATTGCCGGACAGCATATTATCGTGAAGAATGCCGCAGAAGGACAGAAGTTTGTAACGCTTGACGGCAACGAACGGACACTCTCGGCGGCTGACCTGATGATTTGCAACGAACGCGAACCGATGTGTATTGCCGGTGTGTTCGGCGGACTGGACTCGGGCGTAACGGAACAGACAAAGAACGTGTTCCTCGAGAGCGCGTATTTCGACCCTGTTTCCATCCGCAAAACAGCCAGACGGCACCAGTTGAGCACCGACGCGTCCTTCCGCTTCGAACGCGGTTGCGACCCGAACAACACCTTGTACGTACTCAAACGCTGCGCGCTGCTGATTCTGGAAGTGGCCGGCGGAGAAATCGCAATGGACATTGTGGATGTCAAGAGTGGCGAGTTCGAGCCGTGGCAGGTAGAGTTCAATCTGGAGCGCGTTTATCGCTTAATCGGCAAGGAAATCGGCGAAGATGTGGTGGAGAATATTCTTGCGTCACTTGAAATCCGGATTGCAAGCAAGAACGGAAGCATCTGGCAGTTGGAAGTGCCGCGCTACCGCGTGGATGTACAGCGTGAATGTGATGTCGTGGAAGACATTCTGCGCATCTACGGCTATGACAATGTAGAGTTCCCCGAGAAACTGAACACCAGTCTTTCATACAACCCGAAGCCGAATCCGGAAGCCTTGCAGAAACGCATTTCGGAACAGTTGTCGGCGCAGGGTTTCAACGAAATAATGAACAACAGCCTGACCAAAGTGGCTTACTACCAGAACGGTACATGGCTCGACAGTTGCGTGAAGATTAAGAATCCGCTGTCACAGGATTTGGCTGTCATGCGGCAGACCCTGCTGTTCGGCGGACTGGAGTCCATTCAGCGTAATGCCAACCGCAAGAACGCAGACCTGAAGTTCTACGAATTCGGACATTGCTATCACTTTGACAAATCGAAAGCAACGGAAGAACCGATAAATGCGTATTTCGAGGAGCCGCACTTGGGGCTGTGGATTACGGGCAACAAGACCTTGCAAAGCTGGGTGCTGAAAGACGAAAAGACAACCTTCTATCAACTCCACGCGTATGTGAACAACATACTGCGCCGGTTAGGAGTAAATATGGCTCGTCTGATTCTTGAACCGGCTATCGACCCCGACAAAGAATGCTGCTGCGGAATCGCACAATGCTTCTCGGACGGACTGGTTATCAAGGCACAAAACGGCAAAGTGCTCGGTTACATGGCTATCGTAGCCAAACCGCTGCTCAAGCAGTTCGATATTGACAATCCTGTTTATTTCGCGGACTTGTACTGGCGTGAGCTGCTCAAGCAAAACAAACAATACAAACCCGTCATCAACGACCTGCCGAAGTTCCCCGAAGTGAAGCGTGACTTTGCGCTGCTCGTGGACAAGAATGTGCAGTTCGCGGATTTGGCACGCGCGGCGTTCGAGACAGGCGGAAAACTACTCAAGAACGTTTATCTGTTTGACGTTTATGAGGGTAAGAACCTCGAAGCAGGCAAGAAATCCTACGCGCTGTCGTTCATTCTGCAAGACACGGAAAACACACTGAAAGACAAGCAGATTGAGAATATTATGGGTCGTTTGCAAAAGACGTTTGAGGAAAGGTTTAATGCAAAATTGCGTTAAACGTTAAATAGTTAACATGTTAAGTAATCAGGAACAACAGGAAATATTACGCCGCCGGACGTTTGCGATTATCTCGCACCCCGATGCCGGTAAGACTACGCTGACGGAGAAACTGCTGCTGTACGGCGGTGCCATTCACGTGGCAGGGGCGGTCAAGTCCAACAAAATCCGCAAGACAGCCACCTCGGACTGGATGGAGATTGAGAAACAGCGTGGCATATCGGTGGCAACATCCGTAATGGGCTTTGACTACAACGGATACCATATCAATATATTGGACACGCCCGGTCACCAGGACTTTGCGGAAGATACGTTCCGCACGCTCACAGCAGTTGACAGCGTGATTATCGTCATCGACTCCGCGAAGGGTGTGGAGACGCAGACACGCCGGTTAATGGAAGTGTGCCGTATGCGCAAGACACCGGTCATGGTGTTCATGAACAAGATGGACCGCGAAGGCAAAGACCCGTTCGATTTGATGGATGATGTGGAGTCGGAGCTCGGCATTACCGTGACGCCGGTTACGTGGGCAAACGGACAGGGACTGAAGTTTGAGAGCGTATTCAAGTTGAGCGACCGACCGGTGAAGTTGAGCGACAAACTGGAAGCCGACATGGAGTTGATTGACGGCGTTTATCCGCTCTTTGACCGCGAAAAGTACCTTGCGGGCGACTTGGCGCCGGTGTTCTACGGATCGGCATATAAGACGATAGGCGTGCAGGAACTGTTAGAGTTCTTTGTGGCAAATGCACCCTCTCCGCGTCCGGTTGAAGCAGTTGAACGACGTGTTGACCCGATGGAAGAAAACTTCACGGGCTTCTGCTTCAAGATTCACGCGAACATGGACCCGAACCACCGAAGCTGTATCGCGTTCTTCAAGATTTGTTCGGGACGTTTCGAGCGGAACGTCTATTACAAGCATGTGCGCGAAGACCGTCAAATGCGCTTCTCTGCACCAACGTGTTTCATGGCGCAGAAGAAAGAAACGGTAGATGAAGCGTTTGCGGGTGATATTGTCGGTCTGCCGGACACAGGAAACTTCAAGATCGGGGACACGCTGACCGCAGGCGAAAACCTGCACTTCAAAGGGCTGCCAAGTTTCTCGCCGGAAATGTTCAAGTATATTGAGAACGCCGACCCGATGAAGCAGAAGCAACTCGATAAAGGTGTGCGGCAACTTATGGATGAAGGTGTGGCTCAGCTGTTTATCAGCCAACTCAATGGCCGTAAGATTATCGGTACGGTCGGACAACTGCAGTTCGAGGTGATTCAATATCGTCTCGAACACGAGTACAACGCCAAGTGCCGTTGGGAAAACATGGCGATGTTCAAGGCATGTTGGATAGAGTCGGACGACGAGGAAGAACTGAAGATGTTCAAATCCCGCAAGGCGCAGTATATGGCGTTTGACAAAGAGGGTAGAGACGTGTTTATGGCGGATAGTGCGTATATTTTGAATATGGCGCAAAACGACTACAAACATATCAAGTTCCACTTTACGAGTGAGTTTTAACATTCAACTATAAATAATCAAATCTTAAATTTCTAATCGCTTATGAAAAATTTAAAGTTTCGACTGATTGTCATGAACTTCCTGCAGTACGCTGTTTGGGGAGCTTATTTGATTTGTATGAGTCGCTATCTCGCCGACCACGGCATGGGCACTCATATCGGAATTTTCTACTCCGTACAGGGTATTGTTTCTATCTTTATGCCCGCGTTAATGGGTATCGTTGCTGACCGTTGGATTCCGGCACAAAAGTTGTTGGGCATCTGCCACGGCGTAGCCGGTCTGTTGATGTTAGGCGCAGGTTTCTATGGCGTAAATGCCGGTGATGCCGTACAGTTCGGTCCGTTATTCACGATGTACGCTTTGTCCGTTGCGTTCTATATGCCGACAATTGCGCTGAGCAACTCGGTAGCATTCAACGCTCTCGTCAAAGGCGGTCTGGACACGGTGAAGGACTTCCCGCCTATCCGCGTATTCGGTACGGTAGGTTTTATTGCGTTGGAAGTATGCGTGGATGCTGTAGGCATCTACACCACAGCTTGGCAATTTGTTGTCAGCGGTGCCTTGAGCGCTGTTCTCGCCATTTACTCCTTTACGCTACCCAACTGCGACATCAAGAAGATTGAGGGTAAAGTGGACCTCGTGGATGCACTCGGTCTGCGTGCTTTTGCGCTGTTCAAACAGAAAAAGATGGCGCTGTTCTTCATCTTCTGCATGTTCCTCGGCGTCAGCCTGCAAATCACCAACGGCTTTGCGAATCCGTTCCTCGGCAGCTTTGCCGGCAATCCGGACTTTGCAGAGGCCTTTGCCGTTAAGCACAGTAACATTCTGATTTCCATAAGCCAGGCCTGCGAGGCAATTTGCATCCTCTTTATTCCGTTCTTCCTCAAGAAGTTCGGTATCAAGAACGTGATGCTGCTTGCCATGTTTGCGTGGGTACTGCGTTTCGCTTTCTTCGGCTTGGGCAACCCGCAAATGCCGGGCGTACTGCTGTTCGTTCTGAGCTGTGTGGTTTACGGCTTTGCATTTGACTTCTTCAATATCTCCGGTGCGTTGTATGTGGATCAGGAAACTGACGAGTCGATGCGTTCGTCCGCACAAGGTCTGTTCATGGTAATGACCAACGGCGTCGGCGCAACTATCGGTACACTGGCAGCACAGGCAGTAGTGAACAAGTTCGTTTTCCATCTGCCGGAGACCGCAGAGTTTATGCAAGTTTGGGACGGCTGGAAAATGTCGTGGTACACATTTGCTGCATATGCGTTCCTTGTAGCTATCGCGTTCTGGATCTTCTTCCCGAAGACTCCGGTGAACAAGAATATTGAAGTAAAACACTAAAATAATTGACAATTGACAATTGACAAGTGTTTCGCAAAGAACTTTCATACTATTTTGCGACACCTATTGCATACATTGTAATAGGTCTGTACCTCTTGGCTGTCAGTCTTTTCCTTTGGGTTATCCCGGGTCAGTGGAACATCATTGACTCGGGATACGCTCAGACGGACGGACTTTTTATACTCAGTCCCTGGCTCATGATGCTGCTGTGTCCTGCCTTGACAATGCGGTTATTCTCAGAGGAGCGACAAAGCGGCACATGGGACATACTGATGGTGCAACCGGTTTCAATGGCACGAATTGTTGCCGGCAAGTTCTTTGCAGCATGGACATTGATGCTGTTGGCATTGCTGCCGAATCTGGTGCACTATTTTATCGTTTATTCCATTGCCGAGCCTGTCGGAAATATCGACGGCGGGCAGTTTGCCGGTTCGTTTATCGGGCTACTGATGCTCAGCGGTACATTCCTGAGTATTGGTATCATTGCAGGCTGCTGGACCAAAAGCCAAATTGTGGCGTACGTATTGGGGGCACTCGCATGTTTTGTGCTATACTGGGTGTTGCTGCAACATACTTATGAAGCTGTTTCCCGCGGTGTGATCGATTTGCGCGACATACTCGTCTTCGTCATTGTCAGCTTTATCTGCCTTGCAGGCTCGGTGTTAATTCTCAACAAGATTTCACACAAATGACCCGAATCGGTCTTCTTTCGGATACACACAGTTATCTCGACAAGCGAGTGTTTGAGTACTTCGCGGATGTGGACGAGATTTGGCACGCAGGGGATATAGGGTCATTCGAGGTGCTGCAGAAACTGCGCATGTTCAAACCTACCCGTGCCGTATATGGGAATATGGACGGAGGCGATGTTCGCTATAGCCTCAGCGAGTTTTACCGTTTTCGGGTTGAGGAAGTGAATGTGCTGATGACACACATCGGCGGTTATCCGGGACACTATAATCCGTGGCTGCTGCCCATGTTCCAAAAAGAGACACCGCAATTGTTCGTTTGCGGACACAGTCATATCCTCAAAGTTCAGTATGACCAGACATGGAAAATGCTGACAATGAATCCGGGAGCTGCAGGATTGGAAGGATGGCAAACGGTGCAAACATTGTTACGTTTTAGCATTGACGAGGCCGAAATTAAGGACTTAGAAGTCGTTGAAATGGCAAAAAAACACTAAAAAAATGCAAAAAAATGCACTTTTTTGCTAAAATATGTTTTATAACATATGAAAAAATTTTGCCGGTTCAAAAATAAGCAGTACCTTTGCACCCGAAATCAAGACAACACAATCTTTTTTGTACCTTAAAAATTTAACAGACTAATACCATGGAAAAAAGGACGCTGTGAAGCGTCCTTTTTCTTTTTCAAAATATAAGAGCCCGCACGGGGAATGTGCAGGCTCTACAACTATTCAAAACGACTTACTTTGCGTAGTTGACAGCACGGGTTTCGCGAATGACGGTAACCTTTACCTGTCCGGGATAAGTCATTTCGTCCTGGATTTTCTTTGCCAAGTCGAACGACAAGAGTTCGGTATCTTTGTCGGAAATCTTGTCTGCACCAACAATGACGCGAAGTTCACGGCCAGCCTGCAGCGCGTAGGTTTTCACAACTCCCGGGAAGGACATTGCCATTGCTTCAAGGTCATTGAGACGTTTCACGTAGGTTTCCACAATTTCGCGTCGTGCTCCCGGACGAGCACCTGAAATGGCGTCACAAGCCTGTACAATCGGCGCAATAAGCGTTTCCATTTCACATTCATCATGGTGGGCTCCGACAGCGTTGCAGATGTCGGGTTTCTCACCATACTGTTCGCAAAGCTTCATACCGGCTTCGGCGTGCGGCAGGTCCGCGTATTCTTCAGCCACTTTGCCAATGTCGTGGAGCAAACCTGCACGGCGGGCTTTCTTGGTGTTCAAACCAAGTTCAGCAGCCATCGCTCCGCAAAGGTTGGCTGTTTCACGGGAGTGCTGGAGCAGGTTCTGACCGTATGAAGAACGGTATTTCATCTTGCCGACCAAGCGGATAAGTTCGGGGTGCAGGCCATGTACGCCCAAGTCTATCGTAGTGCGTTTGCCGGTTTCAATGATTTCTTCCTCAACCTGTTTGGTTACTTTGGCAACAACTTCCTCAATACGGGCAGGGTGAATACGTCCGTCCTGAACGAGTTGGTGAAGCGAGAGACGGGCAATCTCACGGCGAATCGGGTCATAGCCGGAAATTGTGATAGCTTCAGGCGTATCGTCCACAACAATTTCCACACCAGTAGCCGCTTCCAAAGCACGGATATTTCGTCCTTCACGACCAATAACACGGCCCTTGACTTCGTCATTGTCGATATGGAAGATGGAAACAGCATTCTCGACTGTTGTTTCCGAAGCGATGCGCTGTATTGTTTGGATAATCAGTTTCTTGGCTTCCTTGTTGGCAGTCAGGCGCGCTTCGTCCATTGTCTCATTGATGAATGCCATCGCATCGGTTTTGGCTTCGTCACGCATAGCCTCGACGAGTTGTTTCTTGGCGTCTTCCGCAGACATGCCGGAAAGCTGCTCCAGCTGATGCTGTGCCTGCTTGTGCATCTTGTCAATTTCCTGCGCCTTAAACTCCAACGCTTTCTGCTGGCTGTCCACCTGTTGCGCACGGTTGTTCAGTTCGTTCTGCTGGCGTTGAAGCTCTCCCTGGCGGGAATTGAGCTGTTGCTCACGCTGCCCGAGCTGCTGCTCACGCTGCTGTTTTTTCTGTTCATCGGCACGGACTTGATTATCGTGCTCGAGTTTGAGGGCGATAAATTTCTCTTTCGCCTCAACAATTTTGTTCTTTTTGATAATTTCCGCTTCTTCTTCCGCTTTTTTGAGCAAGCCAATAGCGGTAAAACGGAAAATCAGGTAACATATGCCGCCACCAAGAATGAATGCGGCAACACCTATAATAATGGATAAGATTGTTGGTGACATAAGTGAATGTTTTAAATAGTTTGATAATGTTTATATTGAAGGCTTCAGCGCCTCGTTTATTCGTTTGTTTAGTTCGGACAGTTTCTGCCTGACAGGTTCAAGCGATTTGTCCCTGACATCGGCGTGTAATCCGACCGCCGATTCAAGCGCGACGTACATCCAAAGTTTCTCGGGAGAAGCGTTTTGGAAACGCGCCTGATAAAACTGATATCTTTTGTTTAGCCATGCTGTCGCTTCGCGATAAGTCTGCTCCTTTTCGGGATCGATATCAAGGGCGACATTATGGATGTCCAGTTTAAGATTAATATGTTGTTTGTAATCACTCACTTTTTGAGGATTTCAAGTGCTCTGTCAATTTGAGCGATGATGTTAGTCAGTTGGCGTTTGGCGTTTTCCTGCTGTTCGGAATCTCCGGCAAGCGCCTTGGCGATTCGGAGCGACTTATGCTGTTCCTGCAAGGTTACGAGCTCCGAGTGTGTGCGCATCATTTCCTGTCGCTGCCGTTCGTTTTCCTCCTGCAGCGCCTGATAGTCGTTCTGCAAGGAGGAATAACGATTCAGCAACGTCTGAATAGTTTGTTCTAATGTTTCAAGTTCGGTCATTAGAAGCTGTATCCGATACCCAGACCGAGAATGCCCATGAACTGAACACGTTCTGCAGCGTGGGTATATTTGTTACCGTCAGCGTCTGTGAACTCTTTGTCAATCTTCAAGCCGTTGATGTACTTGAGTTCCGTACTAAGCGTAATGTTCAAGCATTTGAGGAACTGATAGGACAGCAAAACAGTCCAGTCCACGTCGAAGTTACCGAAACGACGGTTGTTATCGCGGCATCCGAGGAAAGTGGCTTTATTTATTTCGTAACCTCTATTATTCATTTCAGTCTCGGTATAGTTTACACCTTCGTATTCATAAATACGGACCTTATCCCATTTATACGGAGAGAAGAGTGTGAGTACAGTAGCTAATTTGAAGTCTTTGTAAGCATAGTTTATTTCACCTTTGAAGTTCAAACCAAGTTCTGCCCGATAGTTGCGATATTGTTTAACGTTCGCATCATCGAAGTACCATGTACCATTTGCCTCCTGCAAATGTGTACGGAAGTCAGGATCGTTAGCCTGATAGACACCCGCCTCGAGCATTTCCTGCGTGTACTCGGTATTGTTGGCATCACTCACATAAGCCGTTGTGATACGACCAGCAACCGGTGAGAGATAAATCGAGAAATCTGCGCCGTTTACACTCTTTTTCCAGTCAATACCGACAGAGATATCGGTATAAGACGGAGCAAGAATCATACTGTGAATCGCATCATAGGAATCATCACCCGTATAGGAACGTCCCAAGTCCATTTGTGTTTGGAAGGCAGCCATCGCAGTAAGGAACCATGTCGGACGGAACTCCCAACCAAACTTTGTGTCAAATTTCAAGTGGTCCGAAGTCTTCTGCAGTTTATCATACTTCTGGTCAATCCAACTCAAACCGTATTCTACATCGAGGTTGGATTCCCAAGCCATATTGTTCTCTGAATAGAGAAGTTTGAGTTTACCAAAGGTAACGCCGGCAACAGCATTGTTACCACCGGCAGCCCAGTTCCAAAGGCCTGTAGCATTGGCGTTCAAACCTACAATGCCTGAAACTTTCCAAGGCTTCGGTGCCGGAGCCTCTTCTGCCGGAGCAGCAGCTTCCTGTGCAAAAGTCATTGCAGCACACATTGTGCAAGCAAGTAAAAGATAAATCTTTTTCATAAAAACCTATTTAATTTGTTAATGTATTGTTGTTATATCATTTTGCCAACGTCATGATGACGTCACGGCAATCTATCGTCAATCTATCGTCAATGTATCGTAAATCTAACGTAAATCTATCGTGTTTGACAGGGACAAATCAGTACTGCGCGGTATCGTAAACCTGGTCGGCAACATCGGAGCCTTTCACTTTCTCAATGATGCAGAAAGCAAAATCAGCCGCCAAGCCCGGACCTTTAGCAGTAATGATATTTTTCGATTCAACCACCAATCCACCTACGTAACTTTCGCCAAGGAAAGACTCAAAGCCCGGATAGCACGTAGCCTGTTTGCCTTTGAGGATTCCAAGTCTGCCCAAAACGGAAGGCGCAGCACAAATGGCAGCAATCAGTTTGTCGGCTTTGTTGTGCTGTTGCAGCAACTCGCAAAGGCCATTGTGCTGCTCCAAATGTGTCTGACCACCAGGGAGAATAAGCATCTCGGCGTCATCAAAATCCACATTTTCGAACAAGCCATCCGCCTCCACCGCAATGTTGTGAGCCCCGAGAACCATCGGTTTACCAGTAATCGAAACCGTTGTGAGCGCAATGTTGGCACGACGCAAAAGGTCAATTGTTGTGATGGCCTCTATTTCTTCGAAGCCGTTGTCTAAAAACAGATAATTCATAGTTTCTCTTTATTTATATTTAAATATATAGGTGATCGTTCCGAACTGTTTGTCGGGACGGTCTGTAAAGGAGAACTCAGCTTTATAAGCCGCTTTCACGGCAAGTTGGATGGTGGCGTCATCGGAGACCGTTGTTCCTTCCGTAGCTTTTGCGCTGACGACTTTGCCGTTACCGTTGACGATAATCGCAACAACGACCTTTCCTTCCTGGCCGAAGTTGTTGCTGGGAGCCGGAAGACTTTTGCATGAACGCCCTGCCAGCGACCACGACGTACCGCCAGAAGAGCCGTGACCGACATTGGGATTGCCGCGACGGGAATCGCCTTCGGTGTCTCCGCTCCCGGTAGCACCCGAGCCGTTATGGCCAAAGAGTGAGCCGAATTGATTGGCTTTGTCAATAGCGGCCTGTTCCTTGGCACGCTGCTCCGCCAAAGCCTGTTCTTTGGCAATGCGCTCCGCCTCAATGCGCTGCTGTTCTTCACGCTGTTTGCGAAGTCGTTCGGCTTCCGCCTGCTGGCGGGCTTTTTCCTCTTCATCGCGCTGTTTCTGCAAAGCAAGCGACTCTTCGTCCTCCTGCACCATGAGTTCGTTTGCCGAAGGCTTTGTGGCGGAAGTTGCGGGAGCTGCTGATGCCGAAGGAGACGACTCGGATTCAATCGGCTGATAGCCTCCACCGTTTTCCGCCACGCCAAAAGCCACCTCAATACCTTCATCCTCCTGCTCGCGCACCGAGTAAATGCGGATGAACCACAGCAGCAGGAAAATAAGCAGCATCACAAGAAGTGTGCCGACAGATGCAATGGTATTTGAACGGCGTTTAGTGACCATGTCTCGTAGCAATGACGAGTTTCATCTTGTGCTGATTGGCAATGTCCAACACGTTAACTACTTCTTTATAAGCGATGTCTTGGTCAGCGTGTAAAGCAATATACATAGTGGAATCCATCTGCTGGATACCACAGAGATAGCTCTCCAAGTCCTCCACGTTGATTGCAACGGGCTTCTCACGACCAAGTGCCACGAAGTAATTGCCGAGGTTGTCAATACTAACCTTAGCCACAACCTGCTTCGTGTTCGTTTTCGCTTTTGCCTGCGGAAGATTGATTTTAATATCATTGGGTGAGGACATCGTAGATGCCATGACAAAGAAAAGCAGCAAGAGGAAAATCAAGTCCGTCATGCTGGACATCGCAAAGGTTGCCTCTACCCTATTTCGTCTTTTCAGACTCATTGTTAAAAGGTTAAATTGTTAAACTGTTAAATTGTTATGCGGGTTCGTTGAGGAGGTCCATAAACTCCAGTGTCCGGGATTCAAGACCACGAACCACCCGGTCAATACGTGCAACCAAGAAGTTGTACGCAAACATGGCGAGAATACCGACAATCAGACCGCCGATGGTGGTTACCATCGCCTGATACATACCCTCGCTGAGCGCGGACATCTCAATGACACCACTTGCATTCTGCGCCATATTGAAGAAAGTCTGCACCATACCGAGAACGGTTCCGAGGAAACCAAGCATAGGTGCTCCTGCAGCAATAGTTGCCATAATGACAAGGCCTTTCTCCAGTTTGCCGACTTCGAGATTACCTACGTTTTCAATCGCGACCTGCACATCCTGCATCGGCCGACCAATACGGGAAATACCCTTCTCTACCATGCGGGAAGCCGGTGTGTCAGTCTGCTTGCAGAGGTTGACGGCAGAATCGATCTTGCCCTCGTGGATATAATCACGAATACGGTCCATGAAAGACTTATCCTCTTTCGTGGCAGATTTGAGCACGACCATGCGTTCAATAAAGATATAAACACCCCACGCGAGAAGCAAAGCCAGAATAATCATAATCCAGCCGCCATATTGCGCCATAGTCCAAAGATTGATTGACTCCTGAACGGGTTCTTCTACGGTTGCGAGGCTCTCAGCCATCGCGTCCAATGTATCAATTTGCAAAAACATAATAGTATTTACGATTTAGCGATTTACGATTTAGCGATTTACGATTTGGCGATTTATGATTTAGCGATTTTATGCATTTTCGATGACCAACGCGTCACGGTAGCGTTTGATGGTTTCCTGAATACCGAGATACAGGGCATCGGAGATGATAGCGTGACCGATACTAACCTCCGCCACCCAGGGGAAAGCCTTAATGAGCGGACGAAGATTTTCCATATTCAGGTCGTGCCCCATATTCACACCAAGTCCCAATTCACGGGCTTTTTCAGCGGCAGGACGCAAATAATCCAACGCGCGCTCGGGACTCAGTTCGAACAGTTTCACGTACGGACCTGTATAAATCTCTACACGGTCTGCACCTGTTTTCTTGGCATATTCCACCATCTCGACATTCGCATCCACAAAGATGCTCACGCGAATCCGTTTAGAGTGCAGTTCATCCACAATTGCCTGCAGGTAATTGAGGTAATGACGGACATTCCAACCGTGATTACTCGTCAGCTGCGTCGGTGAATCCGGCACAAGCGTCACTTGGTCGGGACAAACATCCATGACGAGTTCCATAAATTCCTCCGTCGGGTTACCCTCCACATTCAATTCGGTTTTGATAAGGGATTTGAGCTGATAAACATCCTCCTTGCGGATGTGTCGCTCATCCGGACGCGGGTGAACAGTAATTCCCTGTGCGCCAAACAGTTCGCAGTCAAGCGCGAACTTTTCAACATCGGGAGTATTGGCTCCGCGAGCGTTACGCAGGGTAGCCACTTTGTTGATATTTACACTAAGTTTGGTCATATATTCTCCTATTTTCGTGATATTTTCATAAAACGCCGCAAAGTTACTGCTTTTTTTTGATATACGCAAATAAAAACATAGTTTTTGCATAAAATCTTGCACATTCAAAAAAAATGTAGTAACTTTGCGGCAAATTTGAGAACTATGACTATAGCAATCTTCGGAAACGCCATGAAGTCCAACACTTTGGACGAGGTGACACATATTCTGGAATTCATGCAGTTGCGCGGTGTGGCAGTCGTTCTTTCACAGGAATTACGTCAGGAACTGAATTTGCGCGAATACCCTTTGTATAAAAACGCCATTGAACCAATTGACTTTGCCTTGTCGGTCGGCGGTGACGGGACGTTCCTGACCACAGCTGCAGCCCTCGGCAACAGCAATATCCCGATTTTAGGCATTAACTGCGGACGACTCGGTTTTCTGGCTGATGTACAGACCAAAAATGTCGATGTAATCATGGACCAGCTCATCAAAGGGCAATACACCATTGAACAACGTACATTGCTGCATGTAGAGCCGTCACGCTCGGAACTGATTATGGCACCAAACGCACTAAACGAAATCGCGGTGATGAAATACGGGCTCTCAAGTATGATTTCCATCGAAACTCGGATTAACGGCGAACTGCTTCACCGCTATGAGGCAGACGGTTTGCTGCTGGCAACGCCGACGGGGTCAACCGCTTATAACCTGAGTATCGGCGGGCCGCTGATGGTGCCGCAAGCACGGGGCGTAATTATTTCGCCGATTGCGACACACAGTCTCAATGTCCGTCCGTTGGTTATTCCTGACGACTGGGTAATTGACCTGACCGTCAAATCACGCACAGGCAGTTATCTGATTAGTGTGGACGGCCGCAGCCAAGTAATGTCGCAGGACATCACCCTGCAAATCAGCAAAGCAAACTATACCGTCAAACTCGTTCAAATCGGCCAGAACAGCTTTATTCAGTCACTGAAAGACAAACTGCTTTGGGGAGGCCAGGGAGGAAAATTGGAATAGTTGTTAATTGACAGTTTATGCGAATTATCTACCTGGGTACGCCGGATTTTGCAGTTGCAGGACTGCAGGCATTAATCGAGAATCATTATAACGTGGTGGCAGTAGTCACTATGCCGGACAAGCCTGCCGGTCGTGGTCATCAGATGCAGTTTTCTCCCGTCAAACAATATGCTTTGTCACAAGGTTTGCCGGTCTTACAGCCGGAGAAACTGAAAGACGAAGCGTTTGTTGAAGAACTGCGCAGCTATAAGGCGGATTTACAGATAGTTACGGCATTCAGGATGCTGCCGGAAGTTGTTTGGGCGATGCCCCGACTCGGCACATTTAACGTGCATGGTTCGTTACTGCCGCAATATCGCGGAGCAGCCCCGATAAACTGGGCTGTCATCAACGGAGACAAGGAAACAGGTCTGACCACGTTCATGCTGAAGCACGAAATTGACACTGGCAATATGATTCTGCAAGAACGCATTGCCATCGGCGACGATGAAGACGCAGGCAGCGTGCATGACCGGCTGATGGAACTGAGTCGGGAAATGGTGCTCAAAACAGTCCGTTTGATAGAAGAATGCGACCGCGAAAACAAACCGCTGCCAACCGTTCCTCAACCGGAGCTACCGAATCTGCGGCCTGCGCCAAAGATATTCAAAGAGACCTGCGAGATTGATTTCAGCAAAACTGCCCTTGAAATAAAGAACTTCGTCCGCGGACTGAGTCCGTACTCTGGCGCGTGGACTCCAAATTTAAGATTCAAGATTCAAGGTTCAGAATTTCAGATTGAGGAGACGGTAAAGGTGTTCAAGACCGCTGTCAGCCCTGTTGCAGAGCAGAAAGGGCATATCATTGTTCCTTGCGGTGACGGTTTTGTGGATATATTGGAGTTGCAGACAGCGGGCAAAAAGCGCATGGACGCCAGGAGCTTTCTCAACGGAATCAGGTAGTTGAGAATTGATGATTTTCATGGATCCGTATTTGTTGATAGATAAATATTACGGCGAGTCGCCCGAATTGCGGCAAGTGTTAGTCAGGCACTCCGAACAAGTGCGTGACAGGGCGTTGCTGATTATTGATGCACACCCCGATTGGACAACCACGGGCAATGCACAGGGTGAGACTGTCAACCGCGACTTTGTGGCAGAAGCTGCGATGCTACATGACATCGGCATTCTTTACTGTGACGCTCCAAAAATCCACTGCCACGGCAAGCATAAATACATCGAGCACGGTTATCTTGGCGCCGAATTATTGCGACGCGAAGGTCTTCCCTTACACGCGCTAGTAGCGGAGCGGCATACCGGAAGCGGAATCACGCACGACCAAGTGCTGCGGGAAGATTTGCCAATCCCTGTGCAGGATTACCTGCCGGAATCGCTGGCAGAGCGAATTATCTGCTATGCCGACAAGTTTTATTCAAAAAGCCATCTTGGAGAGGAAGTTTCCTTATCCAAAATCCGCATGAACATGTGGAAATACGGTCACGACGCTATTTTGCGCTGGGAGAAACTGGAGCGGGAAATGAGCTTAATGTAGTGTCGGGCAATAGCGGTCTGCGAAAAGCACGTACGACAAGCCATACACCGGCAACGATGAAAGGAATAGAAAGCCACTGCCCCATATTGAGCACATGTCCTGCCTCAAACGCCTCCTGGTCATTCTTTATAAACTCCAGACAGAAGCGTGTCACAAATATAATGAGGAAGAAGGTTCCAATCAGCAATCCTTCGCGGCGGCGGGCATTTGTGAACCAGTATAGCGGCCAAGTCACCGCCATGGCGACAAGGCAGTAAAGCATCTCATAAATCTGCGTCGGGTGGCAAGGCACCGTTTGTCCGTCTCTAACGAAGATAAATCCCCACGGCAGGTCGGTCGGTCCGCCATAAATCTCTGAATTCATGAGGTTTCCGAGACGGATAAGCGTAGCTGTGATGCAGACACCGAGACACAAGCGGTCAAGAATCCAGATCATGGATGTTTTATATTCCGGTTTCTTGGAGAAATGCACCTTGTTCAGCAGCCACGCCGCAAAGATAAGCCCTATACCTCCGCCATGAGAGGACAAGCCGCCTTCCCAAATTTTGATAAGGAGAAAAGGATTTTCGATATACGGATTGCGGTAGTTGATGGTCCAGCCGAACAATTGTATCGGGTCGGTAGTCAAATGCCACTCATAGAACCAACAGTGTCCGAGTCGCGCACCGATAATCACGCCGAGCGTCATCCACACGAATATCTTGTCCGCCCATTCTTCGGGACAGTGCTCGTGTTTATACACCCACACTTGCACCAGATAGCACAGGTAGATACCTAATGCCCACAGCAGTCCGTACCAACGGATTCCCCCATCTCCGAAATGAATCAATATCGGATCAACGTCCCAGATAATTGATAATTGACAATTGATAATTGACATTTCGTTATTGGATGTTTTTTTCTTTTGTTGTTTTAATAATTTTAGTAAGTAGTTTTACTAATTCTATGCAATCCTTGTAAATGGATTCAAACGATTCTTCCGTTATAAACTGACCATCGTGAAGCAACTCTAACCAATAAGCAGTTTCGTCCGCCTCTTTGAGCGCAATATTGAGTTTATTGACAAAATCCAATGTACTTTGGGCATTTTTAGATTCTCTACAATTTGCGCCTATTGAAGTTCCCGAACGTAATAATTGTTTAGATAACACAAACTCATTTTTCCCCAATAAATAGTTATGGGCATTAACAATACGTAAAGCAAAATCATAGGATTTTTTCTGCAGCGCACCCGTATTGTAATAATTTGCCATAAAATATCAATTGTCAATTATCAATTATCAACTACTTACCGTGACATTGCTTGTACTTCTTTCCGCTGCCGCAGGGACATGGGTCGTTTGGACGCGGTTTCTTCTCCACACGAATCGGCTCCGGGCGCTGTTGCTCGCGGGTGTCACGACCTGCAGCCTGCGCCATGCCGGATGCTTGTGCCGCCGATTGTACGGCATCTTTCTGCGTGCGATAACGGCTATAGTCGGAACGTTGCTGTGCCGCCGCCTGCTGCACATTCTGCTGCTGATGAATCTGTCCACGCAGCAGGATAGCTATCGCACGGCGGTTGAAGCTGTCCAACATCTGACGGAAGATATTAAACGACTCGAGTTTATAGATAAGCAACGGGTCTTTCTGCTCGTAAGAGGCGTTCTGCACACTCTGTTTGAGGTCGTCCAACTGACGGAGGTGCTCTTTCCACTCGTCGTCAATAACGTAGAGCAGCATCCGCTTCTCGAACTCCTTAATCACCTCTTTGGACTCGGTTTCCGCCGCCCGTTTGAGGTTCACGGCGATATTATACACCTTCTTGCCGTCCGTAATTGGAATAAGGATATTCTCATACATTGCGCCTTTCTCCTCATAAACCTTTTGAATAACGGGATTCGCAATGGTTGTCAGTTTGTCCATTCGGCGTTTGAAGGACTCAATTGCCGCTTCGGCAAGTTTCTCGCTCAGCACGCTCTCACGGTTGCCGCGGAAGGTATCCTCATCAAACGGCACTTCGATGGCAAAGGTCTGCATCACTTCAAACTGCAAGCCTTCGTAATCCATCGCGTCACGGGCGTCAGCCACAATCGACTCCGCCGTGTCATAAATCATGTTCGTTATATCCACTCCGATACGCTCACCCATCAGCGCGTGACGGCGTTTCGCGTAGATGACATTACGCTGCTGGTTCATGACATCATCATACTCAATCAAGCGCTTGCGGATACCAAAGTTGTTCTCCTCGACTTTCTTTTGGGCGCGCTCGATAGAGTTCGAGATCATGTTATGCTCAATCATTTCGCCTTCCTGGAAGCCCATGCGGTCCATCACAGAGGCGATACGCTCGGAGCCGAACATACGCATCAGGTCATCTTCGAGAGACACATAGAACACTGAACTACCCGGGTCTCCTTGACGTCCGGAACGTCCGCGCAACTGTCTGTCCACACGGCGGGACTCATGACGCTCAGTACCGATAATCGCCAGACCGCCTGCCTCTTTCACTTCGGGCGTGAGCTTAATATCGGTACCACGACCTGCCATGTTCGTTGCAATCGTCACTACGCCTCTGCGACCGGCCTCAGCAACTACTTCCGCCTCGTGTTGGTGGAGTTTCGCGTTCAAGACCTGATGAGGAATCTTACGGATATTCAGCATCTTACTAAGCAACTCGGAAATCTCGACACTGGTAGTACCGACAAGGACAGGACGTCCTTCGCCGATAAGTTTCTGTATTTCGTCAATGACGGCGTTGTATTTCTCGCGCTTGGTGCGATAAATACGGTCGTTCATGTCAATACGGGCAACCGGTTTGTTGGTCGGGATTACGACTACGTCCAGTTTGTAGATATTCCAGAACTCACCCGCCTCCGTTTCGGCAGTACCGGTCATACCCGACAGTTTGTTGTACATGCGGAAGTAGTTCTGGAGCGTAATGGTCGCAAACGTCTGCGTCGCGCCTTCGACCTTCACGTTTTCCTTTGCCTCCACCGCCTGGTGCAAGCCGTCCGACCAGCGGCGGCCTTCCATAATACGGCCTGTCTGCTCATCAACAATCTTCACTTCGTTGTTGTCGATGATATAATCCACGTCCTTCTCGAAGAGGGTGTATGCTTTGAGCAGTTGGTGTACGGTGTGCACACGCTCGGACTTGATGGAATAGTTCGAAAGGATGTCGTCCTTGCGCTGCTGCTTTTCTTCGGGCGTAAGGTTCTCTTTTTCGAGTTCGGCAATTTCGCTACCAACATCGGGCAGCACGAAGAAGTTCGGGTCTTCGGTGCTTCCTGTGAGGGTATCAATACCTTTATCGGTCAGTTCGATGGACTTGTTTTTCTCGTCAATGACGAAATACAACTCGTCCGTAGCGATGTGCATGTTCTTTTCGTTCTCCTGCAAATAGAACTCTTCCGTTTTCTGCAGGCGCACTTTCACGCCGGGCTCGGAGAGGTACTTAATCAACGCCTTGGACTTCGGCATACCTTTGAAAGCGCGGAAGAGTGCCAACTCGCCGGCTTCGCGTTCTTTCTCGTCCGACGAGCCCATCTTCGCCTTTGCTTCCGCCAGCAGTTTCGTGGTGAGGGTTGTCTGGGTACGAACCAGCAGCTCCACGCGGTGCTTGTATTCGTCAAACATCTGGTCTTCGCCTTTGGGAATCGGACCGCTGATAATCAACGGTGTACGTGCATCGTCAATCAACACGGAGTCCACCTCATCGACGATGGCAAAGTTGTGTCCGCGCTGTACAAGGTCAAGGGGCGATGTTGCCATGTTGTCACGCAGGTAGTCGAAGCCGAACTCGTTGTTCGTACCGAAGGTAATGTCGCAGGCGTAAGCCTTGCGGCGCTCGTCGGAGTTGGGTTTGTACTTGTCAATACAATCGACGGTCAGGCCGTGGAACATGTAGAGCGGCCCCATCCACTCCGAGTCACGTTTCGCAAGGTAGTCGTTCACGGTTACTACATGCACGCCCTCATGCGTCATAGCGTTGAGGAACACCGGCAATGTTGCCACAAGGGTTTTACCTTCACCGGTCGCCATTTCGGCGATTTTGCCCTGGTGGAGTACCACGCCGCCAATCAGTTGCACGTCATAGTGCACCATGTCCCATGTGATTTCGTTACCGCCGGCTGTCCAGTGATTGAAATATACGGCGCTGTTGCCCTGAATCTCGACAAAGTCAAAGCGCGGGTCGGCGGCAAGGTTACGGTCCTGTTCGTTGGCGGTAACCACCACCTTCTCGTTCTGTGCGAAGCGGCGGGCGGTGGATTTGACAATCGCAAACACTTCGGGCAGCACCTCGTCCAAAACGGTCTTGTAGTCCTCTTTTATTTCTTTTTCGAGTTTGTCAACTTCGTTATATACTTTCTCGCGCTTGTCAATTTCAAGTCCTTCAATGCTTGCTTTGAGGTCGGCAATGCGTTGTTTCTTCTCCGCGACGTAATCTGCAATTTTTGCCATGAGTGCAGCAGAACGCTCACGCAGTTTGTCATTGTCCAGCGCGTCTATTTCGGGGTAAAGTGCAGCAATCTTGTCCACATAGGGCTGAATAGCCCGCATATCCTTCTGCGACTTGTTACCAAACAGTTTCGTAATAAATTCCAAAAAACTCATATTATTTTCTCATTTATACATTTACACATTTTTTCATTTTTTGGGTGCGTATTTCCAATAAAATATCGCACAAAGTGCCAAAAACGTGCAAAGGTACTGCTTTTTTGCGGAATATGCAAGTTTTTTGATGGAAAAATCAAAAAATAGGGCCGATTTCAAAAAAGAATCAGGCTGCACAAAGCAATAGAAGCTTAAGAGATACTTAACATATGCTAAAAAAGTCCGCCGGAAGACTTCAATCTTACTGGCGGAGAATGACGTTTTTTTTAGAGATTTCCTTTACTTTACATCTTGAACCAAGCGAACCGAGATACCTCCGATACGAGCACATTCGGTTACAATTACATGGTCCCCATAGATGCCAAATGCGTATGGAACTGTCTCAGAATCCGTAGTTGATGACCAATAGT
Source organism: Paludibacteraceae bacterium (assembly GCA_905233415.1). Taxonomy (GTDB): domain Bacteria; phylum Bacteroidota; class Bacteroidia; order Bacteroidales; family Paludibacteraceae; genus Colicola. The sequence goes on from CAJOEX010000005.1 coordinate 78,236, forward strand.
AGCCCTCAGAATTGGCATTACTTATTTTTGTACCAAAGCGGCCGCCGGCGCAAGGCATGAATACAGCACCCGCATTCTTCATCGCCACCCAATTTTCGCTTGAGTATATGTTGTCCGTCCAATTGTTCGGAGAGCCAGTAAAGCCCAATGCCACAGGATCCGTTCCGTCCGGCAAGAGTATAAAACCATGTACACCTTTTACTGTGGCATGACCGCACAGGTTGCTAGCATTCGTGCGCGTGCTAATTATATAAGACCATTCGTCAGATGTCAAAGTGCGCCATTCATTGGCAACATTGCCACCATTGGAAATTTGGTTTGCGCCCCAATCTAAAAACTTTCCGGAAGCATAAGAACTCGTAGAATTATAGATGCCATAGTATGATGCCGGAGTGCTCCAACAGAACAAATCAACGGTACCATTTGAGGAGACCGTTCCATTGCCGTTAATAGAGGTATTGGCAACTGCACCGCCTATATAATCCCACTGATTTGTAGCAAACGACCATGTCCATTCACTGTTTTTGTAGGTCGCCCGCAAATTACCTTGCGAGAAATACACTTTCTTCGTGGAACTCACCGAAAACACGCCGTTAATTGCCCCTTCCGGCACATCAGGCATGTCCAAAAAAACGACACTATCGACAGCGGAATAGGTCTGCTCATATGCAACCGTATTTCCTTCATAAACACGGATGATCTTTACGGTTGCCTTTACACTTGCGCTTATTGCCATCATGGCGGCAACTGCCATTAGTAATGTTTTTCTCATATTCGTTTATGCTTTAATTCTTTCATTCCTTATTCTCTACCGCCACGCCCATTATCGTGTATTTCCTGCCGCTGCGGAGGATATACACCTGACCATGTTCGATGATTTTTACCGCATCTTCGTCATACAGCAACGTTGCTTCAACAGATGTTGTCTGCCCCGGCGTACCGTCCGTAAACTCCACACGTGCAATCTCTGCCAAAGGCACACTTACCAGCACTATTCCTTCGTTATTCTCGACATCCACAGCCGTAGCTGTCAATACAAGTCTGCGCACATTATCTGTGGCAAACGCTTTGTCAGAACCGTTAGTGTTTACTACGCGTACAATCGGCTCCGCTGCAACCGCCACCGTCATTAACAGCAGTGGAATAAAAAGAAACTTCTTCATCATAATCTTATAAATACAAATCTTGCTGCAAAGATACTGATTATTTTTGATATACACAAATTTAGTTGCGGATTTTGGAAGTAATTATGCTGTTTTTGCACCGAATATTTGCAAAAGCGGTAAAATTGTTGTATCTTTACAACGGATTTCCTGTCAGCCAGTTGCCAAAGTCGGAAAAACCGACTACGCGAGGGTCACCTCATGGTGACATACCGGTAACGTACCCTGAATCGTACAATAATGATGCAATAATGGTGCAATAATGGTCCAATAATAGTGCAGTAATAGTCCAATAATAGTGCGAGAAATGGTACTGATTATCAGGGAGTTACAAAGGAGAAGACAATTGGTCGTTGGTCATTGGTCATTGGTCGTTTGATTGGGCAATTGAATGTATTGACGATTGGACGATTGACAATTGACAGTTGATAATTGATAATTGACATTGAAAAAGCGGCACAATGAGGTGCCGCTTTTTCATTTTATCAATTTCTCATTTACTCAATTACTCCACTTCTGTGCCGAGTGCGTTGAACATTCGTCCGTTGCGGATGATAAACAGCTGTCCGTTGCGGATGAATTTGGTTGATAAGCGGTCTTTGACATCTGATATTTCATCCATCGCCGTGTGTTCACCGCTCGGTGTACAGGAATAGGTAAACGTTCCTGTCAAGGCATTATAGACGAGTTTCACGTCATATTCGCCATCAGCAGTAATCTCCGGGCACGATTCACTATACATCTCCATATTACCGGACTCTTCAAAGTTCTTGGTGCGAACTACATAGAAGCCCGTATTGAACTTAACACGGAATCTCTCCCATGTGTATAGGTCACCATTGCGGGTCGGTTTACCCAACGGGAACACATTTCCCCAGTGCCAGATCGGGTCTGCATAAGCGCCCTCTTGTTCTGCCACGGCGTCACCACACAACTCCATTTCGCAATTGCTGTAAGTCACGTCTCCTGTGCGCTCAACGCTATAGGAATAGCTCTTGGTCACTTCTCCGGCTGCTAATTGGAATGAAATCGAGATGGTATAGGCTCCTGCTTCAGCCAAGGTTAATGCGGTGGAACTACCAATATACACTAATTCATTTGTGCCACTGGCGAATGAAAAATAGGTAAATGCCGTTACTGTCTGTGCATCGTTTAAGTTTAGTTTCCAACCCTTGGAATAGTCAAAGCCAAAATGTGAATCCGCCGTAAATTTCACATCTTTCCACGTCCACGTCATCGTTTCGGCATCAAGTTCGCCTTCGGTATTACCCCAATAATTCATGTCGCCTCGGATAGTCCAAGAAACGGGGACCACCCAAATGCGCTGAGCGGTTATATCGCCAATCAGATTAAAGTCCACAATGATGTGGTATAATCCTTGTTCGGGCACCTTCATGGCAATCGTACTTTGTGAAAGGTCACCTACATAACCGGTAACAGGATATTCCGATGTTTGAATCTGTTGACTGCTGAGGTCTGCCGTGTAATACGTATAGGTATTGCCTTCCTTCTTCACGATGGTAAAGTTCTTGTCGGCATCCAAAACGATATGTTTTTCATACATACCCTCGCGCTTCTGATATGTCCACTCATTGATGCCATCAGCCATTTTGCACTTGCCTACGCCTTCGGTCTGCATATCTGTAAAGCCGGTAGCTGCGCCGAGAACATATATTCCGTCTTCAAGTTGCGTCAGGAAGGACTTCGTTTCCCTGTATAACGACACCTCTCCTTGCAGCGCTTCAACGGTACATTCATACGTCGTTGACGGCTCCAAACTACCTACTGTATATTTCCAGCCTTTGGCATCTTGAACAGATTGTGCACTACGACGGGCGGGCGAATAGGCTACGCCCAATAATTGTCCGTCCTTATCAAAGTGCATCGCATAAAGCGTCTTCGCGCCTTGCGTGATAGTCAATATATAGTGTTCAGCACCATCTACAGCCGGCCATGAAATAGTCGCGTCGTGCGCTCCTGCGACAGCCTGCAACGAGGCCACATCTGCCTCTGTTGCCGGCAGCTCTATTTCCTTGATATTAACAAACTCCTTCCAATAGTATGCTGCTTGATAGGCAAGTTTGCTTCCCGCCGGAACAAACAACGGGATTTCCTTGTTTACGCCGAAAAAGGTGCTGCTTTCAATAGACGGAGGAGTTACTGCCTTGCAGCTAAGTTCCTCCAGACCGGTACACCAATCAAAAGCACCGCCTTTGATAGTTGTTACACTGCCAGGAATCGTTATGGACTTTAACGTGCCTAAGTATGCAAAGACACATTCTCCTATTGTAACAACACCATCGGGGATAGCATACGACGTCCCTTCTTTTCCCGCCGGATAAACGATGAGTTTCGTTTTGTCTTTACTGAACAGCACACCGTCTATCGTACTAAACGTAGCATTGTCATCCGCCACCGTAAAGGACTCCAACTGACAATCCCTAAATGCGTAATCGACTGTATTGACGTTTTTGGGAAGGAACACCGTCTTGAGTCCCGAGCTTGTAAACGCATAGGGTTGAATAACTACAACCGATTCGGGAATCTTGATTTCCGTCAGCGCCTCGCACCCGTTAAAGGCATTCGCACCGATGGTTATCAGTCCTTCCGGCAACGAAACGGTCTTGATATACGTACAATAAAGCCACCACGGCCGGCTGTAATAATCGTAGTTGTCCATTGTTCCGCTACCTGCCACAACAAAGGTGCTGTCCTTCGTGTTCAGTTCCCACGTCAGGTCTTCGCCGCAAGTGCCTGCATAGACGCCGTTATCGCAAGTAACAAACTTATTAAATTGTTTCCAACCGTCTGCGTTTCGATAGGCATCAAGGCTTTCTTTGGGAACATATACGGTACTTCCGAAACTGGTAAATACATTCGAGTAGCATTCCGGAGGAGTGGTGCCTTCACAAACAATAGCCTGAATCATCCAACAATAACCGAAGGCCATATCCCCGATTGCAAGGAGACCACTCGGCAGCGTTATTTTGGTTAACGAACGACAATATTCAAACGCATGGGCCTCAATAGCCACCAACGTACTTGGCAGCACCACCTCTTTCCATATCTCGCACTCTGAGAAGGCATAGCTGCCTACGGAAATCACATTTTCTTGGATAACAACTGCATGGATTTCCTGACGTTTGTCGTACCATGGTGTCTCATCGGCAGAAGAATAATTCGCCATCTGACCGAATCCGCCGATAATCAGGGTGTCCCCCTTTATTTCCCATGTGGTTGTTTCGTTAGCACTTTGTTTGGCAAGCGGTGTTTTGCGTGCTTGACCAGCTGCAAACATGTTGGCAATTCCCAAAACAACCAACAGCACAAGCAGTAATAATTTACGTGTTTTCATAAAACTATTTTTATCAATTATTTGCCCCGTTCGGGGCAGAGTTGTCCGCCTTATTCTACTTCTCTACCCATGAGGTCGTAGGTCTTGCCGGCACGGTAGATATAGATTTGTCCGTTGTGGAAGAACTTCACGGCATCCGTTGTGGTGTTGAAGTTGTCCCACGAGATGTTCTCGATATCCTGCTCAAACTTATAACTTCTCGGCACAGCCGGTGCAGCCTTTTGTTTGCCTGTGAAGACTTTAATTTCTCCGGGCTTGAGGGAATAAGAGGTATTCGCTTTGTTTCCTCCGTCAAGATAGTCATACCACGTGCCGGAAGGCAGATTCTGCGTAAGGGTTTGAGACGCGGTAAAGTTAGCAACCACAAAAACATCACTTCCCCATTGTACGGTACGCAGCGCCACTCCGGAGCCTATATTGGTAGCAGTCGGATTACCGGCAAATACATCCGGCATAATACGCGTACGCAGTTGGAGAATTTTCGCAAGTCTCTGATAACCGTCCATACGCGGTCCTTCATTGAACCAACCGAGATTCTCAGGACGCGCTTTATACTGCATCTTTGCTTCTTCGTTCACAGAGGGAGTCGCTGTTCCTGCGCCATAGGCATCTACACCATCCGTACCCCACTTACCATTCGCTTTCTGGAACTTGGAATAGTCAAATCCTATTTCTGCGAAGTGATAAAACAATTGCGGACCGTTAAGCATACATTGGAAACCGATATTCATCGGAATACGTCCGGCACGACTTGCCTCGTTGGTTTTTATGTCGCCGTCACCCCATTGTTTAGCCTTGAAGAAACAACGTTCCTCGTCGTGGTTTTCGCAGTAAGAGACATAATCATCTTTGTTAGCATTACCAAACGAATCACCGTCCTTGAGCCAGCCCATAGCAGTTTGTTGGAAAGCTTCACATGTATTCTCCCAGCACATCATACCGGCCTTGACAAGTTCCGGACGCTCACTGCCCATATTCGTTCCCCAATGTTCCAAAATAAAGTAGGCATCATCAGAAACAGCCTTCACGCCATTGGTGTAGTAGTATTTGAGGTTCTCAACAGACGTATTGGGTTTGTCGGAGCAAAGTCCGTGACTGAGGTCCATACGATAACCGTCCACTTTGTATTCAGTCAGCCAATATTTAAGCACCCTTGTAAAGTGGTCCTTAGTCGGTTGGAAACCATGGTTCCAATCTTCAAATACATTGTCCAGGTGAGGAGCCGTCACATTAAACCAGGGGTTGAGACGCAGTTCTGTCTTGGAAGCGTCACTACTCGTATAAGGATAGAGTTTGTTCATCGGGTTATTGCCGGTAGCGTGGTTGAATACCATATCAAGAATAACCGCCATACCACGTTTGTGGCATTCATCCACAAACCATTTCAGTTGCTCAGGCGTACCGTACGCTTTGTCAAGCGCGAAATAGTGGTTCGGGCAATAGCCCCAACTGTAGTTGCCGTCAAACTCGTTCATCGGCATCAGTTCGATGACGTTTACACCAAGGTTCTGCAGATAATCAAGACGCTCTGCCAAGCCTGCAATACAACGTTTCGGAGTATGGTCATACACCCACATCTCGTAAATAACAAGGTTGTTTTTGTTGGGACGTTTGAAGTTCAATGTAGCCTCCGACCACTCGTATTTGGGTTTGCCCGGCTGAATAACGGTCACATAACCGTCAGCGCCGTACATGGGATAACCAATCAAACTCGGGTCAACTTGGCTCGGCTCACCGCCATCGTCAGGAGTAAGCACTTTCTCGGAGAAGAGGTCAGAAATCTGCTTCTTTTTGCCGTCCGCACGCTCAATGGCGTATTGGAAGCGATACTCCTTGCCTTTTTCAAGACCTGTAACCGTAATCCAGAAGTAATTGCCATCCTTGAAGAGCTGGTATTCGTTTTTGAGTCTCCAATCGGTCATATCGCCCACAAGGAAAACGTGCTTGGCGGGCTCGTTGTTTTTGTTTGCCGCATACGTACAAAGCGTTACAGACGTTTCGTCTGCGCCATAGTAAATACCGTTTACAACGCCCGAAGGACGCTTTTTCTCCACCACTGCAGAGGGATTATAGTTATCCCAAATATCCGCGGGGATTTCTTCTCCTACTCCAATCAGAATATCTCCTCCGTTGGCAGTTTTTCCTTCTTTGGAGTTGCTGCCGTTACCGTCATGGAACACCATTACAAGCGCGGTTATATCTTCACCTTCAGGGCAGCCGAAATAGGCAAACATATTATTGATTTTCAGTTGCCAGAGATTCGCCATCCTCTCCCACTTGGGTTCATTCTTGGTGCCCCATCCACCGGGTTTGATGTACTTCCAGTCATGGATGTCTTTAGACTTATTGGTTATAAGTCCAATGTGAGAATAGCACTCCGTAGCCCCTACCATGCCTCCACTACCTTTGGCAGGATCAAAGGTTAACACAATTTCACCTTTATACCCGTTTGGAATAGGTGAAGGGTTAGTTGATACTTGTGCAACAAGCGCATAGCACCACACGCACAAAATTGCAAATACAGTTAATTTCTTCATAATAGTATGTTTTTTAATTTATTTGTTATAGAGAGTATAGGCGGTATTCAGCCGCCCATACCCGAATTGTATTAACGTACAAGATAACCTTGAACGGAGTACTTCTTACCGTCACGGTAGATGTACAGTGTACCGTTCTCCAGAACCTTGCGCAGTTCAAGAGCACCTTCTACATTGTCAATGTCAGACGGCAGGTCTTTGCGACTTACATAGAGTTCGTCGTTGCCGAAGCCTAACATCTTGATATAGATGGAGTACAAGCCATCCTCAGATACGGCATACTTTTCGTCAGCAATGCTGAATATGTATGAACCTTCTGACCACTTGTCAACTACCCAACCGGCCTTAACCGTGTTGTCATAGAGTACAAATGTCTGGCCTTTGAACAACTGCTGGTCTGCAATGAAGAACTCCTTCCACTCAGTCTGAGCCTCATTGTAAGCAGCCTTGACGAATGTTGCATCTCCAATCATGATACCATATTCGTTCTCTTCCCAAACAGCGGCATTCTCACCAACAATGAATACGTGAGTCGGTTTGATTTCACCGGCGTAAATCTTGTCAGCATCGGTTATGCCTTCCCAAGCAGGCGCAAGAGCATCCTTCGGGAACTTAACAAAGATGATATGCGTTGCCGTTTCAGGAACTTGACCGCTGAAGTGGAAGTCTTCGTTCTCCGTGAAGAAGTCAGACCATTGGCCAGGAGTCTCATCGCCTTCAATCCATGACCAAGCGGCAACCTTGAAGTCAGAAGCTGCAAGTGCCTTGTTACGGGCAGGAGCTGCTTGCGGCTGCGGGATTCCACCTTCCGGCCATTGACCGATTTGGATAATGAGTTGGATATTAATCATTACAACAATCGGAGCAGGTTTTACATAGAAGTTGCCTTCGATGGTGAATACCTCGCCACCGTTCTTGAAGATAATGGTTACATCACCTGTCTTGTCCAATACGAAGTTGATGTTGTCATCAACATCAGACGTTACACCTTCCGGCTTGAAGGTCAGGTTCGTGTAACCCTTAGCACCGCTCCAACCGTCATTGGAGGTCAGCACTTTGAGTGAGTACTCACCCGGAGCCAAATCCTTGAAGACGTAAACTTCGCTTTCAGAATGGATAGCCTTTTCAGGAGTCCAAGCAGCCTCTTCGCCCATCAGAGCAGCATTACCGGTGATATAGAAGTCAACCGGAACAGCCGTGCTGAAGTTACCGGCAACTGTAAATTCGACAATACCGGAATCATCGGCCTTGAAGGTTACAGTTACATCACTCGGCTCATCAAGCGTGAAGACAATGTTCTTTTGCTCGCCTTCGGAAATACCGGCAGGAATTTCACCCGTCAGAGCATCATATCCGATCCAAGTCCAACCTGTCTCAGTCGGGAGAACCACCTTCATTGAATACATACCAGCAGGCAGTGCCTCGAAAGTATGAGTTGTTCCTTCAACAGCAATAGCCTTCTCCAAATCCCAAGCGCCCATCAGTTCGCTGCTACCGATGATATAGAAGTCAGGAGTAACAATCGGTTCAGGACGCTCAATCAGAATTGCTGTTACAGTATTCTCCTTCGCATCATATACGAAGCGGACTGAGTCACCGGCTTCGATAGCTTCCTTAGCAATAATGTGCTCAAGGTCGAACCACAACTCTTCGGCTCCTTCTTCAGAGCTGATGATGTTTACACCGGTACCACCGAAGTAACCCGAGAACTCATACAAGCCTTCAGCTGTAGGAGATTCTACCATCAGTCTCCATGCCCATTCGCCACCGTTCCAGTTGTTCTTGATATAGTAACTTACAACTGTCGGTTCTTCACCTTCACCCTCTAACGGAGCTACGTAAATCTCATCTTCACCGAATTTCAGCTTCAGATAGATGGTGTATTCGGCATCCTTGTCAAATACCAAACCGTCCTCGCTGTTAACCACGTGCTTCGAAGACGCCGGATTCAGAATGCCAATTGCCCATGCCACTTCGGTCTCGTAGTTATAAACCTTAACGACATCCTTGTCTTTCAACGGAGCTTTCTCTACCATCCACTGCTCGTAGCCGTCGTACTCGTCAACTGCTACCAAAGCTATCGTGTCTATGTCGTTTACCAGCAATGCGTAACCCGTCTTAACTACAGGAGGTTCAGGTTCAACACTGAAGTTGCCTTCGATGGCAAAGCGCTCAGCAGTGAGTATTACTGTTACATCACCGGCTTCCGCCAAAGTGAAGATGATATTGTTATCCTCATTGGTCGTTACACCTTCAGGCTTAACAGTCAGGTCTGAATAACCACGCTTTACATCCCAGTTCTTCTCAAGCAATACAAGCAACTCATACTTGCCTGCTGCCAAGGCCTCGAAGGTATAGCTCTCCTCCATTACCTCAATGGCTTTCTCTGGATTCCATGCATCTACACCAAGCAATGCCTCGTTACCGGTGATGTAGAACTTCGGAGCTACAATCGGTTCCGGACGCTCAATCAGAATAGCGGTTACAGTAACTTCCTTCGCATCAAAGATGAACATAACAGAGTCGCCGGCTTCGATTGCTTCCTTAGCAATAATATCATCAAGAGAGAACCAAAGAGGTGCCACACCTTCAACCCAATTAGTAATGTTGACACCTGTACCACCAAAGTAGCCTGAGAACTCATACAAACCTTCTCCAGCAGGAGATTCAGTCATTATCTTCCACGTCCACTCTTCACCACCGTTCCAGTTATTCTTGATAGAGTAAATCAATTCTTCTGGAGGTTCAGGAGTCGGAATGTCTTCTTTTGCATACCACTTGCCATCATAGAAGTAAGGCTTTGCGGCATCCCATGTCAAATCGTCGGTCTGTTTGCCTTTATCTCCGTTATTGAAGATAATGTTTGCATACGAGCCCGGGAATGTATAAGCATACACATCCAACTCATTGATTTGCTCTTTCTCTTTGGTTGCTGCATCACCAGGCCAAGCTTTATAAGCCTCACCCTCTGCAATCCATACATATGCATGCACAGCTTCCCAAGCAGGAACATTTACAAAGAACAATGTTACATCCTCTATGGGAGTCGGAGGTTCGGGGTCTTCACCTTTGACTGCGACTTCGAGGAGCATGTCCTCCGTCTGATTGTTTTCACCGGGATACTGAGCACGAACAATCACACCCAATTTAGCGATGTTGGGCAAATCTTCCTCTGCCACATCAAAGAACGATTGGATGTTCATGTCAATGGTGTACTTGCCCTTGCTGACAAGAGTCATTTTCACTTTGTCGTCAAGCTTCGCATAGTCTGCATCACCATTGCAATCTTCCCAATCAGTAGAATAGCTCTTGCTGAAGGTTTTACCATCAGCAGCGACCAGCCACGAATGAATGAAACATAACGGCTCCCAATTTGCGAAATTGGTGCCAGTGCCATCATACGTGAGCGTTACCGTCTGACTCGGGTCAATCGGGCTGACTGACGAAGTCAGTTTGCCTGCCTCTTTAGCCCAAGCCATTGTTACTACTGCAAATGCAGCAAATAACGTTAGAAACTTTCTCATACTGTTTTGTGTTTTTTAGTTATTAATAAGGTTAACGAACGAACTTATGTCCGTTTTGAATTATAATTCCATGATAGTCTTCCGTCACTTGACGACCAAGCACGTCAAACATCGGAGCGGAAAGGTTAAGAATGACATTCTCAATGCCTTCCTCTTTCGTATAATCCACAACCAGTGTCTGCTCTGTCGGATTCCAAATATAGGTGCACTCGGTATTTACTTCGGGTTTAACTTTGTTATCGCCGAAGTCAATTGCTTCTTCAGAGAAATACTTGTTCGGCAAATCCTCCTCGATGCCAGTAGCGATATTAGCACCGCCGTCCTGCCAGGTAGTAGCAAACTTCCAGAGATCCGAATTGGCAACTTTCTCCATTTCATTCCACCCCCACAAACCTTCTGGGTCATTGGGTATCGGCAGCTTGATGAAGTAGAGGTCTCCTAAAATCGGTTCGGGTTCGGGCTCTTTGCCACACCACAGAATAGTGAAATACGGAGTGTCCAAAACCCAGTCCGCAAAGACAGCGGTATCACAGTCAATATGCAGGTCGTTGGTTTGGTTCCAAACATTGCGTTCATCGCCGTCCCAAATCAGGTCTTCCCAACTGCTCAAACCTTCTTTGGCACGAACGAGGATAAGAGAGTCAAGCTCTTCAGGGATTTCAGCCACATAGCAAACAGTATCTTCGCCCTCTTTCTTGACCGACATAACGGTGCTGAACGATTCTTTACCACTTGCAAACGCGTGAACCAACATTGTCGGATTATAGGCCTTTGCTTCACCGGGGACAAAGACGATTTCATGTTTTGTACGCGGGTCCGGTTCGGGCTCGGGAATATTCACACTGAACTTCGGAGCGATTTCCTCATCGACTTTGTTCATCACATCAACTGTAAAGGTGTATTCGCCTTCTTTGGTTGTCAGCAAGCCAACGTTATGCTGGTTATCCTCACCGGCAGACTTATAAGCCACCCAGTCCGTGCAATGACCATATCTCATAACATTACCGGCACTGCCGAGGCCGAACCAAGTGGTATCTTTGCCTATAACACGGATGATTTTAAACTCGTAGTTTGTCTTTGCCTCCAACTTGATTACTGCCGTCAAAGCGGCGTAGTCTTCACCTGTCAGAGCAAAACCTTCCTTCCACTCATTAAACGAACCCATTACAGACCAGTCAATACCCGGTTCGGGCATCATGATGCTGACAATAGGCGCCAGTTTGCTTTGGTCATCCTTGTGTCGCGGATTAACAAAGAACGTATATTCGCCCACTTTGGTCGGCTCAAGGTTGATATTACCTTGTCCTTCAAAGAACCAGAAGCCTTCGGAATGGCCATAATAGAAATGGTCGTCGGCATCCACACCAAACCAAGTAGTGTCCTTCTTTTCTTCCTGCGTCTGAACGCGGACCAGTTTGAAGGGCACAACAGTATCGGCTTTGAGTTCAATTGTCAGGCTCAACTTTTCAGGTTCCTCGCCTGTAAGTTCCTGCATACCTTTCTCCCATTCATTAAAGCCACCGGCAATGAACCATTGGGTTTCAACAGGAACGACTTTACCTTTTGTGAAGTTGAACTTATAATTCTTGCTGTTATTACTCAAATACTTGACTTGCCCACCGGGATTCAATTCGCCAGAGAACCAAACTTCCAGCGAGTGATCACCGTCCTCACAGGGGTCAGCAATGTCCAATTTTAACTCGCCAGCCCATTCACGGTTGTTTCCATCAAGGTCTTGTTTCCACTTCATCTCAACGTTTTGAACAGCTCCTTCGCTGCCATAACGATAATGAACATATACTTTGTCGAAGTGGTCTCCGTTGTCTTGCCATACTTTAACAAAGAACGAGTCAATATAGAACTTATTAACAGTTCCCAAATTTACATCCGGTGCATCTTCCGTGTTCTTACCAACAAGATGAGCCTCCAAAGCCTCATCATTAACGCCGTAGGTTACCCATGCCTCGAAAATGTCACCACCGGCAAACATTACTGCGGAGCAGCAAAGCGCGATTGCAAATAAAATTATTTTTTTCATAATAATAGATTGTTTAATATTCTCCTAAATAAGGTGTATCTAGCCTCTCGGTACCGTCTCGGTATCCTCTCGGTAAATTACCTGATAAATTTATGCCCGTTTTGGATAACAATACCATGATACTCTTCCGTTACCTGTCGGCCAAGCACATCATACATCGGTGCATTGACATTCAAGAAGAAGATATTGTCAATGGCATCATCATCCGGACCTTCATCGTCACCGTTGCCATCGCCATTATTTCCGCCTTCTTCGGAATCCACCAAAGTCTTGCCCGGCAATTCAACGGTTGAAAGAATAAGTGTCTCGTCCGTGTCACCTTTATATAAATATAAGGTGTAGCTGCCCGGCTCAAAGCCCATTTTGTCAAACGGAGTCGGCGATTTATAAAGCGTAGCCTGGTGTGCGGCACTTTCCTCTACATATTCCTTGCAAGCATATTCGATGCCCGGAATGCCGTGTACCTGATAAACGATGAACAGATAACTCTTCTGCGAGCAGGAGAAGGAAGCCTTGCCTTTCTCAAAGCCGTTTACGCCTTCCATGTAGGTTTCAATGTCAGCGCCATCGACATAGCCTTTGTAGTAATAGTAGTGGTCGCTGGTTTCGCCGCCGTTGTTGCCGCCATTGTTGTCGCCGCCGTTGTTATCACCACCGCCTTGGCAAGCACCGATGTAGAGTTGGTCAGCATTGTTTTTAATCTTAATGTAAAAATCATAGCAACCGTCTGCAGAGCAGTTGTAGTGGTCGCCGTCACGGGAAATACCTGCGACGCTGGCAGGATCCAAGTCAACCGCCCAGCCTTCTTTGGCATTATTGTTCCACAACTGAAGAGTTGCACCACTGGAAACGGAAACGCCCAAAACCTGATACTCTTGGAAGGAAGGATCCAACGGACTGGGATTAAGCGATCCGGCGTGGTAATCCGAGCCGTTAATCATAATGCCGTATGAAGCGTCTTGCTGACCACCGCCGTTGTTGTCGCCGCCATTGTTGTCGCCGCCGTTGTTATCGCCACCGTTTTGGCAAGCGCCGATGTAGAGTTGGTCAGCATTGTTTTTAATCTTAATGTAAAAGTCATAGCAACCGTCTGCGGAACAGTTGTAGTGGTCGCCGTCACGGGTAATACCTGCGACGCTGGCAGGATCCAAGTCAACCGCCCAACCTGCATTGTTTTCGTCATCCCATAACTGCAATGTCGAGCCGTTTGAAACGGAAATACCCAGCACCATATACTCTTGGAACGAAGGATCCAGCGGATTGTCATTCTTTGTTCCCGCATGGTAGTCTGTTCCGTTAATCTTAATGCCGAAACCGGCATTCATTGACAGGGCACACATGGTCGCTGCCGCAAAAAGAAGAATCTTTTTCATATGCAATAGAATTTTAAGTTAATTATTTTATTGTCGGTATTTCGTAATATCGGAATTACGGGATATCGGAATCAGTTATCTTAGCTCTGCCCCAGTAACGGTGTAGGTCTTGCCGTCGTGGAGGATATACAATTGTCCGTCGCGAAGGATTTTTTCAGCCGCAGCAGCACGTGTTGCCGAAGTATTGATGATGGCTTCCTCTTCCTTCGGTCCGTCGCCGGTATAATACATCGCATAACCGGAACCTTTCGCTCCTTCCTTGTAACCTGCAGGAGCAGCCTTCGTTGCGGAAGAACCGAGATAAAGCACTAACGAACCGTATTTGCCCTGTACAGTGGCTTCATACCAACTACTACCGGAAGACTCAGTCATTGTACTCTCGGAGTGAATGCCCGCCATGCGGCGTGCCGTAATCATCTTCTGTATCTCGGATTTGTACTTCACCCAATGCGGCCAAAACACACACGGAACTCCCGGCAAAGAGAGAATATATGCGTTACATTGCAGCATCACAGAAGCATTGTTGATGGACGAACCGTCTTTCTTGCCGCAGACGTCGGAAACATTCTGGTCGTCGGGACGATTGAAAGTGTCGTGGTTGTCGATAAACGTAACGGCATACTTGCTGTATCCTTTTCCGCGCAGACCGGAGTTTGTGCATTTGGAATAGTTCCCTGATGCAATACCGTCGCGCAAAGCCGTGTACATGTTCGCAAAGTCAAACGCCAATGTCTGCTTGCCGGCATCGTCAATGCGTGATTTGAGCACGTTTGCATCGCCGTGCCAGAACTCCATTACGGAGAAATACGGCTTGGCGCTGGTTACATAGTCCTTGACGTGACTGACATGATAGCCACCACATTTATCGAAACGGAATCCGTCGTATTTCATCTCCGCCTTCATCCATTGGAGGTATGCACGGCACATCGCCTGCACTTGTGCATTCTTATGGTCCCAGTCACGCGCAGCACCGAAATTAGCGTCGTGCTGCCCGTCATCGGCATTGGAACCTTTGTCACACTGACCTTCGTCGTTAGAGGTAATCCACTTGGAAGTCGGATTAAACTTACCGTACGAACCAAAGTCCTGCTCGTCAAAATCGCAGGAGGTTGAACGGTTTCCGCAGTGGTTTATAACAATATCCGCCAGTACTTTCACGCCGTTTTTATGCAGGCTCGAAATCAAAGTCTTCAGCTGCCCGACCATACCCAAATTACTTGTCTGGTAAGAATAGCGTTGCGGAATATAACCGAGTTTGCTGCTGGTGTATGCATTGGCATAGCCCGAAGGCGGAAGCCAAACCAGTTGGAAGTACTTGCCTATTTCGGAAGCCTGCGAATTAAGGTCGTTCCATTGGGTTTTGCCGTAGCCTTTATCCGTATTGGAGTCCCAGTAGAATGCCTGCAGCATCACATCCGTACATTGTGACGGAACCGCGGAGTCGAAATCCTTCGGGTCTGTTTCGCCGCCTTGATCACCACACGGTTCGCCACCGGGAGTAATATCACGGCCAGCTTCCGAACAATTGGAACCCGCCTGCACCCACATGGAGTTGTCTTCCCATTTGAGTTTGATGTAAAAGTCATAGCAACCGGCGGTTTTACAGGTTGCATACTCGGAACCCTCGGTGAAATTACCTTTGGCACTTCCGGTTCCGGCTTCCATTGTAATCACGAACTTCGCCTTGTTGGTCTCGTCATAGATACACCATTTGTCACCCACATTGAGCGACACACTGGCTTTGTACTGGTCACGTCCCTGATAGTCCTGCTCGCCTACCGACGAAGCCTCATAGAACATCTTGTCATTGACCAGCACACCGTAATCGGCCTTGCTATAGAGTGCGCAACAAAGCGCAAAAACCACCAATAATGACTTCTTCATGATTTTAGTAGATTAAGAATTTATGTCCTTTCTGGATAATTATTCCGCGATACGTTTCATCCACACGCTGACCGAGAATATTGTACATCGGCAATGTCACATCCAAGGTCCATTCCTCTGGATTAAACTTCAGTTCTTCAATTCCTTCATCCATAGCGCCGTCGCAATCCTTATCCACAACAGCCCTCCAGCACTCGGGATTCCACAAGTAGCAGACGTCCTCGTCCATAAAGATATCCTGAGACTGAGGTTTCTGGTCGCCTTCCGTGAAGATGACATAAATCTCCTTAATGTCTGCCGGCATCGTGTGGATATACCAGTTATCCTGTTTCGTTTTCCACTCCATTCCCGGCCATTTGCTGTTCTTACCGTCCAACGCATACGGAGTATCCTTATACTGTCCGCCGACCTTTACGCGCGTGAACGCGTATAAATATAAGGTTTGCCACTCTTCGGGTTTCATAAACCGAACCGTCAGCGCACCTTGTTGCGGAGCCTTGTAGGTATAAGTACGGGTATAAACACTCGTACGGTCAGCACCGTTCTGGGCGTACGCCTTAACGGTTGTGGTCTCTTTGATAGTGAAATCAACCGTTCCAGCACTATTTGGCGAACTTGAGTTCGGTTCCGAGCCGTCTGTGGTATAGTAAATCACCGCATTCTCAGCGCCAACCGTGTTCATCGACACTTGCAGACCCTCACTTTTGTCGCGGAAATAGCCTGTCTCGGGACGGATTGTCAGACCGAATTTAGGATTCAGCTCCGTATCGCAGTCAAGGAGAATTTCCTCATTGCTCTCGGTTTCCTTTCCTTCACCCCAGCCGTAGCAGGCATCGTATGTAATCTCCAAGTCATTCGAACGGGCATTGATAGAACCACAGTCGCTGCCAGAGTTGATACAGAAGTTAATTGTCTTCATCTCATACGGGAACTCGTAGCTGTACCAGCCGTCCACGTCCTGATAGAGACGCTGTCCCGGATATGCACCCATAAAGTTCTCGGAAGTCGGATTGCCTTGTGTGTCTGTACCCGGAATCCACGCATAAATATATGCCTTATGCCATTGGGCGGGTTTGTTGAAACGAACGATGATACCGCGTTTCAACGGCTCACGATATGTGTAAGTATAGGTTTGAACCTTTGACTTGGCATTGCCGCAGACACCGATTACTTTCAAAGTGGTCGTCTCTTTGAACGTCAGTGGACCGGTATAGAGCGTAGAAGAAGTGGTTGGTTCATTTCCGTCCGTGGTATAGTAAATCTTCGCCGTTCCGCTACCGCCAACAGCCTTTACGGAAACCGTGATTCCTTTTTCCTTATCCTCAAAGGTTGTGCTCGGCGTCGCGATAAGACCCGGAGCCGCATCGCCAGTAGCCTTCACCCAAATGGCATAACCGTTGCCATAAGCGACTTTCTTGAAACCGTCAAACGTTTTACCTGCTTTGTTTCCGAGGCAAAGGATGAGGTAGCCATTCTTACCCGTGACGGTACACTGATAGCCACCGCTTTCGGCTTCTTCGTCGGTAACAGGGCTCTCGGAATGTACGCCTGCCAAGTGACGGGCGTTAATCATCGGTTTGAGATGCTCCTTGTATTTCGCCCAGTGCGGATAGAACACACTCGGCACGCCCGGCATCGAAAGCATAAACGCATTCGCCTGCAACAGACGGTCCTTCAGTTCTGCCGTCATCGACTTTCCCTTGCCGCCGAATTCCTGGTCGTTGCGCAGGAACCAGTCGTGGCTGTCAATAAACGTCACCGCATACTTGCTGTAGCCTGCGCCAAGCAGACCGCTGCCTTTGCACTTTTCATAGTTGAAACCTGCAATTCCGTCAAAGGCACTGTATTTGGTCTGGAAATCCAAAGCCATTGTGCGTTTGCCGGTCCGGTCAATTGTCCATGTAATATCGTCCGTGCCCGACCAGCGCTCCACAAACGAGATATACGGCTGCGCCACGGCATTATAATCTCCGATATGTTTCGGGTCAAAGCCTTTCGCCTCGTCCCAGCGGAAACCGTCGTAATTCATTTCATTCAACAGCCATTGCAGATAGGCCTTGCTGAAATCCTGCACTTCCTTCTTTGTATGCGCGAAATCACGGGCGCCGTCGTTGTTTTCGCCGTCATCTTCGGGTCCGGTAGCCTTACCGCCGCATTCACCAGCTTCTTTCTTCTTATCAGGATTTGTATTGATTTCGTCCGTCTTGCAAATCCACGACAGATCAGGATTGAACTTGCCGTATTTGCCGAAGTCCATCGTCGCAAACTCGCACCAACCGCTCATGGCGATAAAGTGGTCAAGCACCACATCCGCAACGACTTTCGTGCCGCTGTTGTGGAATGTTGCAATCAGTTTCTCCAAATCCGCACGACTGCCCCAATCGCTGTTCTGGTTGCTGTACTGACGGGGATAATAGCCCGTTCCGCCGGCAAGTGCCGAAGGCGGCAGCCAAATCAAATCGAAGTAGGCGCCGATTTCGTCCGCTTGCGCCAGCAGCGTTTTCCAACGGGTATCGCCATAGATATTGGTCGCAGCATCTTCGTCCTTCACCTTGTAGCTGTCCCAGTAGAAACCTTGCATCATCACATCGCCACAGAGCGACGGCACACCTGTTCCGCCGATTTTCGGTTCCTCCTGAGTAATATCAATTCCTTCTTCGCACTTCGCAGAACCCGGGCCGATATACAATTCGTCCGCCTCCCATTTCAACTTAATGTAAAAATCGAAGCAGCCGTCCACCGTCACGTTGTAACGCTGGGCATCCTTGTCGTAGGTAAAGCCTTTCTCGGAATACTCATTCAACGGTTTAGCCCAAGCAGCCTTGTTGCCTACATCGTACAACTGGCAATAATCGCCGTTCTTGACTTCTACATGCGCCAAGTACTGCTGGAAGCCCTCAAACTCCTCCTGCGGGGTTCCTGAAAAATACATTTTTCCGTTCACCAAGATTCCATAACTCTGCGCAAAAGAACCTACAGCACAGAGCAACGCAAACATAAATGCGAATGACTTTTTGTTCATTTTCATTGTATTAGTTGTTTTTACTTATTTACGGTCACTTATGTAACAAAGGCAGCCCACTACCCCATATTACGCCGCAAAATTACTAATTAATTTTCGAACATGCAAGAAAAAAATCATACTTTTTTTCATTTTGTATCACTTTTAGTGATATTTAGTATATAAAGTCTGTTTTTGTTAACTTTGAAAGCGATGCGATATCCGGCATAATCCAACTTGTATATCCGCTCCGGGTTATCCTGATACGCCGGTCGCGGATCCTGCGACAGAATCTCCCGGATTTCGGCATAGACCGTCTCCGGAATTCCCATGTTTTCAAGCATCTCGGGCGATACCACCTCCAACCGGTAATCCTTGGTTTCTTCCGCAAAACCGTCCACTGCATCCGCGTGGCTGTCCGAATAGCGCAAATAGGGTTTAATATCATATATAGGTGTCCCGTCCAACAAGTCTGCGCCGCTGACCACAAGCACCGGTCCTTCGGTCGTTGCTTCCACCCGCAACAGTTTGACGGACGTCAGTCCGATGGGATTCGGGCGGAACGGACTACGTGTCGCAAACACGCCCATCCGTTTGTTACCTCCCAATCTCGGCGGGCGAACCGTCGCCTTCCATGATTCTCCAACAGCCGCCTCGGAAAAGCCCCAAAGCAGCCATAGGTGCGAAAATCCCTCTATTCCGCGAATCGCATCCGGATTACGGAATGCAGGTTCAAACACTATCCGGGTTTCAATTACCGACCCTTCACGACTTTGGCGAGGGATTCCGAATTTATCGCAGAATCCGTTTCTCGCAACAGCTATTTGATGCAAATTCATAGGTTTTTTCTCAAATTTCGCGGCAAAGGTACGTTTTTTTTGAAAAAAATGCAAAAAAATTTTGGTATTTCAAAAAAAAGCAGTACTTTTGCACGCTTTTTCGCCCGAATTACCTTGCGAGGTACGGATTTTGGATGGAAAAAGCACAAGGTACCTTAGCTCAGGTGGTAGAGCAATGGACTGAAAATCCATGTGTCCTTGGTTCAACTCCAAGAGGTACCACAAGAGATGCGATTTTACGGAATCGCATCTCTTTTTTTGTTGCTTTGAAGCAAGAGTCTTGCAATCTAACGTCAATGTATCGTCAATCTATCGTAAATCTATCGTGTTTCTATCGTCAATGTTTCGACGAGATTAAGGAGAAATAGGAAAGAAATACGGACAAAAATAATGCGTCAGTAATAATAGACAAATGGCAAAATCGACAGAAAAACACGACAACAAAACAACAAAATATCATTTTTATTTGCACAAATAAAAAAAATGTTGTACCTTTGCGCGCTAATTTGGTGTAATGTGCGCTTGCGCATATACATGCTATGGAGTATAAATACCTGAATGACATCAATAGTCCGGCGGATTTGAAGAAGTTACCGGTCGAAGCGCTACCCGACGTTTGCGCCGAATTGCGTGATTTCATTATTCAAGAACTCAGCCATAATCCAGGACATCTCGGTTCCTCTCTCGGAGCCGTAGAAATAGCCGTTGCGGTGCATTATGTCTTTGACACGCCTTCCGACAAAGTCGTTTGGGACGTCGGGCACCAAGCATACGCCCACAAAATCCTTACCGGCAGGCGCGAACGCTTCCACACCAACCGTCAGTTCAAGGGATTGGCACCATTCCCCACCCCGCTTGAAAGCGAATACGACGCCTTCATCGCCGGTCACGCCAGCAACAGCATATCTGCGGCGTTGGGAATAGAGATAGGAGACCGCTTTGTGGCGGGAAGTGAGACCACTGGCGTTGTGGGAAGTGAGACCGGTGCTTCCGAGCACACCGATAAAAATGCTGTGGGAAGTGAGCGGCCAAAAGTGGTTGCCATCATCGGAGACGGAGCGATGACAGGCGGTTTGACCTGCTCATCATTTTGAACGACAACAACATGGCGATTGACCCGCTGAAAGGCGGTTTCACGCAATATTTGGTCGATATAACCACGAGCAAACGCTACAACAAATGGCGTTGGAAACTGTACCGGCTGATGTTCAAACTGCACCTGATGGACGAACACCGCACCAAACGAATACGGCGGTTCAGCACCAACCTCAAAACCATTCTGACCCGACAGCCGAACAATATCTTCCAGGGTATGAACCTGCGGTATTTCGGTCCGGCAGACGGACACAGCGTAGTGGATTTGGTGCGGATTCTCAACGAAATAAAGAACCACAAAGGTCCGAAAGTGCTGCACCTGATAACCAAGAAAGGCAAAGGCTACGCACCCGCCGAAAACGACCAGACGACATGGCACGCTCCGGGAGAATTTGATGTAGAAACAGGAGAACGGACCGCTGACGCTGTGGGACCGACTTCGTCTGTCAGTACTCCGCCGTTGTGGCAGGAGGTTTGTGGGCATCACGCCCGCCATGCCGAGCGGCTGCAGCATGTGTATCATGCAAAAGGAGCTGCCGGAACGCGTGTTTGACGTGGGAATTGCAGAAGGGCACGCGGTCACATTCTCTGCCGGCCTTGCCAGCACAGGCGCTATTCCGTTCTGCAACATCTATTCGTCCTTCCTGCAACGGGCATATGACAATATCATTCATGATGTGGCAATCCCTAAACTGCACGTCATCTTCTGCATAGACCGTGCCGGAATAGTCGGAAACGACGGAGCCACCCATCACGGACTTTTTGATCTGGCGTACTTGCGCCCCATTCCTAACCTTACGATTGCAGCACCCCGCACAAGCGAAGATTTACGAGAAATGATGAAACTCGCCGTCTCATTCAACGGACCGATTGCGATTCGCTATCCGAGAGGTAGAGTCGGAAATTGGATGTTAGACCGCTGCGCTGATGGCAATTTGAATGTAGGGAAAGGCATATGTCTGAAAGAGGGAAAAGATTTGGCAGTACTGAGTATCGGCGCAATCGGGAATGTAGTGGCAGAAGCAATAGAAGATGAACGCTTCGCTGTGAGAAGTGAGACCGCTGAAGCTGTGAGACCGCTGCGCTGTGAGACCGCTGAAGCTGTGAGAAGTGAGAAAATTGCGCATTATGACATGCGGTGGCTGAAGCCGATAGACTCCGAGATACTGGACTATGTGGGAACCCATTTCAAGAAAGTGGTGACCGTCGAAGACGGTGTCATCAGCGGCGGCCTCGGCAGTGCCGTACTCGAATATTTTGCAGACAAAGGCTACACGGCACACGTCACAAGGCTTGGAATAAACAATCAATTTGTAGAACACGGCAGCACGAAGGAACTGTACCACATGCTGCATTTAGATAAAGAAAGTTTATGCGAATCATTATTGCAGGAGCTGGAGAAGTAGGCAGACACTTAGCCAAACTTCTTTCGCGGGAAAACATGGAAATCAGTCTGATGGACGAGTCGCCTGAAAAACTTGGTGACCTTGATGCCGAATATGACCTGCTGACCAAAGTCGGCAGTCCGACATCCATTCATGACTTGAAAGACATCGGCGTAAGGGACTGCGACCTGTTCATTTCCGTCACGCCGCATGAGACGGAAAACATGACCGCTTGTCTGATGGCGAACCAATTGGGCGCCAAAAAGACGCTGGCACGCATTGACAACTACGAATACCTGCTGCCAGAAAACAGAAAGTTTTTCGAGAAAATGGGTTTGAACCATTTGATTTACCCGGAAGTGTTAGCCGCGAACGAGATAACGAACTCCCTGAACATCAACTGGTTACGCTATCACATCGAACTTTGTAACGGAGCCTTGGAACTGTGCGTCGTCAAAGTGCGCGAAGGGGCGGAAGTCATCGGCAAGCCGTTCAGTTCGGGATATTATGCTCACGGAAAATACCGTATTGTGGCGCTTAAACGCGGTAACGAGACCATCATTCCCTCCGGCAGCGACGAAGTGCAGGCAAATGACATGGCATATGTGGTCTGCACGAACGACAATATCGGTTTCATGCGGACACAAATGGGCAAAACCGAGCATGAAATCAAGAACATCATCTTCTTCGGCGGCAGCAGAATCGCACAAAAAGCCGTTCAGACGCTCGGAAAGGGCAAGGATATCAAAATCATCGAGTCCAACAAAGACTTGTGCTATCACCTCAGCCAGAAAGTAGATAACGCCCTGATAATCAACGCCGACGGGTCGGACATGGATGTGCTGAAAGAAGAAGGAATACAGGATGCTGACGCGTTTGTGGCAGTAACCGAAAACAGCGAAGCAAATATCTTTGCCTGCCTTGCCGCACAGCGTTTCGGCGTGCGGAAAACCATCGCCGAAGTGGAGAATATTGATTATATCCCAATGGCAGAAGGTCTGGATGTCGGCGCTGTTTTGAACAAGAAAACGATTACGGCATCCTATATCTATCAGTTACTGCTGAACGCCAGCGTGCTGAACGTGCGGAACCTGACGAGTGCGGATGCACAAATTGTGGAGTTTATGGCAGAAGCCGGTTCGCGCATTACGCGTTGCCCGATTAAACGCATGGGGCTGCCCAAAGACAGCACCATAGCCGGCATCGTACGTGCCGGGGAAGGCATTTTGGTGAACGGCAACACAGAGATACTGCAAGGAGACAAAGTGGTTATTTTCTGCAAGAGCCACGTAATCAGACAGTTAGAGCGATTCTTCAAGGAATGACAAGAGCATTTAACACACGATTGGTAGTCAAGACGCAAGGGGCTCTGCTGCTCATTGAGTCTGTTTTCATGGCAATAGCTACTGCTGTGTCACTTTTTTACGGTGACCCTGATGACGGTGCGTTTCTGGTTTCGACGCTGTTGACTTTGATTGCCGGACTGAGCGGTTTGCTTATCGGAAAAAACGCCGACCAACGTGTCGGAGAGCGTGAAGGATATGTCATCGTGGCGCTTGTGTGGGTGGTATTTTCGGCGTTTGGCATGTTGCCGTATTTTCTGAGCGGACAGATTCCTTCCATTACAGACGCATGGTTTGAGACGATGTCCGGATTTACGACAACCGGTGCAACCATTCTGGGCGACATAGAGCAACTGACGCATGGTGCACTCTTCTGGCGCGCCATGACCCAATGGCTCGGCGGTATGGGAATCATCGTTCTCAGTATCGCCTTGCTGCCGATGTTCGGACTCGGCGGTATGCAGCTATACGCAGCGGAAGTGACAGGATTGAGTTACGAGAAGCTCAGTCCCAGAATCGCCGACACCGCCAAACATCTGTGGATAACATATATTCTGCTGACCGTGATAGAGATCGGGTTGCTGTGGATAGAGGGAATGCCGATGTTCGACAGCGTGTGCCACTCGTTCTCGACGGTGGCGACGGGCGGTTTCTCGACCAAGAATCTCAGTATCGCTTACTACACGAATCCGGCGATACACTATACGATAGCGGTATTCACGATGTTGGCAGGTGTCAACTTCGGGCTGATTATCCTTATATTCCGCGGCAAGCCGGGTCGTCTATGGCATGACGAAGAAACCCACTGGTATTTAGGTGCGGTAGCCGTAGCGACGCTGGTGCTGATGATTGGTCTGATGCTTCAGTGGCTGCTTGCAGGCAACCTGTCCTGCAGCTCGGGTGAGTTCTTCCGGCATTTGGAAACGTCCTTTAGGGAAGGCTTTGCCACGACGGTATTTACCATGACCAGTTGCGGATTTGCCATCGCGGATTATATGACGTGGGCTCCGTTCCTGTGGGTAACGGTGTTTATACTGATGTTCGCAGGTGCATCATCGGGTTCGACTTCCGGAGGTATCAAGTGGGTACGACTGCTGATATTCATCAAGAGCGGCTTTGCGGAGTTCAAACGGCGTATTCACCCGAACGCCATCGTTCCTGTGAAACTGAACGGCAAACCAATCACGCAGCAGACAACCAACAATGTGATGGCGTTTATGGTGTTCTACATACTGATATTGTTAGGCACAACGCTTATATTCTGCGCAACGGGAGTGGACTTCGATGAGTCTATCGGTGCCGCTGTTTCCGCCATTGGTAACATCGGTCCGAGTATCGGTCAGTACGGTCCGTCAGGCACGTACGAATTGTTCCCGCCGATAGCTAAATGGGTAATGACATTCGTCATGCTAATCGGTCGTCTTGAGATATTCACCGTACTATTGCTCTTCACACGGGCGTTGTGGAAGAAGTAATGAAGGAAATGCGTCCGCGACATATTGTGTTCTTTATCGCATCATGCTTTGTCTTGTTAGGAGCAATTTGCGTCGCCTACGAATACGCCCGTCCTGCGTTCGGTCCGCTTCGTTGGAAAACAATCAGCAGTTTTTTGCCGACTACGCCCGCACAACCGGCTCCCGTAACGGTGGTGGAAGTTGAAGTGGATACTACGTTAGTCCCGATATTCCTGGCAGACTCCGTTACCTTGGCAGAAGAAGTGAAGATTGTGTGTCCGGACACCTTGCCACCCGTCAAACCGTCAACAGGCGCTTTAGACGCATTTATTGCGGGCTTGCAGGATGCTTCCACCCGGCAGGTGCGCGTTGTTCATTATGGTGATTCACAAATTGAGGAAGACCGTATTACAGCCACCATCCGCCGCAATCTGCAACAAATCTACGGAGGAGGAGGAGCGGGCCTTTTACCACTGCACCAGACTATTCCGACACGAACAATCAGACAAACTCTGACCATTGACGACAAGCCTGTGACGCAGAAGAACGGACCGCAACGGTACTTGGTATATGGTCCGAAAAGCCAACAGAGAGACAGCAACAATTACGGTCCAATGGGGCAAGTGGCACAGATGGACACCCTGTTACGAAGCGGTTCAAACGATATTGTGATGCACATCGAACCAAACAGCAAACTGACGAGTGCCAACTATTTCAGCCAAGTGCGGTTGCTCAAAACAGACAGTATTAAGGTCAATGGACGTTCGGCGAATATTATTACCTTGCCGGACAGCACCACGAAATGCACATTGGAGTTTATCGGGCAGGGAGAAGTGTATGGCATTTCATTGGAGACGCCAACCGGTGTCATTGTGGACAATATCCCTATGCGCGGCGGTTCGGGCAACGTGTTCACAAAGATGAATGCGACACAGCTGCGCACATTCTTCCGCCAAACAAACACACGGCTGATTATTCTGCAGTTCGGCGGCAACGTCATGCCGTGGGCAGATACGCCGGAACGTGTCAGAGGATATGCGAACTCCATGCGACGGCAAATCCGGTATTTGCAGGATTGTGCGCCGGAAGCAAGTATTCTTTTTGTCGGTCCGTCTGATATGACAACCATCATTGAAGGCGAAAAGACCAGTTATCCGATGTTACCGCTGATGGACCAACAATTGGCTAAAATGGCTGCATCAGAAGGCATTGCATATTGGAGCCTTTATGAAGCGATGGGCGGCTGGAACTCCATGATAGAGTGGAACGAAAAAGGACTTGCCGCCACAGACGGCATACATTTTACACAACGCGGCGCCGACAAAGCAGGCGGACTGCTTTGGAAATGGTTGGAGAAGAAAATTAACAATTAATGACCGAGATACTGAAGAACATATTTCTGTATGACACGGCACATCCGTTGCTGTTCACCCATTTTTACTTCTGGGCGTTCTTTGCAGTAGTCTATGCGCTCTTTGCGCTGATTATTGACAGACGTGCGCAAAGTCGCGGTCGTATGCATATGCGCAACGTTTATCTGATGGCGGTCAGCTGGTTCTTCTACTACAAGACCTGCGGCATCTTCCTGCTTATTCTGGCGTTTGTAACGCTGTCCGATTGGCTGATAGCACAGCAAATAGACAAACATCGCGACACCAATTGGAAAGCACGTACATGGCTGATAATAAGCGTCGTGATTGACTTGGGATTACTCGCATATTTCAAATACGCCTATTTCTTCACGAACATGCTCAATGACATGTTCGGTTGCAGTTTGCAGGTCTTTGATATCTTCGCGTACATCGGCAACGGTTTCAGCGAAAGCGGGCGATTCCTTGTCGATACGATTATTCTGCCGGTCGGCATTTCGTTCTATCTTTTCCAGGTCATTTCCTACACCTCTGATGTCTATCACGGCCGCGTTGAGCCGGTGAAGAATATTCTCGACTTCGGTTTTTATGTGTCGTTCTTCCCGCAGTTGGTGGCAGGACCGATAGTCCGTGCGTCGGAGTTTATTCCGCAGTTATACAAGCCCTTCCACCTTGGACGCAAACAGTTTGGTATAGCGGTGTTCTGGATGATTAACGGCTTGGCGAAAAAGATTATCCTTTCCGATTATCTCGCCGTGAACCTTATCGACCGCGTATTTGACAATCCCTTGTTGTTCTCCGGATTTGAGAACCTGTTTGCGCTGTTTGCCTACTCCATGCAGGTATATGCGGACTTTTCGGGCTATACGGATATTGCCATCGGTGTCGCATTGCTGATGGGTTTCTATCTGCCAAAGAACTTTGATTCGCCCTACAAGTCACAGAATCCGCAGGAATTCTGGCGGCGGTGGCATATGTCGCTCAGCCGTTGGCTCAAGACCTATTTATATATACCGCTCGGCGGCAACCGCAACGCCACCTTCGGCACCTACTTCTGGATTGCACTGATTGCATTGATTGCGTTAGTGCTGACCGGTTCGTGGATAGCCACCATAATCATTGCCGTAATCGGCTTGACGGTGACAATAGTA
This sequence comes from Paludibacteraceae bacterium, assembly GCA_905233415.1. GTDB lineage: Bacteria > Bacteroidota > Bacteroidia > Bacteroidales > Paludibacteraceae > Colicola. Next base: position 105,748 of record CAJOEX010000005.1, read on the forward strand.
GCCCTGACGGTTCCTTCGCACCGCAAACTGCTATATGCCAACCTTAACTCGTTTATCGTCATGCTGCTTGGCGGCTTGTGGCACGGTGCAAGCTGGAACTTCATGATTTGGGGCGGACTGAACGGCATAGGCATGATTCTCAACAAGTTCTGGCGCATCATGAACTGGCACATCCGTATGGGTGTCATGTTATTGCTCACCGCCGGCGTTTATGTGGCAGATATGCATTGGCAACTCCCTGTTCTGCATTTATTTAAGGTCTGGACAATCATCCTCTGTGCCGGCACAATCATCCGCTATATCTATCATCTGATAACTCACAGCGTCAACGGTTTCCCAGCGTCAGCGGCCTCACAGCGTAGCGGCCTCACCTCAATCCTCAGTACTATATGGGCAGTTATTCAGACCTTCACCTTCATCACCTTCACCCGTCTGTTCTTCCGGTCGTCGAGTAATCTGGATCCGGCTACGGCAAACCAAGTGGCATGGGAGACGGCAAAAAATATGGTCAATCAGATTGGTGGCGCGTGGGACAGCAGAATTATTCTGCCGTTCATGTGGGAATACCGCTATGTGGTCATCCTCTTCCTGTTAGGCATGGTCATTCACTGGCTGCCGACGAAATTCAAGCAGTGGTACCGCCTCAATTTCGCCATGATGCCGCTATGGCTGATGGTAATTTGTGTGGTGATTGCTGTTGTTATTATTTATCAGTTCATCACCGCTGATATGCAACCGTTCATTTACTTCCAGTTCTAATATCAATTATGTTAGTTGGCATCACAGGCGGCATAGGAAGCGGCAAGTCCACCATTGCAGCGGAGTTGGCAAAGCGCGGTTATCCGGTCTATGACACAGACCGTGAAGCCAAGCGTATCATCATCCATAATCCTGCCGTGCGTTCGCAGGTGGAAACGCTTTTCGGCTCTGATGTCTTTGACGGTGACACCTACCTCACGGCGAAAGTGGCGGAGCAGGTTTTTGCCAATCCGGAGTTGCTCCAAAAACTCAACAGCATCGTTCATCCCGCGGTCCGTTTTGATATAGAGCACTGGGCACGCGGAAAGAAGCTGTGTTTCGTGGAAAGTGCCATACTCTTTGAAAGCGGCATTAACACGCTCTGCGACAAGGTCGTCTATGTTAATGCGCCGGAGGATGTGCGTATCGCCCGCACAGTTGCACGTGACCATAGCAATCCGGAACAGGTCAAAGCTCGGATTCACGCCCAAAGCGATAATGCCCGACGTTTGGCAGATATAACCCTTGCCAACGGCGGATCTCAACCCGTCGCCGGACTTGTCAATCAACTCCTCGCTGAACTAATAAAAAACATTTAACCTACCAACTGGCAAAATGTTAGTTAGTTAATTTTATTATATTACTTTATTTTCTTTGCTTCTTTCTTTTAAAACTGTCGCATTTTGAGACAAATCTGTCGCGTTTTGAGACAAAAATCCTCGATACACCAACCCTGAGTGTCCTTCCGCTTTCGGAAGGAGCGGCCCCGCCGAGAAAGGTTCTACGTAAAAACGCGACCATCACGGGATCATCTCCTGACGACATTACTTTTAGAGCACTTGAGAAAACCAATAATTTCCAAAATTTCCAAAAATGACCCAAATATTTGCAGAAAAATAAATTTTTCTCCATCTGCGCTTGCAGATGTCGATTTTTTGTTGTAATTTTGCAGCGCAAAATTGAAAATCATGACTACATTATCCCATAGTGAAAAAGAAAAAATCATGGCGGACATGAAGTCTTTTGACGAACCTATGCCGGCTGTCGGAATCTTTTGGTATGACCAAGACACGCACGATTTCTTCGGTGTTTACAAGAAAGAACTGACGCCAAAAATGGTAGAGGAGGCAGCAGAAAAAGGCTTGCCGTTCATCAACTATCAGACTTTGCACCGACAAATATGGCAAAAACAGTACTTCCGTGCGTTGGCAAACCACGAGCCGACGAAGTTCTCCGGCGCCTACACGCAAGTACCGCGTGGGCGTGTCGCATGGAATATTGATAAGTTCATAGTGTTTGTCGGGTCATGGGCAAAAGATATTGAACCCGAACTGACAGAACTGATAGAGAAATACTTCGCCTTGCCGTGTTTCGAGTTCCGTTATGACGAGCATTGGGATTTAGGTCACGGCTGGTCCGGCGATATGTAACAGGACCAAAGGGTTCAACTGAGAACAAAAAACGAGAACATAAGCGCAAGTAACCGCTGCACCGCCAGCGTAACAATCCGGTAACAGGAGAAGCGTCTCCGGACATAATAAATATAGCGTAATAAGCCAAACTTGATACTTTGAAACTTCGACACTTTCTAAAGTATTTATCTATTCAAGTTACGGTTTATGCACGCTCACGTAAATAGCGTGAGTTTTCAGTGCGTAAATTTGAATAGATAAGGTAGTCGAAGACCTCAAAGTATCAAATGAAGCGAACGAAAGCGCACGCTTTTTGTATGTATATATGGCATATTAACCTCAAAAATATAACTGCGTATGAAAAGAAAACTAATCATTCCTTGTCTGCTTTTCGTTGCAATAGCGGCGATTGCAGAAACGTCACTAATCGTTAAGCCGTTAAGTGGCAAGGAGCAAGGCAACGCACTTGCTCAAATCGGCTATGTGAAAGTGACACAAGATTCGCTTTTTGTGTTCTCTCACAGCGATTTCCTATTGTCAAAGAATGCCATAAAGGATGTTCGTCATATCCGTTATGGAGAGAAAAACGTTGCCACAAGTATGGACGATGTACAAGCGTCAACTACGTGCCACATATACCCGAATCCGACACAAGATATGCTGATTATTGACAATGCCAACTGCGAGAAGGCGTACATCTTTGATCTAAACGGACGTCTGTTACAAACAACAACTATAGACGGAGAGCACACGTCCATTAACGTGACAAGTTTGCCACAAGGCGACTACCTATTACTATTGAACAATCAAACAATTAAATTCATTAAACAATAACAATCATGAAAAAAGTATTCTTAACTCTTGCCGTTTTCGTAATGGCAATCTGTGCAAACGCACAAAAGAACCAGTATTTTTGGTATCAAGGTAATTTGATGATGGGCAATCCGATTGCTCAAATCGACAGTGTAACATTCGGAGAAGGCGAGCCGACAGACACGCTACACATTATGCTCCCGCGTACCATCATTAAAACGGTGCATGACACCTTGTATGTTACCATCCACGACACCATTTGCCCGAATGAGATTCCTTCAATAGAGCAAAGCAAAACAGAGTATATGTGGTTTGAGACCAAAGGGGAATTCTTGATTAATTGGAATAATGATTATTGTAATATTGAGTATTCATTTGATAAAGCCAATTGGACTACAGCCGTAGCGACTTCTTCCGGCAATATGGAAACATTTACAGTGGTTCCCGCCGACACTAAAATCTATTTGCGTGGCGTAAATGGTGCTAATAATTCTTTTTGGGGAAGTGATTGGTGGGGATGTATACGTGTGACAACACAATCACTCTATAATTCTGGAATAGATAATCCGTGGAGCCCGGTATCATCCGATATATTTTCTAATTTAGAAATGAAAGTGGGGGGTAATATCTTATCAATGGTTTTCGGAGATGCATTCGTTGAACATGCGAATGATATAGTTTATTCTACCTTATCAAGAATTTGCAGCTCGCTGCCTATCTCAGATGCTAGCTTGCTCTATGTTTCTCCTGCGGAATATGGAACGAATACCGGTCCTTTTAACTACTATGGTCCCCAAGGAGGATTATTCCAATGGTGTCATTACTTAAAAAAAGGTCCATACATTAAGTTTCTGACAAATGGAACATTTAATGAATGTGGACTTTTAGCAGATATTTATTATATTGGTGATGGCAGTGAAATTAGTTATGAAGCTTCTCCCGATGGCACACTCTGGTTTACTACTGCTTCTTCTCCTTCTTCTGATTCCAGTGATCCAACAAGCAGTAGAGTAGAAACCTTAACAATACATGTTAAGAAAGGTGTACAAATACCATACAAACCAGCAAATGCTGTTGTAGTGGAAGATTTAGAGTAAAACATATTATAGCACAACCATTTACAAGAGTTCGTGTATGCAGATAAGTTTTCCCTAAATATGCCATGTTAAGGTAAAATGATGGAGAAAACGAGGGTGTGTCAAAAACAAATTGGCACACTCTTTTTAGCATATGTTAAGCATCTCTTAAGCATGTCTTGGAGAAGTAGCCAACGTCAGGCTATCGTCAGGGTATCCTCTCGGTTGAATGCTTCATGTTCGAAACGCAGCCGGACGCTGCCGAGACCCGACGTAGGAACAGATGGAACGAACAGACGAACGAACAGCTCTTTCTATAAACTCTTGTGCGCACGCACGCATATATATTTTGAAAAACAGCTGTTCCGTGTGTTCGTTGAAAGGGGTATTTCTTGGAACTCTTTTAGGCTGTTTTCAGGATAATGTGTTCTATGTTCACTTCGTTCACTCGCGTCGCGCACTTACTCCTTGACTGTCCACTGGACACTCTGCGGTGCGCTCTTTTCGCTTCAGGTCCCGTGATGGCCGCGTTCCAAATAGCACTTTAGCCATGTCCTCGACCATTTTATCACAAAAAATGCGGAAAAAACCGCACTTTTTTTTGCATATATCAAAAAAAAGCAGTACCTTTGCGGAGAATTTTAACTACTATAGTATATAAATAAAATAAAAATATGCTATTTTATATACTATCGTATGTATAATTATTTCAAAAAATAAGATTATCTACTATGATATATAGTATTATGAGTACAGAAATCGCAAATACTATCAAATCCTTGCGAAAACAATATGGTTTAACGCAAGTGGAAACAGCACGTAAAGCGGGAGTAAGTCTTGCTTTCCTTCGTGAGTTGGAACAAGGCAAAACAACTGCTCGTATGGATACGGTCAATCAGTTACTGAATTTGTTTGACTATTGTTTAACTGCACAACCTAAGCACCATGCGCAAAGCTAATATTTATGTTCGTGACCTTTTGGCGGGACGTTTGGAGGAAACAGAAACAGGCTATCGTTTTACGTATGATAGCCGTTATTTGGAACATGCAGACGCAGAACCTGTCAGTTTGACTTTGCCTCTTCGCGAACAACCGTATGACAATAATATCCTTCATCCGTTTTTTGACGGTTTGATACCGGAAGGCTGGCTATTGGATGTGGCATTGCGTAATAGCGATATTTCTCAACTTGACCGAATGGGATTGCTGTTACTTTGCTGCAAAGATTGCATCGGCGCTGTCAGTGTACAACCTGTAGAAGAATAATCAATATGTGCAAGTGTTTATATTGTTATAAAGAATTAGAGCCGGGGCTGGTAGATTTTCATCCGTCATGTGCCAAGAAGATGTTCGGAATAAAGGAGCAGCCGCTCATGGAATATACGCAAGCAGATATGGAGCGGTTGGCAACTGAAATCATCCGTTCACAAACCACGCTTACCGGTGTGCAACCAAAATTGTCGCTGAACTTGACCAAACATGAAGGCACTAAACGTCTAACGATAGTGGGATTATGGGGACAGTATGTCTTTAAACCACAGACAGAGTTGTACGAACGCTTGCCGGAAGTGGAGGATTTAACCATGCACTTGGCGGAAGATGCCAAATTGTCTGTTGCCAGCCATTCGCTTATTCGTCTGGCTGATGGTAGTCTGGGATATATCACTCAACGTTTTGACCGAGGTGCAAAAGGGGAGAAGGTTTTGATGGAAGATATGTGCCAATTGGCGGAGAGAAAGACGGAGGATAAGTATAAAAGCAGTTATGAGCAAGTGGCAAAACTGATTGCTCAGTATTCTGCTGTTCCTCAATTGGATTTAACCAATTTCTACGAGTTGTTGATTTTTTGTTTCCTTACAGGTAACAATGATATGCATCTAAAGAACTTCTCGTTGTATAAACCGGCAAACCAACAAGTCTTTACTCCGGCTTATGATCTTGTGAATGTGGCATTAGTGAATCCGAAGGATAAGGAGGAATTGGCATTGACTCTAAACGGGAAGAAATCCAACATCCGGATGCGTGATTTTGAAGAAGCGGCTAAACGCGCTAACCTTCCTGAGCATTTTATCCGTCAAACGGTCGAGCGTTTTGCTTCCTGTTTACCGAAATGGGAAGAGACAATTGATAGTTCTTTTACCACAACAGAGCAGAAAGAAACCTATACATCCATGCTGCGCGACAGGTTAAAAAGATTGGTTAAGTCGGAAAATTATTAAATTGTCAATATAATGAAAAAAGGATTGGTAATCGGTTTGTTGGCGTTAAGTACGCTGATGATACATGCGCAGGAGACTCCGTTTGAAGGCACAATGGTGCTGAAAGTGTTGAACTCCTATTCCAAAGCATACGTCGGGATGAACCCGCAGTACTACTCCGGTTCGGACACAGTAATTGTCCGCTTCAAAGGCGATGCTGTTCATGAGCATTTCAAAGTCAGCGGTATCCACAAGGTTTATTACAACGACATGTTGTACTACTACAGCGAGAACACGAAAAAAGGCTTTATGCTGCCCATACGTTCAGCCAATGTAGAAAGAATCAAAGAAGTGTATGAGACGAACGAGGAACGGTCATTTTTAGGCAAGCCATGCACCACCCAAAAAACGCTGATACTGCTGAACAACAACACGATAGAAATTGACTGCTGGCTAACTGAGGACACCTACCGTTTTTCCAAACCGGCATTGCAAGTGTTATATACGGATCTGTGCTCGCGCATGTCCATGGACTTTGGCGACAAGATATGCATGAAGATGTCTTTGAGCAACTATAATACCGGCAATCTCGACACGTTCACAAAAATGGCGAAGAATATGTCGAACAAAGAACAACGCAAAGTGCTGTGGGGCTCGGAAGATAAAGAACTGACGGAAATCTCAATGTCGCAGATTTTTGAGGTGATGTCCATTACGCCACAAGCAATCGATGACAGCCAATTTACTCCGCCAGCCGATATTAATATCGAGGAAGTGCCGCTTGGGCTTGATGCCACACCTGCTTTTGACCGCGAGCAGATGAAGGCGGTGCTGCTTGCAAATCCATCATACCGCAAGAAAGTAGAGAAAGGAAAAATCGATATCGAAGCCAAAATAGATGAGCTGGAAGCGCGTGTTAAGGCGACTTTGCCAAAGGTTATGCTTGACGAGGAATCTATTCTGAAGTCCGCTGCAATGTTAGGCGAGGATAAAGCCGAGGCGATGAAACGGACTTTGGAAGAAGCGAAGGCGTTCGGTAGTACACCGGAAGAGGTTGCTTATAACATGCAGTATTTTATACAAGAGAAGACGCTGTTGATGCAGAACAAAACGTATTTGAACGAGCATCATCAGATTTCGCAAGAATCAGTTCAACCGATAGCATATGACTTGGACGATGAATGGGATTTTTAGGATAGCCGTTACGCTGCTTTTTTGCAGTGTTGCTTCGTTGACGCGTGTTCATGCGCAGATTGATTCCGCGCGGTTCGACCGTCCGTCACTGTGCCTGATGATGATTGCACATCCCGAACAGGCGTTTGGAAAGGAGATTGAGATTGTCTTCCGCGAGATGGATATGCCGGAACGGTTCAACGACCATTCGTTGGGCGTGCGGGTGGTAAAGTTCCCGACAGACAAGCAGACATCCACCGAAGAAAGTATTATGCGCTTTGCCGACCATGCCCAACTGGCGAAAAAAATGGTTGCAAAATGGTTTGGCAGGGACAAAAATACGGGAAGTTTCAACACTTATTTGTTCCATGAACGCGGGTTGTATAACGCCACGAAAAGCGATTGGGAAAATGTCCGACATACGATTATGGGTGCTGCACTGCTGGCTGACGCGGGAGAAAAGCTCATTTCACATACGTTCCTTGTGATGTGCGAATTTACCTATAACCGTGCATATTCGACGAAAAGTAATGCCGATTCACATTCCAACGTGCGTTCCCAAACGATTGATGTGAGCAATGCCGAGGCGGTTGACGAATACAATAATTACCTGTATCAAAAAGACAACCGTTTGAAGCAGTTTGAGTTAACATGTACATCGTATCTGTACCGTTTGGATTGGAATGACTCCGTGGCAAATGAGTTTTACATGCGGTATTATATGGAGAACGCAGACCCTGACAAGGCAGCTGCTTTTCAGCAAGACCAATCCACGTTCAAGCTTTCGTATGTCGGCAATTGCACCGACAAAGAAGTCATGAACAATCCGGATGGTCGCTACACCAACCAGCAACTGATTAAATCGGTGTGTATCCGCTTGCGAGACAAGAATATTGCGACGCTTCAACATGCTCATCCTGAGTTTCGAATCAAATCGCTGCTAAGCGGCACCAATCCGCTGAAGGCGGATATCGGGCTGAAAGAGGATGTTACACCCGATTCGCGTTACGAAGTGCTTATGCCCGTGTTCAGCAAGAACGGCACCTACACTTACCAGCGTGTCGGGGTGATTCAGCCTGTTGCCGGACAAATTTGGGACAACCGCTATATGGTGGAAAATCACGACAAGCAGGGCGAATCCGATGCCACAACGTTCAAACAAGTATCAGGCGGAGAAATCGTTCCCGGAATGTTGATAAAAGAAATGGATATAAAATAGCAAGAAGTGCGGTCACCCGCACGTCTTTATTTGTTTTGGTTATTGGTCATTTATTTTATTTAACCGCTTTGAAGGACATGTCAAGCGATTTGACGGAATGAGTCAGCGCTCCAACAGAAACAAAGTCCACTCCGCAAACGGCATAATCGTGGATAGTTTCAATGGTGATGCCTCCGGAAGATTCGATTTCCATATGCCGACCGGCTGTCTTTTCCCATTCGCGGATATGCAGCACAGCTTCGCGTGTCCGTTCCGGTGTGAAGTTATCAAGCATAATCCGGTCTGGGATATTCGTTGCGAGTGCCTCGTCAATCTCAGCCATATTACGGACTTCAATTTCGATGCGGAGGTCTTTGTTCTTTTCCTTACAATAGTCGCGGGCACGCGTCAAAGCATTCGTTATTCCGCCGGCAAAATCCACATGGTTATCCTTTAGCAAAATCATGTCAAACAACCCAATACGGTGGTTCATGCCGCCGCCAATTTTGACCGCCTCCTTCTCCAGATACCGCAGTCCGGGCGTTGTTTTGCGGGTGTCGAGAACGTGACATCCGGTGTCGGCAATAAGGCTCTGGTACTTGTGCGCAGTGGTTGCCACACCGGACATGCGCTGCATAATATTGAGCATCGTCCGTTCGATTTGGAGAAGCGAAAGCTCCTTGCCATAAACGCGGAATGCGATATCGCCCGGCTTGACGGAATCACCGTCGTGCAGGAACTGTTCAAAACGGCATTCGGGGTCAAAGTAACTGATGATTTCCTTTGCCACTTCGATGCCGGCGATGATGCCGCTGTCCTTGACAATCAACTGCTGGCAACCCATTTGGGTTGCAGGAATACAACTGAGCGAAGTATGGTCGCCATCGCGGATATCTTCTTCAAACCACAGCGCAATCAGTTTGCGCAACTCTTCTTTTTTCATAGAAAAACGGATTTCTTTGTAAATTTTGCGGCAAAGGTACAAAAAAATTTGCATATGTACAAAAAAAAGTGTATCTTTGCGCGATTTTTTGTGTTAATATGAAAATAGCAATTATCGGTTACGGAAAAATGGGGCATATGATCGAACGTATCGCGCAGAAACGCGGTCATGAAATCGTATGTATCATAGACCTTGACATGCACAAAGGCAACCTCTCTGATGCAGATGTCGCCATTGAGTTTTCAACCCCCGCCACAGCGGAAGCGAATGTGCGGATGTGCTGGGCAGCAGGTCTGCCCGTAGTTTGCGGCACAACCGGTTGGAAAGCGGAACTGCTCATGTGCGAGCAAAACACACCCGGGCTGGTATGGAAGAGCAATTTCTCGGAAGGCGTGCAAATGGTGATGGATTTTGTGGGGTTGGCGGCACGGGAGATATACCTGAAACAGCTGGACTACAAGGCTTCGATATCCGAGACGCACCATATCCACAAACTGGATGCGCCGAGCGGCACCGCCAAAACCATGGCGGAGGAGTTTGCACGCATCGCCCATATCGCACCGACGGACGTTCCGATTGAAAGCATCCGTGAAGGCGAAGTGCCGGGCATACACACAATGACACTGGATAGCGACGAGGATACTATCATCATCACACATATCGCCAAAGGACGCGAAGGATTTGCGTTAGGAGCGGTTTTGGCTGCAGAAGAGTTAATACGACAAGAGTGAAACAAGCCGCTAACGTATCGGTAACGTATCTGTAACGTATCTGTAACGTATCGGAAACCTCCCGGTAACACCAAACAATAGAATATATAAAATTCAGGAAATAAATGAATCTTAAAGAACGAATAGCAAAAGTACCCCGCAAGGGATGGATAGCCGCGGGAATTTGGTGCACGTTGTATATCGCGTTTGTGATATGGTTGGCATGGGATGATGCCAAATCGTTAGGCTGGCTGGTATTACTGCCGCTTATTGCCGACGTATTTACGACTAAATACATCAACTGGTCATGGTGGAAGAAATACAAACCCGCCGCCAAAGGTGAACCGGAAAACCCACATGCCAAACCGGGACTTTATACACTATGTTCATGGATAGACGCCATCGTTTTTGCATTGGTGGCAGTATATTTCATTAACCTGTACATGTTCCAGAACTACCAGATTCCGAGTTCGTCGTTGGAGAAAAGCCTGCGGGTCGGAGATTTTCTGTTCGTAAGCAAAATGAGTTACGGCGCCCGCGTGCCGAATACACCGCTTTCAATGCCGCTGATGCAGCATACTTGGCCGGAATGGCTGGGTGGCGGCAAGAGTTATATCGACAAGCCCCATTGGGACTACAAACGTCTGCGCGGTTGGGCAAAACCCGAAAAAGGCGATATCGTGGTATTCAACTTCCCTGCAGGTGACACCGTTTGCCTGAAGATGCAGAATCCTGATTATTACACATTGTGCCACTACTACGGCAAACAAGCGGTTACCCACCGGAAAGATGTATTCGGCGACATCGTTGTGCGTCCTGTTGACAGACGCGAAAATTACGTCAAGCGCTGTGTCGGCGAACCCGGGGACAGTTTGAAAGTCATCAACAATATTGTCTTCACCAGATCCGGTGAAACAGCCGGCTGGCAGGAAGAACCTACCCGCGAAGGCGTGCAGTTGAATTATATTGTCCGCACGGACGGACATTTGCTGACAAAGAGTTATCTTGACAAAATCGGAATCTCGCACGATGACCAGCATCAGATTGAGCCCGGATTATATCATTTCCCGTTGACGGAAGCGATGAAGGCAGAGTTGGCGAAGAATCCGCACGTTACAGGCATTGACGTTGAGCCGGAAACAGCAGGAGGAGCCGTTTATCCGTTGGGACAAACAGACTGGACACGCGACAACTACGGACCTATTTATATTCCGCGTAAGGGCGACAAACTCCTTATCACAGTAGATAACTACCCTATTTACCGCCGAATTGCGGAAGCCTACGAGTTCAAATCTATGCGGATTGGTGAGGAGTACGAGTTTGCGATGGATTATTACTGGATGCAAGGTGACAACCGCCACAACAGTGCGGACAGCCGCTACTGGGGTTTCGTGCCGGAAGACCACATCGTCGGACGGCCGGTGTTCATCTGGTTGAGCATCGAGAAGGACAAGCCATGGTTTAAAGGACATATACGTTGGAACCGCCTCGGCAAAGGCGCAAGCAATTGAAATTTGAAGATTGGAAGATTGGAAGATTTGAAAATTTGAAGATTGGAAGATTTGAAGATTTTGCCGACGGCATATTTGGGACCGAAGTCGTATTTTGAGGCGCTGATGAGCGAAGAATACGAGATTGAGCAGATGGAAACATTTGAGAAGCAGACTTTCCGCAACAGATGTCTCATCCGCGACCCGAAAGGAGAAACCATACGGCTGACAGTGCCAGTCGGCAAAGTGGAACACAAACAACTGACACGCGACATACAAATCAGTTATCAGTCACGGTGGCAACACCAACATTGGATTGCGATTGAAAGTGCCTACCGCCACAAACCGTACTTTATTTACTTTGCAGACTATTTGCGGTCGTATTATGAGAAGCAAATCAAGTGGTTGCTGGACCTAAATGACGGACTAAACGAAACGATTATAGCGCTGCTGGAAAAAAGAGCTCCACGTCTCGGAAGCGTCTCGAAAGCGTCTCGAACGAATGACTGGAGCGGGCAGACATGGACAGACCGCCATCCGTGGCAGACGGAGATAAGTATTTTAGATACATTATTTGATGAATATTAACTGGGGCACATTAGGTTTTCATTACACCGAGCCGGAATATATTGTCCGTGCGGCATGTCATCAGGGCGTTTGGGAAGAACCTTACGCAACTACTGACAAATACCTGCATCTGCATGTGTCTGCAACTTGCTTGCAATATGGGCAGGAAGCATTCGAAGGGCTGAAAGCATTTCGCGGCATAGACGGCAAGATTCGAATCTTCCGCTGGCAGGAAAACGCCAAACGCATGGCGCGAAGTGCGGAAGCGTTGTACATGACACCCGTGCCGGAAGACATCTTCGGCAGAGCCATCCGGCTTGCATTGACAAAGAATATTGATCTTGTTCCTCCCTACGGCACAGGTGCAACTCTGTACTTCCGACCGCTGCTGATTGGTACGACTCCGCGTTTGGGCGTCGGTCCTGGAAAAGACTTTGAGTTCGTGGTTATTCCTTCGCCGATTGGTCCGTATTATCCGGGCACTTTCCACTGTACCACGTTCATCGTCAATCGTCATGTGGACCGTGCTGCACCCTTCGGGACAGGACCGTTTAAGGTCGGCGGCAACTATGCCTCATCCTTCCGCGCAACGGAAGCGGCACATGCAATGGGATTCGACTGTATCTTCCTGGATGCGCGGTTCCACCGGTATATTGATGAATGTAGTGCTGCAAACTTTATCGGCATCAAAGGTAATGAATACCTTACCCCGCGAAGTAATGCTATTTTGCCGAGTATCACCAACGACAGTCTGATGACCTTGGCGCGTGAACAAGGGTTGAAAGTTACCCGCCGTCATATCCGTTTGGAGGAATTGGCAGACATGTCCGAAGCCGCAGCCTGCGGGACTGCTGCCGTGATTTCGCCGATAGATAAAGTACTCGACCCTGACAAAGGAAAGACATATAATTTTAATTCCGAACCCGGACCTGTCCTGACTAAGCTTTACCGTGCTTTGCAGGATATTCAGTTCGGAAGGACGGAAGACAAACGCCACTGGTGCGAGGTAATTGACAATTGATAATTGATAATTGATATTTTATGTTTAAGAATCATCCTAAAGGATTAATTCCTGCCGCTCTTGCCAATATGGGCGAGCGCTTCGGCTACTACATCATGAACGCAGTGCTACTGCTGTTCTTAGTTTCCAAATTCGGTCTGCCTGATGGCGTTGCCGGTATTATCTATTCCGTATTTTACTTCGGCATTTACGTACTGAGTCTGGTGGGCGGTATTATTGCAGACAAGACACAGAACTACAACAAGACTATTCAATGGGGTCTAATCATTATGTCCATAGGCTATGTCTTCCTTGCTTTGCCGCTGTTCTCTCCGAACCTGACCGGAGGTAGTGAGTGGTGGACGATTTTGATTTTCACATGCTTTGCCTTACTGCTAATTGCGTTTGGTAACGGTTTATTCAAGGGCAACCTGCAAGCTATCGTCGGTAAGATGTACGACGAGTTTGAAGCAGAGGCCGCCAAAGAAGGTCCTGCGACGCTCAAAGAGGCGCAGGAGAAGCGCGATGCCGGTTTCCAAATATTTTACGTATTCATCAACATCGGCGGTCTGGTGGCTCCGTTCGTAGCTCCGCTATTGCGCCAGTGGTGGCTGAACAAACATCATCTGGTATACAACTCCGATATGGCTTCACTGGCTCACCAATTCATCACAGACGGCCAGCTGACGCAGAAGTTCGAAGAGACACTAACAGCCTCTATGCAGGCGACATATAACTTTGTGGACCACCTGTCTTTCTGTCAGGATTATATCACCGTTTTCAACCAAGGCATTCACTATTCGTTCTTTGCGTCGGTAGCAGCAATGTTGATTTCACTCATTATCTTCCTTGCCACAAAGCATATGTTCCCGCAGCCGGCGAAGAAAGAGGCATCAGCTGTGGTTAACTATACTGCCGAAGAGAAACAGGCGATGGCAAAAGAGATCAAACAACGCATGGCAGCCTTGTTTGCCGTGCTTGGCATAGCTATTTTCTTCTGGCTCTCCTTCCACCAAAACGGTCAATCGCTTTCCGTCTTTGCGCGCGACTTCATACGCACGGATAGTATTGCTCCTGAGATTTGGCAAGCACTCAATCCATTCTTTGTGATTGTACTTACTCCGCTGGTAATGTGGTTGTTCGGCGCTCTGGCACGCAAAGGCAAAGCAATCTCCACGCCGCGCAAGATTGCACTGGGAATGGCAATTGCAGGTTGCGCTTATCTGTTCCTGATGATTGTGTCGATGGAGAACGGTTATCCTTCCGGAACGGACTTCCGCGCAATGAATACCGAGGAACTGGCGGTAGCAGGTTTGGCGAAAGAAGGACCGTGGGTACTGCTTGTGACCTATTTCTTCCTGACGGTGGCAGAATTGTTTATCTCGCCGCTCGGTCTATCGTTTGTATCCAAAGTGGCTCCGCGGCACATGGTTGGTTTGTGCCAAGGCTTGTGGCTCGGTGCAACGGCCATCGGTAACCTCTTTATCTGGGTGGGTCCGGTGATGTATAACGCTTGGCCGATTCAATATTGCTGGGCTGTATTCTTCGGCATTTGTCTCATCTCGATGAGTGTGATGCTTGGTATGGTTAAGTGGCTCGAGAAAGTAGCCTGCTAAAAGTGACAATTATGAAAGAGAATTTATTGCAAATCGCCGAATATATTGAGGCGTTAGAGAACCGCCTTGCCCAAGTAGAGGCAAACCTTGGTGAAAAAGACACCAAGATTGCCGAATTGGAGCAGCGCATTGTTGAGTTGGAAGCGCGTCCTATCTTAGAACCCGAAATCGAAATGGACTGGATAGAGGAAGAGCCGGAAATCCCCGAAGAACCCAAAGAACAAGAGAAACCGGAAATCAAGGAAGAACCAAAGGCTCCTGAAAAACCGGCTGTTCCGAAAAAGCCGGAGATTCCGCAAACTCCCAAGCAACCGGAAGCGCCCAAACAGCCGGAAGTACCCAAGCAACCGGAAGCGCCCGCGAAGCCGGCTCCTGCAGCATCCGTCGGCTCTCCCGTAGCGGATTTGCGGCAGGCGATTTCACTTGGAGACAGGTTCCTTTTCCAACGCGAATTGTTCGCCCAAAATGGCGAACTGATGCAGAAAACCATTGAAGCGCTCAACAACCAGCCTAATCTCGATTATGCTGTCGCATATATCGACAAGCATTTCGACTGGGACAAGGAGAGTTCCACTTATGGTTTGTTCCTTAATGCCCTACACCGCCGCTTCGGTTAAACAAATCCAAAATCGCCAAATCGTAAATCGTCAAATCGTAAATGTTATTTGTTGTTCCCACACCGGTCGGAAACCTTGAAGACATCACACTTCGGGCGTTGCGCATCCTCAAAGAGGTTGAACTAATCCTTGCTGAGGACACCCGTACTTCGTCCATTTTGCTCAAGCATTACGACATCCATACGCCGCTAAAGTCGCACCACAAGTTCAATGAACACGAAACCAGCGACCGTCTCGCCGAACAGATTGCGGCCGGTTTGAACGTGGCGCTCATCAGCGATGCAGGCACACCGGGCATCTCAGACCCGGGTTTTATGCTTGTTCGGGCATGTGTGGAGAAGGGGGCGGAAGTACAATGCCTGCCCGGAGCAACAGCATTTGTACCGGCATTAGTCGATAGCGGATTACCCTGCGACCGTTTTTACTTCGAAGGCTTCCTGCCACAAAAGAAAGGGAGACAGACCCGCCTAATCAAACTTGCGGAACAAGAGCATACAATGATTATCTACGAGTCGCCCTTCCGCCTGCAAAAGACATTAGAGCAACTGGCGGAATTCCTCGGCGAAAACCGTCAGGCGTCTGTCAGCCGTGAAATTTCAAAGAAGTTCGAGGATACGCAGCGCGGCACACTTGCCGAACTCATTGCGCATTTCAAGGAACATCCCGCCAAAGGCGAGATTGTAATTATAGTAGATGGCAAACACGACTAATATGAAATCTTTGGCGAAAGACACCGCCATTTACGGTCTTTCGTCTATTGTCGGCAAGTTCCTTAATTACTTGCTTGTGCCACTCTATACCTACGTATTGGCGCGCACGGCCGATTATGGAATTGTCACCAACCTTTATGCATGGACAGCGCTGCTGCTTGTCCTTCTCACCTATGGCATGGAGACGGGATTCTTCCGCTATGCCAACCGCGAAGATTATAATCCCAAACAGGTTTACCGTACAGCATTCATATCGCTTTTGACCACCAGCACACTCTTTGCAGTGCTGTGTGTGCTTTTCCGACAGCCGATAGCAAACGGCCTGCATTACCCTGACCATCCTGAGTTCATTGCCATGATGGCGATAACGGTTGCTATGGATGCATTTGCCTGTATTCCGTTTGCCTATTTGCGCTATCAGAAACGACCGTGGGTCTTTGCGGCACTCAAACTGCTGTTTGTTGTTCTCAATATTGCTTTCAACCTGCTATTCCTTGTCGTATTGGGCAAGAACGACGTGGTTTATGTATTCGTCAGCAACATTCTTGCCACCACGATACAGACACTATGCCTATTGCCGTTCTGTCTGCCAAAAGGCGCACGGTTCTCGTTCCCTGTCCTCAAGGACATGCTTCGCTACTCGCTGCCACTGCTTGTGTTAGGCGTCGCAGGCATCATGAACCAGACGCTTGACCGAATTCTCTTCCCTTATCTTTATCCATACGAAGATGCGGAAGCGCAACTCGGCATCTATGGTGCTTGTTTCAAGGTGGCGATGGTGATGATGATGTTTACCCAGGCGTTCCGCTATGCTTACGAGCCGTTTGTCTTCGCCAAGCACAAAGACCGCCAATCTGTGGAAGCGTACGCCGATGCCATGAAGTATTATATCATCTTCTCCTTTATGATTATGATGATTGTTATCTTCTACCTGGACATCTTCCGTTATATTATCGCCGACAACTATTGGGAAGGATTAAAGATTGTGCCGGTCGTGCTCTGGACCTATATTTTCCAGGGAATATACTTTAACCTCTCGTTCTGGTACAAACTGACGGACGAAACAAAATGGGGAGCCTGGTTCTCGCTTACCGGTCTCGCTATAACGCTTGTCCTACAAATCGTCGGCGTGCCCCGTATTGGTTACTTGGCGTCGTGCGGCAGCAGCCTCGTCTGCTACTTCTGCATTATGCTTTTGTCCTATTTTATCGGTCAAAAGAAAGCACCCGTGCCCTACGACCTCAAGCGTATTGGAACCTATGCCCTGCTGACGGTCGGGCTTCTCATTGTGTACTACTTCTGCCGTTGGTATTTGACAAGATGTCAATTATCAATTGTCAATTATCAACTGTTGACAATGGGCATTGGTACCGTTCTACTGCTCGTTTATTGTGGAATATTCATAAAATTTGACTTCAATGTTTTCAGGTATCGTCGAGGCGTTAGCGCCAATAGTTAAAATAGAATCCGAACAGGGAAACAAACACTTCACCCTGCGCAATCCCTTTGCGGACGGCACAACCATTGACCAGTCTATCGCCCACAACGGCGTTTGCCTGACGGTTGTGCGCAACGAGGGCGACCTTTATACCGTAACCGCCATGCAGGAAACGCTCAACCGCACTAATCTCGGCGTTCTCAAAATCGGCGACTACGTCAACCTCGAACGGGCGATGCAACTCGGCGACCGTCTTGACGGGCATATCGTGCAAGGTCATGTGGACCAGACCGCCGTTTGCACCGAAGTCCGCGAAACGGACGGCAGCTGGTATTTCCGATTTGAGTACGACACCACCAAAGAGCAGATTGCCCGCGGTTACTTCTGCGTGGACAAAGGGTCTGTCACCATTAACGGCGTCAGCCTTACTGTCTGCGACCCCGAAGTAAATGAACAAATGAGTAAATGTGAAAATGAGAAAATGTGCAAATGCTTTGTCAGCGTCTGCATTATCCCTTACACATTCGAAAACACCAACTTCAAATATATTAAACCGGGCACTCTTGTCAACCTTGAGTTTGACATCATCGGCAAATACCTTGCACGTTACAACACCCTGTTAAAATAATTCCACAACATAAAAACGCGATAAAATGACGTTTTTATTTGCAGGAATAAAAAAAAAGTCGTACCTTTGTGCGCTTAAATGAATTATACCACTATGAAAAGCTTGGAAAAACTGGTTGCGGAGCGGCTATTGTCGCTGAAAGCCATTAAGTTACAGCCCCTAAGCCCCTTCAGATGGGGAAATGGTTGGGACTCTCCTATTTATTGTGACGACCGCAAGATTCTCTCCTACCCCAAGGAGCGGGACTTTATGAAACTGGAAGCGTCCCGCGTTGTTGCGGAAACCTTTCCGAAAGTGGATGTTATTGCGGGTATAGCAACCAATGCTATTGCACCCGGCGTACTTGTGGCGCACCAGTTAAGCCTGCCCTTCGTCTATGTGCACCCCTTCCCGAAAGACCATGGCCTGGAGAACCAGATTGAGGGCGACCTCCGTCCGCATCAGAACGTGGTGATTTTTGAGAATCAGGTCGCTATCGGTGACAACTGCCAGAAGGTCATCGAAGCAATCCGCATGAGCGGCTGCAACGTACTGGGCGTGGTCACACTGCTGGACTACGAGTTCGAACTCGGTCACAAGGTCTTTGCCGACGCAGGCGTGCCGTTTGTGCCGCTGACAGGATTCTCGATGCTTATCGAAACCGCAAAAGAACTTGGGTACATCTCGCTGGAAACTGCCAAATTGCTGGAAACATGGCACAAGAACCCCGCCAAATGGACAAAGAGAAAATAATATGTCTGAACAGAAATACGAAAGCAAAATACAGTCTATCCCCGCGCCTGCGGCACAAGTGTATCCTGTGTTGAGTAACCTCAACAACCTCAAACGGGTACAGGATATGCTTCCGTCAGACAAGGTCTCCGAAATTGAAATTTCGGAAGATGTAGTAAGGATGAAAGTGGACGGACTCGGGCAGAAAATAGCGATTCGTATCGTGGACCGCGTCGAGAATGACACCATCAAGTTCGGCATGGACAATATACCCATGGACGCAAACTTCTGGATTCAGCTCAAGGAGGTCTCACCGACCGACACACGCGTCAAACTCACCGTCAAGGCGGACATACCCATGTTCTTCCGTATGATGTTGGAGAAAAAAATACAAAAAGGCTTGGATGATGCAGCCGTAATGCTCACACAATTCCCTTATTCACAATGGTCATGAAAAGATTAAGAGTACACCGCGAAGGCAGAAATATCATTATCGGACTGGTGTTTTTACTATTTGCCATCAATGTTCCGATTTTCCTGTATTTCCCTCACTGGGCGTTTGCCGTTACGCTTATTCTGACAGCACTATTGCTGGTGTTCGTCACCTATTTCTTCCGTAATCCGGTGCGCGTGCTGGAGGTTGATGACCCGAAGTTCCTTATCGCTCCGGCGGACGGACGTGTTGTGGTTATTGAGCCTACGATGGAGAACGAATATTTCCACGAGGAACGCCTGCAGGTCAGCATTTTCATGTCACCGTTCAACGTACATGCCAACTGGTATCCCATTGAGGGCGACATCATTGTCAGTGAGCACCAGAAAGGCCGTCACAAAGGCGCTTGGCTGCCGAAGTCCTCTACCGAGAACGAGCGTTCGCTGGTCGTTATTGAATCGCCTTCAAAGATACAAATTGCCGTCCGCCAGATTGCAGGTGCCATGGCACGCCGTATCGTGACGTACGCAAAGCCCGGAAACCGTTCGCAACGCAATCACCACATGGGCTTTATCAAATTCGGTTCACGCGTGGACATGTACCTGCCGTTGGATACGGAGATGTTTGTCGAAGTCGGCGAGCACGTCCGCGGCAACGAAACCATCATCGGCCGACTCAACTAATCTTCAAATTGTCAAATTGTCAAATCATCAAATAAAATTTAATACTATGGACAAATTTCAAGAATTATTCGCGCAGTATCCTTTTGCGCTGACTGACGAACAAGTAAAAGCCAACGTTGCTGACATTCTTGCCAAGCATTTTGACGAGAACAACAACGTCGAAGTTTGGAAAGAGTGCTTGCACCAGATTGACCTCACCACCCTCAGCGCTGACGACACCATTGCTAAGGTGGAAGGCATGGCGAAAGCGGTGAACGAACTGGACAAACACTATCCGGGCGTGCCCAACGTAGCAGCAATCTGCGTTTATCCCGCTATGGTCGAGTATGTGCGCAAAGCCCTCAAAGACCCGAATTTCAATATCGCTTGCGTGACCGGTGTATTCCCGTCCTCACAGAGCTTCCTTGAAGTCAAAGTGGCTGAAACCGCTATGGCGCTTAAAGCAGGTGCTACCGAAATTGACATCGTTCTTTCTGTCGGCAAGTTCCTCGAAGGCCGTCTGCAGGAGTGCTTCGACGAAATCGCTGAACTCAAGGCCGTTTGCGGCAAACACCACCTCAAAGTGATTCTTGAAACAGGTATGCTCCGCAACTGCGAGAACATCTGGAAGGCTTCCATCCTCGCTATGGCTGCCGGCGCTGACTTCATCAAGACTTCTACCGGCAAAATCGCCGTCAACGCTACTCCCGAAGCAACATACGTAATGTGCCAGGCCATTAAGGCATGGAAAGAGAAAACCGGCGTCAAGGTTTGCTACAAACCCGCAGGCGGCGTCAGCACAACTGAAGAGGCTGTTCAGCACTTCACGCTCGTCAAAGAGATTCTCGGTGAAGACTGGCTCAACAACGAATCCTTCCGCTTCGGTGCTTCACGTTTGGCTAATAACCTCCTCTCCTCTATTGTTGGAAAGGAAACAAAATACTTTTAAATGAACAAAATTCTTTCTAAAAGATTCTTTTCGGACAATGTGGCGGAGCTTACTGTGGAAGCTCCGCTCATTGCACGTAGTCGTAAAGCCGGACATTTCGTCATTGTCCGCGTGGACGAACATTCCGAGCGTATGCCGCTCACCATCAGCGATGCCGATACGAAGGCGGGCACTATCAACTTGGTCGTGCAGCGCATCGGCGTTTCTTCCGCCAAATTGTGTGCGATGAACGTCGGTGACGAACTCGCCGACTTGGTTGGTCCTTTGGGCAAAGCCACGGACATCCGTCACTTCGGCACGGTCGTTTGTGCCTGCGGAGGCGTTGGTGCTGCACCGATGCTGCCTATCGCACAGGCGCTCAAAGCGGCGGGAAACCGCGTCATAACCGTGCTCGCCGCCCGCAACAAAGACCTTATCATCCTCAAGGACGAACTTGCCAAATACTCCGACGAAGTCATTGTCATGACCGACGACGGCTCAATGGGTCAGAAGGGCGTGGTAACAGTCGGCGTGGAGCAGGTCATTAACCGCGAGAAGGTGGATAAATGCGTCGCTATCGGTCCCGCAATAATGATGAAGTTTGTCGCGCTTACGACTACCAAATACAATATTCCGACCGAAGCCAGCCTGAACACCATCATGGTGGACGGAACCGGCATGTGCGGCGCCTGCCGCGTCACCGTTGGCGGCAAAACGCGCTTCGTTTGCGTCGATGGTCCGGAATTCAACGCCCACGAAGTGGACTGGGACGAAATGATGTCCCGACTCCGCTCCTACAAACCCGAAGAAACTGCCGCTTACGAAGCCTACAATACCCGAACTGAAAAAATAGCCACCCCCGCCGAGCCAATTACGGCAACGGGACGGCAACGAGACGGCAACGAGACGGCAACGAGACCCGAGAGTAGTATGATTGAAGAAGGACGGGACTCCGAGTGGAGAGTGGCGTTGCGCCAAGCGATGAAGCCGAAAGAGCGCACAGCGATTGAGCGCGTCAAAATGCCCGAACTCGACCCTGCCTACCGTGCTACCAAGCTCCGCGAGGAAGTGAACCAAGGTCTCACGCCCGAAATGGCACTTTTAGAGTCCAAGCGTTGTCTGGACTGCGCCAATCCGGGTTGCGTCAAGGGCTGTCCTGTGAATATTGATATTCCAGGCTTTATCAAGCATATTGAAGCCGGCGACATTGCCGGTGCTTACGATGTCATTAAGGACAGCAGCAGTCTGCCTGCTGTATGCGGACGTGTCTGCCCGCAGGAGAAACAATGCGAAGCGCAATGTATCCATCTCAAGATGAACTCCAAGCCCGTCGCCATCGGCTACCTCGAACGCTTCGTCGCAGACAATGCACCGGAACAAATCGTAAATCGTAAATCGTCAAATCGTAAATTGCCGGCAACGGCAAAGATTGCCGTCGTCGGCAGTGGTCCTGCCGGTCTCACTTTTGCGGGTGATATGGCGAAGTACGGCTACAAAGTGACGGTTTTTGAAGCCCTGCACGAAATCGGCGGTGTGCTCAAATACGGCATTCCCGAGTTCCGTCTGCCCAACAGCATTGTCGATAAGGAGATTGACGGCCTCCGCCAAATGGGTGTTGAGTTCCAAAAGGACACGATCATCGGCAAGACCATCAGCATGGACGACCTCAAAGAACAAGGCTTTGCCGCTGTCTTTGTCGGCTCCGGAGCCGGTCTGCCACGCTTTATGAATATCCCGGGCGAGAACCTCAACGGTGTGCTTTCCTGCAACGAGTACCTGACCCGCGTCAATCTCATGGACGCTTCCAATGACGCGACAGACACGCCCCTACTCTACGGCAAGAATGTGATTGTCGTAGGCGGTGGAAATACCGCAATGGACGCTGTCCGTACGGCAAAGCGTCTGGGCGCAGCGCACAGCATCATTGTTTATCGCCGCAGCGAGGACGAAATGCCCGCCCGTATTGAGGAAGTCAAGCACGCGAAGGAAGAAGGCATTGAGTTTATGACGCTCCATAACCCGATTGAATACCACGCGGACGAGAACGGCCGTGTGAACGAAGCGGTGCTGCAAGTCATGGAACTCGGTGAACCTGACGAGTCCGGCCGTCGCAGTCCTGTGCCCGTAGAAGGCAAGACCGTTACTATCCCTGTGGACCTCGTTATTGTTGCTGTAGGCGTCAGTCCTAATCCGCTTATTCCGCGTGCCGTAGAAGGGCTGGAAATCAGCAAGAAAGGCACGATTGTAGTCGGAGATGACACCATGCAGTCGAATATCCCGACGCTCTTTGCGGGTGGAGACATTGTCCGTGGCGGAGCAACGGTTATTCTTGCCATGTCTGACGGCCGCAAAGCCGCCGCTGCCATGCATGAGTACCTCAAGGATTTGAAAATTTGAATATTTGAGAATTTGAAAATTAAGAGCATGGAATCTTCCAATCTTCCAATCTTCAAATCTCCCAATCGTTTCTATATCGAAACGTACGGCTGCCAGATGAACGTCGCGGATAGCGAGGTTGTGGCGGCTATACTCAACACCACCGATGCCGAACTGACAGAAGACCTCAACGAGGCGGATATTATCATCCTCAACACCTGTTCCATCCGCGAGAAAGCGGAAGAAACGGTCATCCACCGCCTGCAGGAAATCAAAGCCCTGATAGCGAAATCGCAAAATCGTAAATCGTCCGAAAATAAATCGTCAAATCGTAAATGTATTGGTGTTATCGGTTGTATGGCTGAACGTATGGGAAAGGACCTGCTGACAAGCATGGGCGTGGACTTCATCGCAGGTCCTGACTCATATTTGGACATTCCGAACCTCTTGGCGCAGGCGCAGCAGGGACATCCTGCAATAAACGTGGAGTTGAGCACGACAGAGACCTACCGCGAGATTATTCCTGCCCGCATTGGCAAGACCATCAGCGGCTTTGTTTCCATCATGCGCGGCTGCAATAATTTCTGCTCCTACTGCGTGGTGCCTTATACCCGCGGACGTGAACGCAGCCGCGATGTGGAGTCCATTCTCAACGAAGTCAAGGACCTGCAAGCCAAAGGCTACAAGGAAGTGACCCTTCTCGGCCAGAACGTCAATTCGTACAAGCTTGGCGATATAGACTTTCCGCAGCTGTTGGCAATCGTGGCGGAAGCCGTTCCCGACATGCGCATTCGCTTCACGACCTCGCACCCGAAGGACATGTCCGACAAGACGCTGGAGGTAATTGCCGCGCACGACAACATCTGCAAGTTCATTCACCTGCCTGTTCAAAGCGGCTCGAACAAGATTCTCAAGTCCATGAACCGCAAATATACCCGTGAGTGGTACTTGGACCGTATAGCCGCTATACGGCGCATACTGCCGGATGCCGCAATTGGCACGGACGTGTTCTGCGGTTTCCATGACGAGACGCTGGAAGACCATGCCCAAACACTCTCGCTCATGCGGGAAGTCGGTTTTGATACGGCATTTATGTTCAAGTACAGCGAACGCCCGGGTACGTTTGCATCCAAGCATCTGCCGGACAATATTCCCGAAGAAGAAAAAGTCCGCCGGCTGAACGAAATCATTGCCTTGCAGAACGAACTTTCTTTGGCTTCCAACCAACGTGAAATAGGCAAAGTGCGCGAAGTGTTAGTGGAAGGTTTCTCCAAGCGCAGCAAGGATGAGATGTTCGGGCGCACGAGCCAATATAAAACGGTTATCTTCCCGCGGGAAGGACGTCACATCGGCGAATTCGTGAACGTAAAGATTCTTTCCGCTTCCGCCGCGACACTGAAAGGCGAAGTGGTATAACAAAAATGCCGGCTGCAAAGTCGGCATTTCCTTTTTTATTCTATGAACTGTGGTTTAGGTTATGCGTTAGCGTCCAGCTCGTCGCAAGCGTCTTTGTCGGTGACACCGTCCACTTTCTCACATGAAACGATGGTAATACCTGCTGCTTTATGGGCATCAATCACACCCTGAATATATGTTTCCGAACCCCAGACATACCAGGTTTCGGTTACCGTGGTATTATCCTCCTCGAAGCTGCGAACCATCTTCCAGCAGAATTTTTCGCCTTGGTCGTTATACGGAGTGTTTACTATTTCCTTGTTTTCGCAAGCATCCTTGTTAGCAGCATCTACTTTGCTGGCTTGATAATCCACGCCGGTATTTGCTTTAAGTGCAGCGATGTACTGATTTACCTCGGTTTCAGTGTACCACACATAAAGAAGCGTATAGTGCGGATAAACAACACTGGCATTATACCAGATTTCCCAGCATTGCTTTACACCACCGCCGCTCGGGTTGTTGTCATCTTCACCACCGCGGACGGCATCGTCCAACTTCTTGCAAGCAGCTTCGTCATTGGCAGAAGCCTCTTTGTAAGCGATTTCGTACTGACCGATTTTCTCAAGGTCGTAAGCGAGTTTCACCGCTTTTGCAATTTCCTGCTCGGTGCACCAATCGTACCATTCCTCGGTTTCGGTGTAGGTTGATACCGTAATTGTTTCAACCACGTGCCAGCATTTCTCGGTCGTGTTGTCGAGTTTCTCAATCTGCTCTTTGGTCAGTTCCGAAGCTTTGGTACCGTCCTTGAGCGGGTTGTTGTCGTTTCCTCCTTTACAGCCAGCGAACAGCATTGCGGCGAAGCACACAAGTGCAAATAATACTTTTTTCATTGCTTAAAAATTTGGTTATTTATGGTTTGTTTTTATGGTTGTTTTCATAAAACGCCGCAAAGGTACTGCTATTTTTCCGAATATGCAAATAAAAACTTCATTTTGTTGCTATTTCGGTATATTTTATTTGCACGGACAGAAATCCCGCTGGCTATAAGGAAGCCCAACGCACGCTTGAAGCCGCCAAAAAGACCGTGGACGTGTGGAAGGCCAAGCTGTACTGTGACCGTACTGTGACGGTACTGTAGTGTCTCAAAATGAGACAAGTTTGTCTCAAAATGAGACGAATTTAAAAGAAAAAAGAAACAAAAAAGAAAATAAAAATATTATAAAAATCAACCAACCCTCTTCTTAAGAAGAGTGTATAGGGGTTGGTTGGTTGGACTTTTTTGATTCTTTTTTTAATTGCAACTGCTTTGTTGAAGTAAAATCGGAAGAAAATGACGATTTTTCGACGGAAAATGACGTTACCTCTTGACAAAGTGATTTTTTTTTATTATCTTTGTACAGAAAATCGTAAATCGTAAATAAAAAAACGTGCGGAATTTATGAACTTTTTTCGTTTTTATTTGCATATATGCAAAAAAAACAGTAATTTTGCAGCCTAAATGTGTGACTCGAAAACTTAATTACAAATCTATATGAAAAAAATCAAACTACTTTCAATTTTAGCGGCTACGGTTTTTGCGGCCAATGTTTCCGCATTCACCTATATTACAGGTGATGGAACAGACGAAGACCACCCGTATTTTATCGGTTCGACTGAAGCTTGGAACGAGTTGTGTGCGGCGGTACAAGGCGGACATTCGTTCTCGGGTGAATACCTTAAACAAACCGCAGATATTACGATTAGTGAGCGGATGGCAGTACACCATGATGCCCCTCAGTTCTGCGGAGAGTATGACGGTGCTGGGCATATCATGACTCTGGCTATCGGTGAGCATAACGAAGCGGAATGTGCTGCACCGTTTGGTGTAATCAATACCGCAACCATCAAAAACCTACATATCAAGGGTAATATCTACACCAATTATATGCGTCCTGCCAGCATCGCGGGATTTGTAAATGGGAATAGTACTATCAAGAACTGCTGGAGCGAAGTGACCATTTGTTCGGAGCGGTTTGGAGATGTTGATGCCGGAGCTTTTGTGGCTCGTGTGAATAGCAACCATATAGTTAACATCGAAGGTTGTTTGTTCACCGGACAAATCCTCTATAATTATGTTACTGAAGGTAATAAAGGTGGTTATGAAGGCGGCGGTTTTGTAGGTTGGACGCAAGATGATGCAATCGCTAATATCTCCTATAGTGTTTTCGCGCCGACAATGATACAAAATGACAAGAATAAAGATAAGTTCTATACCTTTGTCGGAGGCAAAGAGCGAGGTTCTCTATCGAATTGTTATTATAACACGGTGGCTAATGATGAGATATCTAAAAAAGAAGGTACGCGGGCCTATTGGGTCAGAGGCGTGAATGGTGTTGAGGTACAGTACTTCAATAACTACTACCCTCCGCTAGAAAGCTACGACGTCAGCGGTATTGAAATCTACGAGTACGGCATAATGGCCGGCGGTGCCGTATATGGCGCGAGTGGTTCTACTGTCCCTGTCAGTTTCAGGAATCAAGAGAGAGATGGTGTTTATTTCGAGGCGAATGGTACACGGGTAACCAGTTCTCATGATTTTACGATGAATCAAGACTACACGATAGAACATGCGGTTGCGCAAGTTCATGATCCTAACGATTATCCTAAAGACCATTACTACATGACGTTCAGTGAAGCGCTTGCTAATTGGGATGATGGCGCAACACTGATATTATGGAGAAATATCGAGCATGGTGACGAAATATGGTACACAAACGGTATACGTACGTTGGACCTCAATGGTCGCGGTATCAAATATACCGGTGTTACAAGTTCGGTGATCGGCGTAACCGGTAGTTTTATGCTGACTATTAACGACAGCAAGCCTTATATCGAGCATAAGTTCTCGGTAGATGGGGACAATTTCGCTACCTTGGATGAGGCGCACGGAACATTGAAAATCAAGGGCGGTTATATCACCGGCGGTAAGGGAAATCCAGCCAAGTTCGACTATAGAGAAAAAAATGGCGGAGGTATATATGTTAACAGAGGTACCGTAACGATGAATGGCGGTACGGTTATCGGCAATAATGCCAATCGTCATGCCGGAGGTGTGTTTGTTGCCAATGGCGGTCATTTTACCTTGAATAGCGGTGCGGCTATCATGCATAATAAAGCCAAATACGGTGGAGGCTTATCGGTAAATGGTAATTCAAACGAAGTGGACAATACGGTCTCTGCAGAAGCGACAATTAACGGTGGCGTCATTGCGAATAATTTCGCGCCTGATGAGGCGGGTGGTATTCATACCAATACACGTGATCTGCCTGTATCCGTGACGATTAAGGGTGCTTCTGAGGTTACCGGCAATAAGAGCGACGGTAATGGCGGCGGTGTCTTAATGGCAGCCAATGCCACTATCACGTTGAGCGGTAACCCGTCTATTCAAGATAACTATAAGGGAAGTACAAAGCAAAATGTCTATATACCTTCCGGCAAGAAGCTAACGATTGACAATGCCGGAATCAGTGGTGCTAATGTAGGTGTTACGATGGCTACGCCGGGTACGTTTACAACAGGTCTGAACGGTCATGGCGACGAGACGAATTTCTTTAGCGACGATGCTACTTATGCGGTTTCGCTGGATGCCGATGCCGAGGCGCAGTTGGTTGTTCCGGTAGAGATAACGGCAAAACAAGACCCGTTACATGCAGGTGATTACTATACGACAATCTTCTATAGCAATCAGGCATTCAAACTGCCTGCCGGCGTAGAGGCGTATGTAGCCACAATCGAAGGAGATAAAATGCACATGAATAAAGTAGTGAATGCAGGAGAAGTCCTTCCGATGAACAAAGCTTTCATCCTCAAATCTAACGCAGGAGGTATTACCCTTCTCCCTTATGGCGTTGGCGCAGTGGACGTAACGGCAGACAACTGCCTGCTGGGCGTGGATGATGAGACGGATATCCATCCACTGGTGCCTAACGACAAGACTTGTTATGTCATCAGCGGCGGCTCGAAAGACGGAACCATTGTTGGTGTTGGTTTCTACCAATACCAAGCGCCGAATAAACTGAAAGCGCACAAGGCTTATACCTATTTGCCGGATGCTCCTGCAGGTGCTCCGAAGCGTTTGCGTTTCGTATTTGAGGAAGAGCAGACGGCTACGGCGATTGACAATGCAAGTACCGAAAGCAAGGGCTGCAAGTACATCGAGAACGGAATGTTGATTATTGAGCGTAATGGCGTGCGTTACAATGCGCAAGGTCAGATTGTAAGATAAGGTTTAATGTTGAATGTTTAAA
Organism: Paludibacteraceae bacterium; assembly: GCA_905233415.1. Classification (GTDB taxonomy): domain Bacteria; phylum Bacteroidota; class Bacteroidia; order Bacteroidales; family Paludibacteraceae; genus Colicola. Next base: position 134,866 of record CAJOEX010000005.1, read on the forward strand.
GTTTAAGGAGGACAAAACAATGAAAAAGATTTATAATCAACCTGCAACGCAAGTAACACACATCATCATGCAAGCCAATTTGCTTATGGCGAGTCCTTTTGATGGCCCCAATGTGAATGAAAGCCCTACGGATGACCAGTGGTAAGCCGAAATGTGCTTAAAAACGCTTAAAATGGCATAAAAATGCAAAAAAAATAAAGAAAAGTGGCATACACTATTGTGTATGTCATTTTTTTTTCGTATCTTTGCAGCCTGATTTGTGTGTGCGTGTTATGCGCGCGCGTGCGAACGGTATTTTGAAGATTTGATATTACATTATAGAAATGGAAGAAAAAGAAAAGTATGATGGCTCGAGTATTCAAGTGCTCGAAGGATTAGAGGCAGTGCGCAAGCGTCCTGCAATGTACATCGGTGACATTTCAGGCAGAGGTTTGCACCACCTTGTGTATGAAGTAGTGGACAACTCGATTGATGAGGCATTGGCAGGTTTCTGCACGGAAATAGCCGTACACATCAATGAGGACAATTCAATCACGGTTCAAGACAACGGCCGCGGCATTCCGGTGGATATGCACCCGAAAGAGCACCGTTCGGCATTGGAAGTGGTAATGACCGTGCTTCACGCAGGCGGTAAGTTCAACAAAGACAGTTACAAGGTTTCCGGCGGTCTGCACGGCGTAGGCGTGAGCTGCGTAAATGCGCTTTCGACGAAAATGCACGTGGAAGTGTACCGCGACGGCAAGATTCACACACAGGATTACGAGAAAGGCAAGCCGTTGGCGCCTGTTCATGTAATCAGCGAATCGGAAGCAATCGGCAACTGGGAACAACGCAAGACGGGTACGTTTGTGCAGTTCTGGCCGGACGCAACGATTTTCACGGAAACCGTCTATTCGTACGACATTCTGGCAAACCGTATGCGTGAACTGGCATACCTGAACGCAGGGGTGAAGATTGTGCTGAAGGACAAGCGCGTGAAAGTGGCTGCTGATGCGAAGGACGAGGAAGGCAATGCGCTGACCAGCATCAAGGGCTACAAAGGCGAGGCATTCTATTCGGAAAAAGGTCTGAGCGAGTTTGTGCGCTATATCGACCAGAACCGTACGCCGCTGATTAGCGAAGTGATTCACCTGAGCACGGAGAAATACGGCACGCCGGTGGAAGTGGCGATGATTTACAACACGGACTTTAACGAGAACGTACACTCGTACGTCAATAATATCAACACGATAGAAGGCGGTACACACGTTGCCGGTTTCCGTTCGGCGCTGACGCGCGTGATGAAGAAATACGCGGAAGACAGCAAGCTGCTCGAAAAAGCCAAACTGAAAGACAAAGACGGTAACGCAACCATTGACCCGAACGACTTCCGCGAAGGTCTGACGGCGGTTATCAGCGTGAAAGTGGCTGAACCGCAGTTCGAGGGACAGACGAAGACCAAACTCGGCAACTCGGAAGTGGCCGGCATGGTTTCCAGCGCTGTGGCAGAGGCTTTGTCCTACTACCTGGAAGAGCATCCCGATGATGCAAAACGCATCGTGGAGAAGGTTATTCTGGCAGCGCAGGCACGTATTGCGGCACGCAATGCCCGTCAGAGCGTGCTCCGCAAGAGCCCGTTGAGCGGCGGCGGTCTGCCGGGCAAGCTGGCTGACTGCGCCTCAAAAGACCCGACCGAGTGCGAGTTGTTCCTCGTTGAGGGAGATTCCGCAGGCGGAACCGCCAAGACCGGTCGTGACCGCGTTCATCAGGCAATTCTGCCGTTGCGCGGTAAGATTCTCAACGTCGAGAAAGCAATGGAACACAAAGTGTTCGAGAGCGAAGAAGTACGCAATATATTCACGGCACTGGGTATCACATTCGGTACGGAAGATGACCCGAAAGCACTGAACCTGAGCAAGATTCGCTATCACAAGGTAATCATCATGGCGGATGCCGATGTCGATGGTGCGCATATCGCAACGCTGATTATGACGCTGTTCTTCCGCCACATGAAGGAAGTGATTGAACAGGGGCACCTCTATATCGCAATGGCTCCGCTGTACCTGTGCTCGAAAGGCAACTACAAAGAGTACTGCTGGACAGACCAACAACGCTTTGATTTCATTCAAAAATACGGCGGTGGCGACGAGAAACAAATCAAGACGCAACGCTACAAAGGTTTGGGTGAAATGTCGGACGAGCAATTATGGGAAACGACAATGGATCCCGCACGCCGTCTGCTGAAGAAAGTGACCATTGAGAATGCGGCGGAAGCAGACCGGACCATTGCCATGCTGATGGGTGACGACGTGGCTCCGCGTCGCGAGTTTATCGAGCAGAACGCCACCTACGCCAATATTGACGCGTAATGAATATAGCCGTATATTGCAGCGCGAAGGATGTTATTCCGGAGGAGTATCTGGCATTAGGCGACGACCTCGGGAAATGGCTGGCTGAAAACGGTCATACACTGGTGTATGGCGGAGCCACCGGCGGACTGATGTCCCGCGTAAGCAATGCGGCACGTGCAGCAGGCGGACAGGTAATCGGCGTGGTGCCCAAACGCATCATCGAAGCGGGACGGCTGGCACATAACTGCACCAAGATACACAAAGTGGCAAACATGAGCCGCCGCAAGCAGAAAATGAAAGAACTGGCAGACTGCTTTGTATGTCTCCCCGGCAGTTACGGCACCCTGGACGAAATGTACGACGTGATTGCAAGCGGTACTGTCGGCGAACATAAAAAGCCCGTTTTCATCCTTAATTACAAAGGCTTTTATGAAGGCCTGAAAGCGGAAGCGGCACACATGAAGGAATTGCATTTCCTGCCGGAACAGGAGCATTATATGCCGATGTTCGTGGATACAATAGCGGAAATAAAAAACTGCATCATGCAAAATTAACCAAATAAAAACACATTATTTATGAATCTGTTTTTTAAGAAACTGACCGGCCAGCTCCACTCGACCGAGAAAATGGAGCGCCACATTATGGCGGAAGAGGACCGTATTGCCCGTTACCGCCAGGTAGAAAAATCGGCTGAACTGAAAGAGTTCCTTGACCTCAAGAAAATCGTTGAGAGCCGCGAATTCCAACAGAAAAAGCACAACTGGATTCACACCAAGTACAAATCCACTCCGACATACAACGTGCTTCGTGAGTACAACAGCCTGCTGCACAACAAAGACCTGCAGCTGTTCCTTGACGTGGAAGACAGTGACCGCTTGAAAGAGTTTTTGGAATTCCGCCAGTCGGAGAACTATGTCAAACTGCACAGCAAGAAAGAACTCCGCAACTCATTAGAGCTGCAACAGATGGCGAAGTTCGAGAAATCAAAAGAGTACAAGGCGTACCTGAACTTCCGCAGCTCGAAACTGCCGGCACGCTTCAAGACCTTGCAGGAAGAGGTTTCAAAGGACGAATTCAAGCAGCAACACGCATTCTGGAGCAATCCGCACCGTTGGAAAGTGACCGATGAGTACCAACAGGAAGTTCGCCTGAAACAGTTGAGCGTAATGCCAGATATTATCTTCTACCTCAAACAGAACCCGAACGAAATCGAGCATCTGGAGCAATGGAAGACTGTCTTTGCCGATGAGTTTGACTGGGTCAAGCTATCAGAGTCCAAATGGCGTGCAGGATTTGCATACGATAATCCGAAACTGCTGAAGATTCACTCGTTCGCCAATGAAAAGGCAGCCAACAACGGCGGTAAAAACGTCGGAACAATTGACGGCAAGCTGCACCTGTTCACGAAGGAAGAAAAGACTACGGCTCCCGCTTGGGACACCAAGAAAGGCTTTGTCAACAAGGAATTTGACTACACGACGGACGTTATCCAAACATCCGAAAAATTCCGTCAGCAAGGCGGTTTGTTCATGGCGAAGATTCGCACGGAAGGACGCATTCACCATGCCGTATGGCTTGGCACCGGCAAGAAACTGCCGATGATCAGCCTCTTCCACTTCAACGGCAAACAGATTACGGTCGGCAATTACGACGAAAAAGGATTCAAAGGCACTGTGCTCCGCGGCATCACTCCCCTGATGTACTACATCTACTCGCTACGCTGGACGGACAAAGAGTTGATTTGGTACGTAAACAACGTAGAGGTTTACCGCACATACAACAACATCCCGAAGGAGAAACTCTTCCTTGCCATTTCATCGTTCATTGACGAGAAACAGCGCGCAATGGAAGGACAAATCAACGTGGCGTGGATCCGCGTATTTGAAAACAAATAAGATGTCTGAAACGAAACATAAATCGTTCTTTCTGATAGCCGGTCCGTGCGCGATTGAAAGCTGCGAAACGGTAATGCAGACAGCTGAGACGCTGAAACGTGTCTGCGGGGATTTGGGTATAGACTTATACTTCAAATCCTCGTACGACAAAGCTAATCGGACGTCCAACAGCGGTCGCGGAGTCGGTTTGGAAACAGGGTTGCGCATTCTTCAGGAGGTGAAGGAGCAGTTTGTCCTGCCGATTTTGACAGACGTACACGAGAGCTGGCAATGTCAGCCGGTGGCGGAAGTGGCGGACGTAATCCAAATTCCGGCATTTCTGAGCCGCCAGACGGATTTGCTGCAAGCCGCAGCCAAAACCGGCAAAATCGTCAATGTCAAGAAAGGACAGTTTATGGCACCGTGGGACATGGGCGGCGCAATCAACAAGATACACGCTGTCGGAGGAACAAAAATATGGCTTACGGAGCGCGGTTCATCTTTCGGTTACGGACGATTGGTCGTTGATATGTCATCGCTGGTCGAGATGCGGCAATTCGGCTGCCCGATCGTATTTGATGCCACGCACAGCGTCCAACAGCCAAGCACCCAGGCAGGCATAACGGGCGGTAACCGCGAAATGGTTCCGCATCTGATGCGAGCTGCCTTGGCGGTCGGCGTGGACGGCATCTTCCTGGAAGTGCATCCTAATCCGGAGAAAGCCATTTCCGATGCGGCAAACCAAGTTAGACTAAGCGAGATTAAATTCATTTTACAACAAGCACAAGAGTATGACTTGTTCGCAAAGAGCAAAACAAATATTTGACGAAGAAATCGAAGAGTTGCGCAAATTAGGCGCTACTATCGGTCCGGAGTTTGACCAAGCCGTAGAAATGATTTATTTCTGCAAAGGCAAACTCGTCGTTATGGGCATCGGCAAGACAGGTATTATGGGGCACAAGATTGCTTCATCGCTTGCGTCAACCGGCACTTCGGCTGTGTTCGTCAATGCGGCTGAAGCCGTGCACGGCGACCTCGGAATGATTGACAGCATCGACATTGTAATGCTGGTCAGCAATAGCGGCGCCTCAAACGAGATTTTGAACGTCATTGACCCTGTACGCAAACTCGGCTGCCCGATTATTGCAATGACGGGAGACAAGTCTTCCCGTTTGGCAAAAGAAGCCGACCTTGTCTTGTCGATTCATGTGGACAAAGAAGCCTGTCCGTTAGGACTCGCGCCCACCACTTCCACAACAGCCACAACGCTTCTCGGCGATGCGCTTATGGTTTGCCTTATGGAGAAACGCAAATTCAGGGCGGAGAACTTCGCCGTTTATCACCCTGGAGGAGCACTCGGGCGCAAACTCTTGGGACGTGTGCAGAACTTTATGACCACTGACGTGCCTCACGTAAGCGTTGCGGCTTCGTTCCGGGAAGTTGTGCGTGAAATGTCAGACAAACATTTGGGCATGACGATGGTTTATGACGGTAACCGCTGCGTCGGAATAATTACCGACGGAGACCTGAGACGTGCCATACAAAAGTTCGACGACCTGCACATTACCGCACAGGACATTATGACTTCGACCTTCAAACATATTGACAAGGAGGCGCTTCTGACGGACGCACTTGCCATTATGGACCAATATAATATCACTACTCTTGCCGTCACCGAGAAGCCTAAGACGGAAGAGATAATAGGCATTATATCCATTCACCACATTATTGATTTTAACTAAGATGACTCCGAGAACAGTTGCATTGTACTGCAAAAACAACAAGCAGTTCTATGATGTCGAACAAGGCAGTTCCATCATCGATTTCTACAAGCAAACCGGCATCCAATTGAACTATCCGGTAATTGCCGCACGCGTCAATTACAAAGTGCAGGACCTGCGTTATGTCGTTTACAAGCCCAAAGACGTAGAGTTTATTGATGCCAGCAGTGCAGATGGTATGCGCGTTTATGTCCGCACACTTTGTATGGTGATGGCTTGCGCTGTGAATGAATTGTATCCCGAGTGGTCATTGCGTATCGAACACCCTATTTCAAAAGGCTATTTCTGCACCCTGCGGGACAGTCAGGGGGAAAAAGTCCAACTCAAGAAAGAAATGATTAACGCGCTCAAAGAACGTATGCGCCAAATCATCGAAGAAGACCGCCCGATTACCGTTGAGGAGAAACAGACCAAAGTTGTGATGCAGCTCTTCCGCGAACGGCCGGACTACGAATCTTCGCTGCTGGAAACACTTGGAAATCCCTACTGCCGCTTCTTCCGGATGGGCAATTTCATCGACTATTACAACGGCGTGTTGATGCCTTCTACGGGTTATTTGAACATATTTGACTTGCAGCCCTATTACAACGACATGCTGTTGCGTATTCCCTGCCGCCAGGACCCGAACCGCCTCGAAGATATGGTGGAGCAGGACAAGATGTTCGAGATATTCAAGGAATTTGTGGGTTGGAACAAGTTACTGCACATCCGCAATGTCGGCGAGTTCAACAAGGCCTGCAAAAGCAACCGCTCCTACGAAATGATTAAACTCAGTGAGGCGTTGCACGAGAAGAAAGTGGCACAAATCGCCGATATGATTGCCTGTCGTGACCCGCGTCCGCGATTCGTGCTTATTTCGGGTCCATCCTCGTCGGGCAAGACCACTTTCTCCAAACGTTTGACGATTCAGCTGATGGTGAACGGCATCCGTCCTGTTTCGATTTCGCTGGACAACTACTTTGTCAACCGCGACGACACCCCCAAAGACGAGAACGGAGACTGGGATTTCGAGCACATTCTGGCACTTGATCTGCCTTTGCTGCAAGAGCACGTAAAAGCCTTGCTCAACGGCGATGAGGTAAGTCTGCCGACTTATAATTTCGAGACCGGAAAGCGCGAATACAAAGGCAACTCGCTCAAACTGGAAAAAGACACCATCGTTATTTTGGAAGGTTTGCACGCACTCAATCCGCAGTTGCTGCCGAATATCCCGAAAGAAGCGGCTTTCCGCATTTTCGTCAGTCCGATGACGACTGTCAATCTTGACAACCACAACTGGATTCCGACAACAGACCTGCGTCTCATTCGCCGAATTGTACGCGATTATCGGTACCGCAACTACTCTGCACGCGAGACGATTGCACGTTGCCCGAGTGTCCGCCGCGGTGAGGAAAAGTGGATTTATCCTTTCCAAGAGTATGCCGATGTGATGTTCAACTCTGCCCTACTCTTCGAATTGGCGGTGCTCAAACGCCACGCAGAACCAATGCTGGCAGAAGTGCCCAAGTACTGCGACGAGTACGGCGAAGCACACAGAATGCTGACCTTCCTCAGTTACTTTGAATCCATTCCTGAGCGTGAAATTCCGCCTACCTCATTCTTGCGTGAGTTTGTCGGCGGTAGTTCGTTTAGATATTGATATGAAGAAAATTGCAACCATCATAGCATTCATTCTATCTTTGACTGTTTATGCCGAAGATTCTATTCCTGTGCTTGACAGTATTCCGGTCGTTGATAGTCTTTCTGTGGACACACTGGCTGCAGACACGCTTTCCGCAGACTCTACGGCAGCCACTATCTTTGAAGCCATGCCCAACGTAACGGTGCACCAGGATTCAATCATCCGCGATTTGCTGCTTGACAAAGCACTCGGACGCGAACTGGAAGACACCGATGTTCAAGGTTACCGCGTCCAGATTTACTCGTCCAACCACCAGCAAATGGCGAAACTGGAAGCCATGCGGCTTGAGAAAGACATGCAGGATAAAATCGATGTGCCCGTTTATGTGACCTATACGCCACCTTTCTGGAAAGTGCGAATCGGCGATTTTGCCACATACGAGGATGCACAGGAATTCAAAAACAGTTTTGTGCAACAGTTCCCCGAACTGCTCGGAGACACTTATGTTGTACGCGACCAAGTGACATTAAAAAGATAATTATGCAGACATTTACAGAAAATAAAGTCACCACAAAAGCCATTGCCTCTCACATTTCGGCAATTATTTCCGCATTGGGTGAAGACGTAAACCGTCAGGGCTTGGAACGCACTCCCGAACGGGTCGGAAAAGCCTTTCAGTACCTCACTAAAGGTTATAACGAAGATGCTGACGCCATTCTTCAGTCCGCTTTGTTTGACTCGGACTACCGTCACATGGTGGTAGTAAAAGACATTGACTTCTATTCTTTGTGCGAACACCATATCCTGCCTTTCTTCGGAAAAGTGCACATTGCCTATATTCCGAACGGCAAACAAGTGACCGGCTTGAGCAAAATTGCCCGCGTGGTGGATGTCTATGCACGGCGGTTGCAAATTCAGGAGCGCATGACCACCCAGATTAAAGATTGTATTCAGCGCACCCTTAATCCTTTGGGCGTTATGGTCGTGGTGGAAGCAGAACATTTGTGCATGAAAATGCGTGGTACAGAGAAGCAAAACAGTATCACTACCACTTCGGACTTCACCGGCGCTTTCAATCGTCCTGAAACCCGCGAAGAATTTCTCAAGTTGATTCGTTCTTGATGCCCCTGCCTAATACGAAGGGTTACAGTAGGGTTACAGTAGGGTTACAGTAGGGTGACAGTAGGGTGACAGATACGTCACAAACACAAAAGGGGGCTACCAAACGGCAGCCCCTTTGTTATATAGGGTTAATTGTGATTAAGCGAGTTTGTTAACGAAAACAGCCAGTTTTGACTTCAAGTTAGCAGCTTTGTTGCGGTGAATAATGCTGCGTTTTGCAAGCTTGTCCAGCAACGAACTAACTTTCGGCAGTGCCTCAGCGGCAGCAGCTTTGTCTGTAGTGGCACGCAGGTCGCGAACGGCGTTGCGGGCGGTTTTTGCATAATAATGATTGTGTGCCTTGCGGGTTGCAGTCTGGCGGATACGTTTCAAAGATGATTTGTGATTTGCCATCTTATAAAGTGATTTTTAATTTTTAATTTAAATTTAACAGTTGGTAGCCTATAGCAGAGTCGAACTGCTCTTTACAGAATGAAAATCTGTCGTCCTAGCCGATAGACGAATAGGCCATTTTTCGGCTTTTTTCTCAAAAGCGGCTGCAAAAGTACTACAAAAGTTTGGAATACACAAATTTTTTTGAAAAAAAATCACTTTTTTTTGCAATATATTGTCTATATCGACTATTTTTTGTACCTTTGCAGCCGATTTTGAAGTAAAAACATGCGAAAAAGTATTTACACTTTATTACTCATATGCGCATGCGTAAGCACGTATGCGCAAGATGCTCCCAAGCAGCCGGATTTGCAAACTACCGACAGCCGTTTCTTTGACCCGACAAAGAAAGAAACCAAGCATGAGGATTATACATTTGGCGTTGCTTACCGCTTTGAGGTGGGCTATATCCAGAACTATCAACATTCCTTGCACAAGAATTATCCGGATATGTTCCTGCACGGCGGTCGTTTGGGCGTTACGTTTGATTTCCTGCTTCCGTTACATTTCAGCATGCAGACGGGTATATTGGTGGATGTCGCATATGGTGCCAACAGCCAACACTGGCGCTCACAGGATGCACCGAGCGTACAACAGGAGTACTTGCGCCATCGTGTTCTTGAAGCCGAACTGACTATTCCTATCCGGGCTTATTATACCGTGCCGCTATGGAAGCAACTGAATATGTTCTTCTTCACGGGACCGCAGTTCAGCATCGGACTGACAGAGTATGACTTTATGCAGGAACATTTGAGTGAAGGCACACAGGCTTGGGTGGAGGAACAAGGCTATCACACATCCGGTTACGACCGTCTCGCAGACAAGGAACTGCACCGAATCAATGTCCAATGGGGAGTTGGAGGCGGCTTTGAATGGGACGTTTTCCGCCTGCAAGCAGGTTATCAGTTCGGGCTGAATAACATGGTACGTAAAAAAGTCGTCGATAATCAACATATGTGGCAGTGGGGATGGTTTGTCACCTTCTGCTACAAATTCAAATAATCCCTCTCTCATTTTCATTCGGGGTGCCGAAAGGCTGAGATAATACCCGTTGAACTTGAGCAGGTAATGCTGCTAAAGAAAATGAAAAAATCTTGTATTTCCTTTTTGCTGTTATTAACGGGCATGACCGTACATGCCCAAGTATCTGACACGCTTACCATTCTTATGCGCCAGTTGGAGGACATTGAAGTGTCCGCTTTGCGCGTGCAACAGACTACGCTTTCCACTTCGACGGTCAAGAATGAAACACTCAACAAGGACAACACCGGACAAAACCTACCCTATCTGCTCACAACCACACCCGGTTTGCAGGTCACAAGCGACGATGGCTTGGGCATCGGCTATACCTATTTTCGTGTCAGAGGTACCGACCACACCCGCATTAACATGACGGTTAACGAAGTGCCGCTTAATGACAGCGAAAGCCAAACGGTTTTTTGGGTGAACATGACTGACATGGGCTCATCCATCTCGCAAGTGGATGTACAACGCGGTGTTGGAACCAGTACCAGCGGCTCCGCATTCGGCGCCAGTTTGAACATGCAAACAAATATGCTGGACTCTGTCAGCCGGCTGACTTTGGCTTTTAATGGAGGTATGTACAATACATTTCGCGAAATGATTAATGCCCACGCTTCCATTTCCAACCGTTGGAAAATGAATGCACGCTTCACAAAACTCAACTCCGACGGCTTTTTATACCGCACAAACAGCGACCTCTACAGTTACTACGGGGACATTGGCTGGTACGGAAATAAAACGCAAGTTATCCTGCGCGCCTTCGGCGGAGCGGAAAAAACCGGCATGGGCTGGGAAGGCGTGGACTACAACACCGCATACGGCATCAACGGAGCGGACAGGCGTTACAACCCCGCGGGCGAATATACAGTGCCGGACAGGCAGGGAAACGACTCTGTTGTATATTATCCGAACCAAACAGACAATTATGCGCAACAACATGCACAACTGACCATCAACCACCATTTCACGTCCCGTTGGAGCATGACCGCGACTGCCCACTATACCCATGGAAAAGGCTACTACGAGCAATATAAAAAGAAAAAATACAGTTACTGGGGCTTGCCTGACAGCGGCAAAACCTATGGTATGTACCAAAAATGGCTCCACAACCATTTCGCAGGCTTCATGCTTTCCGCGAAATATATGTCTGAGCCGGCAGATGTGCAAATAGGTGTCGCCGCAAGCAACTATCTCGGTCAGCACTGGGGACAATTGGAGTATCTGGCAACACCGCCTGCTACGGCTTTGCCTGTTCATTACGAGTATTACCGCAATGATGCCAATAAAATAGACGCCAATACGTATGCCAAAGCCAACTGGCGAATTCTTCGCAGCCGCTATTCGCAACTGGCACTGTATGCCGACCTGCAGTATCGTTTCGTACGTTACACCCGCAACGGCATCAATGACGAAAATCTGGAAGACTTGCCGCTTTCGGTCGATTACCATTTCTTCAATCCCAAAGCAGGACTGACCTATCAGAACCACGGACATCAGTTATCTGCCTCATTCGCCATTGCCAACCGCGACCCAAGCCGTAATAACTACAAAGAAAACGTCACGTACGACCCGACTACACAAACCTATACAGGACTGCCGAAAGCAGAAACACTCTATGACTACGAGTTAGGCTATCAGTACAGCCACAAACGCTTCCAACTGGGGCTGAACCTCTACTTCATGGATTATGACAACCAACTCGTTCTGACCGGTGAATACAACGACATTGGCGTAATGAAAACCATCAACGTGAAGGATTCCTACCGCATGGGCGCGGAACTGCTGGCCGGTGTCAAAATCACAGACTGGTTTCGATGGGAAGGAAACATGGTGGTCAGCCGTAACAAGATTCAGCACTACAAGCAGTATATTGACTTGTACGATAACCAGGACAACTGGGAATGGGTAGGACAAGACTCTATTGAAGGCGATGTAACGATTGCATTCTCACCCACCATTACCGCAATGTCACTTTTTACGTTTGAATACGCAGGTTTTGTCGGAACAATACAAACCAACGTCACCAGCCGCCAGTATCTTGACAACACAATGGACGAACATGCCATGTTAAAAGCATATACGACTACCAACGTCAATCTGCAATATAACTTGCCGATGCGCAAGTGGATTACAGACCGTCGTGGCGTGCCCGAAATAAGACTGCTCTGTCAGTTGAATAATATCTTCAATGCCAAATACGCAAATAATGGCGGAGCGGACGCCAGCCGCTTTGCAGACGGCAGCCGCTGCACGTGGTACTACGCCCAAGCGGGCATTAACGTCCACGCCGGCTTTGTCATACAATGGTAAGAAAGAGTACGGCATAACCGCACTTCTTGACCTTGAGGTTACCCTGACGTTACCGAAGATGTGAACGGTGCGGACGACGGAATTTAACCTATTTTAGGTCATTTCTGCCAAATCGGCTCAAAAAAGTAAGATTTTTTGCATTTTTTTGATTTAATTGAGCCGATTATTCAAATATTTTTTGTATTTTTGCACCGATTTTAAAAGTTTGCTTATGGAAACAGCTCGTGAAATACTGCATTTTTTGCATTTTCATCCTCTTTCTTCGCGAGAGAGCATACGCATCGGCATCGGTTTTCAAGAAAGCGATGCGACCCTAAAAAGACTTATTGCGGCAGGAGTAGAAGGCGGTGATATTATTGTGGAGGGTAAAGCGCGTGCGACGCGTTATTCCTTATCTAATCGTGCGCACTTGTTAATGCCGCTTGATTTAGATACCTATTTTGCACAAGATGTAGATGACAGACAAGTGCAGACAAGTTTTAACTTTGCGCTTATCAATGAGCAGTTGCCTGAAGTAGCTTTGTTTACGGAGGATGAATTGAAGCATCTCAATGAACTGCAGAAAGAGTTCCGTGCTCATTTGACCAATATGAGCGAAAATCAGTATCGCAAAGAGATGGAGCGTTTAGGCATTGATTTGAGTTGGAAATCCTCGCAGATAGAGGGTAATACCTATTCGTTGCTTGAGACAGAACGATTATTGCGTGAGAGCAAAACTGCGGATGGTAAGACCAAGGAGGAAGCTGTGATGTTGCTTAATCACAAGGATGCTTTACGTTTCGTATTGGACAATCCGGATTACCTGCAAGAACTGACCATTAGCCATATTGAAGATATCCATCAATTGCTGACTAAGGAATTATCGGTTGATAAAGGTATGCGCCATCGGCGTGTGGGTATAACCGGTACGCAATATCGGCCGCTGGACAATGAGTTTCAAATTCGCGAAGCGATGCGGGATACATGTGCGTTAATTAATAGCCGCAAAAATGTATTTGAAAAAGCCTTGTTGGCGCTCTTACTATTGAATTATATTCAGCCCTTTATGGACGGCAACAAACGCACGGCACGTATTACAAGCAATGCGCTTTTGATAGCGAACGGATATTGTCCATTATCATTTCGGACAGTGGATTCGATTGATTATAAGAAAGCAATGTTGATTTTCTATGAGCAGAATAATTTACATGCATTCAAAAAAATCTTCATTGATCAATATGAATTTGCGGTTAGAGAATACTTCTAAATCAATCAGGGCGACTCAAATAATGAGCTTTGACTAAGCGGATAGAACGCGAACCATCACGGGACCCGGAGCGTCCTTCCGCTTTCGGAAGGAGCGGCTTCCGCCTAGAAAGGTTCTACGTAAAACAAAACAATCACGGGATCATTTCCCGAGAATACCCCAATTAAAGCCGAATCCCACGCCAGGTCAAAGAAAGTAATTCTTTTTCTTTATAATGGTGGTTCCAACTACATCAACTGAAAAAAATCAAAAATCAAATAAAGAAAATTATTTTTTTCTTTTACAAATGTCAAGTCCCTTCTGTAAGTCCTTTATTATTTATGCACAGATTTCGGACAATAATGAACGGATTTTGGACAATCATATTTGATTTCCGTTCATTACTGTTCAGTTTTCGGACATTATATGCCATTAAAACAGTACTCAATCCTTGCCGGAAGATGAAAAACTGTCCGGATTTCGGACACTGCCCGTTTTTGGCGTTTCTGATTTTGAATAATCCCTGTGTATTTTGCCTTTATTTACAGACCTTCAGACCCCGTTTTTTCAAAAATGCCGATTTTCGTTTAAAAATGAAAATTTTGCTTATTTAGAAAATATCAAAATAACACGATAAAATAGGAAGTCGAAAATTTGACAAAGACCTATTTTAGTGATTCGCGGAATGATTCTTCGGTAAGCATATCTTCCTCGCCATTACAGAAACGCGTGATTTGCCATGTATCTTCTTTGAGAAGCGGAAGATAGAAGATATAGCCTTCCAATTTCTTGGAACATGCGCGGTAACAATCTTTCAGGTGACGCACTTTGTCTTCGTACTCCGCAGAATCAATAGTCGAGGATGATAGGCGGTTGACGCTCTTGACCTCAAACAAATGAATTCGTCCTTTATGGTCTTTCATAACGAAATCCGGATAAGAAGAGTGTACACCGTCTGCATAGTACTCATAACGTATTTCAGAATTTGGGAGGAAGTTCTTGCCCCACAAATAGCGCGTCTCCTCATTGAAAAACTCACCAGGTTCTATGCGTACACTATACTTAGTAGCCACATCTTGCAATATACCAGCCCACTCGCTTTCCGCATCACTATCAAATGTAAACGCGCCGTTGGTGGTTTTACGCCACACCCAACTCTTGACAGCGGAATTCTTATTACCGGTTTCCAGATAGTACGACCGCGCGGGGAAAGATGTCTCTTTCTCGGCGACTACCATACTCTCCTCGTAGTTGCAAATATATTGGTTGTACTGATGCCGTAGCGCGCTTATATTCATCATAAATTCTTTCCATTTATCCACGCTCTCACCCGCGTACGCATAACACAAGTGCTGCAAATCGGTCTCAGTCCCTTGCAGTTTGCGGTAGAGCGTGAAGATATCTTCCGGCGCAACCGCACTCTTTCGGTTTTCAAAGAAGGTCTCTACATCAAAATCCTTGCGCTCGGTGGGCGATTTGAGACGGATGGTTTTGAGTGCCATCTTATGCTGAATCTGCTCGTCATTCCATAGGCTCACTTGCGTTGTTTTGGTTCGTTCTTGCGGCAGTATGCCCCAAATCCACGCGGTAGTAGCCAACTCTTGTTGCCCGGCATTCAGCGTCTCAAAATCCAATAATCGCGGATTGCGCCGTACACGTCCCATCACCTGTTCGTCCAATTGCTTGCTCTTGGTGTCCCGTACTTGATATAACATACATGCACGAGGGATGTCCCAGCCTTCGGAAATCACCATTTTGAAAATAATAACATCAATGGTAGAAGCCGGTAGTTTAGCGTACTCTTTCCATTTATCGACTTTCAGTTTCTTGAGTTCGTCGTTGGTGTCACAATTTTTGTCTTTATCTACAATCAACATCCATTTGAGACGCTGATGCTCGGTTTTATCTAAAACGGGTTTGATGTGCCGAAGCCATTCTTCTTCCGCTTTCTCTTTGTTGGAGATTTGAATGATGAGACACGGATTGATGTCTAATGAGAGGTATTGCTGCTTGATTTCTTCGTACTTGCGGATAGCATCTTCCACTGTATCCGTTTCATCTCCAAACTCCACTCGTTTAATTAGTTTAGCTTGCACGGCTTCGTCATCGCTTATCTGCACGTCCGGCATCTGTCCGCGTTTGAGGTTAGGGGTGGCGGAGAAATTGAAAATCTTATTAAAGAACTTCGGTGAAATCTCATCGAGGTTGTTTGTCGCTTGGTGACACTCATCCTTGATGAGATAGATACGTTTGTTCTGCCCGCCGAATAACTCTCCGCGTGTCAATTGCTCCAGAAATGCGGTCATTGGACCCGCCATCAAACGTCCATTCTTCTTGAACAAGTCACGAGGCAAGACATAGACATTGTAATCCGTTGGAATATAGAGTGTTTCCTCACCGCTTATCTCTGTCGAAATGAGATACGGATTGAGTTTCGGGAATACGCCTTCTTCTCTGCGCTTGCAGAAAGAGCGGTAATTCTGTCCTGCCAAGTCTCCTTTGGAGAGTGTAGAAACAAGAAATACCACATCCGAATTCGCAGCAAGCACTTGGTTCATAAAGTCCGCCATCATATAGGTCTTTCCACTGCCTGTAGGCGCACGGAAAGTCAGTTCTTGCTTCTTCGCCGATTTAAGCAGCAATTCGCTTACCGCACGGCGTTGCAGATCCTTGATTTCTTGCAGCATATCAGTCCAGTTGTTTGCGGGCGTTACTGAAATGCGTACATACCCAATCTATTTTCTCTTGCAGTGTAGCAAAACGCGGCAGACCATACAGCGTCTCGTCTATCACGTCAAACGGTGATTTGCCTTCCGTGTATTCGAAATCAGCCACTTTGTCAATCTCATAAACATCGAGATTGCCGCCGTAAGGTTTGTTCTTCTTAATCCATTCAAAATCTTTTGTACCATCATAGCACTCGCCGGTCATAATACGTTTGAGCCGCTTGGCGGTCACATCATACGCAATTCCGTTTGGCGTGATGTCGGTCTTTTCATTCATCTGACAGAGAATGAACGTACGATTGCCTTCCGGAAGTCCTGCCGTTATTAAATCACCTTCGACTTTCTCACTACGATTTAGTTCAAGTACAGCTTGCGCTGTTGTACCACTACCAGCAAAGAAATCAAGAACAACGCTTTCTGGATTAGATGATATCTGCAAAAGTTGTTGTATGAGTTGCGTAGGCTTAGGGAAATCAAATTTACCTCGTTCTCCAAATATTGCAATTACTTCTTTTGTCGCACTTTGATTGTGCCCTACTTCTTCACTCAACCATATTGTACCCGGAGTTCGCCCAGATTGTACCTCAGACAAAAATCTCTTTTTGCGAGGGAAAGCATCTCCTTTTATACCGAAATATAAACTGTTTGTACGAATAAGTTCATGCATGTTTTCTTCAGAATACACCCAATGCTTCCCTTGTGGCACATCAAATTCACAACCAGTAGTGGGACTTTTAACTATGAAATGTCCATTTTTCCTTTCTCCATTTGCCACTAAGTCTCCAGACTGCCATGGACCTCTTGGATCATTATCAGGATTCGTGTATCTTGCGTTCATTTCCTCTGTACGAGGCAGAAGATTGATTTCTAACAAATCTATATTGCGTGCGTATACAAGAATGTATTCATGACAATCAGATAGATACTTCGCATCATTTTTGATACTATGTATTTTCTGCCAAATAATGTTTGCCACAAAGTTTCGCTCTCCAAACACTTCATCAAATAGGCACTTGACATACGCTTGGTTTTTGTCATCTATCGAGCAGAAGATTACACCGCTATCGGACAATAGTTGTTTGGCAAGTTGCAGACGCGGATAAAGCATCGAAAGCAAGTTGTCGCGCGTAATAGCATTCTGATAATTGGTCTGCGCGAACTCGCCCATACTATCCTTACCGTACGGCGGGTCGATATAAATAACATCTATCGCACCGGTATATTGTACTAGCAGATTTTGTAGTGCCTCATAATTGTCGCCAATAATCAGTTTATGCGTAGGCTTGTTGTCGTCCATATGGAAACTAAGCGTTTCATTCTTTCGGAAATAGCGGATGTCGTGCGTTAATCGCTCCAGGCGTTTGTCAAAATGTAAGCCCGTACGCTTATAAGTCGTACCCAAAGCTGCAATAGAAATTGCCTCGTTGTCATTGTCCGCTTGTGCGATGAGTTTGCTGAGCAACTCCGCGTTCGACGGTTCCAAAACACGGTCTTCCACCCGTTTCTCTATCTCCGCGATAAGATCGCTTTTTACTTTGCTTAATTCAGATGTCTGCATAAAAAAGGCATGAATTATTTGCAATCGCGCTTACATCTAACATCGCGGCTCTGGAAAACACCGTTTGGGTAATATAAGCACACAAATAATCCACGCCCGAAGACGTGAACTTTGGCTTGCTTATTCTCACCCGTAATTTTTCCAGAATTTCGATGTTAGAGAATAAGAGCAAAAGCTCTGTTTATATTTATTTCAATATGTCCACAGAGACACTTCTCTGCTTGGCTGTGTTTTCCGTTGCCAGCCTCAACGTATTCCGTTTAACGTCACGGAGAGGGACAGTATCATGCTTTTAGTATATGCTTGCTGATGGTCGCATAATCGCGGATGTTTCCTTTATCATCCGGATGCGCGTCGCGCCATTCTTTGGCAGTTATCCCAAACAATGCAACATTGAGGACATCCGCTTCGTTTGCATAAATAAGCGAGCGATGGTAGGGGTCTATCTCTTGCGGAACCAGATGCTCCTTAATCGCGTCGGTATGAATATGGTAGTTAATCTTTGCCAACTCACGCTTTGCACTCCAACCAAGTATCTTCTGCTCTGCTTCTTTTAGTTGCTGGTAATCGCGGACAATGTAGAATTTGAAAGCAGGACTAATCCACATGGCAAACTCAAAGGCAATGTCTTTGTGTGCGTACGTGCCGCCATAACGTCCGGCTTTTGCCTGGATACAGATTGCTCCTGTCCGCTCAACAAATTCCTTGACGCTGATTTTGAAATTATTTAATCCTGCATTATTTCTAATTGTGGCGAATTCGCCATAATTAAAATGGGGATTGTTAAACTTCTCCCAAATACCGATATATTCAAGTGTATTCCTATTTCGCAGCCAATCGGTTATAAAGAATTCGCCGTCTTTCGCTTTCAACATATCCGTCAAACAGATATAATCCTCCGTGTTAACTTTGAGGATTGCAATCTCTGTTCCTTGAACATTCAGTTTGTTTACCATACTTATTTGTCTTTTCGTTCTTGGTGCTATTTTTGGTACCTTGAAAATATCATTTATTGTTTTGGCTTATTGCGATATAATTCTTATGTCCTTCTGTTTTCCGTCAGTAAGTGACGTGCTGCTTTTTTTTCGTAACTGCTTTTTCCGTTACCAGCCTCAACGTATTCCGTTTCCCGTCATGACAGGACGTATTTCCGTCCTGCACGCGAAATTGCGTGCAAAGGTACAGCTTTTTTCTCTTATATACAAAAAAATCTGCATTTTTCGTGCAGATTTATATAGAAACGCCATATAGCGAGCGGCAATAAATGCCTGTCATCCGAATATTACTTCGGGTCGTTGAGGATAACTAAGCCGTCTTTGTCCTTGTCGGCATCAGAGGCATTGAGGATAACCAGACCGTCCTTGTCCTTGTCGGCATCAGAGGCATTGAGGATAACCAGACCGTCCTTGTCCTTGTCGGCATCAGAGGCATTGAGGATAACCAAGCCGTCCTTGTCCTTGTCGGCATCAGAGGCATTGAGGATAACCAAGCCGTCATCGGGGTCGTTGAGAATGACAAGCTGGTTGGTGCCCATATCCGGTGCACTGATTGTTTCAGCCTGCGCGGGAGCAGTGGCAGAAGAATCATTCACCTGGACATCCGCCTGACCAACTCGCGCCTGGGACGCCATTGCTCCCAGTAACAAAAGGGTTGTAAAGAGAATTTTTCGCATAATTGTTTATTTCATTTAAGGTGTTATTGAAAACGAGCGTGCAAAAGTACGACAATTTTTTGATATCTGCAAATATTTTTTCGTCAAAATCTTGTACATTCAAATTTTTTGTTGTAATTTTGTCGCCGATTATGAGTAAACGAGAAATAATAGCCGCGATTATAACTGTCGTCCTGATAGTTATCATGCTTATACAATGGGCATTTAACCTGTTCCATACCGTTCATGAACAACATACAGTCGTCATCAACGGAGTGCCGATTACCTATCTGGTTAAAGGCGAACCGCAAGGCAAACCGGTTCTGCTGCTGCACGGAAACGGCGGCAGTCATAAGGATTTATATGTCATGACCGACCTGCTGGCACAAGCCGGTTACCTCGTTTGGGCACCCGACTCACGCGGTCAAGGCGAAAATCCGCCATTAGATGAATACCATTACTCCGATATGGCGGACGATATGCATTTTTTTGTCCAGCAAGTTATCAATCCGTATTACGCCCTGTCCAACTCCCCGAAAGACATATACAAACGGGTTACGCAATCCGCACCTTCACTCATCAGCGGTTCAGGAAGCGCGTCCGTTGCGTTACCGGACCTCAAACCGGCAGTATTCGGCTGGAGTGACGGCGGCATCATCGCCCTTTTGACAGAAGTGAAATATCCAGGAACATGGAACGCAATCATCACTTCCGGAGCAAACATAGACCCCGATTGCGGCGTATGGGATTTGGAACAGGAACGTGCCAATCCTGCCGATACATCCGCCTTGTACAAGATGATGCTTTATGAGCCGAACATGACCGTTGAGGACCTGCAGACCATCCAATGCCCCTGCCTGATTGCAGCCGGTGAAAACGACCTGATCAGCCTTGAGCATACTCATCTGATCGGCGAAAACATCCCGAACAGCGAGGTAATGATTGTGAAAGGCGCAGACCACGGTTCGCACATCTTGCACAACCCGAAAATGGGGCGAATAGTCGTTGAATACTTGAAAAAAATAGATTATTGATATGCATTTACTGAGTTTGTTAATGGTATCACTCTTATGTGATACCGTTGTTTCTGCCGACAGCGTTCAAGCTGCACAAGACACCATTAAAGGGTTTCAGTTCACCACCGTTGACAGCGTAGCCATTACGTCCGTCAAAGACCAACACCGCAGCGGAACATGCTGGGCGTTTTCAACTCTCGGCTTCCTTGAGTCGGAACTGCTCCGTATGGGAAAAGGCGAATATGACCTGAGTGAAATGTTCGTGGTCAGCAAGACGATGATGGACCGTGCCGAATACTGTGTGCGCATGTACGGCGATGTGAAATTTGCGGGAGGCGGAAGCGCGTACGACGTCATCTATTGTATGCAAAACTACGGCCTTGTTCCGCAAGAAGTGATGCCCGGTATTCAATACGGCACGACCAAAGCCGATACCCTACCCGTTCACGGCGAATTGGACGCGATTGCAGGAAGTTACGTCAAAGCGCTGACATCCAGTAATCTCAAACGGCTGTCGCCGGTCTGGAAACAAGGCCTGCAGGCGATCTACGACACGTATTTGGGCGCATGTCCGGAAACGTTCACGTACCAAGGCGTTGAATATTCGCCGCAATCGTTTGCGGAGTCGTTAGGTTTGAACGCCAATGACTATGTAAGCGTTACGAGCTACATGCACCACCCGTTCTACTCGCAGTTTGCCTTGGAAGTGCCGGACAACTGGCGTATGGACCAAATGTACAACGTGCCGCTGGAAGATTTGATGAGCATTATTGACTACGCCATCACCAACGGCTACACGCTTGCCTGGGCGGCTGATGTCAGCGAACTCGGTTTCTCCCGCAAGGGAGTCGGACAAATGCCGGACAAGGACAACGGCGCTGATTTGACAGGTTCGGATATGGCAAAATGGCTGGGAATGAGCGACAAAGAAAAGAAAGAGAAACTGACTGAAAAGCCGTTGGAAGAAATAGAAGTAACGCAAGAACTGCGCCAACAAGCCTTTGACAACTGGGAAAATACCGATGACCACGGTATGCAAATCTTCGGTATCGCCAAAGACCAAAACGGCAAGAAATATTATATGGTGAAGAATTCCTGGGGCAAGCAGCGCTCGGATTATAACGGTATCTGGTACATCACAGAGGCGTACATGAAATACAAAACCAATGAGGTTCTCGTCCATAAGGACGCTATTCCGGCTCCAATCAAGAAAAAGCTCGGCATACAATGAGCGCAGAAGAAGGTTTTGAAAAATATTACCGAGGACACCACAAGGGGCTGTTCTTCTGGTTCCGCAACTCACGTGCTATCGCGTTGCCGCAATCGGCACTGCCTGCGTTGCTTGCCATCGTTATGTGCATCGGACAAGAAGGATTCACCTGGTGGCTTGCAGTTTTGGCATTTATCGGCGTTTGCATCGGCCATCTGGGTATGAACCTTGCCGATGATTACTTTGATTACAAGCGGGATAGTCGAATCCGCTCTACGCTTTCCAAAACAAGTATCCGCGCGCGGCTGGATAAATGCACCTACATCAATAATGGCGACGCAACGATAGAAGATCTCGGCAAAGCAGTCTGTATATTTCTGTCAATTGCTGGTGGAATCGGGGTAATTTGCGTGTTCTGTCAATGGTGGCTGCACGGTGAAATGGCTGCATTATGGGTAATAATGTATGCCCTGCTCGGGTTGTTTTTCGGCATC
Source organism: Paludibacteraceae bacterium (assembly GCA_905233415.1). Classification (GTDB taxonomy): domain Bacteria; phylum Bacteroidota; class Bacteroidia; order Bacteroidales; family Paludibacteraceae; genus Colicola. The sequence goes on from CAJOEX010000005.1 coordinate 157,239, forward strand.
AATTATTCCGGCGGACCGCTCAAATTGTGTATGCACGGCTTCGGCGAATTGGTTATCGGACTGATGTTCGGACCGTTACTGATGCTCGGAATGCAGGCCGCCGTTTGCGGAATTGCGTTCTCCTTGCCTATGGCGGTTATGTCCGCTGCAATCGGAATGCTGGTGACCAATATTGTCTATGTTCATTCCGTTATGGAAACAGACGCAGACGGTGAACTGGATAAAATGACATTTGCCCGCCTGTTCAAAAGCCGGAACGTACAGCTGTTTTTTGTCGGACTATTTGCGTTAGTACCGTTTGGTTTGCTCGGTCTGGGCATTGCACTCGGCTGGTGGAGTTGGTGGTATCTGGCCACACTTATAACGCTGCCGATGTCGATTTATCTGATTTATTCGCTGTCGCGCTTTGTGAAAGGCCTCCCGACCAATGACAATCCGCGTTGGTGGATGGGACCGATGACAGAGTTTGAGATATTCAAAGAAACCGGTATGGATTGGTTTCTGATTCGATGGTTGTTAGCAAGAAATGTGGTGATGTATTGGTGCCTGATACTAATCATTGTCACAGTGGTTGAGTTGTTAATAAAATGATACAGTTTATAAAACAATACTGGTACTTGGGCTGGTGGTTTGTCCGTGCCCGCTTTATCGGACGTAAAGCCCCGTTGCAAACGGTTCTGTTCATTACGGACAAATGCAACCTGAAATGCAAACACTGCTCCGTATATGACGTTGTCGGCAGAAAACACCGCCCGTTCAACGATATCGTATCCGATTTGCAGTATAGCTATGACCTTGGCAGCCGTTTTCTGGATTTGGAAGGCGGCGAAACAACATTATGGAAAGAAGGGGACAAGAACCTCAACGACATTATTGCGGCAGCAAAACAGATCGGTTTCTTTTCGGTAACCATTACCACCAACGCCCAACAGGATTTTTCATGGGTTAATATGGACAGCCTGTGGGTTTCGATGGACGGCGTAGGCAAATACCATGAAGCCGTACGTGGAGAAGGCACTTTCGCCCGCTTGGAGAAAAATATCAAACTCTTCCACGAGAGCCGGGAATCCAAACGCGCGCCGTTAACGGTAAACATGGTGGTGAACAAACTGAATATTGACGGTTTGGAGGAAGCCTTGGAATACGCCAAAAACAACCCGTCCATTGCACAGATTTCCATCAATTTCCATACGCCGTTCCCGGGCACGGAACAACTGATGCTGGACGACGAACAGAAAGCCAAAGCACTGGACACGGTTATCCGCTACAAGCACAAGGGCTACCCTATTATGAACAGCTATTCAGGCCTGAAAAAGATGTATCCGAAATATATGCAGACACATAATGTCGGCAGTTTGTGCTGGGTGACAAACTTCATCTATCCTACCGGTGACCGCGGTTTGTGTGTCGGCATACAAACAGAGTTGCTCAACGGACGCCTGTCCTATATGCCGACTGATATTTGCAAACATTGCGGATTCTGCATGTCCGGCGAAATGGCAAGTGTATTTAACTTCTGTCCGGACACGCTGTTGGCAGGACTGAAATTGAGAATGTAATGGCGGCAGAAGGAATATATAAAGACAGAGGTTCGAAGTTTCTGGCTTTTGCGGAACCGATAGCCAATGAGGATGAAGCCAAGACTCGGATTGCTTGGTACAAAAAAAAATACCACGACGCAAGGCATGTGTGCTATGCCTATCGTTTGGGTGAAAACCTCTGGCGGACAAAAGATGACGGAGAGCCGCACGGAACGGCAGGTTTGCCGATTCTGCGGTCGATTGATGCAAAGAAATTAGACAATATATTAGTAGTTGTTGTGCGGTATTTTGGCGGCACACTGCTTGGAACAGGCGGACTGATGGTTGCCTACCGCGAAGCCGCCAAAGCGGCGCTAGAGAATTGGAAGATTTGAGAATTATATGGATAAATTCAAACAAATTCGTGCATACCGTACCGGTTGGATAATACCGGTATTAGATGTGCTGATAACCATGCCGTGGCTGCACTCTATGGTTTGGCGCAAGACAAAGGGCGTCAAGTTGGATTATTTGCAGTTGCCCGGAAAGAGCAAGCAAGAAAGCCGCAAACTGATTGAGCAGGACATTAAACACGGCGCGTTCTTTATGACCAACCATCGTGACATTATATTAGATGCATCGTGGCTGTCCATGCTATTACATGACCGCTACTTTATTCGTCCGTTTGTCGGAGTCGGTGACAATCTGCTGAGCAAATGGTACATTGAAACCGCTTTTCGGTTCAATCGTGGCTTTGTCGTTCGCCGTCAAGGCGGGCCACGTGAGATTCTGCAGAACTCCGTACTGCTTTCCGAATATATTCAATCGCTACGCAGCCGTGGCAAATCCATCTGGCTGGCACAGCGTGAAGGACGCGCCAAAGACAGCGACGACCGCACGCAGCCTGCTGTTTTGAAAATGCTTACGCTGTGTGCCGACAAGAACATGGACTTCATTGACCAAGTCAAAGCACTGAATATATGCCCGGTTTCAATCAATTACGAGTTTGACCCGTGCGATTATCTCAAAGCAGCAGAATTTCAGCTCAAACGCGACAATCCGGATTGGAAAAAGACAAAACACGACGACCGTGTTTCCATGTGGACAGGTCTGCGCGGCAAGAACGGACACGTAATTTTCCGTCTGACGCCGAGTATCAACCATTGGATAGACACCCATATCGAGGAACTGAAAGCGATGCAGAAGAATGACCAAATTCGTGCCATTGCAGAGCAAATCGACCGCCAGATATTTGCCGGCTACGAAATCTTCCCGCGTGGGACTGAATTTGACCAATACATCGAAAGCCGCCTTGCGTTGATTGATATTCCCGATAAAGATGAAGCCTTCCTACGGGAAAAACTATATGAAATGTATAACAACCCTATAAAAAACCATGAAGAAAGCAATATTTCCGGGCTCATTTGACCCGTTCACTATCGGTCACTATGACATTGTCAAGCGCGGCCTCGGTCTATTTGACGAAATAGTAATCGGCATCGGCCGTAACAGCACAAAGAAAGAAACCTTCCCCATTCGCGAACGCGAAGAGGCAATACGTAAAATCTTCAAGGACGAACCACGTATTTCTGTCAGCATTTATGATTGTCTGACTGTTGATTTTGCCCGCGAAGTCGGCGCACAATTTATATTGCGCGGCGTTCGCTGCATTCAGGACTTTGAATACGAACGAAACATGGCAGAAGCCAACAAAAGTATCGGTGGAATCGAGACAATTCTACTATACACCCGTCCTGAATACGCCCACATCAGTTCGACCCTTGTGCGGGATTTATATTCCTATAACAAAGACGTGAGTGCATTTGTGCCCAATAAGTTGAGATAAACATATGATGAGAAAAACAATCTTTTATATTGTGCTCATTCTATTGCCTTGTGCGGCCATTGCACAGCAACAGACAGCACGCATAGACCAGTCGCTGACCATATTTAACGATGTCATGCGGCAGTTGGACATCAACTACTGCGACACCCTTAATTATGAGGACATAACAGAAACAGCCATCAATCAAATGCTGCGCAAGGTGGATCCATACACGGTCTATTACCCCAAAAAGAAAGACGACGACCTGCGTATGCTGACAACCGGAAAGTACGGTGGAATCGGCGCAATTATACAATTACGCGAAATCAAGAACGCCAAAGGCAAGGACGAAAAGCAAATCATTATTGCCAATCCTTATGAAGACAAACCTGCCCAGCGAAACGATGTGTTGGCGGGCGATATTATCCTGTCAGTCGATGGCGTTTCTGCCAAAGACAAGGAAGTGTCTGACGTCAGCAACCTGTTGCGCGGAGTGCCCGGCACCATCGTCAAACTGGAGTTGGAACGTGACGGACAGAAGATTACCCGCGAATTTGCCCGTGAAGACATACACCTGGCGCCTGTGGATTATTATACTTCCATCGATGAAATCGGCTATATCAGCTTTAGGGAGTTCACGGAAGGCTCTGCAGCAGACTTCAAGCAGGCTTTGGACGATTTGGCGGAAACAGAGCATATCAAAGGCTTGATTATTGACTTACGCGGCAACGGTGGCGGCATTATTGACGAAGCCATTAAGATTGTTGCCAATTTTGTGCCCAGAGGGACTACCATCGTTTCCACAAAAGGCAAAATTGCCGTTTCCAATCATACCTATACCACAACGACCGACCCGTCCTACCCCAACCTGCCTTTAGTGATTATGGTGGACAAGAACTCCGCTTCTGCCTCCGAGATAGTCAGCGGCGCTATGCAGGACCTTAAACGCGCCACATTAGTGGGACAACGCACATTCGGGAAAGGACTGGTACAAAATCTGCGCCCTATCGCCTACGACGGGCATTTGAAAGTGACGACAAGCAAGTATTACCTGCCTTCCGGACGTTGTATTCAAGCCATAGACTATAGCGAAATCCAGAAGGGCAACAAACTCAAGAAAGACACGGCAGGCGGGATTTTGCCGGATATCGTACTGAACGACTCGAACAAAGTGGATGTTACCTATGCACTTTATACGAAACACATGTTTTTTGACTACTCGGTACAGTACCACCGCTGGCATTACTTCGTCCCCTTCCCGGAAAAATTTGAGGTAACGGATGAAGATATTGCCGATTTCTGCAAGTTTCTGGAAGCCAAGAACTTCACATACGAAACTGAAACCAGCAAATACTTCAAGGAGATGTTGGATATGGCGAAAATGGAAGATATAGATTCCACAACGCTTTCCCAGCTCGAAGCCTTGGAGCCACGACTCAAGCCATCCTTCCAAGAGGCTATTGAGCGAAATAAAGACGAGGTAAAAGAAATGCTCGGGGCAGAAATTATGGAGCGGTTTTATTTTCAAAAAGGGCGCATTGCTTATTTGCTGCGTTTTGACAAGGAACTCAAGCGTGCGCTTGAAGTGTTTTAGACCAGTGCACGTAGCCATAAACGCAGTTCACACACCAGAAAAGATGTTGTGCCAAAAGGCAGTAATCTCCTGCCCGCGCCCAGAGAACAACGTATAATACATCTATCAGGAACCAGAAATACCATTGCTCACGATAAGCAAGAATCATCAGTACCTGCGCCACTAACGCAGGTACTGTCGTATAAGCGTCCAAATACGGCTGGGAGTCGTCTGTAAGCCGTGACAGGCACAAACCCACAAGGAACGAAGCCAATGCCACAGCAACTACTATAATTGTCATCACACGCCCCGCCAAGTGACGCGTAGGAACAGATTCGGCAATGTCCTTGTTATTGTCCTTCAAACGTTTGCGCCAAATGAAAATGCCATAAATCTGCGTAATGAAATAGTAAGCGTTAACAGCCAGTGTGCCGTATAACTGCTGCGTGTAGCAGATATAGCTATACGTCAGTATTTGCGCAAAACCAAATGCAAAAGTAAGGATGTTGCCTTGCGAACACAGAATAACGGAACAAATGCCCAACATCCCGCAGACAAGCGACAAAGCAGTTTCATCGGCTACATAAAATGTAACCACCTGTACACTCAAGCCTACAGCCAGAAACGCCCACATAAACGCATTATCGCGGGTGAAGAGTCTATTTCTTCTTTTTGTCTGCTGCATCCTTCAGCAACTCTTGCGGTTTGCTTGACAACTGATCAATGGAAGTATAATCGAACGTTTCCTCAAAGTCCCAATTGGCACGAAGAGACAGTTTGGAGGGGAAATAATACACCGGCTCCGGCTGCCGATGTGTAGCCCAGTCGCCGGTAGTCCACTTCCCGTCACCGTTTTCGTCAATAAACAGGCGCAAATAATAGGCTTTAGGTTCAAGGTATTCAAACTTTGTTCCCTCCGCATTTGCCGGAAATTCCAACACCACTTCATCCTTTTCGTTAAGCAGTTGTAATACGGCTTTCGGCTCATATGGCACCAGTTTGATGAGCAGCGTCGAGTATTCCTCTAACGATTTAACCGTCATTTGTTCCTTGCTTGCATTATTTACAACACCGTAAATATCCCTGAATGCAGCCGAATCGATGCGCAGTTCATACTGCTTCTCCGGCTCCCATTTGTATTCTACCGCAATCCTCATTTTTGAAGAATCCACCGGAGAAACCGTGAAGGGAATCGGTTTGTAGGCTGTGTCTATTTTCTGAAACAAATGCAGACTGTCAACCGCCCACTCAGCAATGGGCGTCGGGGAAGACAGGACAAGTTGATTGTAAACCTCAAACTTTGCCGAAGCATTTGAGATCAGTTTAAGCACAGGCGGTTTCTTATTCTTCTCTTTTTGCGCTTTTGCCTTTTCGGACATGTACGGCGGTCTGTAAACAGCATAAACGGTATCTGTTTGCGGTACAAGGTTATACACCGAATCCGTCTTGAGGTATGTCATTTCCATAATCAAACTGTCCTGCCGTATAACAACCGAGTCCGTCAGCCAATATATCAGCGAATCCTTGCCTTTATTGGCCTGCAGAACCATATATTGTGTCCAGTCCACCCACGCCGAATCATTACCTAACGAGTCCACTTCTGATGGTCGCAAGGCACGAATTTGCGGCAATTCGTTCTGCGGTGCTCCAAACTGCAAACGAAACATATGTGCCTGTTCTCGGTAACAACGCTGGAAATACTGCCGTGTTTTATCCTCCCAGAAATACCATAACAACAAGCCGCTCGGTTCAAAATAGGTGTAACTGACAGTTTGAATGGTATCAATTTCACGCAGCGCGATTGTGTCTTTTCCCAAAGAGTCAAGCACAACAGCCGGTTTCCACGTGGTATCCTGCTCCAATTCCGTATGACAAACGGGCGTGATCAGCGTATCGGAAAACGCCAGTCCTTCACCGGGCTGATAAAGATAATCACGACTTACATCGTTCAAGCCGTACAAGCGATACGAACCCGTACGTATATTCTTGACGGAAAAGAATCCGTTACTGTCCGATTTGCCTATTCGGGTAAAAGGCAAGGTCGAAAACGCGCTGTCTTCCTTGTTCGCATGAATACCGACTACCACGCCGGATACAGGATTTAAGTCTTCGGCATTTACGACATAGCCGTTTATTTCAAGTGAATCGATATGGTCTCCCGTTGAAAATGACAACGAGTATCCCTTGAGCGGGATTTTCTCATGATAATCGCAAATGGCGTCTCCGAAATCGATGGTATAGGTAGTACTGTCCTGCAAATCCTCATCGAATACAAGAATCACTTTCTTTCCGATGGCTTTCACTTCGGGCGGGCGTTGTTGCGGGGGAGAAATAATCACATGCTTGCTCACATCATTCAATTGAAGATACTCATCACACTGTATTTCCACCCGTTTGCCATGATAATTAAGTGTTCCGTTAAGTGGTGTTTCTTTCAAAATAACCGGTGGAATCGAGTCTTTCGGACCACCTTGCGGTCCGATTCCCCGATTCGCACAACCTGCGAGCACTAGTATCAGTAACAGCCAGCTATAACGTCTCAAATTCATATCCCTGCTGCCGCAAATACGCAATCACCTGCGGTACCGCCGCAAGCATGCGTTCATTCGATTTCATCGAGTCATGAAAATTGATGATACTACCGTTACGGACATGTTTGCGGACAATGTCAAACATTTTTTCCGCCGAATAGGCTGCATCATAATCATGCGTAAGAATATCCCAAAGCACAATCTGGTAGTCCTGAGCCAGCAAAGTACTTTTCTGGTCGCGTGTCAGTTTGCCGTAAGGAGGACGGAATAGCAGTGTCCCGTCAAGCACTTTGCTTGCCTTAACCACGTTGGCAATATACTCTACCACCTTGTATTTCGTGCCGCGCAAGTGATTGTAGGTGTGATTCCCCACCCGATGCCCTTCCTCCAAGACACGGCGGACCAGTTCAGGGTGTTTGGCGGCATTTTCACCTACCATAAAGAACGTGGCTTTCACATCCTCACGCCGCAGAATATCAAGTAACAGCGGTGTCACTTCCGGCACGGGGCCGTCATCAAAAGTCAGGTACACTACCTTTCTGGCAGTGTCCCCTCTCCACACAACACCTTTATACAGGCGTTGCAGCCAAGCCGGTATTTGATATCTTAGGGCCATGCCAAAGCACTTGCACCCAATACGGCAGCATCCGATTCTTTGAGGTCAGAGAACATTACTTTGACCTTGTCACGCCACAAGGGCAGCACATTCTCATTAAGAGCTTTGATGACGGGATCAAGAATCCAGTGGCCGCTTTTAGTCAGACCGCCAAATAGAATAATCGCTTCCGGAGCGCTGAATTCGACAAAATCCGCCAATTTCCGGCCAAGAATAGTGCCGGTGAAATCAAAGATTTCCTTAGCCACCTCGTCACCTTGTTCGGCGGCATCAAACACGTCTTTCGATGTGATATTATCCACATCCAGATTGCGCAGGACGGTTTTTTTCTTGGATGAAGTGACAATCTCCTTTGCGGAACGTGCGACGCCTGTTGCGGAGCAATAAGCCTCGAGGCAACCTTTCTTGCCGCAGTTGCACTGACGTGCGTCTTTGTCGAATGAGACAGTTGTGTGCCCCAATTCCCCGGCAAATCCGTCGTGTCCATAAACGACTTTACCGTCGATGACAATTCCGCTTCCTACACCAGTGCCGAGTGTAATCATGATAAAGTCCTTCATACCTTTTGCAGCGCCATAAGTCATCTCCCCCATAGCGGCTGCATTGGCATCATTTGTAATTTTGCAAGGCAGTCCGAACTTTTCCGTCATGAGTTCAGCAAACGGAACATAAGGCCCCCAAGGGAGGTTCATTGCGCCCTGTATAGCTCCTGTGTAGAAGTTGCCGTTAGGCACCCCGCAACCTATTCCGCGGAACTGTTCGAATCCGCCAACCGGTTCAACGATTTTTTCCGCTTCGGCATAGAGTGCATTGATATAATCTTTGATTTTCGGATACTGTTGCGTTTTGATGGATGTGCGTGCTAAAACGTGACCACGAGCGTCCACGATACCTAAAACGCTGTTAGTGCCTCCCATATCGAGGCCAAGTACATACGGTTTCTCCATAATATTATGATTTTATAGTTATTTCATTTCAGCCTGCAAAAGTACAACATTTTTTTTGAATATGCAAGATTTTAATCAAAAATTTGTGCGGTTTACGCAGTTTATACTTAAAGCCACGCTCCTGTGACGTAACTGTGACGTAACTGTGACGTAACTGAAAAGACAGTGTAACAACAAAAAAATGCACTTTTATTTGCGGGAGTGCATTTTTTGTTGTACCTTTGCACGTTTGTTTGTGAAATTAAGACAAAAAGGATATGATTAAAACGATTTTGGATTTTCCACAGCCCGGGATTCGTTTTTTAGACATTACACCCTTCCTTCTCAATCCGTCCGAAGTAAAGCAGGCGATTGAGTCGTTCAGCGCACAAGTGCAAGCCGTATCGCAAGGCAAACCGGTAGTGATTATCGGTCCTGAAGCACGTGGATTTATTTTCGGAAGCGCCGTTGCCGCTCATATGGAGATGCCGTTCTTTATGCTCCGTAAAGCAGGCAAACTGCCTGATGACGGAACACAAGTGTCATTCAATGCGACCAAAGAATACGGTTCGTCGAAGTTTGTGGTGAACATGTCTGATCTGGATGCATTGAAAGCACAAGGCATCCGCCGCGTGGTTATTTTGGACGACATATTAGCAACCGGTCATACAGATTTGGCAATAGCGGATTTCTTCAAGGCACAAGGCTTTGAAGTTGCGCTTGTGATGAACCTTATCGAGATAAAGGCGCTAAAGGGCAATGAGTTGTTTGTGGAAAGCGGTTACAAGACCTATTCGTATATCAAGCACTAAATGCGTATTCAAATCGTCACATTAGGCTGCAAGCTGAACTATGCGGAATCAAGTGCGCTGATGCAGTCGTTGGAGGCCCACGGCCACACTCGCTGCAGGCAAGGTGAGTCGCCGGATGTGGTGATAGTGAATACGTGTACGGTAACGGACACCGCAGACCACAAGGACCGTCAAGCAATTCACCGTATCCGGCGCGAGAACCCGAACGCCAAGATTATTCTGACGGGTTGCTATGCGGAACTGCTGAGGAGAAAGGCATCTTCACTGGTGGAGAAGGATGCGGAGATACTGAAGGAGATAGACCGGCTTGTGTCGCTGCTTTCTGAAAGTGCAAGACGGCTGCAATTACTTTTGCACGTACTGCACAATTCCTATGGCGCGCGGCAGATCACGTAATCCTGAAATAGCCTTTGTGGTGGAACAAGCCTGTCAAGCCATTTCTGAAGGAGCCAAGGAGATAATCCTGACAGGTGTGAACATCGGCGATTTCGGCAGAAGTACAGGAGAGACATTCATTGATTTGCTCCGAAGGATAGACGAGATAGATAGCGCTGCGTTCAAAGAGGAAAGCACACAAAACGCGAATTTCAGGGTGAGGATATCGAGTTGCGAGCCCAATCTGTTGTCAGACGAAATCATCGATTTTGTGGCACACAGCAAGCACTTCGCTCCGCACTTCCATATACCATTGCAATCGGGCAGTAACGAAGTTCTAAAACTGATGCACCGGCGTTACACGCGGGAACTGTTTGCAGAACGTGTGGCACACATCAAATCCGTTATGCCGAACGCATTTATAGGCGTCGATTGTATGGTTGGTGTCCGTGGCGAAACAACGGAATACTTTGCGGATTACAAGGCCTTTATCGAGTCGCTGCCGGTTAGCCAGTTGCATGTATTTACGTATTCCGAACGTGCTAACACGAAAATGCTCGAAATGGATTTGTCCGTAGTACCGCAAGCCGAACGCAACCGGAGGAGTAAGATACTTCATCAAATAAGTGATGAGAAATTAGCCGCGTTTTATGCTGCCCACAGAGGCGAAAAGGGTACCGTTCTATGGGAAAGCAAACGTCTTGAAAACGGACAAATGTGCGGATTTACGGAAAATTACATAAAAGTGTATGCTCCGTACGACAAAAACAAAATAAATACGTTTGAGGAAGTGACGATTTGAGAAAAGCGACAATCATAGTATGTTGGCTGGTAAGTGTGTTTGCCACCGCCCAAGTGCAGCAAGCCCAGCCGGACACGGAACTGAACGACCTGCGTCAACTCGGTTGGCAGGTTCAGCACAGTTCGTTGTCCTTTGACAAACGCTCCATCGTCTTTTCCGCCAAGAAACCCAACGAAAACAACTATAATATCTATTTTGCACGCAAATCAGGCACCAAATGGGGCAATCCTTCCCCATTGACAGCGGTAAACACGGAAGAAGACGAATATTGGCCGAGCCTCAGTAGCGATGAAAATCAGGTGTATTTTGTGCGCAATGAAAATATTCTTGTCACAACCCGCACAAACGGAGTTTGGGACAAAGGCCAAACCATCATCATCAGCGAAGGGCACGATATATCTCCGCTAATTATGCCGGACAACCAGACGCTGCTATTCGCTTCCAGACGAAAAATAGAAGACAAGAAGGAACAAACCTACTCCATCTACTACAGCCGCAAAGTGGGCAAATACGACTGGTATATTCCGGAACTGATATTCACATCGTACGAGAAAGGCACTAATTTATACGGAATATCGCTGATTACAAATGAATTGGGACAAGTGCTTCGCTTCACCAAACAAGTCTGCACCCGGAAAGACACAACCTATACGACCGAATATTTGACGCTGTTCGAGAAGTACCACGCCCAACCGGTACTAACGCTGACAGGAAGCGTGAAAGACGCAGATACAGAACGATTCATGGCGAATACAATAATTGTATATGACGCCATTACCTCGCAGCAGATTACAACCCTTACAAATGAAGGACGGTTCATGATAGCACTTCCCGTCGGACAAAAATACCTGTTGGATATCACGTCAACCAACTACTCGCACACTTATCTGGAATACGATTGTACGCATCTGACGGCGGATTCATCAGATGTCCACTATGTGAAACTTGCCAAACAACTGAATATTCATGTGAATATATTCGATGCGGAAACACAACTGCCTGTCAGCCATGTTCAATGTACACCGCACAACCTTGTCCGTACAAGTACAAAAGGCGCAGACATAACCCTGCCGATAGGCAATGTCTATACGATTCACTTTAGCAAGAAAGGTTATTTCGGACACGATTTAGTTATCAATACGCGCAAAGATGTGCTACTGCCCTATTCAGAGCTGGATATAGACCTTGAACCCGGCAAAGCACCACTGAAACTGGTGCTGTACGACCGTGACACGCGAAAACCTATTAGCGGAACTGTCCGGCTGAATAACCGGCAGCGGGCTGAAGCACTCACCTACTCCGACTCAACACGCTTGCGGCAAGGCGAACAATATGCCCTAAACGCAACAGCAGCAGGTTATCTGTATTACGACACGCTAATAAACGTGCCTTATACTGAAGCCGTACAGCGTTATGAAATCGGATTGCGAAAAATCGAACAGCAGATGATTATGCAACTAAGGAATATCCAGTTTGAGTATAATTCTGCGTCACTCTTGGATTCGTCCCGAGAGGAGCTGGAAAAAGTGATTCAATTGCTGAACGAAAATCCAAGTTTGAGCATCGAATTACACGCACACACAGACGACCACGGGACAGATGCCTATAACGACAAACTATCTGAACGCAGAGGTGAAGTAGTGCTCAAATACCTCGTCAAACACGGTATTAGCCCCGAGCGTTTATCGTCCATCGGTTTCGGCAAACGCCAACCGCTTGTACCAAATGACAGCGATGAGAACCGCGCCATCAACCGGCGTGTGGAATTTAAGGTTTTAGGTATATAATGAGAGGCAAAAAATACATATGGTCACTATTGGCGTTGGTTACGGCTTCCGGCTGTTTGGCGCAGGACAAGTTCCTTGAGACCCTGAGCAAAGCACAGCAGGCAACCACCTATGAGGCAATATATATCCTGTCGGATTACCAACGGCAAGCCCCGAGTTTTCCGGCCATATATTACCATTTAGGTTGGCAATACTTCAACATGATAAGTGCCGGTCATCCGATTCGCGATAATAATGAATTCAACCAGATACTTTATCGTGTAAAACTGTATTGGGGGAACTGCCTGCACTATGCCCAAAACCAGCATCTCAAAGCCCAGTACTTTGCAGGACTTCCGTATGCAGGCAAAAAGCCTGAATATGCAGACTTGGAGAGATTCTTGCAGGCAAAAATGGACTCTGTTGCCTACATAAACCAATTGGCGGAGAATGTTTATCAGGACTACTACCGGCTGGTGAACCGCTATGCTTATTGCCGGAATATATTTACTACGTTCTCGGAGTTTTATACGCGAGAAAAGATGGCACATCTGCTACTTACCGGTAATGACTATAAGCAATTGGAGACTCTGCAAATTCAAGCCGATTCGCTGCGTGACGATATCCGGCAACTGCAAGCCTCGCTGGAGTTATACCCGATAGCAGGCTATCAGCCGGAATTTACGTGGGAAGAAATCAGTTTATACCGCTTGGATGGCCTCACAAGCACCGATTTGCTGCAAAATCATGTCTCGCTTTGGGATTACTCTACTTGGGCAAAGACGTTTCTGCACACGCAGGAAACCACCTACTCCGACTATTACGATGCCTTGGATATAGAGTTCGGGCTTATGCAACGTGCTATTGCCCAAATGCAGGCAGGCGAACATAGTAAGTTTGAACCGTATGATATTCTGCTCAATCTGATAGACAGGCTTGATTATCAATCGTTTATGAAAGAACTTATGGCCCTGATGCAACAAACAGTTTCGGTCATGCAACGCGCCCAAGACAGTATTTTTGCGCCAACAGAACAGACAAACAACGATTATATTGAGCAAGCGATTGAGGTGCTGCATCAGCAATATAAAAGTCTGAATACAACCAATTACGAACTGACAACGGCAACATATCAATTGCGAACATACGCCACATTACTCAATAAATGGGGGCTTAATAATACGGATAGTCTGCTACAATTCGGGCATTCCATGCAGCAACTTGCCAAACAAGCCTATACTGCGAGTGCAAAGGCATTTGTGCAGAATATCCAGCCAGGTTTGAAGCCGTTTGAGGCATATATAAACGAACTATCCGGTGAGCGGTTCGGAGCCGAAAACCTGCAATATACGCCTGCAGACACGATTGTTGCTATCCTGCCGATGGAACAGGATTATATGGTGGTGCTCCAAAACGGCACCTGCCAGCTTTGTTCTGCCGAAGGACGCTTGCTGCAGACACAAGCACACGAAATGCGTTCGCCCGTTCTCACGGCATATAAGTGCGGAAGCAACAATGTCGCAGTAGTCAGCCGCGACGAAATTCTGTTTGTTGATAAAACCGGGAAATAATTACCGCGCTGCATTTTGCAGCAACTGGTCTTCCATCAAATATACCTGCTCCAAGGGAATCCCTTTTTCAACGAGCATTTTTCGTTCGGGTCGGAACATTTCATAGAATTGTTTGGTGCTTTTGCACAAGCGTTTTGACTCCAGATAGTTTTCATATGCCATCATCCTGTCCCCTCGCAGGAAACAACAATGACCATAATTCATATAATCAAATGCCGTAGCCTTTTCAGTACGCAATCGCTCTAGTAACCATTCTTCGGCTTCTTCCCACCTGTCCCACATCAAGGCCATCGAACCGATGTGCAGATACAGCTCCTGCAACGCCATCTCCCTTTCCTCGTAATCACCTATTATCACGTCATAAACCCACGTATCAGGCAAAACATCAACTATTTCCGCAAGGAAATCACGACTCGTCTTCGGCAACCACTTGGACGCCCGATCCAACTTATCCAGGAATTTTTCATCTTCATTTCCACCGGTTCCTTCATTGATAATCTCACGCAGTTCATCCGGAATATCCTCCTCAGTCAGTTCGTTCTTTTCAATCATTTCCCGCACATTTGAATTGACCGACTTAATAACCGCCCGCAAAGCCATAAAAGCGACATCTCCGTCGCCAATTTGCTCTATAAAAGCCTGCTGTATATCGGGATAGAAATCAACCCGGATATCCCATTGCGCCAATATAATAATCGAATGAACGAGCGCCTGTTCGGATAGTAATTCATTCTCGCAACCAATCAAGTCAATAAGCGCAGCTACCGCATTTGCCTGAAAGTTATCGTGCAAATTATTACATAATGAAGCAAATGCCCGTACCGCCATCGTGGAACGTTCAGGGTCGTCTGCCACCTCCTGCAGCCAATCAAAATCCTCTTCTTGAAAATGTGCGCAGGTGCTGAAATACCGGACTACGCTTTCCGGTTTTTGTGCATCAAATCCGTTTAATTGAGGCACTAAACCACGCTTGATACGTATATCAGCGTACATTTCGTCCATAAGCGCATAAGTATCCTCCGTCAATTCATTGTGTATTTCTTCCCGATCGGGGTCATCAGCTGCCAGATAATAGTCAAACAACCGGTTATAGCTGTCAGACAACGACTGGATTCGGTCAGAATACGGACCGAATCCGAGTTCTTTTGCCCATTGTCGCAAGAAGAAAAACGTGTGGTTCAGCATTCGCTCTCCCAAGGCACGCTCCATTGTATTTCGCTGCTCATCAAGCGTCATAGCGTCTTGCTAATCTGATAGTCGTTTCGTGACTGCGAATTGCGGATAATGAGTTCACCAAGAAAACCTGCCAGGAACAACATACAACCCAAAACCATAGACAGAATCGACAAGTGGAAATATGGATTATCTGCCACCAATAGCGCACGCTGTCCGTGACTGAGTGCATATAATTTCATCGCACCGACCACGATTATTGCTATAAAACCGAGTATGAACATCAGACTACCTATAAAGCCGAAGAAATGCATCGGTTGCTTGCCGAAACGGTTGAGAAACCAAAGAGTCATCAAGTCCAAATAGCCGTTCACAAAACGGTTCAAGCCGAATTTGCTGGTGCCGAATTCACGCTTTCTGTGCTGCACTACTTTCTCGCCAATCTTGGTGAACCCCGCATTCTTGGCAAGATATGGAATATATCTGTGCATTTCGGAGAATACCTCTATATTCTTCACGACTTCGTTCTTATAGGCTTTCAAACCGCAATTCATGTCATGAAGTTTTATGCCGGTCACTTTGCGGGCTGTTGCATTAAAGAGCTTCGATGGAATATTCTTTGTAAACGTGTTATCGTAGCGTTTTTTCTTCCAACCGCTCACGAGGTCATAGTCCTCTTCCTTAATCATCTTGTACAGTTCAGGGATTTCGTCCGGCGAATCTTGCAAATCAGCGTCCATCGTGATAACGACATCGCCTTTTGCCGCTTGGAATCCGCAATATAACGCTGCCGACTTGCCATAGTTTCTGCGAAAACAAATACCGTGAATGTTATTTTGTGATTTTGCTTTCAAGTCCTCTATTACCCGCCACGACTCATCGGTTGAACCGTCATTGACGAAAATAACCTCATAAGAGAACTTATTCTCTTTCATTACGCGTTCAATCCACTCGTATAACTTCGGCAAGGACTCTGCCTCATTGAATAAAGGTACAATTACTGAAATATCCATAATTATCAAATTCTCTTTAATGCTTCTGCAATCCGTTTCATTGCCTCGCGAATGGTACTTTCATCTGTTGCATAAGACAAACGAATACATCTATCTTCACCAAAGTCTGCTCCGGCCACACAAGCTACGTGCGCTTCGTTCAACAAATACTCTGTCATTTCCCGAGACGCAGCCGAGACGCTTCCGAGACGCTTTGCCAAACGCGGATAGTATGCGCTCACATCTGGGAAGATATAAAATGCTCCTTCCGGACAAGTGCAAGTCACATCCGGCCATTCGCGCACTAATTCCATAATCAAGTCACGCCGTTTCTCAAACGCCAGCCTCATTTGCTCTACGCAATCTTGCGAAGCCAGATATGCAGCTTCAGCAGCCTTTTGTGCGACCGTGCAAGCGCAAGTGGTTGACTGCCCTTGCAAACGATTGTATGCCTGCCATAAATCACGGCTCTTGGTTGCCATCCACCCAATACGGTAACCGGTCATTGCATAAGCCTTGCTTATACCATTTACAAGTATCAATCGTTCGCGAATGTTTTCAAAATCGGCAAGACTAACCACTTCGCGAATATAATTAATATGCTGATAGATTTCATCGGACAAAATCCACACATCCGGAAAACGCTCCAAAATAGTTATAAGAGCCTCCAATTCCGCACGACTGTAAACGCTTCCTGTCGGGTTGTTTGGCGAGCAGAGCATTACCATTTTTGTACGCTCGTTCAAAGCAGCTTCCAACTGTTCAGCCGTCACTTTCCAATTCGTTTCTGCAGTTGTCGGAACAGTTACGGGAACTCCTTCAGCCAGTTTTACAATCTCCATATAACTCACCCAACAAGGCGTAGGAATAACCACTTCTTCACCCTTATTGATAGTTACCATGATTGCGTTGTAAATAACCTGCTTTGCGCCGGTAGAAACCATAATCTCATTTGCCTGATAACGTCCGCCAAGTGTGCCGGCAATCGCTTCACGCAAAGAAGGATAACCGGGAACAGGACCGTAATGCGACCAATCGTCCGCAACGGCTTTTATTGCAGCTTGTTTAACATGTTCAGGAGCCGCAAAATCCGGTTCGCCAAGTGTCATGGAAACGACATCTACGCCTTGCCGACGCATTTCCTGACAACGAGCTGCCATTTTTAGACTACCCGACTCACATACAGCTGAAATTCTATTACTGATTTGCATAATTATAGTATTGGTATATTGTTCTTTTTACATTCTTCAACCATCTTTTCAGGCCATATACTGACTTGTATTTCTCCAACGTGCACTTTGTGCAGCAAGACCATACTCAATCTACTCTGCCCTATTCCACCGCCGATTGTAAGCGGCAGTTTATCACTCAAAACCAGCCTATGATACAGGCATCTATCCCAATCCTCATGCCCTGCAGCACTCAATTGCTTACGCATGGAATCAGCATCCACTCGAATGCCCATAGACGAAAGTTCTACCGCTTTTTCTAACGGCGGATACCAAATAAGAATATCGCCGTTCAATGTCCAATCGTCATAGTCTGCCGCACGGCTGTCATGCTTTTGTCCGTTTGATAATTGAGCGCCAATTTCCTCCACAAAGACGGCTCCAAACTCTTTGCAAATAGCGTTTTCACGCTCTTTTGCATTCTTATTCGGGTATCTTTGCAACAATTCTTCGGAGGTAATGAACTGTATTTCTTCCACAAGAAACGGATTAATTTGCGGATAGTGCTCACAGACTATATATTCCGTGTTCTTGAGTGCCTGATAAATCAAACGAACTGTCTCATGCAAGAACGTTTTGTTGCGCTGTTCGCAAGTCATCACTTTCTCCCAATCCCATTGATCCACATATAAACTGTGCAGTTCATCCAAATCCTCTTCAGTACGGATTGCATTCATGTCCGTGTATAGTCCATAACCTGCTTTCTCATGCATTTCGCCGAGTTTGTAACGTTTCCATTTGGCAAGCGAGTGGACTATTTCTGCTTTTTCGCCGGTTGCTTTTATTGTAAACGAAACTGGCTGTTCCGAGCCGCTCAAGTTGTCATTCAAGCCCAAGCCGGATTTCACAAACAATGGAGCCGTTACACGCCGTAAATGCAAAGCCGTTGACAAATTGATTTGGAATGTATCTTTAATCAATTTAATGGCGTGCTCCGTTTCTTGTTCGTTCAATATTGACTGGTATTGGTCCATGTTATCTTTCTGCAATGATCTGTACTATTTGTTCTGCGGCATGGGCATCTCCAAACAACTTCGGGAAATGGACTTTCCTGTCACACATGTCGTTATATGCCTGCAGAATTCGGTCATAGTCGGCGTCTGCAATTATACCTGCGCCGGCTTCAACAATCTCCACCCACTCTGTTTCAGGACGCAAAATCACACAAGGAGTCTCAACGAAGAATGATTCTTTCTGCACGCCGCCGGAATCCGTCATTACCACTCGCGCATGGCGCTCCAATTCGATGATATCAAAGAATCCCGCAGGTTCGATGATGGCTAGTTTATCGATTTGACTCAACAGTTCTGGCTCCAACTCCAGAGGTATCATTTTTTTGGTTCTTGGATGAAGCGGCAGAACGACCTTTTCTTCAATACCCAATAACGCCCGGAAAATATTGTTCAAGTTCTCGGCATTATCCGTATTGGAAGGTCTGTGAATGGTTGCAAGCACAAAATGCTTGTCTTCCAAACCAAGGCAATTCATTATATCCGATTTTTGGGCAGCCTTGTTCGCAAAGTACATTGAGTTATCGTACATCACGTCTCCACTCTTGACGACCTGTTGGATTCTACCATCAGCAAACTTGCGCTTTTGCGCCATAAATCCCTCGTGTTTGAGATTGTCAACGGCTGTTTGTGTCGGAGCAAACAGAATCGTGCTCAGCTGGTCACATACGATGCGGTTAATTTCTTCCGGCATTGCCATATTGAATGACCGCAGTCCGGCTTCAATGTGATACACAGGAACTTGCAATTTACTTGCTGCAACAGCTCCTGCCAATGTCGAATTGGTATCACCATAAAGAATCAAACCGTCATAATGCTCTAATTTAAGCACTTTTCCTATGCCTTCAATCATTTTGGAAGTCTGCTCGCCGTGGCTGCCACTCCCGACATGCAGGTTGATGTCCGGTTGCGGAATGCCTAGTTCACGGAAGAACACATCCGACATATTATCGTCGTAATGTTGTCCCGTGTGAAGTATCACCTCACAGATTTGCCGTGCCTCGTCCAGAGCGTGTTCAGCGTTCCATTTGGCAATCGCCCTACTCACTGCCGCCGCCTTGATTATCTGCGGCCTCGCACCTATTATGGTTAGTAATTTTAGCACTCTTAACAGTCAAATATTTTACATAAAGCGTCAACTATTCGTTCTGCTGCATGACCATCCCATAATGGAGGTATTGCTCCTTTCTTCCACTCTCCTGCAAACAATATATCCAACGCAGGTTTGATTGCTAAAGGATTTGTTCCGATTAGTTCATTTGTACCAATTGTACAAGTCTCAGGCCGTTCAGTATTGTCCCGGAGCGTAATACATGGCACACCCATAACAGTCGTTTCCTCAGTTATACCACCCGAGTCTGTAACAACCGCTTTTGAACGCTCAACAAGATAGTTGAATTCCAAATAGCCAAGCGGTTCCACAATATGCAAATTCGGGAATAAGGAAGCAAGTTGTGTTTCATCGCCCCACAAGTTATAGAATATCTTTGCCGTACGCGGATGAATAGGAAAAATAATAGGCATGTCATGCACATTCAGAATAATTTGCTCCATGATAGCCTTTAGATGCGTTTCTTCATCCACATTTGCGGGACGATGCATCGTCATAACAATATAGCTGCCTTTTTGCAGGTTTAATGTATCCCATATCTCCGGCTTACGGAAACGGGCACGGTTAGCCAACAGCGTATCAATCATCACGTTGCCCACATAATAGATTTTTTGCAGCACACGTTCTGCAGCATATTTGTCTTCAGGCAATATATCTTTATCTTTTGTCTGTTCATTTTCAATTATTGCCCCTTGCCGCAATAAGTTGCGATTTGCCACTTCGCTCGTCGTGAAAAAATAATCCGCAAGACTGTCTGTGACCATACGGTTTATCTCTTCAGGCATAGACAAATCCCAACTGCGAATACCTGCCTCAATATGCGTCACTTTTGTATTGAGTTTTTTTGCTACGACTGAACATGCAAGCGTGGATGTTACATCTCCTACTACCAGCACAAGATTCGTCGGATGTGCGATTAGGTCTTTCTCAAAAGCCATCATGATTGCCGCCGTTTGTTCTGCTTGAGTGCCACCTCCGCAACCAAGATTCACATCCGGCATAGGAATATCAAGTTCTTCAAAGAACGTTTCGGACATATTCTTATCATAATGTTGTCCTGTATGGACAATACGATAATGAATATCGTGTCCGTTTTTCTTTGCCCTTTGTATAGCTTTTATTATTGGCGCGACCTTCATAAAGTTTGGCCGAGCACCAGCAATGAGAGTAACATGCATATTTATAATTTTACCTTATTTGAATTGTTTCCAAAACTCATTGTGAGCATCCTTACCCTTGGATTCTTCAACAGACTTTGGATAGTTTTCGATAAACCATGTTAGGAACTTGGCGTAGTCAATTTTATCCGACAACATCTTTTGCCGACGTTCAGAGCAAATCTCCTTGCGGGCAGGCATAGCAAGCCATCGTTCAACAGATGCATAAAAGCCTTCAAGGTCTGCTGTTTTATGACCATAACCAAGATTATAATGAACATTGTCCGGTACATGTGAATCTACTTTTGGCATATATCCGTTGCTTCGAGGGGCAAAATCTGTTGGCATTTCTAATTCATGTAAATATGATAGACGTCCTACAAAGTCATTATAACGCACAAAAGGTGTTCCTATTACACCTGCCTCTGCAGCCATTGTTTGGCTATCACCTATGTAAAGTGACGCAAATGCCATCACATGATGCATGTCCAGTGGATTTATCTTTATTCGATATTGCTCAAATTGAGGCTCCAAAGGTCTTTCAGACGTGATATATATATGACCATATGGTTTTAATATTTCAATTACATGCTCCGTAATAGCGGCATTCATGCCATGAATGCCAACATCATGATGAGCTGTCAATTGTGCAAAACGAATCAGAATATAGGAACTTTTTGTATCTATCCCATATTTTTCAACCACTTTTTCATTAGGCACAAACTGATTAGGATGCAAATACCCTAATTCATGGTAAGAAGGATAGCTTATTTTTTTGCGTTCCCATTTCCATGCGCTACAACAATCAGGAGCTATCAAACCCGTATAGATTGGGAAGAACATTTTTGCGTATAAAGCAATCGCTTCTGCATCGTCTTCGTAGCATTCAAAAGCGGGTTTATGAATCAGCCTTCCTGCTACCGCCAAAACGCCATCAGAACCAATCAATATATCCGGTTTTTCTTTTCGCGTAATTCGTAATACTTCAAATATTTTTTCAACAAGGAAGATTGCCAGGCCAAACATTCCACATTTCTTAGGTCTATTTTTCACTTTGTAGAACTCCATTCCCGCATTAGTGCAGAGTTGTTCCAACACATCTTTTGGGCGGATGACTATTACGATCTTATGCCCATCTCTTTTGAGATTGTCAATCGTGTACCTGAACATCCAAAAATGCGCAGGATGGCTTATCATAAACAGGACTTTCATATTCTGATATATGTTGGTATCATTAATAAACGTTTTGTCAGTCTTTCTGCTTGTGGGCATGAACCTTCAATATATCCAAATTCATGAGCCCATTCAATTGCCTTTCCAAAATGAGTAGCCGTTTCAATCCCCTTGCGGGCAAATTCCCTTTTCAAGTTTTCAGGTCGTTCGCATTCTATAATGGCCATAAATGCATTCTCTCCAACACACACATCATACCCTAATGCTCGCAAAAATTCAGCGTTTTTCTTTTGGATAGCAATTCGTTTATCTATGTCTGGCAAGGCTGCACAATACATCTTCTTCACACCATTTGCCATCTTTCGCAGAACCACTTTCTCATATACATTACGCTTGAAATCTTTTTTCTTCCATCGTACGAGCCAATAGCAACATGGCGAATATGCCAAAGCTTTCAGCCACATTTTGGCGAATAGTTTTATTTGCGCATAATAACTGTATGTCGGCAATTTTTGATATAGCGTTGTTATTCTTTCATTATATTTGATGGTATTTACTTTCAAAATTCCTCCTTCTCCCAGAGATGGGAACTTCCCTTGATTAATGCTATATATTGTAAAATCTCCTTCTTCCGGCAGTCCAAATCCATGCGCATTATCTACAATTATTACAGTTTTTGAACATTTTGCTTTAATAGCCTCTATATCGTTTCGGATACCAAAAAGGTTTGTTACTATAATAGCCTCCAACCCTACAGGTAGTTTTTCCACATCTATTGTCAATTCGCGTGTAATATCAATAAATAAAGGTGTACAACCGGCATTTACCACCGCGTTTGCGACCGTATGACAGTTATAGGCCACCACTCCCACTTTGCCCCCATTGGGCAAGACTGCACGCAACGCCAATACTATCCCCGTTCTTGCGTGATTAAGCAAAAACTCATTTGTTTGCGGTTGGTATGCTTGACCAAACAAATATTGCCATTGATGGCAAAGTGGGAACGAAATATCTAAACGTGGAGCCATTAAATATCAATCATATTTACAATATTATGCGTATAAATTTCCTCTTCCTTAGGTAATGTCATATAATCACCATATCTGATTGTCAGGAGTTTATTCCATCCTTGGGGTATCAAGAATTTATATCCCTCAAACTTGGCTTCTATAGGATTCCAAACATCGTGTCCAGCAGGATACTTCCGTTTTATCCCAGAAAAACACTCATTATAGACTTGTACTCGTTTAGAATCGTTCTTCGTAAACCAACAACTTATTTTATGATATATTTTTCTCCAACCATTTGAACTGCAAATTATGCTTATCGGAGCCAATACAAAATATGGTTTAAATTTGCCAAAATTATGCTTATCTATTCTTCCTCGACATTTAATCATCGCATGTATAAACTTAGCCACACTCTCTTTTATAAAACATAATAAAAAATTATCAGGACATTTATCCAGTATAAAAATATCTATGTACGCAAAAGGAGGAGACCATAGTTCCGGACGAATTCCCATCGCAACATACACATTCTCTGTCAACTGATGATGTTCGCCTTTCATCAACTTCTCCAACTTCGTATAATTTTCCCTATCCATCCACAAGTCAGCATCATCATCCCAGGGAATAAAACCTTCATGTCTAATTGCGCCTAACAAAGAGCCATAAGCTAAATAGTACACTATATTATGCTCTCGACAAAAAGCATCAAATTCTTTTAATGTTTCCAGTAGATGCAATTGATACCTTCGCAATTTAGATTTTTCGGGGTTGTATTTTTCTTTAAGAGTTTTAAAAAGCTCTTGTGTTTCTTCTGTCATACTTTTTGTTTTATTACCTATTAACAATACCTAACAAGTAAAATTATTATACCGTCTCATTACCTCCTAATATATTTCTGGGCAATTGTGGATATAAAGCATTTTAATAATCTCTGTATTATCTAATTTTCGTTGTGGAAATAACAATATCAAGATTTCTCGATGCGTTAATAATAGCTATTCTCTCTTCAAAAGGAATGACAGGCGGATTTTTATAACTTGCAACTAATAAATGAGTTATATTTTTTTTAATAACTTCACTCCAATTTTTCCTATAACGAATAATAATGGGCTGCAAGAGTAAAAAAAACGTCCATATTCAACCAACTGACCACCAAACTCAGCTTTAAAATCTCGCACACCATATTCTTCTTCGGGTTTGCCAGCCCCCATCATATCAAAGATAGGGTAATTATTATCTGCTGCAAATTTTATTCCGATATACTTAGTAACCGATGAAGGATGAATGTTTTTATAAACGCCATCTTTCCCACATGCAAACCACTCATATATACCATGCTTTTCCAATGACATACAGATTGAACCGCCTATAACTCTTTCAGCATAATGCACTAAAAAATAATGACAAGACGGTACATAATACAAATGCTCAAAAAAACTCCATGGATAAAGTGGCAACTTTATCTTCTCACAATATAGGTGTTGGAGTAATTTATAATATTCCCGCACCTGTTCTATTGAAGGATGCAATTCCACCTCAATACCATCACGATACGAAAGTCGAATATATTTTTTGCGATGCTTACCTATACTATTTTCAATCTCCATCCATGATTGATGCGTGTCTATCTGCATATCATAATGTGGTTGATATTTAAATCCACATTGTTCAAACAATGACCTCCAATGACTATAGTCATTAAAGTTACGCGTTTCAATATATATGACCTTACGCCTCAATTGTCTCTTTATTTCAGTTAGCAGAGCTAATAATTCCTCATCAGCTATATCTTTTGCGATAAGTGGTCCACCAATAATGATTGCACGACGAGAAAAAAACTGTTTAATGAGATTTTTCTCCTTCGTTATATATCCGACGCAAAGTCCCATAAAGCGATCCTTACGTTGAACAACCACTACAAAAGGGGAAAAAATATCCGGTAAAGAGACATAAAAATCATAAGCTTCAGGGGTCTGAAACCAAGTCGCTGTCGTAGATTCTTTCACCAATGTGTTCCATTGTGTGCGGTCTATTTGTTCTATTTGGGAAAGGATAATCATTATTGGAACGGATGGAATTGCTTGTATTCACACAACAATGTATTGAATTTCCATGCATGGGCGGTGGGATATGACTTGCCATTAAGAGCAATGTGATTCGCAGATTCGTAATCAGCATTCATTTGTGCAGTTCGCTCTTCGTCGGCTTCAATTGCATGGAGCTGCCGGTGCGCATATGCAAAAGCAGCAGAATTCCACTTTTGACGAGGGGATTGGTTCCGCTGGTAGTTCTCCACACGCGTACGGTAAAATTGCTTGCCATTCCGCATATAGAAATAGCCATTTTCGGTTCCCCTTAATTTACCTTTAATAATATCTACCGGATTTGCAGTTGTTATGTCTGCCATTTTTTGTTCACTTTTATATCACTCTTATACTACTCTTACGGTTCTCTCGGCTTTGACCGTCGGCTGACTGTCGGTTGACCGTCGGTATTGACAGGGAACTTAATAATATTCAAGCATGTCGTTTCAAACAAAATATTACACAATTTGTATTCCCCTCTTATACAAGTTGTATTTTCAGATTAGCAACTCAGCTTTTACATCATTTGTAAGAAACGCGGCAATGATACTACTTTTTATTGATATGTGCAAATTTTCAAGAGAGATTATTCTTTCTTTTGGGCATTTTCTCCTTTTTTTGAACCTTTCCGACTTTTGGCAAACGCCGTTGCAACCATGTGTCGAGCATAATGCAGTTCAAAGGTATCGATTCCCCGTGCTTTTTGAATTCTTTCCCGATATTATTATGTTTCTTCTTGACTCATTTTTTCCTCTGTTGTTTATATGCATAACTTTCTATACCAAATTTGTGGGCATCTTCATTATATCTACGAATCACATCTTTGAATACTTCTTCATATTTAGGGATGTAAAGCATTTCTCTATTCTCTGTCCTGGATATAATTTCTTTTGCCAACTCAGATGTTTTGCCCGGTTCATTTGACTTTCCATAAAATCCCGTTCCATCAATTACGCCAGGAGATACCTCTAAAATTTTATTAGCACTACCTTGTACTTCCAATTCAACATTTACAGCCTCAATAAATTTAGACAATGCTGCTTTAGTCGCGCTATAAATACTGAACATCGGAGAATTCAACCGACCGGCAATGCTAACCATCACACCACAATAAAACTGTTTTTGCGACAACATCTGCTCGTAGAAATGACGAATAATACATATCGGAGCAATGCTATTAACAAAGAAACTATCACGTATGTATTTGTCGCTGTATTCCTGGAAATAGCGCAAATGTCCAAATCCGGCAGTGATGTACAACCAACGAACATCTTTCATAGCCGATAGCACCTCTGCTACATTAGTCTGCGTCAAATCAAACTGCACAAACCTTATTCGCGCATTAGCATATTCCTCAAGAAAAGGATTTTTATCGACCACATAGACCTGCTCCACATCCTTTTTATGAAGCAATTCCAGCACAATAGACAATCCTATTCCACTACTTCCGCCGACTACTAATGCATTCATTTAACGATATCCGGATTGGGTTGATGATCTATTTTATCAATTTTTTCTTTATATTGTTCCAATATTTGTTTCTTCAGCCCCGTCGTTGAAACGCCTTCGCCTCTTGGAAAGTAAAATACAGATACACCTAACTGCTTAAGATAATCATACTTACCTACCCAATCATCGCCAACAACAAACACATCCACATTCAGTTTTTTCACCAATTCAGTATGCTCCAATGACCTTTGGGGAATAACAATATCAGGATATTTCAACGCTTTAATAATGGCTATACGTTCTTCAAATGGTATTACAGGTGGAGCCTTATAGCTAGTAACAAGTTCATCAGTACTAACACCGACAATCAAAGTTTCCCCCAAACCACGTGCATACTCAATCATCTTGAGATGGTTTGAATGAAACATATCAAACGTTCCACCAGTGTAAACCACAATGTTATTTTTGTACATAATCTAAATATTTAAAGTAGTATTTACTGAGGCATTATTTTATTCAGTATAGAGATTTTTCTATTGGTACGCGGATAATTTGCATACTATTTACAAAATCTCGTGCAAAAGTAATGTTTTTTTTTGATATTTGCAAATTTTTGGCAAAAAAAAGTATATTTTTTAGGGAAAAAGCGGATTTCGCAAGAGAAATTGCAAGAGAAATCACAAAAGAAAAGAAAAAGGCTACCGAAACGGAAAGTGCATAAACAATGTTCTGTATGTACCCAGACACTCTGTAATCTCACGCCCTTGACTGCTCTAACATTTGGTTATCATTCGGTTAACATTCGGTTAAGACAAGGGGAAAACGAAAATAAAGCGGAATTAGTACGTAATTATTACTCCCATTTTCGGGTATTTTCTCCTTTTTTGAACCTTTCCCAGCTTTGGGCAAAGGCAGTTGCGACCATGTGACGGGCGAAATGCGGTTCATAAGAACCGACTTCTCCGGCTTTACGAATTCTTTCCCGCAAGGTATATAATTTTCTCAGAAATACATTCTTCGGAACTGTTTTGCTCCTTTGTTCCGGCAGTTTGGCTCCGCAAACGATTCGTTCCATCAGTTTCTCTGCTTTTTTCGCACAGGCTTCCGAATATAACGGACATTTTTCCTTTTGCAGCGACAAATAATTGACCATTATATAGGCATACAACTGCCATGCATGAAGAAGATGCAATTTCTTTAAGTTTGTTCGCAGATAATCTTCCAAGCCGTCCGTTTCGTTCTGTTTTGCAAGCAATAACGCCAAATCGCACAACTGACGCATGTTGGCACTCTCCGTGACAAAATGTTCCCAACTATGAATGAAAACAAAGAGCACATTAAACTTCGGTTCGGGTTCGTTCCACTCGTCTTCGGCATCTTTATATGTGACAAAATGCTGCTGCAAGGCTTCCCGCTCCAACGCATCATAAATCCGTTCATCCTTCGGATGGGAGAATGAAGCACTTACACGATGCATCTCAATGGCAGTCGAACCAACATTCAGGTTATAATGCCTAAAGTATTCCTCCTCCGTTTCAAAACGAGGCGCGTCAGGAAAAGTATCCCGCAAGATTGCCGCACCTTTATGATAGTTTTCCTTGCCGACATAAATATCCACATCCGAACACGTGCGCAAATACGGTTTCGGGTAGTTCCGCGCCAAAGCAAACCCTTTCAGCAGGACAGGAGGAATGCCGCCTGCCTGCAAAGCCTTGACAGCCGTTTGCCGGATATGACGCTGCTCCTCTTGCGCCATCATACTGTGGGCACAAACGGATTTACAGGTCAATCGCAGGGCGGAATCCTTGCTTCGCAAAAGGATTTGCTCAGCAATCAAAGTGCCGGTAGCCTGCTGTCTGGCAAGTGTCAAAATGTCATTATCAATAGTCGCGGGCTCTTCGGCTGTGCCCCAAAGTGCGTTACGAAGCAACGAGAAATATATTTGATAGCGAGCGTTCATTTGTTGGGTTGATTATTTTTCCACCAAAAGAAATAGGCGTTTTGGCGAGCTTTCTGTTCCTTGGTGCGTGCCACATAAACAGGTTGCATGGTGTATGGATTCAAACCGGTATAAAACATCGTTGTTGAAAGTGTCATGGGCGTCGGCGTGAAATCCTGCACCTGCTCGGGATGATAGTGCATTCGCTTGGTTTCCTGTGCCAATTGCGCCATGTCCTTATCCGTGCAGCCCGGGTGCGATGATATAAAATAAGGAATAATCTGCTGGCGGGTACCGTTCTGCTCGTTGACCTTCAAGAAAAAATCGCGGAAGCGGAGATAGTCCTGCCAATCGGGTTTGCGCATGAGTTTCAAGACATTGGAAGACATATGCTCAGGAGCCACTTTGAGACGGCCAGAGACATGATATGTCAGGAGTTCGCGGCCATATTCTTCAGACATCAAATCGTAACGTATGCCGGAACCAACATAGGCGTGGCGGACATAGGGCAAAGCACGGACTGAACGGTAGATATCCAACAAAGGTCCAAAGTCACGGTTAAGATTCTTGCAGATATTCGGCTGCAGGCATGAAGGACGGGCACACTGTTCACAAAGCGACATGTCCTTGCCGTGCATACGGTACATATTGGCACTCGGTCCGCCCAAATCGGAAATAACACCATGCCAATCCGAGAGTTTGGAGAGTTTGTCGATTTGGCGAAGGATTGAGGCTTTGGAGCGCGAGGTGATTTGTTTGCCCTGGTGCGCAGAAATCGTACAGAACGAACAACCACCAAAACAGCCGCGATGCAAGCAAACAGAGAACTTAATCATGTCGTATGCGGGGATTCGCTTGCCACGATATTTCGGATGAGGTGCGAATTGGAAAGGAAGGTCGTAAACGGCGTCAAGTTCTTCGGTTGTCTGCGGCGGATACGGCGGATTGACAACCACATTGTCCTGAACGATGGTGTGCGTGTGAATCTTGTTGGATTCAATCTCGATGAGACGAAAATCCTCCGCGTGAGCCCGTTTGTCACGGAGTTCTTCTTTGAAGGAGTGTAAGCGTACGGCATCCGGGGCATCGGTTGTGCCGATGAAAGCGGTTTGCGGAATATCGTGACGAATTCCACGTCTCGCCAACTCAAGCATCGCCCGTTCGCCCATTCCATAAGTAAGGATATCCGCTTTGGAATCCACCAAAATAGACGGCATAAGTTTGTCCTGCCAATAGTCGTAGTGCGCCAAGCGACGCATGGAAGCCTCTATGCCGCCAATAACAATCGGAACGTCCGGAAAATGCTGTTTGAGGATTTGGCAGTAAGTGATGGTGCAATAGTCTGGACGCGCTCCCGCCCTACCCTCCGGCGTGTAGGCATCATCGGAACGGCGACGACGGGCAGCCGTATAATGGTTAACCATCGAATCCATCGAGCCTGCAGAAACAGCAAAATAAAGCCTCGGTCTGCCGAGTTTGGTAAAATCACGATGGTCGCCACGCCAATCCGGTTGAGGGACAAGCGCCACACGGTATCCAGCAGCCTCCAAAACACGACACAAAACAGCAGCCCCAAATTGCGGATGGTCCACGTAGGCATCCCCCGAAAAGAAAATGATGTCCAACTCGTCCCAACCGCGAAGTTCCACTTCCTTGCGGGTGGTGGGAATATATTTAGTCAGGTCGTTGGTCGTTGGTCGTTAGTCGTTTGATGTTACTACTCTAATTGCAGGCTTAAGGCGGATTTGAGATTTGCGAGTTCTGCATTCAACCCCACAAGGACTTTGTACTTTTCTTCGGCAGTATAAGCACGATGAGATGTATCAAACTCCGCCACTTTGAGCGTGAGTTGCAACTTGCTGTTGTGCAAGACCTTACGAATGTGATCCATCGCTTTTTTACCATGCTTTTTGAACTCGTTTTGCTGCCACGGGTTAGCAAGCATAAGTTCACAATGTTCCGCATCAATGAGTTGCGGGCGATGTTCACTCAATACAGCCAAGAGACGCGGTTCTCCTACGAAGATGCTTTTGAGACCAGCCCACGCGTCATATAGCTGGTCAAGCGTAAAAGGGCGATTTTCCTCCGATGAAGTCGAAACCGCTTCGGTGTCCGGAGCAGAAACAGCCGGTTGTTTGGCTGCCTGCGCCGCCGGATTTATTGACGGGATATTCGGGATTATCGGGATATTCGGCATTTGCGGCATAGCCTGCGGAGTTGGCGCCTTAAGACCAGGTTGCGGAGTTTGAGGTGTTTGCACCTTTGGCGATGTTTGAGGAGCTTGGGGTGTTTGTGCTTTTGGCGCAGGTTGTTGCACCGGCGCAGCGGTCAGTTGCGAGAGTTTGACAAGGCACAATTCAACTGTCAAACGCTTGTTGCGAGACGTCCGATAATTGATGTCACATGTGTTGATAATATCCAATGCACGGAACAGCCATAAGGCATCACAATGAGCTGCTTGCTCGGCGTAATGCTTGCGAATGGTGTCGGACGTTTCCAAAAGCTGTATAGTCGCAGCATCTTTAGCAACCAGGACATCACGAAGATGCTGTGCAAATCCGGTAATGAAATGCCCTGCATCAAAACCTCGTCCAAGCACCTCATTAAGGATAAGCAAGGCTTGTGAGACATCGGATTGCAAGAGGGTATCCACCAAACGGAAGTAATAATCTGAATCCAAGACATTGAGTACATCCCGAGCCTGTTCGTATTTGATTTCATTGCCGCAGAAAGCGACAAGTTGGTCAAATATTGAGAGCGCATCACGCAAACCGCCGTCCGCTTTCTGGGCTACAATATTGAGTGCCTCCTCGGAAACGGTTATTCCTTCCTGACGGGCGATGTATTGCAAGTGAGCAATAATGTCCGCCACCGTTATCCGGGAGAAATCATAAACCTGACAACGCGACAGAATAGTCGGAAGAACCTTGTGCTTTTCGGTTGTGGCAAGAATAAAAATTGCATACGAAGGCGGCTCTTCCAGCGTTTTGAGTAGGGCGTTAAACGCTCCTGCGGAAAGCATGTGCACCTCATCGATTATATATACGCTGTACTTGCCGATTTGCGGAGGGATACGGACTTCCTGAATGAGCGTGCGAATATCCTCAACCGAGTTATTGGAAGCAGCATCCAATTCGTGAATATTGAACGAACGCTGTTCGTTGAAAGCGAGGCAGGACTCACACTCGTTGCAAGCGTCATGTTCCGCAGTAGGATTAAGACAGTTGATTGTCTTTGCGAAAATGCGCGCACAAGTCGTTTTACCTACTCCACGCGGTCCGCAAAACAGGTACGCATGTGCCAAATGGTTTTGCCGAATGGCATTGCGCAGCGTATCTGTAAGCGCACGCTGCCCGACTACCGATTCAAAGGTAGTGGGGCGATATTTCCGAGCGGAAACTATATATTGCTCCATAGTATATATTAGCGCCTTAAGGCGGCTTTTATTTGCGAAACACGATGACGCAATACCGGATCTATCTCCAGTTGATCGTGCATAAGTTTGAGGGAGTGCAAAACAGTTGCATGTGTGCGTCCACCGATAGCAGTACCAATTTCGGACAATGAAAAATCGGTCAATTCCTTTGCCAGAAACATTACTGCGTGCCGGGCAAGCATAACCTCTTTGGAGCGCCCCGTTGAATAGACTGCCTGTTCGGGAACACTAAAGTGCGCAGCAACCGTGCTGACAATATCCTCCATTGCGACATTCATCGGCCGGATTTCTACGAGACGCCCTACAACCTGCTCCGCCAACTTCATGTCTATATCATGATCCGTCAGGGTCGAATATGCCATCAAAGATGCCAAGACACCTTCAAGGTCACGAATAGAATCACGGACATTATTGGCAATAAAGTCAATTATATCCTCGCTAAGCGTTATTCCGTCACGGTGAAGTTTGTAAGTCAAAATATCCTTCCGTAATTGGAAGTCAGGGCGGGTGATTTCCGCTGCAAGTCCCCATTTGAAGCGTGTAAGGAGACGTTCCTCAATATCTTTAAGCTGTAAGGGCGAACGGTCTGAAGTTAAGATAAGTTGCTTATGAGACTGCTGTAAGTAGTTGAAAATATGGAAGAACGTATCCTGAGTACCCTTGGAAGTAAAGTATTGGATATCATCAACGATTAGCACATCCACTTGCTGGTAAAAATTCAAGAAATCGGGTACACGGTTTTCCTGCGTTGCCGCCATATACTGCAATTTGAACGTATTGGCAGAAACATACAGCACTTTCTTCGACGGGTCAGTTTGAACAACCATGTTACCGATAGCATTGGCGAGGTGTGTTTTGCCTACTCCGCTACCACCATATATAAATAAGGGATTAAACGCCGTATATCCAGGCTTCTTGGCAACTGTCTGGCCGGCAACACGCGCCAGTTTGTTCGGTTCACCGGAAATAAAGTTTTCAAAAGTATATGAGGTATTCAACTGCGTGTCAAAAGCCTCCGTCATCCCAGAATTAACCACCGTAGTCGCCACCGGAGATGAAGTATGACTGCCAACAGAAGGCATCGTTGACGCAGCACCGGATACAGAGTCAATAAGCACTCGATATTCCAAACAGGTTTGCTGCCCAAACACACGTCTGATTGTCGGCGAAAGAATTGGTATATAATTTTCTTCAATATATTCAGCGATGAATTGCGACTTTACTTGCAGAACCAACACATTATTCTCATAACTGAGAGGTACAATGGGAGCGAACCATGTCTGGTAGGCACTCGCTGTCAAATTATCCTTGAGGATGCTCTGACACTCTTTCCATTTTTGAGTTAGTTCTGTCATTTTTTGTCGAAATCGGGTGCAAAGGTACTGCTTTTTTTTGACATGCCAAAATTTTTGAAAATACGTCTTTTTTGAACTTCTTCAATTTTTCCGAAATATCAATGAGTTACGATTTTGCACCTGATAATCAATGAGTTACACGTTTTACAAAAATGCAACTCACTGATTTATAGGGAGTACCTATTTAATGCTACTTTTTCAAAAATCGCCCAAAAATCCACGAAGAATTGGGGGGAGACAAAGAAAATGTTTTTTTTTGCTTATTTAGAAAAAATCAAAATAAGTACCAGCAAGTACCAATACTATTTTTTAATTTTTTTCTTATCACTTTTATCTTTTCCACCAAAAAGCGAGAAGTGAACATATCGTCTCGGATTGGCTTTAAGATCCACCAGAAGAGAATCGGCAGACTGCACCGTTGTATTGATATTGGCGTAAAGTGATTTGTCATAAATCAACTGTCCAAGTGTTCCCTCTTGCGCGCGCACGTCCGCGAACAATATAATGATATTATCAATAGCGGTATCAACACGTGCTACCGTTTCAGCAAGATTCGCCTTACGGATGTCAGCAACGACTACAGAAGCATTTGCAATGGTGGTATCAAGGTTGTCAACAATAGCAGGCACCCTGTCGTTCATCAATTGTTTGAGCGTGTGTGAAGTCGATGCCAATTCGCCGGAAACATAATCAATACGCTGCAGGGCACTATGCAGATGCCCGCCCTCCAGTTGGCTATTAGCGTTCTCAATAAGCTCTTTCGCAGCCAAAATGGTGCTGTCAAGGTCCTCCAAGAGTCCTGCCTGCAAGTTATCCATCAATCCGGGAACCACCTGTGTGGGAAGCATATCACCTGAATCATGCCATGCTGTAGCTGCAGTCGGAACAGTCAATTGAATCGCACCGCCCCCCAACAAGCCATCGGCAATCAAGTCCATAGTTGTCCCAATCGGAACATTAATGTCTTTATTCACGGATATTTTGACCATAAATGCGCTGTCGGCAGTAAAATCATAGTGAATATAATCAACCTGCCCGACTTTGTAGCCACGGATATACACCGGCGCCTGTTCCGTTAGCCCATTCACAGCAGCAAAAACGCCGTAATAGGTATGTACCGGCGAAAAAATGTTTACCCCTTTGAGGAAGTTAAATCCGAAGTATAGCAAACCCAAACAGACAACTGCCACGATACCGACTTTTATTTCTCGTAAATGTTTGATTTTCATATGTTTACAATTTAATTACAAAGCATCCTGGAAACTTCTTTTGCAACTCCTGTGACAAACGAAACGCCTCTTCGCGGTCAGCCGTTGCACCGTAGTAGTATTTATACCACTCGCCAATTTTTATATATTTGCAGCCAACCAACCCATTGAAACGCGAATCATTCTCCGCCAATTTCTCATGTGTGGCGAAAATTTGCACAGCAAACAGCGTTTGAACTGTGGTAGCAGGCGGAGTCGTTTGTGTTGTTGCCACCGGCTGTGTTACTTGAGGCGTCTCCACTTGTTCCGAAATTACCGGTTTTTCCTCCGGAACAAAAACGGAAGTAGTATCGACTTTCAATGTGCCGGTTTTACGATAGAATGAGGCAAAGGCATCACAGATAGCTTTCGCGATTTGATTTTGTCCGCTGTCGGAAATAAGGAATTTTTCCTCTTCCGGATTTGATATAAAGCCCATTTCAACAAGCACACTTGGACAAGCAGACTTGAGCAACACCCAAAATGCCGCTTGCCGCACACCACGATCACCACGTTTGAGCGTATTCGCAAAATATTGCTGCAGATATGTCGCATAGTTGAGACTTTGATCCAAATACTGGTTCTGCATCAACTCAAACATAATATATGAATCAATCGAATTAGGGTCGAAGCCGTGATATGCCGTTTGATAGTCCGCCTCCAACTTAATCACCGCATTTTCGCGCATCGCTACATCAAGATTTTTGTCCAATCTATCCGTACCGAGAACAAATGTCTCTGCACCTTTGGCAGCTGCGACAGGCGAAGAGTTGGTATGTACACAGATAAACAGATTAGCATTATTCTTATTCACAAAATCTGCACGTTTCTGCAGGGGAATAAAGACATCCGTTTCGCGGGTATATAGCACTTGCACCTCCGGATAAGCGGCTTTGATAAGTTTGCCCGCCAAAAGAGACACCGCAAGATTAAGATCTTTCTCCTGTGCTTTGGCACCGATAGCACCCGGATCCGTACCTCCATGACCGGCATCGATAACCACAACAAAAGGACGCTCATTATTCTGCTGAACAGGATTTGCCTGTATTAAGTTGCAAAATCCTGCCAATAAAAAAAACATTATTATCGTCCACTCTCGCATAAATTCCAAATTTCGCCGCAAAATTACAAAAAAGTTTGCATATATGCAAATAAAAGGATTTTTTTCCAGAAAAAATCTAATAAAAATCTTGCAGATGTCGTTTTTTTGTAGTACCTTTGCCGTAAATTTGGAACAATATGGGTTTTACACATTTACACGTTCACTCGCAATACTCGGTATTAGACGGCATGTCCAAGGTTACAGACCTTGTGGACAAGTGCCTTCGGACAGGAATGCCTGCCATCGCACTCACTGACCATGGAAACATGTACGGTATCAAGGAGTTTCTTGACTACTGCAAAAGTGTCAACAAGAAATTGCAGGAAAAGTCTGAGGAAGCAGGCAAAGAGTTTGTACCCTTCAAACCTATTGTAGGTTGTGAGGCTTACTGCGCCCGTCGCGGTCGGCACAGCAAACTAAACGACGAAGCATACACAGGAGAAGGACGCAAGTACGTTATCGACCGTTCGGGCTGGCATCTCATATTACTGGCAAAAAACATGCAGGGGTACCGCAATCTATGCAAGATTGTAAGTCTCGGTTTCATGGAAGACGCATTCAACTACACACCGCGTATTGACAAGGAACTTCTGGAACAATACCGCGAAGGTATCATCTGTTCGTCCGCCTGTCTTGGTGGCGAATTGCCACAAAAAATTATGTCTGCACTGGCAAACGGTGCAACAATAGAGAACGGAGGATTCAAAGAAGCGGAAGACACGGTACAATGGTTCAAGAACCTGTTTGGAGACGACTATTACATAGAATTACAACGCCATCAAACCACTAAACCCGGCGGAGACCAAATGGTATATCAGCGGCAGATGCAAGTCAACCCTGTCTTAATTGCATTAGCACGCAAATACGGTGTCAAACTGATTGCGACGAATGATGCCCATTTTGTTGAAGAAGAGCACGCCGAAGCACATGACCGACTTATCTGCCTAAGCACCAACCACTTTGTGGATGATATTGACAGAATGCACTACACCAAACAGGAGTGGTTGAAAACGCCAGAAGAGATGGCGAAAATATTCAGCGACATTCCTGAAGCACTTGAAAACACCCAAGAGATTGTAGATAAAGTTGAAATATACGATATTGACCACGGTCCAATTATGCCACTCTTCCCTATCCCAACAGCGTTCGGAACAGAAGAAGACTATCGCCGCAAATACAGCGAAGATGACCTGTGGCAGGAATTTATGAATGACGAACACGGCGCCAATCCGTTAAGCGATAAAGATGCTCAAAAACGTTTTAAAAACCTTGGCGGCTACGACCGTATGTACCGCATCAAACTGGAAGCAGATTATCTGACACACCTGACTTGGGAAGGTGCAAAAAATCGCTATCCGGAATTGTTGCCGTTCCTTGAAGATACAACACATCTGACATACAAGTATTGGGATACTGCCGAGTTAGACGACCACCAACGCGAGATTGTAAACAGGATATTGTTCGAACTGCATGTAATGAAAACAATGGGTTTTCCCGGCTATTTTCTTATCGTGATGGACTTTATCCGCGGCGCTCGTGAAGAATTAGGCGTTAGCGTAGGTCCCGGACGTGGCTCTGCTGCCGGTTCCGTCGTAGCGTACTGTCTGAAAATCACAGATTTGGACCCTCTACAATATGACCTGCTGTTTGAGCGTTTCCTTAATCCTGACCGTATTTCTCTCCCTGATATTGATACAGACTTTGACGACGCCGGACGCGGAAAAGTGCTGGAATGGGTCAGCAAGAAATATGGAGAAACACACGTCGCCCATATCATTACCTACGGTGCCATGGCTGCGAAATCGGCAATTGCAGATGTAGGAAGGGTTCAACGTATGCCTCTGTCCAAAGTAAATGAAATAAAAGCACTTATCCCGGAACGAAGTTTCCCGGACAACATCAAGGACGAGAAAGGAAAATCGCCGAAAGTCAATCTCAAAAACTGCTATAAATACGTTGAGGAATTGCGTCAAATGGTCAATGGAGGCGAGCCGGAAGTACAGTCGATGCTGAATTATGCACAACAGCTGGAAGGTACCATCAGACAAGTCGGCATTCACGCATGCGGCGTCATTATCGGTGCAGATGACCTGACAAACTTCGCTCCGCTAAGCAGCGTTGAAGACAAAGACCTCGGCAAACGGGTGCTTGTTACAGAATATGACGGTCATGTAGTAGAAAGTGTCGGACTGATAAAGATGGACTTCCTCGGGCTGAAGACGCTGACCATCATCAAGGAGTGTATCAATAATGTCAAAAAAGCCCGCGGGATAGATATTGATATTGACAAGATACCGATTGACGACCCAGAGACGTACAAACTATTCCAAGAAGGCCGTACAGTGGCAGTGTTCCAGTTTGAGTCACCCGGAATGCGGAAGTACATGAAAGAACTCAAACCGACAGTTATCGGCGACCTGATAGCGATGAACGCCCTCTACCGTCCGGGACCGATGCAATATATTCCTCAGTTCATCCGACGCAAACAAGGATTAGAACCGGTGACGTACGATATTCCAGTGATGGAGAAGTACCTCAAAGATACGTACGGCGTTACAGTATATCAGGAGCAGGTGATGCTTTTGAGCCGGTTGCTTGCAAACTTTACCCGTGGCGAATCGGACAAACTGCGTAAGGCAATGGGTAAGAAGCAGATGGCAATTCTGCAAGAACTGAAAGGCAAGTTCATGGAAGGCGGCAAAGCCAACGGTCACGACCCAAAAGTACTTGAGAAGATTTGGACAGACTGGGAGGCGTTTGCATCCTATGCGTTCAACAAATCTCATGCGGCCTGCTACTCATGGGTGGCCTACCAAACAGCATACCTTAAAGCCCACTACCCTGCCGAATTTATGGCAGCCAACTTGACTGTTGTCAAAGATGATATCAAGGAAGTGACAAAGTTCATGGATGAATGTAAAGCCATGAAAATCAGTATCCTGGAGCCTGATGTCAATGAATCGGAACTGAACTTTACCGTCAACAAGAAAGGAGATATCCGATTCGGTTTAGGCGGTATCAAAGGTGTCGGAGAAGGAGCTGTTGACGCAATCGTTTCGGAACGGGAGAATAATGGCAAATACAAAGACATTTACGATTTCCTGGAACGTGTGAACTTGCAAAGCTGCAACAAGAAAACCGTTGAAGGATTGGCTTTGTCGGGCGCATTTGATTGCTTTGAAGGATTATACCGCGAGCAAATTATGGGTATAAACGACAAAGGAGAGTCCATGTTAGATGTACTGATGCGGTATGGCAATACATACCAACAGGACAAAGCCCAACAGCAAAATTCGCTGTTTGGCGACCTCGGCGATGGATTCGGCATTGATATTCACAAGCCTGAAATGCCCAAACCGCCACGGATGTCGGCAATCGAGAAACTGAATATCGAAAAGAACCTGATTGGTATATTCCTGTCCGCCCACCCGCTTGATGAATACGAGTTCGAGGTAACAGACTTGTGCGATGTGACCGCTGAAGAGCTGACTCGCTTTGACGGCTGGCGTACACCGGAAGCACGGCAGGCAGCCATCAACGTGAATACAGAGGATGAATCCGAAGAAGAGACAAAACGCATAGACCCAAAAGAATGGATTACAAAACATGAAAATCAGCCACTACACTTCGGCGGTATTGTCACTTCGGCAGAAGAAGCTGTGTCGCAGAAAGGCAATCCCTATGGGCGATATGTGATTGAGGATTATTCGGGGAGCTATCGCTTGACGCTATTCGGGAATACATACCAACAATGTGCTCCGCTTCTTAAGCAAAATCTGTATGTTTATGTTACCGGTACCATTCAGCAACGCGGAGCCAATCGCCCATGGTTCAAGCCGAAACCTGTAGAGGAAGCCGAATATGAGTTTGTGGCGCAACAAGTGGAATTGCTGAAAGATATTCAAGCAAAGCATGTTGAGTCGCTGACGCTGCGCTTGCCGATTGAGCAAGTGACAAAAGAATTTAATGACCAATTATGCGAAAAGATTGCTGCCAATCCCGGACATATCAATCTGAAGTTACAAGTATTTGACGAACTGAAGCACAACTTAATTACGTTTGTGGCACAAGGACATACCATAAATGTGAGCAAAGACTTCTACCATTGGTTGAAGATGCAGGAAATGGATGGTGTAATGAGCCATAAAATAAATTGATTTGTCACTTCAACTTTACAAAAAGACATCTATATTTGCATATTTAGAAAACAAGTAGTAATTTTGCAGCGTTTTTGAGAACAAACTAACAAATTAATAAACAATTTTAGTATGAAGAAGTATTTACTTATTGCCGTAATGGCAATCGTTAGTGTTGCTTTTGCAACAGCACAACCACGCGCAATCGGTGGCCGTTTGGGAGCATTCGATGGCGTTTCTTATCAACACGGTTTTGGTGACAGCAACATGCTTGAAGTTGAAGCAGGTTGGGGCTGGGGCGGATGTGTTTCTGACTTCCGCGAAGGTCATCGTGGTTGGTACTGGGGCGGTCATAGCGTACAGGCAGCTGTAACTTATGATTGGATTGATCCGTTTGGTGCAACATTCCCTGCAATGCCTAAAGGTGAATGGCATTGGTATCTTGGTGTTGGTGGTGCCGGTGGTTTCAATTTCCACGGCCATGAAAACAACTTCGGATTTGTAGGCGCGGCAGGTCGTTGCGGTGTAGAATACGATTTCTGGTTCCCGTTGCAACTCGCTATTGACTTCCGTCCGACTCTTGGTGCTGCCTTCTGGAATGGTGGTGCAGGTTTCTACTGGGACTTGTGGAGCGCAGCCTTCGGTTTGTGCGTACGCTACAAATTTTAAAACAACGTAAGGGCTTCGCCCACGACGTAATTACTGCCGCCGATGAAGACAATGTCTTTGTCGGCGGCATTTTTTTGTGCGGCACGAATAGCGGAAGTCACATCGTTAAAAGCTTCTCCTGCACCGAACATTTGTACTAAATCTTTGGCAGGAATCGCACGATGGGTTTGCGCCTGGGTGAAATAGTAATGAGCGTCATGCGGGAGAAGGTTCATGACTTCGTCAACATCCTTGTCGGAAACCATGCCGAAGACGATGTGTAGATGTGAGACCGCTCCGCTGTGAGACCGCTGCGCTGTGAGAAGTGAGGCAAGTTGGTCAAAGACGTATTTTAGTCCGTGAGAATTGTGACCGGTGTCACAGATAGTTAGAGGCTGTTCGCAAAGCGTTTCCCACCTACCCCGCAAGCCGGTCAGACTACAAACATGAGCAAAGCCCGTAGCAATTGACGATTTGACAATTGACAATTTGACAATTGATGACAAGACGCGCAGGGCAACGTAGGCGGTTTGCTGATTCTTGTCCTGATAAAGACCTTTGAGCTGGCAATCAGCGACATCGCGCAGGCGGCATTTGCGGAGATAACCGCATTGGTCAGCAAACCAAATACGGCAGTTGGTAGTCTCCAATCCGTCACCAAGGATATTGTTACGCTCTGCGGCTTCCAGAAAAACAGGAGCCGTTTCAGGGTCTGTTTCGCCAATAACACAGGGAATATTAGGCTTGATAATACCTGCTTTCTCACGAGCTATGGCAGCAAGCGTGTTGCCAAGGAACTCTGTGTGGTCAAAGCCGATATTTGTAATAACGGAAAGAAGCGGCGTAATGATATTTGTGGCATCCAAACGCCCGCCAAGACCAACCTCTATAACGGCTATATCCACTTTTTCGCGGGCAAAGTAATCAAAGGCAAGCGCGGTGGTGATTTCAAAGAAAGAGGGTGCGAGACCGCTTTGCTGTGAGACCGATGCGCTGTGAGATGTTAGAAATTCAACGAAGCGGATGACTTCTGCTTCCGGAATCATTTGCCCGTTGATGCGGATTCGCTCGCGAAAGTCCACCAAATGAGGTGAGGTGAAAAGACCAACCTTGTATCCTGCGGCTTGAAGTACGGCGGCAATAAGATGAGACGTGGATCCTTTGCCGTTTGTACCAGCAACATGAATACTCGGAAACTGCGTGTGCGGATTGCCAAAATGCGCCATCAAAGCTTCAACGTTCTGCAAACCGGGTTTATAGGCATCTGCACCCACCAAATGAAAGGCAGGTGCAGAGGAATACAGATATTGTAACGCTTCCTGATAGGTCATTGTAAACAATCAGTGGTAATAGGGCAAGAATCCGGTAATGTATCGTCAATCTATCGTAAATCTATCGTAAATCTATCGTGTATCTTTCGTATTTGACAAGGAAAAAATTATGATTGTTTGTTGTACTCTTCCAATGCTTTGCGGAGAACAATCATCGCCTTGCGGAGATCTTCCTTGTTGAGAATGTATGCCATTCGGACTTGGTCGCGTCCCTCGCCCGGTTCGGTATAAAAACCATTTCCGGGAGCCATCATGATTGTCTGACCTTCGTAACTGAAATCCGCAAGACACCACTTGCAGAACTTTTCTGCATCATCCACCGGCAGTTTGACCATGATATAAAACGCTCCCATCGGCGTCGGCGCAAAAACACCCGGAATCTGGTTGAGCTGGTCAATGAGGAAATTGCGACGGGAAAGGTATTCGTCATAGACTTCCTCCATATATTCCTGCGGTGTCGAAAGCGAGGCTTCGGCAATAACTTGACCGATTAAAGGCGGCGAAAGGCGTGCCTGACAGAATTTCATAACGGCTTCGCGTACTTTTTTGTTCTTTGTTATAAGTGCGCCTATACGGATTCCGCACTCGGAATAACGCTTGGAAACGGAGTCCACAAGCACCACATTTTCCTCAATTCCTTCAAGGTGGAAAGCCGAAATATACGGACGTTTGGTGTATATAAACTCACGGTAAACCTCGTCGGAGAAGAGATACAAATTATATTTCTTGACGATGTCACGAATCTGCTTCATCTCCTGCTTGGAATAGAGATAACCAGTCGGGTTATTGGGATTACAGATAAGAATAGCGCGGGTTTTGTCCGTGATTTGCTTCTCGAATTCCTCAACAGGCGGCAGTTTGAAACCATCCTCAATGTGCGTTTTGACAGACTTGACAACCGCTCCGCAAGAAATGGCAAAAGCCATGTAGTTGGCGTAGGACGGGTCGGTAACGATGATTTCGTCACCCGGATTGAGGCACGCCATGAAAGCAAAGAGAATCGCCTCGCTACCGCCGGAAGTAATGATGATTTCGTCGGGCGAGAGGTCAATTCCGTACTCGGCATAATAGCCGACCATCTTGGTACGAAGCGACTGCGTGCCCTGAGATGGCGAATAATCAAGGATGTCGCGGTTCATGTTGCGAACAGCATCCAACGCACATTGCGGCGTTTTGATGTCCGGCTGGCCGATGTTGAGATGATAGACGTGTACGCCGTTGCGCTTGGCAGTATCGGAGTACTTCGCCAGTTTTCGAATAGGTGATTGCGGCATGTTTTCCGCACGAACAGAGATTTCCATAATATTATTTTCTCATTTGGTCATTTACTATTTTATCATTTATTTAATCATTTGAGTTTCCATGTTTGCCATGTGTCGGCAACAGAGGAAGAGGGAGTAATAGAGGGAGTTTGGGGCTTGTTGGAGACCGCAGACTTTTTGCCTACTTCGCGGATAACATAGGCTGAAAGATCTTTAAGTGTGATATTTCCCTGTGTTTCTTGCAGTTTTTTCAGCAAATAGTAGGTGAACATACCATGTCCTTCATCTTCATTCGGCAGAGCCGTTTCATCGCCTTGTGCAGCAGAGAACACTACCATGTTGCCTTGCGGCGCTCCAGGACGCGATTTGAGCGCAACGCCACGTTCAGAAGCTAGCATCTTGCCGTCACGATTAGCGCCGGAAAAACAAGCGTCCAATATCACAGTTATAGATTTTGTCGGCATTGTTCCGAGTTTTTCATATAGTTCGTCCAACTTATAGCCAGTTGCTACGTAGCGTCCATCACCATCCACGGGTAACAAATAAGCAGATTTGTCTGAAGCATCAGGTATTCCGTGACCAGCATAATAGAAGATTACGGACGCTTCGCCTTCATATTTTTCGCAAACGTTCTTAAGCCATGCTAAGGCAAGGCGCATATCATTATAGGTAGAGTTCTCATGAACCTTGATATTGGCAGCCGGAATACCCAACGTGCGTTGGCAATATTTAGCGAATACTCGTCCATCATTAAGCGCAAAGGGCACTTTGGCAACATTCTTATAGTCCTCGTTGGCGAGAATAATCACAAAGGTGTTTTCGCTCTTGGCATTTGTTTCGGGTATCTTCGTATCTACCTCAGATTTGCCGACAGAAATCTTTTTCTCGCCAATGATTTGTTGCCCTTTCGGAGCAGAAGAACTACCTTTGGCAATATCAATAGGCTCAAAATCATAGTCCACCAAAGCTTGTTCGTATTTTGCAGAGGCTTGGTTAGAATAGGTGTAATGTTTATTGAGAGTAGGAAAATACATATCCATCGAAGCGATAGATAGAACATCATTCTCAATAAAATATTTGGGTGTTTGTTTGACTGAAAGCCAATTTTTCTTGAATATAGGAGCTTCAGCAATGGGAACAGGGACAATTATATTTCCGAACAATGGATCAGAAAGCAAGAAGGCCTCATTCTCCGAGTCATATTGACCATCTAATTTAAACTGTGGGATAGCAGTTGGGGAATACTTGGCAATATAATTTGCCTCGCATTGTTTGGTTAATTCTTTAATTTTAGCGTTGCGAGTTGTTTCGTTGACACGTTTCTGCCAATCCGCTACTTTTTCAAATTCCCCTTTTGCCTGCCATTCATTGATTGTTTTTTCCACAATTGGTTTTGCATATTCGCTGAAATATGGAACGTGACAAAGGGAAACTGAGACCTCGTATCCTTTATTGGTTTTGCGGTATAGGCGAAAGACTACCATTGCTTTCCTTGCGATTGGTAGTACATCACAGTATTTCAGCATGGCATCCCAATAAAATTTTTCCCCTGCATCCTCTCCATTTTGGTATGTTTCCATCAGTTTGATACCATTGTAACATACCGTGGTTGAATCAATTTGCACATCACTCCGTATAATAGATCTAGTTTCCCATGTATAGCCTTCAAATGATGTATAATAAGTACTCATTAAATCAGTGCTCATCTGAGTCTCAGAGGCTGACGCCTCTGTATGACCGTGTACTTCAACAGTGGAAACACTAACGATAAGATTAAGC
The DNA here is from genome assembly GCA_905233415.1 of Paludibacteraceae bacterium. Classification (GTDB taxonomy): domain Bacteria; phylum Bacteroidota; class Bacteroidia; order Bacteroidales; family Paludibacteraceae; genus Colicola. The sequence goes on from CAJOEX010000005.1 coordinate 202,179, forward strand.
TGCGCTATTGCAACTGCCTTTTTATATGCTTCGTCCATAGAGGAACATATATCGGAAGTTCCTTCTACTGCTACATGCTTGGGATATAAATCGTCATCATATTCCATCAGTAACTTATCTCGATTCGCCACCTGTTCTGCGATACATGCATCATCGGAGAATGGTCGCCAACCTTGCTCCTGAAGATGTTTACTCATTTTTTGAGCATATTTGGGAGCATCACAGTTTCCAGCAGCATCTATCACGCAAAACGGAATGATTGCGACAAACAGAAAGATTAGGATATTCGTTTTCATATAGGTTGTATTATTTGTGTTTTCTATTTGAAATCGCTTGCTGCTGGAAATGGCGAAGCATTTCCCGAATGTCTTTGCCGAAGCCTTTGTCGTCAATGCTTGAGCGGACGTTTGTTTGGCGATTCTGATAATTATATTCCAATTCGTTGGGATCGGATAATTCAACAGCTGAAATATTGTGCTGACGAAGGTGAGTAATATACAATTCCCGAACCTCACCGGACAGCCCGCTTCGCGTTTCGCTGATTCGTACCGTATTGCCTGAAACTTTGCAATAAAATTTCGGAAAATGCTCCTCGCAGTATGATTGGATGCTTTTGGCAGTTAAATTGTAATCATAGGGCATGGTGTAAAGCCGCGTAAACTTGCCGTTTTGAACATCGGGATATGCCTTGCGCTCTTTTTCCGCATCAATAATCTTCTGTATATGCGTATTATTGGAAAAGACCCGTTTGAGGACGTAAACAACACCCACTATAATGACAATTGTCAGTAGTGAAGTAAGCAATTCTATAATATTCTCATAAATCATTTATCTGTTTTTTTGATTGAGCATATTTTCTAATCTCTCGCGAAAATCAGCTGTTGTACCGAGGTCACGGAGGGATTTGAGGTTGGTTACCCGCTGGCGGACAGATTGAACTGCGTGCTTCTCCAGTTTGGCGGAACTTGGCGTAATCGCGTTCTGCAAGGTGTCGAGGTTCACGTCGTAAAGCATTGTCGCGTGGACAATCGTGGCGTTCGGGAGCTTGTAGCAGGCAGCTCCGGAGACTTTGCGGTTATTAACCAAAATGTCGTTGTGCGCCGTCGTAACTGCCTGATAGCCAAGAAGTTGCAGGGCTTCGGCGAGTTTGGCAATAAAGTTCTCAAACTCCGTTTGGGCGTGCGTCGATGGCGTTATATACGAGACCATGACGTTGCCGCTGTCCGCATAGACACAACCTCCCCCACTCTTGCGCTGAACGATTTGTATGTTGTTAGCCTTGCAATATTCAAGGTTCACTTCCTGCTCGCAGACTTGGTGTTGGCCGTAAATGACCGTCGGCGCAACAATCCACGTAAAAAATACCGGTTCCTGAATGTCCGCAGCGAGGTTTTGCTCCAATTGCAAGTACTCGTCCAAGCGCAAACCTTCTATGGGACGATAGTTTTTCAAATCTTCGGTTCTGCGATTTCGAATCCTGCACAGAAGCGTTTTACAATCTGACGGTCGTCACCGAGATAAATATAACGCTCCAAACGATGCGGCAAGGAATAGTTGTCGAAGTTCAAATCGCTATCGTCTATGACAAGTGCGTCGAACGCATAGCCGGGTTCAAACGAACCAACCTTGCCAAAGAACGAGCCTCCGGACTTGGTTGCCAGCCAGAATACTTCGCTCAAAGAGAGGAAATTCTCTTTCTGACCACTATTACGCCATTGCAACTTGGACATCTGCAACGCATATTGCATCACTTTGAAAATCGAGAAACCGCTTCCGCCGGATATATCCGACCCTAATGCCACCGGAATACCGGCGTTAAGGAAACGACGGATTGGTGCAATACCCGAGCCGAGGTTACAGTTAGAGGTTGGGCAATGAACCGCAAATACATGGTTCTTGCGCATCAGTTCGAACTCCTCGCCATCAGTATAGCAACAATGCGCCATGAGTGTCGGAGTTTCACCGAACATATGATAGCGTTGGTACGCATCACCATAACAGGTAGATTCGGGCTCAAGCTCCGCTACCCACGCAATCTCCGACGGGTTTTCAGAGAGATGGCTCTGTACAGGCAGCTGTTTATCGAGTGCCAATTGTCCGAGTGCGGTCATCATTTCAGGCGTACATGAAGGCACGAAACGCGGCGTCACAATTGCCGAGACACGCGGCATATTCTTCGTGTGCTCCAAGACGCGTTTGGTTCCTTCCACCGCCTCTTCCACCGTATTACTGAGTGTATCCGGTCCGTTACGGTCCATGCCTACAAGACCAACCAAACCGCCCATTCCGGCTTCATTCAAAAGGTCAGCCAGGAGACAGGATGCCTCCGGATGAATGGTCGCAAAGATAGAGGCACGCATGGTTCCAACCGTCCACAAATCCCGCACAAAACGGCTGTACATTCGACGCGCGTAGGCAGGATCCTTGTATTTGCTTTCCTCTGGAAAAGTATAAGTATTGAGCCACGGAAGCAGTTCCATATCCATTGCAATACCGTGGTTGCGGTACTGCGGCGCATGAACATGCAGGTCGTTCATTGCCGGAACAAGTAATTTGTCGCCGAAATCAATCACTTCTGCGCTTTTGAATTGCTCAGGCAATTGTTCATACACGCCTTCCACAAGGCCGTTTTCGTTCACTGCTATATAACCGTGTTCGAAGATTTGAAATGCTTCCGGCGACGGGGTGAACAGAATATTTGCACGATAAAGTTTCATGGTAGTATATTATTGTACTTTTTGTCCTTGAATCGTATAAAGTTGGTCATCTTGAAGGATATATACATGACCGTTTTTGATTAGTTTCTGCGTTGGGTTTTCCAGGTTGACATACACAGTCGGTGCCGAAGTAGGCTCATCCGCCTCATATACGGCACGCAAAATGATACCGTCTTCCAAAGCGCCTTCCTGCACTTGCCATCTGACAAACATAAATCCTTGAATACGCGGAGCGAGAGGCACTTGCCACGTCTGCGCTTCCATGTAATGGAGCGAAGCGTCTTCTTTCTGATAGATTACGTTCACCGTTTGCTCCTCGAAATGCAGACCGGTAGCGACACCAACGATATTAAGGAAATCTTTCCAAACCGCTGCCTCTTTGTACAAGTCGATATAATCAATCGGCACATAGAGAATACAGGTTTGCTTGTCAACACCATAAACAATATTCTCATTAATGGTCTGCGGAGTGATGGCGTAGTTATGAATTGCACGCAAGGCTTTGCAGTTATAGAATGCATCGGTATTGATGGTAGTGACAGAAGCAGGGATAAATACTTCTTCCAGCGCCGTACAACCACATAGAACTTCTGTAGCAACCGTCGTGATGCCTTCCGGGAAGGCGAAAGATTTTAGTGCCTGACAATACGCAAAGGAGTTTTTGGCAACCAAAGTCACCGAAGACGGTATCTCCACTCCTTTGAGTGCAGAACAGTAATAGAAGGCATAATTGCCGATGGTCTGCAGGTTCTGCGGTAAAACGACCGTTTCGAGTTGCGACATCTTATAACACAGGTAATTAGGAATAATCTCTACCTGATTGCCGAACGTGAAAGAGGTGATTCCAACTGTACTATTGTAGAACGGCGCATCCGTGGAAGTTTGGATGGAACACGTAGGCGGCAACCACGTCACCGAAGTCAGCGGATTGTCTTGGAATGCCCTGCTTCCAATGGAGGTCACCGTACTCGGGATAGTGACAGCGCTTAGGTTACAATAACGGAAAGCCTCTGAATAGATGTTCTGCAAACCCTCCGGAAAAGTGATGCTGCTTAATTTTTTACAGGAATAGAATGCATCGCTATTGATATTTATCAACGTAGCAGGTAACTCTATGGACTCCAGCGAGGAACATCCTGCCAGGAAATTGGAAGGAATAGTCTTCTGCGTTACCGGCAAGTTGATGGACTTGAGGTTCGAGCAGTAATAGAAAGCATACTCACCAAGCGCTTTCACCGAAGGCGGCAGCACGATGGTCTCCAATTTGTCCATCTTATAGCATATATATGCCGGAACCGTTTCAACTTGGTCGCCGAACGTGAAAGAGGTAATTCCGGCTGTACTGTTGTAGAACGGCGCATCCGTGGAAGTTTGGATGGTACATGTAGGCGGCAACCACGTCACCGAAGTCAGCGGGTTGTTTTGGAAAGCCTTGCTTCCGATGGAGGTCACCGTACTCGGAATCGTTACCGATGCCAGATTACAATTATAGAATGCATAGGTGTAAATAGACGTTAGTCCTTCCGGCAAGTTTATACTTCCTAATTTCGTACAACCGTTGAAGGCATATGAATTAATAGCAGTAATACTGTTGGGCAGCGTTACCGACTGCAAGTCCTTCAATGCCTCAAAAGCCGAAGTACCTATCGTTGTTACCGGATAGGTATAGGCGTTATAGGTCACGGAAGCAGGGATTGTTACCGACGTATAAGCCGAATAAACCGACTTATCCGAAGTCTGGTCTTTGATCACAGTAGCTGTGGTCGTTCCCAACGAATAGTACAGACCGTCAATCAGCACGGTCTCTGCCGCAAACACACCAAGTGTGCATACAAGCAAGGCGAAAGATAAAGCAAGTTTTTTCATAATTCGTTATTTTATTCTTTTTTCTTTTTGAAGAAGAGGAGCAAGATCAGATAGTTTATAATTCCGGCAATGACGATAACGACGAAGCCGATATTACCATCGTTCCAAGTCGGCAGCAAGTGTACCAAAATCGGAAGCAAACCAAACTGTATAACGAGGTTTATAGCCCTTGCCAACAGGAATCCTCCAGCATTTTTCCAATTGGGACGTGTGCCAAAAGTATATAGATTGCTCAAGAAATAGTTCGGAATCATCTCCAAAATGAAACCTATTCCGAACGCCACGAAATACAGCAGGCTGTTCTTTTCCGGTTCATCCAAACACCACATAGCCGCAATAAAGAACAGCGTCTGCACCACAGAGCCTGTCGTTCCGAGAATGACAAAGCGTACGGCAGAGCGTACTTTATCGGGCAAATATGAGGTAGGTAGTTTCATTTTCTAATTTTCTCATCTAGAGTGCGGCGAGGAGTTCCTCCATTGCGGCATTGAGACCGTTCACATCACGACCTCCGGCAGTAGCCATCCACGGCTGACCGCCTCCGCCACCCTGAATATGCTTGGCAGCAGACTTAATTATCGCGCCTGCATTCTTGCCTTCGTCCACAAGCGGCTGAGACAAAAAGACGGAAATCATCGGCTTGCCTTCCCACGAAGTAGCGCCTACAACGGCAAACTTTATGTCCGTGAACTTTCCGCGCAGCAACGGCATCACATTGCGAATCATGTTTGGGTCGGTTTCGCCGTCCAGACGAACGAGTTTGATTCCGTTGTGGTCTTGCGCCATGTTAATCAGCTTGTCACGATACAACGCCACCTTCTCTGCCACAAAGTCTTCGATTTGCTTTTTGAGACCGGCGTTTTCTTCGATGGATTTATGAATCGCTCCTGCCAAATCGGGCGCATTATTGAAGAGTGCGCGCAACTGGGTCATAAGGTCTAACTGCTTGTAGTACAGTTCGTCCACTTTCGCAGCAGTTACGGCTTCAATACGGCGAATGCCGGCGGCAACGCTTGTTTCCATGATTATTCGCACTGCACCAATGCGGCCTGTACTACTGACATGGCAACCGCCGCAAAGTTCGATGGACGGGCCATATTTAATCACACGCACATCGTCGCCGTACTTCTCGCCAAAGAGCGCCATTGCACCCATTTCTTTAGCTTTGGCTATCGGCGTATGGCGGTTTTCCTCAAGGTGCATGTCCTCACGAATCAGTTTGTTTGCCAGTTTCTCCACTTCACGCAGCTCTTCGGGCGTAACCTTCTGGAAGTGACTAAAGTCAAAACGCAGGCTGTCCGGAGTGACCAAACTACCCTTTTGCTCGACGTGTGTGCCAAGAATCTGACGAAGCGCATAATGAACAATATGTGTAGCCGAGTGGTTGCAAGCAATTGCCTGACGGCGGTCGGCATCCACTTTCGCAACAAGTTTGGCACTCGGATCTGCCGGCAATTCCAACATGATATGTACGGGCAGACCGTTCTCGCGCTTGGTATCAATAATGTTGATGCCACCAAGCGTACCCGTGTCGCCGACTTCACCACCCATTTCGGCATAGAACGGAGTCTTGGATAGCACCACTTGATAGAAGTCCTTGCCTTTCTGGCTCACTTTGCGGTACTTGAGAATTTCGGTTTCGCACTCCAGTTCGTCGTAACCGACAAACTCTGTGTCACCTTCGCGTAGAACCGTCCAATCGCCCAAATCCTGCTTGTTGGCGGAACGGCCCATTTCTTTCTGGTGCTCCAGCGCCTTGTTATATTCGTCCTCATTGGTGGTCATGCCGTTTTCACGAAGAATGAGTTCCGTGAGGTCAAGCGGGAAACCATATGTATCCTTGAGCGTAAAGACATCCACTCCGGAAATCTCGGTTTTGCCTGCTTTGCGGGCGTCTTCCATCAGTTTGTCAAGAAGACCTATACCTTTGTCCAACGTGCGGAGGAATGCCTCTTCTTCCGCCTTGATAACCGGCGTAATCTGCTGCTCCTGTTTGCGTAGTTCGGGATACGCCTCGCCCATATCGGCAATGAGTTGCGGCACGAGTTTGTAAAGGAACGCCTCGCGCTGGTTAAGGAAAGTATATCCGTAACGCACGGCACGACGCAGAATACGGCGGATGACATATCCGGCTTTCTCGTTCGACGGGAGTTGTCCGTCCGTAATAGCAAACGCAATCGTGCGGATATGGTCGGCAATGACACGCATTGCAATATCGGTGTCTTCGTCCTTGCCGTACTCGGCACCGGTCAGTTCGCCAATCTTGCGAAGCATAGGCTGGAAAACATCGGTATCATAGTTGGATTGTTTACCCTGAATGGTACGCACCAGACGCTCAAAGCCCATGCCGGTGTCAATGACTTTCTTGGCAAGAGGTTCCAATGAGCCGTCCGCTTTGCGGTTGAACTGCATGAAGACAATGTTCCAGATTTCAATCACTTGCGGATGGTCTTTGTTCACCAGCTCGCGACCAGGAACTTTGGCTTTTTCCTCGGCTGAACGGCTGTCCACGTGGATTTCCGAACACGGACCACAAGGACCTGTGTCGCCCATTTCCCAGAAGTTATCGTGCTTGTTGCCGTTCAGAATATGGTCGGCAGGCAGATGTTTTGCCCAAATGGATGCCGCTTCGTCATCACGGCTCAAACCTTCTTCCGGCGAGCCTTCAAAGACAGTGGCATAGAGGTTGGACGGGTCGATTTTCAAGACATCAACAATATATTCCCACGCAAAATCAATGGCTTCCTTCTTGAAATAATCGCCAAACGACCAGTTGCCTAACATTTCAAACATCGTGTGGTGGTAGGTATCGCGGCCTACTTCCTCAAGGTCATTATGCTTGCCGCTGACGCGGAGACACTTCTGGCTGTCCGCCACGCGCGGATATTTAATAGGGTCATTGCCCAGGATTATTCCCTTCCACGGGTTCATTCCGGCATTTGTAAACATCAATGTCGGATCGTCTTTAATCACCATCGGAGCAGAAGGCACGATTTGGTGACCTTTGCTTGCCATAAAATCCAAAAAGGATTGTCTGATTTCTTTGCTTGTCATATAGTTATTTCGTATTTTACAAATTAGCGCGCAAAGGTACAATATTTTTTGGAATTATGCAAATTTATTTGATTTTTTTACTTGAAATTTGTGTATTTCAAAAATTATTACTATCTTTGCGCGATATTTTGTGCAGCCGATGAAAATCATTATCGACACAATGTTGCCACGCGAGTGGTTTGAACGGCTTTCGGAACATGCACTTATACCGGATTCCTATTTATATAGAGGAACTCCGGACAGGTCGTGTGCGGAGGCGCGGGAGATGACGAAAATATGCGGCAACTGGCAGGATGCGGAGGTTTTGACGACAAACTTCTACAAACCCGTGCGCAAGGAGCTGCTGGACAAATTGCCGAATCTGAAGCTCGTGGCACAATTCGGCGTGGGATATGACAATATTGATGTTGCAGAATGCCGCAAACGCGGGATTTTAGTCACGAATACGCCACAGCCTGTTATCGAGCCGACCGCAGAACTATGCATGGCGTTGATTATGGGCATTGCGCGGCGGACAGCAGAACTAGACAGAGGAATACGAGACGGGAAAGTGGAATTCGGTTTGCTGCGCAATCTCGGGCATTCGCTGTACGGCAAGACATTAGGCATCATCGGCATGGGAAATATCGGCCGTTCCGTGGCACGAAGGGCGATTGCGTGCGGAATGAAGATTGTGTATCACAACAGAAATATTGTACCGCAGGAAGTCCTTGACAAAGCAGGAATAACGGCAACATATGTTTCGCAAGACGAACTGCTGCAGACGGCGGATTATGTAAGTCTGAATCTACCCTACACAACGGAAGTGCATCATTTAATCGGCGAACAGGAACTGAAGATGATGAAGCCGGACACATTCCTTATCAATACCGCCCGCGGCGCACATGTGGATGAGAAAATGTTAGCCAAAGCACTCCGTGAAAAGTGGATAGCCGGTGCGGCTCTGGATGTGTATGAGCATGAGCCGGAAATAAGCGAGGAACTGAAAGAACTGGACAATGTGCTGCTTGTGCCCCATATCGGGACAGGCACCTGGGAAGGACGCAAAGCGATGTGCGACGCGGTAATAGACAATATTTTGGCTTTTGCAAATAACGAACTTGACAAAATGACAACTGTATGAATATAACGGACAGATTTTTGAAGTACGTGAGTTTCTGCACGACTTCGGACGAGAACACCAATCTTACACCCTCTACGCCAGGGCAGATTGAGTTTGCAAAGTACTTGCGCGACGAACTGAAAGCCATCGGTTTGCAGGAAGTGGAACTGGATGAAAACGGCTATATTACGGCAACATTGCCGGCAAACATGGAAGGCAAACCGGTAGTTGGTTTCATTGCACATATGGACACTTCGCCGGATGCAAGCGGCAAACACGTACAGCCACGGATTGTGAAGAACTACGACGGAAAAGACATCGTTCTGAACGAGGAAGAAAATATCGTTTTGGAGACCGTCAAATATCCCGAAATTCTGCGCTACAAAGGCAATGACATTATCGTCACCAACGGCAAAACGCTGCTCGGCGCAGACGACAAAGCCGGAATTGCGGAGATTGTAACCGCCTGCGAGTATCTGGTGCAACATCCCGAAATCAAGCACGGCACAATCCGTGTAGGTTTCACGCCGGACGAGGAAATCGGACAAGGTGCAGACCATTTTGACGTGGCGAAGTTCGGCTGCGATTTTGCCTATACGATGGACGGTGGCGCAATCGGCGAACTGGAGTTTGAGAACTTCAATGCTGCCGCGTGCAAGATTATCGTTCACGGCGTGAATGTTCATCCGGGTTATGGTTATCACAAGATGCTCAACTCCATGCGTATTGCGTTCCAGTTGGCGGTTATGCTGCCGCGCTGGGAAACGCCGGAACACACGCAAGATTATGAGGGATTCTATCACCTTGTCGGCATGAGCGGAACCGTTGAGGAAACGACGCTGAACTATATCATCCGCGACCATGACCGTGCACGCTTCGAGAGCCGCAAACGCGAAATGGAACACCTGGTTCGCAAAGTCAACCGCGAATACGGCGAAGGCACAGCAGAGATTGTGCTGCGCGACCAATACTACAACATGCGCGAGAAAGTGGAGCCGGTAATGCATATCGTGACGCTTGTGGAAGAAGCAATGAAGGAAGTGGGCGTAACGCCGAAAGTACAGCCCATCCGCGGCGGAACGGACGGTGCAAGGCTGTCGTTCGAAGGCCTACCCTGCCCGAATATCTTTGCCGGAGGCGAGAACTTCCACAGCCGGTTTGAATATCTGCCCATACAAAGTATGGAAGCTGCTAAGAATGTAATCCTTAAAATCATAGAAAAATGCTAAAAGAAACACCATTTACTGCCGTTCATATCGCGCTCGGCGCAAGAATGGCAGAGTTTGCAGGCTTTAATATGCCTATTCAGTATCCTACCGGCATTCAGGAAGAACACCGCATTGTCCGTGAAGGCGTCGGCGTGTTTGATGTCAGCCACATGGGCGAGTTCTGGGTAAAAGGCGCCAATGCCGCTGATTTCCTGCAATACATCACCACCAACGACATCAACAAACTCGACGCAGGCAAGGCACAATACACCTGCTTCCCGAACGGAAAAGGCGGAATCGTGGATGACCTGATTGTCTATAAGTATTCGACGACCAAATATCTGCTTGTGGTCAATGCCGGCAACATAGATAAAGATTGGGCGTGGGTGAACAAAGTGCATGACGAACGCTTTGCAAATGCGGACGTGAAGCTTGAGAATGCGAGCGACAAATACGGTCAGTTGGCTGTTCAGGGACCGAAAGCGACAGAGATGTTGCAGAAGCTGACAGACGCGGATTTGAGTGCGATACCCTATTATTCTTTCCGCGAATGGTCATTCGCAGGCATTCAAGGCGTTTTATTGAGCAATACAGGCTACACCGGCGCAGGCGGATTTGAGCTCTATTTCAAGAAAGAAGACGGCATCCAGATATGGAATGCGCTGTTTGAGGTCGGCAAGGAATACGGGCTTGCTCCGATTGGTTTGGGCGCACGCGATTCGTTGCGCCTGGAAAAATGGTACTGCCTCTACGGACATGACATTGACGATACGACTTCGCCGTTGGAAGCCGGTCTCGGATGGATTGTGAAGTTCGATGCCAAAGACTTTATCGACAAGGAGTTCCTGCTGAAGCAGAAAGCCGAAGGTTTAACACGCAAACTCGTGCATTTCGAGTGTCTGGAACGCGCTATTCCGCGTAACGGCTATGAGATTTGCGACGAAGCGGGCAACACTATCGGACATGTAACTTCGGGCATTATGCTGCCAACCACGAAAGTCGGAATCGGCATGGGCTATGTGCAGATTGCGTTTGCGAAAAAGGACACCTTAATATATATAAAAATACGCGAAAAACTCAATCCTGCCAAAATTGTGTAAAAATATTTGTATATGTCCGAAAAAAGTTGTACTTTTGCGGGCTGATTTCAAAAAAAGACATTTACGACAACAAACAAAATAAATCAATATTACTAATGGAACAGAAAAAACGTGTTTACACCTTCGGTAACGGTAAAGCCGAAGGTAACGCTAAGATGCGTGAAGAGTTAGGCGGAAAAGGTGCAAACCTCGCCGAAATGAACCTCGTGGGTGTTCCCGTTCCTCCGGGATTCACCATCACTACTGATGTCTGCAACGAGTATTACGAAGTTGGTCAGGAGAAGATTATGCAACTCCTAAATGACGACGTAATGGCTGCCGTAAAGCACATTGAGTCTCTGATGAACTGCAAGTTCGGTGACCCGAAGAACCCGCTGCTGGTATCCGTTCGTTCCGGCGCACGCGCTTCAATGCCCGGTATGATGGACACTATCCTCAACCTCGGTTTGAACGACGAAGTGGCTGAAGGCATGTGCGTGAAGACGCAAAACCCGCACTTCGTGTATGACAGCTACCGCCGTTTCGTACAGATGTACGGTGACGTAGTGCTTGGTATGAAACCGGTGAACAAAACCGACATTGACCCGTTCGAGAAGATTATTGACGAGGTGAAAGAGATTCGTCACATCAAACTCGACAAGGACCTGAATGTAGAAGAGTTGAAACTGCTTGTTGCCCGCTTCAAAACGGCTATTAAAGAGCAAACCGGCAGCGATTTCCCGACAAACCCGATTGAGCAACTCTGGGGAGCCATCTGCGCCGTATTCCGCAGCTGGATGAACGAGCGTGCCATTCTCTATCGTAAGATGGAAGGAATTCCTGACGAATGGGGAACAGCCGTTAGCGTAATGGCAATGGTATTCGGTAACATGGGCGAAACATCCGCTACGGGTGTTTGCTTCAGCCGTGACGCCGCTACGGGTGAGAACCTGTTCAACGGTGAGTATCTGGTGAACGCACAAGGTGAGGACGTTGTAGCCGGTATCCGTACCCCGCAACAAATCACACTCGAAGGCAGCCGCCGTTGGGCAGCGCTGCAAGGCATCAGCGAAGCTGAGCGTGCATCGAAGTTCCCGTCCATGGAAGAGGCTATGCCGGCGCTGTACGCTGAGTTGAACAGCATCCAGCAGAAGTTGGAGGACCACTACCGCGACATGCAGGACATGGAGTTTACCGTACAGGAAGGCAAACTCTGGTTCCTCCAGACCCGTAACGGTAAACGTACCGGAACTGCAATGGTGAAGATCGCCATGGACCTTGTTCGTGAAGGCGTTATCAGCGAGAAGGAAGCTATCCTGCGCTGCGAGCCGCAGAAGTTGGACGAACTGCTCCACCCTGTTTTCGACAAGGACGCGCTGAAGAAAGCAAAAGTGATTACGCAAGGTCTGCCCGCTTCTCCGGGTGCTGCTTGCGGACAAATCGTGTTCCACGCTGACGATGCACAAGAGTGGCATCAGAACGGTCACAAGGTAATCATGGTTCGTATCGAGACCAGTCCTGAAGACCTCGCAGGTATGTCTGCAGCCGAAGGTATTCTGACCGCACGCGGCGGTATGACCTCTCACGCAGCCGTTGTGGCTCGTGGTATGGGTAAGTGCTGCGTTTCGGGTGCAGGTGCCATCCAGGTGGATTACAAGGCCAAGACCGTTAAGATTGAAGGCGTGACCTATAAAGAGGGCGATTATATCTCGCTGAACGGTTCGACCGGTCAAGTTTATGCCGGTGAGATTCCGACGAAGGCAGCCGAACTGAGTGGCGACTTCAAGGCGCTCATGGACCTTTGCGACAAATATACCCGTCTGCAAGTTCGTACCAACGCTGATACACCGCACGATGCACGTGTAGCACGCGCATTTGGTGCCAAGGGTATCGGTCTGACCCGTACGGAGCATATGTTCTTCGAGGACAAGAAGATTATCGCCATGCGCGAAATGATTCTTGCCAAAGACGCTGCCGGTCGTGAGAAAGCATTGGCGAAGCTCCTGCCCTACCAGAAAGCTGACTTCAAGGGCATTCTCGAAGCTATGGACGGTTGTCCGGTGAATATCCGTCTGCTCGATCCTCCTTTGCATGAGTTCGTTCCTCATGATATCAAGGGTCAGGAGCAAATGGCTAAGGAAATGGGCGTTTCTGTAGAGGAAATCCAAACACGTGTTGCTTCATTGGCAGAGAACAACCCGATGCTCGGTCACCGTGGCTGCCGTCTGGGTATCACGTTCCCGGAGATTACCGCTATGCAGACCCGCGCTATCTTGAGCGCCGCTTGCGAACTGAAGAAAGAAGGCAAGAACCCAATGCCGGAAATCATGGTTCCGCTGATTGGTATTCTGTACGAGCTGAAACAGCAGAAAGAGATTATCCAAAAGGTAGCGAAAGAAGTATTTGCAGAGTATGGCATTGAGGTTGAGTTCGAGATTGGTACGATGATTGAGATTCCGCGTGCCGCTCTGACCGCAGACCGCATTGCTACAGAGGCTCAATACTTCAGCTTCGGTACAAATGACCTGACACAGATGACCTTTGGTTACAGCCGTGACGATATTGCTTCGTTCCTGCCGGCATACTTGGAGAAGAAGATTCTGAAAGTGGATCCATTCCAGGTACTTGACCAGAAAGGTGTTGGCCAACTCATTAAGATGGCGGTAGAAAAAGGTCGTGCCGTTCGTCCGGGATTGCGTACCGGTATCTGCGGCGAACATGGTGGTGAACCGAGCAGCGTTAAGTTCTGCGCCCGCGTTGGCATGAACTACGCTTCCTGCTCGCCGTTCCGCGTTCCTATCGCACGCCTCGCAGCAGCTCAGGCAGCGGTTGAAGATGAGAAGTAAAAGACCACTTCCTTTTAGATAAAATTAAGCGCACTCACATTCGAAAGTGCGCTTAATTTGTATATAATATATAAAATATTGTCGCTGTATGAGGATAATTATATACTATGGTTACCCAAGTTCAGGTTTCAATCAATCTCAGGTTGAAAACTTTTTATTTTTATCGGGTTGGGCGAAGAACCAGAAGAATCAGATTAATTAGAATAATTCAGATTAGTTCAGAGAATTAGAGGAATCAGAGAAATCGGGTTTCCGGGTTTTCTGCCAATCTGCCTAGTAGAACCAAGAAATAATCAGGTTTTTTCTATACGTGCGCCTATTATAGAATGACAAAAATCAGGTTCTTCTCGTATATAATTATCCTGTATGAGTCCTGTGATGTATCGTAAATGCATCGTTAATGTATCGTAAATCTAACGTAAATCTATCGTAAATGTTTCGTCGAGGAAAAGGAACAATAATAGAAAACAGATGCAGGAAAGGGAATCTGAGATATACAATAAGAAATACGTAATCAGAAATATAATCAGAAATACGTAATCAAAGAACGCCCAGGCTGTTGAGGAAAATGAGAATAATCGCTATGGGAACAAGCCAACGCAAAACGAAAATGTAAATCTTCCTAAACCAACGCTTAATGCCCTTATCCGCATGCAAAACGCCTTTTTCTCCATTCTTCGGGAGACACCAGCCAACAAACAAAGACATTCCCAACGCTCCTATCGGCAACATAATACAAGCTGTCACCTCGTCAAACCACTCAAAGAGGTTATGCCCGAAGAAGGTCAGCCCGCTGAAAGCACCCGTCATTGAAAGCACACAAAGCACAATCAGCCCACCAACCAATGCCGAGACAATCAATACGCTCTGGTGACGGTTAAACGCCTTACCATGCTTTTTCTTTCCATTATTGGCAAAGGCTTCACTTGCTTCACAAACAAACGCCACCGCCACTTCCATCAATGAAATGGTAGAAGTCAACGCAGCAATACACAGCAAGGAAAAAAACAAGACACCGCTGAACCATGAGAACGACATCTGCTCAAAAATAGCCGGCAAGACCACAAACACCAGTTGCGGTCCTTCGGCAGGATTAAATCCAAAGGCGAAAACAGCAGGGAAAATGATAATTCCGGCTAAAATGGCGACCAATGTATCAAGGATAATAACCTGAACAGATGTTCCCGTTACATTCTGCGATTTAGGCATATAGGCTCCGTATGTTATCAAAGCTCCCATACCGATAGAAAGGCTGAAGAAACATTGTCCCATCGCTTCCATGATTACTTTCGGCGTGATTTTGGAAAAATCCGTCTGGAAAAAGAAACGCATACCGACATTACTTCCATCCAGCATCAGCACACGCCCCGCCATGAGCAACATCATCAGCAACAATAACGGCATCAGCAGTTTGCTCAAGCGCTCAATACCCGTATTCACATCAAACCAAAGTACCGCCGCTGTAAGCACTACCGGCAGCAGACTGAAACCAATCATTCTCGGCGTATTCGAAGAAACAGTGGCGAAATGAGCTGTCAACGCCTCCGTACCAAAGCCGTCAAAGGTATGCCTAACCGCCTCAAAAAGATAATTGAAGCACCATCCGGTCACCACGAAATAAAAACCCATGATAATGAACGCCGTCATCATACACAGCCAACTGAGCCATTGCCAACGGTCATTGCCATTCAAGGCGCGAAAAGCCCCGAAAGCACTCTTGCCGGAACGCTTACCGATAAGAAACTCCGTCATTATCAGCGGCATACCGAACAACAATACACACAGCAGATATACAATCAAAAATGCTCCTCCACCGTTCTCACCGGCGATGTACGGAAATTTCCAGATATTACCCAAACCGACAGCACTACCAGCTGCCGCCATAATCAAACCTACCTTCGAAGAAAAGGAGGTGCTTTTACGTTCACTCATTTTTTGTACCTTACTTATGTTTTATCCTCTGTGGCGGAGGAAATCAATGACCCGGACGATTTCGTCGTAATGCGGACGATCCGTAACAAGTTCGGGAACAAACGTCCGGAGTTCATCATAAGCCCTGCCGGTTGCAGGAGCAAGCTGACTGCGGATATCAAGGCAGTCCGTAGCCTGCGCCAACGCCATAAAGAGTATTGCAATCACCTGATAAGCATTGTCTATCACTTTGGCACACAACTCCGCTGTGTTGGTGCCCATAGAAACTATATCCTGATTGTCGTTATTGTTCGGAATGGAATGCACATAATTCGGCATCGCCAAGGTCTGACACTCCGCCGTTGTGCTTGTGGCCGTAAACTGCATTGCCTGCATACCGTAATGCAAGCCAAGCGTTCCACGATTCAGAAATGGCGGCAATATACCATTGATGCGGTCATGCATAAGGTAGTTCAGCTGCCGCTCCGCCGTCATGACAAGGCGCACCAAAGCAATCTTAACCTTGTCTTCCTCCAACGAGATATAATCGCCGTGGAAGTTGCCTCCGTGATAAACGTTCCGCGTTTCAAAGTCAATAATCGGATTGTCACTTGCCGCATTCAGTTCCCCGTCAATTACACGATGTGCGTTATCCAGCGTTTCGAGAATCGGACCAAGAATCTGCGGCGTACAACGAAGACTGTAATAGGGCTGTACTTTGTCTTTGAAGACCTGCTCCGTGTGACCGCCGTTGTAGAGCGCGTGTTCACGCTGCTGCAAACGCCGGCTGCCGGCTGCGAGTTCACGCATTTGTTCAGCGATGCGTATTTGTCCCGAATGGCGACGGCAAGCGTTTAACGGTTCGGACATAAGGTCGTCATACGAGGCAGCAATCTCATTCATCCACACCGAAGAAAGTACCGCCAACCGGAGCAGATTCTCTGCGTGAAGCTGGTTAACAGCCGCAATTCCGGTCATGACACTTGTACCATTGGTGGCACTCAAACCCTCGCGAATATAGATATTTATCGGTTGTAAACCCTCATTCGCTAGTACTTCGCCCGCCGGAAGCCATTCGCCGCGATAGTGTACTTTTCCTTCCCCGATAAGACAAAGGGCAATGTGCGCCAATTGAACAAGGTCACCGGAAGCACCAACACTGCCGTGCTCTGGAATAAAAG
Source organism: Paludibacteraceae bacterium (assembly GCA_905233415.1). Taxonomy (GTDB): domain Bacteria; phylum Bacteroidota; class Bacteroidia; order Bacteroidales; family Paludibacteraceae; genus Colicola. The sequence continues at coordinate 219,143 of CAJOEX010000005.1, forward strand.
GTATAATGCCACGATTAAGAAACGCTGTCAGCAAGTGGACAATGTCCTCATGTACCCCACTCTTCCCTTGCAGGAAGCTGCCAAGACGCGCATACATGGCGGCACGCACATAATCATCGGCAAGCGGTTTGCCGGCACCGGTTGCGTGCGAACGGATAATATTATACTGCAGTTCCTTGAGATGGTCATCCTCTACCCGCCACTGCGCCATAGGACCGAAACCGGTGTTGATGCCATAAATAACTTTGTCCTTCGCAAATTCACGCAAAAAAGCATAACTGTTTCTGACACGTTCCAATGCTTCGTCTGAAGGACGGAAAGCAACTCCTTTATATAAAATAGTATATAGTTCGTCTATGCTCATTTAGCATTTGTTCTTTTACAATTCTACCAGTTCACCTTTGTGCGGAATCGAAATATTCCGGAAGCCGGATTCATACAGATGGTCCTTGTATTCAGACTGCGCATCCGGTTCACCATGCACGATGAATGTATGCCTTACTTGCTCAACATCCACACTTGAAGTCAAATAGTGCAGCATCTCGCGCCAGTCACCATGACCGGAGAAGCCTTCAATCTTGGTAATTTGGGCTTTGATTCGATGGTCGTAGCCAAAAATAGAAATCCACTTTCTGTTCGGGTCTTGAATGCGTGCGCCTAATGAAGTCGGCGTACAATAGCCGACAATGAGAATCGTTGTGCTTGGGTCGTCGATGTGATTGGCCACATGGTGCTTGATTCGTCCCGCCTCCAACATTCCGGAAGCCGAAATGATAATACACGGCTCATCACTGTGGTTCAAAGCTTTGGACTCACGGATATCCGTTATATACTTGAGTGTATTAAAGCCAAACGGGTCATCGTCAAAACGCATGGAATCCTGCACTTCTTCGTTCAATTCGTCCATATACATGCGGAAAATATGCGTTGCGTTCACGGACAAAGGAGAATCGACATAAACCTTAATGTGCGGCAAACGTCCATCGTTGTACAGCCGGTTGAGCACATAAACAATCTCCTGCGTTCTGCCCACCGAGAAAGAAGGTATCAAGAGTTTGCCTTTCTTATAGACGCACGTATCATCCACGACGCCAAGCAATTGCTCCTCGCTAACAAGTGTATCGTCATGCAGGCGATTTCCGTATGTTGATTCACAAATGAGGTAATCGCATTTCGGGAAAGGTTTCGGCGAACAAAGAATGTGACTTTTCTCACGGCCTATATCGCCGGTATAGGCAATCGTAACCCACTCGCCTGATTTCTTGCGGACTTCCAACGTAACAACAGCGGAGCCAAGCATGTGACCGGAATTGGTGAAGGTGACATACACATCGTCATAAAGACGATAACGGCGTTCGTAGCCGATTGTCATAAAGAGCCGCATACAACGCTCAGCGTGATTGGAATCGTAAAGCGGTGTGATTTTCGGCTTGTGGAGACGGTCCATTTTCTTATTGTACCAACGCACATCCTGCGCCTGAATAAATGCCGTATCCTGGAACATGATTGCGCAAAGGTCACGCGTGGCAGGCGTACAAAGCACGTCTCCACGAAAACCGAGCCGCCAAATATAAGGAATCAAGCCGGAGTGGTCAATGTGCGCATGAGTGAGAATGACGTAATCAATTGTCGTCGGGTCAAAACCGAGGTCACGGTTTGCGGCATCCGTTTCCATGCCTTTTCCCTGATACATACCGCAATCCAGCAAAATACGCTTGCCGGAATCGGTAGTTAGAAGATGTTTGCTGCCCGTTACTTCTTCAGCAGCTCCGAGAAATTGAATAGTCATATCATTCTATCATTTTATCATTCTATCATTTCAATTAGCGTATGCGGTCGGCTGCACGAACAAGAGCTTCGTCCTTCAGTATTCTGCGCGTAGCGCCAAGCGTCAGCACAAAGCATATAAGCGGAATACATGCCCAGAAATAAAGGTTCCAATCCAAATTGAAGTTCATTTGCGCGAACCAAATATACACATATAAAATGCCGTAATAGCCCAGACATAACAGCGCAAGAAAGATATTCAATCTCGCCTGCAAAATGCGCCTGCGATACATGAATATATCCAACAGCGCCAGCAACGGGATAAGTACCGTTGTCAGCGTCAAGCCCCAAATACCTTTCAGCGTGAGCGTGTCCAGATAGAGGTTTTCCATATCCGGTGTGATTTCGTCCATGCCGACAGCCCCCAGTTCAAACATCCGCTGAACCGGCTCGTCCGGCATCGTGGTAAACTGTATCACCGGCACAAAAAACAACAGCGTGCCAAGAATGACAATAAACAATAAATAAAGAGATTGAATTCGTTGTATCATAAGGTTTACTTTTTTGCTTCCTCCAATGTGGCAACTTTGTCGCCGTTCTTGTTCACCCAGCCTATTTGCCGAGCGGGATTACCAACCATCAGCGCATAAGCGGGAACATCCTTTGTTACCACAGAACCGGCTCCAATGAGGCAGTATTCGCCCAGTTCGTGTCCGCAAACTATTGTGGCATTCGCGCCAACAGATGCTCCACGACGGATTATCGTCTCGCGGTATTCATGTTTGCGGCTGACAGCAGCCCGCGGATTGATGACGTTTGTAAATACCATAGACGGACCAAGAAAGACATCGTCCTCGCACCTTACACCCGTATAAACAGAGACGTTGTTCTGAATCTTGCAGTTTCTGCCAAGCACTACGTCCGGCGAAATAACCACGTTCTGACCGATATTACAATCCTCACCAATCGTGCAATTGGACATTATGTGGCTGAAATGCCAAATCTTGGTACCTTTACCGATGACGCAACCATCATCAACGTACGAACTCTCGTGAACAAAATAGTCTGCCATATTACATGAAGAAATATTTCAAAATATCATTACCGTTTGCGAAAACAAGCAGAAGGATTAGTATCCAGAATCCGAATTCGTTCGCTTTCTCGAGGAACTTGTCGCTCGGTTTGCGGCGGGTGACGGCTTCCACTAACAGGAAGAGGATGTATCCACCATCCAAAGCAGGAATAGGAAGGAAGTTCATGAACGCCAAAATAAGCGACAGGAACGCCGTCATGTGCCAAAAAGCATACCAATTCCAGAAATTCGGGAACATATTTCCAATGGCTCCAAAACCACCGACAGACTGTGCGCCTTCTTTTGTAAAGACAAGTCGGAACTGCTTGACATAAACCACCAGCAAATCCCAGCCGTATTTGATGCCGGCAGGAACAGACTCCCAAAACGTGTAACTTTTATGCTCAATCGGGAACAAATGATACTTGGTTTTGACAAACGTTCCCATTTTGGCCTGATCGCCAAGGAACATTCGCGTTTGCAGGCGTTCTCCGTTGCGGTAAAAGTCAATAGTGACGCTGTCGCAAGGATGTTTGACAAGTTCGTTAATCACTTCAACCTGACACGGGGTTTCGATGCCATTGACCGCAACTACGCTATCGCCACGCTGAATGCCGGCATAGTATGCTGCCTGTTCGGGCATAACAGAGTCAACAATATACGGAATATACTCCGTCATCAAAACATATGAACGCTTGTTGTATGACTTGTCATTACGCACTTTTTCACGCTCCTGGCGGTCAAACTCATTTTGCACGGCGAGATAGCGTGTCCCGAGGTCTTCTGACATTTCCAAGCAGACAGTGTCCGAACCACGCAAAACAACGACATCGCGTTTGCCCTCAATAATTATCCATTGTGTTACATCGGAGATATCTTCCGGCTCCTGACCGTTTACAGTCAATATTTTATCATGCTGCTCAAAGCCCTCGCCTTGCATGAGTTCCGAGAAATACAATCCGCTATCGACATTGCGCAACGGCAGCGAATCCGTGCCATAACGGAACAGCAACGCACCAAATATCACCAACGCAGCTACAAAGTTAACAAGAATACCGCCGATGATGATGCAGAACCGCTGCCAGACGTTCTTTGAGCGGAATTCCCAATCTTGCGGAGGAGTCTTTTCCATTTCCTCGCTTGAGTGGGTTTCGTCCACCATTCCGGCAATGGCGCAATAACCGCCGAAAGGAATCCAACCAATACCCCACTCCGTATTTTCAGGATGTTGTGCCCACTCGTCGTCTTCAGTCACGTTCTTGGCAAAGAACTTGAAATGCCACTTGCCGTCGAATTTCTTCGCACGGAAAATCGAGAATTTGGGATTGAAGAACATATAAAACTTCTCCACACGGACGTGGAAAATCTTCGCAAAAGTAAAATGCCCGAGTTCGTGAATTACCACGAGAAATGAGAGGGCTAAAATCAACTGTAATGCTTGTATCATACTTGTATTTATATCTAATTACAAATGGCTCCCGTTGCCGTCCCGTTGCCGTCCCGTTGCCGTCTCGTTGCCGTAACCGGACAACAAAGCAATAGCAATTTTGCGCGCTTCGCTGTCGGAAGCCACATAATCGTCATAATCAGGCTTGGCAATAAAGGAAGTCCTGTTCATTGTTTCTGCAATGATGTCACTCATTTGCAGGAAGCCGCAATGGTTTTCACGGAAAGCCAGATTAACGACTTCGTTGGCAGCATTGAGGACACAAGGCATGTTACCGCCTTTGGCGATTGCCTCATATGCCAGCCGCAAGTTGGGGAAGCGCGCCAAATCGGGCTTTTCAAACGTCAACGCACCAAGTTCAAACAAATCCACCCGCGGGAAGTCCGTTTGCAGACGCTCGGGATACGTCAAGGCATACTGAATCGGCAAACGCATATCAGGCGCACCAAGCTGCGCTTTGATAGCTCCATCAGCAAACTGGACAGCGGAATGCACAATCGACTGCGGATGTACCAAGACTTGGATTTTGTCCGCAGGCACACCAAAGAGCCACTTTGCCTCAATAACCTCAAAGCCTTTGTTCATCATAGACGCGGAGTCAATCGTAATCTTCGCACCCATGTCCCAATTCGGGTGTTTGAGGGCATCGGCAGCGGTAACAGCAGACATTTGCTCGTGCGAAAAGGTTCTAAACGGGCCGCCGGAAGCAGTCAGCAGAATCTTCTCTATTTCGTTGTTCTGTTCGCCGACAATGGATTGGAAAATGGCTGAATGCTCGCTATCGACAGGCAAAATGGGTGTATGATATTCCTGTGCCAGTTCGCAAATCAATTCTCCGGCAACCACAAGCGTTTCCTTGTTCGCCAAAGCAATCGTTTTACCCGCCTTGATAGCCTCAATCGTCGGACGCAAACCGGCATAGCCGACCATCGCCGCCACCACGATATCAATACTCGGGAAAGTAACCATTTGTGCAATGGCATCGGCTCCCGCCCAAACTTTGCAGTTGAGCGATTCGAGTTGCGATTTGACCGTTTCGTAGAGCGATTCGTCCGCAATACAAACGACTTCGGGATGAAATTCGTGCGCCTGCTGAACCAGCAAATCCGCATTTCGATTGGCGCAAATGGCATAAACCTCAAAGCGTTCGGGATTATGCCGAACCACATCCAAGGTCTGCGTTCCAATCGAACCTGTACTGCCTAATATGCCTAACCGTTTCTTCACTTAAAAAATGATTACTTCCTCCGGGTTGATGCTCTTTCCGCGCTGCCAAAGTTCGAAGTACAACGGGAACTGCTCCGAAACAATGCCGATTGTTTCACCCGCCTGCAAGGCATCACCGACGCGTTTCAGCACCTTATCTATATTTCCGTAAACAGAAAGATACGTCTGATGTTGCACAAAGACCGTGAAAGTATTATTCAGCCTGTAATCAATGTGCACAATCGTTCCCGCCAGCACAGCCGTCACATTCTCATTGACCGGAGTCTGTATTTCCACTCCATACTGCTGGCTATCGGCATTATAGTGCTTCAGAACAACTCCGTGGGCAGGCCGGAAGAACGTAATAGACGGCGCGGTCTGCTGTACATCAAACAATTGCAGGTTATCGCGTTCCTTCTCCTCGTATTGCGCCATAAACTCCGCAGTCGCTTCGTTTCGCGCCTCCAGCAGGCGCTCCCGCATGATTATCTGCATGGAGTCAAGGCTTTGGACCGTATCGGACTTCACTTCGCCCGCCACAATATCCCGAACAACGGAGAGATACTTCGTCTGCAATTCGAGGGTTGTTCCAAGTGAATCCACACGCTTTGATTCGTCAATCAGGCGCTGACGGATACTTTCAGAATATCCAGGGAGGATATTTCGGATTGGCGTGTAGAAGATAAGCGCCGAATACAGTCCGAGCGTAAGCACAAAGAGCAAAATTAAAATCACAAAGACACTCATGCGACTCAGCCTTGTGTGCCAAATCTCGGTGAATGTGTCTTCATTCATTATGCTCAGACGATACTTGTAAAGTATCCGCCGCCAGAAACTATCGTTGTTATTTGATTTCAAGATTACAGGATTGTGCAGCCGGCACAGGGTTTGAGTTGTTTGAAGAAATCGTTACCTTTGTCATCCACCAAAATGAATGCCGGGAAATTCTCCACCTCAATCTTCCAGATTGCTTCCATTCCCAATTCGGGATATTCGACGCATTCAATGGATTTGATATTGTTCTGCGCCAGGATTGCAGCCGGTCCTCCAATCGAACCGAGGTAGAAACCTCCGTGCTTCTGGCAAGCGTTGGTCACATCAATGGAGCGATTGCCCTTTGCCAGCATAATCAGGCTGCCGCCGTGATCTTGGAACTCATCCACATAGGGATCCATACGGCCTGCTGTGGTCGGTCCCATCGAACCGCAAGGCATACCTTTCGGCGTCTTTGCGGGACCTGCATAGTAAATCGGATGATTCTTGAGGTATTCGGGCATCGGTTCACCGGCATCCAAACGCGCTTTGATTTTTGCGTGAGCGATGTCACGGCCGACGATGATGGTTCCATTGAGCGAAAGGCGTGTGCCAATCGGGTATTTTGTCAGAATAGCACAAACATCTTTCATCGGCTGGTTGAGGTCGATACGAACGGCATCGCCTTCGCCTGCCTGACGGAGTTCAGCCGGAATGAGACTGCCGGGATTGTTGTCCATCTTCTCAATCCAGATACCGTCTTTGTTGATTTTGCACTTGATATTGCGGTCTGCGGAGCAGCTGACGCCCAAGCCGATCGGGCAACTTGCGCCATGACGCGGCAGACGAATCACCCGCACATCGTGAGCCATATACTTACCGCCGAATTGTGCACCCAAGCCAATCTTGTACGCCTCTTGCAGGAGCTGTTTCTCCAGTTCTACATCGCGGAAAGCACGACCTGAAGCGTTTCCGGTTGTCGGCAGACTGTCGTAGTAGTGTGTCGAAGCGAGTTTGACCGTCAACAGGTTCTTCTCGGCACTTGTGCCACCAATGACAATCGCAATATGATACGGCGGACAAGCGGCCGTGCCGAGGCTCTTCATCTTCTCAACAAGGAACGGAATAAGTGTTCCTGGATTCTGGATGCGGGCTTTGGTTTCCTGATACAAATAGGTTTTGTTGGCGCTACCGCCACCTTTGGTCACGCAGAGGAAACGATATTCCATCCCTTCGGTTGCCTCAAGGTCAATCTGTGCGGGAAGGTTGCACTTGGTGTTCACCTCGTCGTACATGTTGAGCGGCGCATTCTGGCTGTAACGCAGATTGCATTGCGTATAAGTATTGTAAACGCCCTCGCTCAAAGCTTCTTCGTCACAGAAACCCGTCCAGACCTGCTGGCCTTTTTCGCCATGGATTATCGCGGTACCGGTATCTTGGCAAAGCGGCAGTTGTCCTTTGGCAGACACTTCGGCGTTACGCAGGAATGTCAGCGCCACATACTTGTCATTGGCACTTGCCTCGGGGTCACGCAGAATCTTTGCGACCTGCTCATTGTGACTGCGACGCAACATGAAACTAACGTCGTGGAACGCCTGCTGCGCCATTTTGGTCAATCCTTCCGGCTCAACTTTCAGCATTTGATGTCCTTCAAACTCGCCAACCGAGACGTGGTCTTTGGTCAGCAGATAATACTCGGTCTCATCCTTACCGAGCTGAAACATAGGCTCGAACTTATAGTCCATATTATCACATTTTACAAAATAGCGCGCAAAGGTACAAAAAAGTTTTTATGTACGCAAATAAAAACATAGTTTTTTCGCAATTTTTGCCGGATTTGGGAGCTTGTGAGTTATGATAACAAAAAAGAGAGCCAAAGCTCTCTTGGTTGCGGAGGATGGGATCGAACCACCGACCTTCAGGTTATGAGCCTGACGAGCTACCACTGCTCTACTCCGCGAAACATACTTCGGTTTTTCCGAAATCGGCTGCAAAAGTACTGCTTTTTTTTCATATACACAAATTTTTCTGCATTTTTTTTGTAAATAACTGCATTTTTGAATAAAAATTTGCGTATTCACAAAAAATACTGTAATTTTGCAGGGCAATTGAAAAATGACATCACAACAAAATAACATATTTCGTCTTGAAGGCAGTTGTGAGCCGGACGGACATAAACATTTGTAGGTTTATTATATGGTTAAAATCACTTTTCCCGACGGTTCGGTTCGGGAGTATGAAAACGGCGTCACCCCGTTGCAGGTGGCAGAAAGTATTTCCTCTCGTCTGGCACAGGATATCCTTGTCGCAAGTATCAAAGTCGGCGAAGACTGGGAGATTAAGGAGTTGAATGCTCCTATAGAATCGGATTGTGCAATAAAATTGCACAAGTGGGATGACGAAGAGGCCAAGCACGCATTCTGGCATACCTCTTCGCACTTAATGGCAGAGGCTTTGCAAGAACTTTATCCGGGTATTCAATTCGGAATCGGTCCGGCGATTGAAAATGGCTTCTACTATGACGTTTATCCCGCAGAGGGACAGGTAATCAAGGATTCCGACTTTTCCGCCATCGAGAACAAAATGATGGAACTGCGCGCAAAGAAGGAGCAACTCGTCAAGAAATCCATTTCCAAAGCCGACGCGCTCAAATGGTTTGGCGAAAAGGGACAAAGTTATAAATGCGAATTAATCAGCGAACTTGAAGACGGTCACATTACCACCTATACACAAGGCAACTTCACGGATTTGTGCCGTGGTCCGCACTTGTTGAGCACAGAGCCGATTAAGGCGGTGAAAGTTCTCTCTTGCGCTGCTGCATACTGGCGCGGCGACGAGAAACGCCCGATGATGACGCGTATCTACGGTATTTCTTTCCCGAAGAAAGCCCAGTTGGACGAATATCTGACCTTACTCGAAGAGGCGAAGAAACGTGACCACCGCAAAATAGGCAAGGAACTGGATTTGTTCATGTTCAGCGATATGGTCGGAAAAGGTCTGCCTATTTGGTTGCCGAAAGGCACTGCTCTCCGTTTGCGGCTGGAAGATTTCCTCAAACGTATTCAGAAACGCTATGGCTATCAGCAGGTTATCACCCCGCACATCGGGTCGAAGACGCTCTATGAGACCTCCGGTCACTGGGATCACTACGGCAAAGACTCCTTCCAGCCGATTACCACGCCGGAAGAGGGCGAGATGTATCTGCTTAAGCCGATGAACTGCCCCCACCACTGCGCGATTTTCAAAAACAGTCCGCGTTCCTATAAAGACCTGCCTTTCCGCTGTGCCGAATTTGGAACGGTTTATCGCTATGAGCAGTCCGGCGAATTGCACGGCTTGACCCGCGTTCGTTCGTTTACCCAGGACGATGCGCATATCTTCTGCCGTCAGGACCAGGTGAAGCAGGAGTTTATCCGCGTCATGGAGATTATCAATATCATCTTCAAAGCCTTGAACTTCGAGAACTACGAGGCACAGATTTCGCTTCGTGACCCGAACAACCACGAGAAATATGTTGGTTCGGATGAGGTGTGGGAACACGCCGAGAACGCCATCCGCGAGGCTTGCAAGGAGATGAACCTGCCTGCCCGCGAAGAAACCGGCGAAGCCGCATTCTATGGTCCGAAACTCGACTTCATGGTTAAAGATGCCCTCGGCCGTCGCTGGCAGTTGGGTACAATCCAAGTGGATTACAACCTGCCCGAACGCTTTGAGCTGGAGTATGTCGGCGAGGATAACCAGAAGCACCGCCCTGTAATGATTCACCGTGCGCCGTTCGGTTCGATGGAGCGCTTTGTAGCCGTACTGATTGAGCATACCGCCGGTAAGTTCCCGTTGTGGCTCACGCCCGATCAGGCTGTGGTATTGCCTATTTCGGAAAAGAGCAACGACTATGCATGGAAAGTGAAAGAGATTCTTGAGCAACAGGACGTGCGTGTTTTGGTCGATGACCGCAACGAGAAACTCGGCCGCAAGATTCGTGACAACGAACTCAAGCGTATTCCGTACATGCTCATTGTCGGCGAGAAAGAGGCTGAACAAGGTCTTGTTTCCGTTCGTCAGCAAGGCGCCGAAGAAAAGGGTCAAATGACCATTCAGGAGTTTGCCGACTTCGTAAACAAAACCGTTAAAGAACAAACGGAGAAGTATTGACCTTACTTCCTTATTATATAAAAGGTATTCCGGAAGCCGGATGTGATGAAGCAGGCCGCGGACCACTGGCAGGCAGTGTGTTCGCGGCTGCTGTCATTCTCCCGCCGGAAGCGGCGGACTCTGCCTGGCTTGCTGAAACCGGCTTGGATCGGCTCAACGACTCCAAACAACTCAACGAGCGCACGCGCTATGAACTCCGTCCGATTATTGAAAACCATGCTTTGGCATGGGCTATCGCGGAAGTGACAGCCGAAGAAATAGACCGCATAAACATCCTCAACGCCAGTATTTTGGGTATGCAGCGTGCACTCGCAAAACTGCACACACAGCCCGAACACATCATTGTGGACGGCAATAAATGGAAACCTTACGTGCCGGAAGGCAGTCTGCTTGAAATACCTGCAAACACAATCGTCAAAGGCGACGGCAAATACCTTTCTATCGCCGCCGCAAGTATTCTCGCCAAAACTTACCGAGACGATTACATGCTTCGCCTGCACGATGAATTTCCACAATATCACTGGGCGGAAAACAAAGGCTACCCCACTCCGGCGCATTATGCCGCCATCAAAGAACACGGCATAACGCCTTACCACCGCAAAACCTTCAACCTTAAAATTCAAGCCTGATTCCCACTGTCTTTATTGGGTGATTATTGCGTGATTATTGGGTGATTATTGCGTGATTAAGCCGAGAGAAGTATGAGACAAGAAGAATAATAATCATATTTTTGCCTTTCTGAACTCGGCGAGGACAATCGCAGTAGCAATGGCGACATTAAGACTTTCGGAAGTCTCAGCATCAGGGGGATAAGACGGAATTCGAAGTGGATGAGTAATATATGGGCGGACAGCATCGGAGATGCCATTACCCTCGTTTCCCATAATTATTATAGTTGAAAGACCGCTTTGCGCAAAGTCGAAAGGCGAAAGCATTTCATACATATTTTTCCCGTCAAGCAACGTGCCGAAGATATTGGTGCCTTTTGCCTTTTCTGTCTGTAAGAAAGGCACTAAATCGATGTAGGTTACGTTTACACGCGCTAAAGCACCCATTGTTGCCTGTACGACTTTCGAATTATAACAGTCTGCCGTATCCGGCGAGCAGATAATCTCTTTTACGCCAAACCAGTCGCAGGTGCGAATGATTGTTCCAAGATTGCCCGGATCCTGAATGCCGTCAAGTGCCAATACCAAATCTGAACACTGAATACTGACTGCTGATTGCTTTTTGAACACAGCAATACTGCCTTGCGGCGCTCTCAGGCCGGACATTTGCTCGATTTCCGTCCGCGTGGCATTCTCTCCTTCGCGATAAAGATTCACCAACTCAAATCCCTTGCGGAGTTCGTCAATACACTTGTCCCCTTCCGCTACGAAAAGTCCATGCTCATCGCGATACTTTTTGAGCTGTAAACTGCGTACAAACTTAATCTGAGCCTTGCTTACATGGGTCATAATCATAAAATTTGCTGCAAAAGTACAACTTTTTTTGGATATGTGCAAAATTATTTGTAATTTTGCGCGATTTATAGTATGCCGTATTGTGCACATTACATAAGATTGGCAGTTATCAGGCCGTTTTTGGTCTGTCTTGTTGTGCTTTTTGCAGGGTGCAACGCCACTAAATATGTGCCCGAAAACGAGTATCTGCTCAACAAAGCCAAAGTAAAAGTTCTCGACAGCAAAGACGAATCCACTACGGGACTGGGTAATTATCTTCGTCAGAAACAAAATACCGAGGTTTTGGGCTTTTGGAAACTTCAGCTCCATATCTACAATACTGCGCCTGCAGATACCACCACAAAATCAAAAAAACGCCTTGCCAAAAATGCCCATAAAATGGGTGAAGCGCCGGTTATTTATGATCCTTCACTTACCGAAGTGTCCATCAATCAACTGGAACAGGCCATGCTCAACCGCGGCTTTTTCAATGCAGAAGTGGATACACAAACGGTCGTCAAGAAACGCAAAGTAAATCTGACCTATCTGGTCAAAGCCAATGAACCCTATTACATCCGCGATTACACGGTAAAACTGACACAACATGACTTGCAAAGGGCAGCACTTTCCAAAGCCTCGCTCATTCATAACGGCGACAGGTTTAGTGCAGAAACGTTGGATAACGAACGACAACGCATTGCTTCTGCCATGCGCCATGACGGGTATTTTTACTTTGACAAATCAATGCTGGACTTTCGCGCAGACAGTTCCTATAACACCCACGAAGTCGCATTGGAACTGAAAATGCGGGATATCACCGACCAGTTGCCGGACTCAACTCGCAGCAAGATTTATACCCGCTATCGCATCAATCAGATTTGCTTCCACATGGACTATAATCCACGTCACCTGCCAACGGACAAAGTCCTGACTCGAAATGTAGAGAACCAATATGTCTATTCGTTTATTGACAAGCCTTTGCTACGGCATAGAGTGTTGCGCAAGAACTGCAAATTCAAGCCGGGAGACATTTTTGACGAGGAAAAAGTGGAGCGTTCCTATGCCTTGCTTAATGCACTGGGACCGATTAAGTATGTGGATATCTCGTTTGAATCGGCTGGTGACGACCTGCTTGATTGCCACATCACCATTTCACGCAGCAAGCTCAATAGCGTTTCTGCGGAGATTGAAGGCACCTACTCTGCCGGAGATTGGGGCATTGCAACAGGCTTGGGATATATCAACAGGAATATTTTCCGTGGGGCAGAAGAACTCTCGCTCAACGGCCGGTTCAGTTACGAATGGCGGCAGAACGGAGGACGTGCCATCGAAGCTAAAGGAGAGGCTGGCCTGCTCTTCCCGAATAGTCTGAACCTCAAACTGGCATTCCAATACCAAAACAGACCGGATGAATTTATCCGCGACATTGCCAGTGCCGGACTTTACTATATGATTCGCCGTAATCCCAATTCCCACTGGCGGCATATATTCAACATCATTGACATCAACTACGTCTATCTTCCCTGGAAATCGGAAGAGTTCCAAACGAACATCATCAACAAATCCAGCGTGCTGAAATACAGTTACGAAGACCACTTCATCGTGGACTGGAGCTACACCGGCATATATACAAGCCGTCAGCAACTCAAGCCGAACCGCAACTACCTCAAGTTCCAATACACCATCGAAACGGCAGGTAACTTGCTCTATGGCATTAGTACCGCCGCCAAATTGGACAAGAATGAGGCGGGAGCATATGTATTGTGGAATATTCCGTTCGCACAGTATGCGAAGGCGGATGCAAACTTCACGTTCCACCATGTGCTTGTGCCCGACCACCGGTTGGTTTATCATATCGGTATGGGCATTGTTGTGCCTTATCTCAATGCTACCTCTGTTCCGTTTGAGAAACGCTATTTCTCCGGCGGCTCGAATAGTGTCCGCGGTTGGCAGGCTCGCACACTCGGTCCGGGCGGATTCAAAGGTACAGGAGGCGGTCTGGTTTATGATATGCAGGCAGGTGATATTCGGCTCGACTTGAACCTTGAATACCGCTGGCATGTATGGAACTTCATCGAACTGGCGGCATTTACCGATGCGGGAAATATATGGACCATACGCGAATATACCGGTCAGGAACACGGCGTTTTCCTTTGGGATGAATTCTACAGGCAGATTGCATGGTCTTATGGCGTAGGTATTCGTCTTGATTTCAGCATTCTGATTTTCCGCGTGGACTTTGGTGTCAAACTTTACGACCCGACGCGTCTCTACGAAGACGGGGGTAGCAAAGTTTGGCGCACAGTCGGAAACGGTCTCTCATGGAAGGATGACATGACCTTCCACTTCGCCATCGGCTATCCTTTCTAAATTTATATAAGGTGTAAGACCAACTGACAAGGCTCTGCCATTTTGTCAGTCAATTTGTCTTTGGTACAACTTTTGACGGATAACGGGCAAATGATTAAATGCTACAACTATGGAAAAGAGAGAAAACTTAAACAAATTTGCCATCAACCTCTGTGAGAGGGCGCAGCAAGGCAAACTCGACCCTGTTATCGGTCGTGACGATGAAATCCGTCGGGTGCTGCAGATATTGAGCCGGCGGACGAAGAATAACCCTATATTAATAGGAGAACCCGGTGTCGGAAAGACTGCTATCGCGGAAGGTCTGGCACATCGTATCGTTCGCGGAGATGTTCCCGAGAACTTGAAAAAGAAACTGATTTACTCGCTTGATATGGGTGCGCTTATTGCGGGCGCAAAGTATCAGGGTGAGTTCGAAGAACGTCTGAAAGGCGTTATTAACGAGGTTGTCCAAGCCGCAGGTGAGATTATCCTCTTTATTGATGAGATTCACACGCTGGTCGGTGCAGGCAAGTCTTCCGGCGCGATGGATGCCGCAAACATCCTCAAACCTGCTTTGGCACGTGGTGAACTCAGAGCCATCGGCGCAACCACGCTGGATGAGTATCAAAAGTACTTTGAGACCGACAAGGCATTGGAACGCCGTTTCCAGAAAGTGATGATTGACGAGCCGGACGAGGCAGCTACGATTTCCATTCTGCGTGGTTTGAAAGAGCGCTACGAGACACACCACAAAGTGCGTATCAAGGATGATGCCTTGATTGCAGCAGTGACACTGTCAGCACGGTATATCACGGACCGTTACCTGCCCGACAAGGCTATTGACTTGGTAGATGAAGCTGCTGCGAAACTACGTCTGGAAGTGGATTCCAAGCCGGAAGAGATAGATAATCTTGACCGCCAAATCAAACAGCTTGAAATTGAGCGCGAGGCAATCAAGAGAGAAAAGGACGAGGACAAACTGGCAACCATAAAAGCCCAACTCACCAAACTCAACGAAGAGCGCAACAAACTCAATGCCCAATGGGAAAAAGAGAAAGGCTATGTGGCAACCATTCAGAACGAGAAAGCGAATATTGAGCAGATGAAGCACCAAGCCGAATTAGCAGAACGCGAGGGTGACTACGGTAAAGTGGCGGAAATCCGTTATGGCAAGCTCCAACAAGCCGAGGCGAACATCAAAGCCGCACAGGATGCATTGCGTAATATTTCCACTGCCAGCGGCAACGGACCGCTTATTGACGAGGAAGTCGATGAAGACGATATCGCCGAAGTGGTTGCACGTTGGACGGGTATTCCCGTGAACAAGATGATGCAATCCGAACGCGACAAACTGCTGCATCTTGAAGAAGAACTGCACAAACGTGTCATAGGTCAAGATGCTGCCATTGAGGCAGTCAGCGACGCTATTCGCCGCAGTCGTGCAGGCTTGCAGGACCCGAAACGACCAATCGGCAGTTTCATCTTCCTCGGCACAACCGGTGTCGGCAAGACCGAACTGGCAAAAGCCTTGGCGGACTACCTCTTTGACGACGAGAATATGATGACCCGTATTGATATGTCCGAATATCAGGAGAAGTTCTCGGCGACTCGTCTTATTGGAGCGCCTCCAGGATATGTCGGTTACGATGAAGGCGGTCAACTGACCGAAGCCATCCGCCGCAAACCATACTCTGTTGTGCTGTTCGACGAGATTGAGAAAGCCCATCCGGATGTGTTCAATGTATTGCTGCAAGTGTTGGACGACGGACGTTTGACCGACAATAAAGGTCGTGTGGTGAACTTTAAGAACACCTTGATTATCATGACCTCCAACCTTGGTTCGCAACTTATCCGCGAAAACGCAGAGAAAGGCGTGGATGAGGAAACAACCAAACAGCAAGTGCTTGAAATGCTCCGTCAGACTATCCGGCCTGAGTTCCTTAACCGTATTGACGAAACGATTATCTTCTCGCCGCTCAACGAAACACAGATTCGCGACGTGGTCAGCCTGCAAATCACTGCCATCCATCAGATGCTGGAGAAGCAAGGTATCGACCTGCGTGTTACGAATGATGCCATCGACTATATTGCCAAGGAAGGTTACGACCCGCAATTTGGTGCACGGCCTGTCAAGAGGGCTTTGCAACGGCTGGTACTTAACGAATTGTCGAAGCAGATTATTTCCGGTAAAGTAGATAGTAAACGTCCTGTGATTGTCGAGCTCCGCGACGGCGAACTGCACTTCAAGAACTAAACTTACTTTCTGACAATAATCCAAATGATGATGGGCGCACCGAAGAGTGCGCTCATTGTTGATATGGGCAGCGGATAAGTAAACACGTTGCAGATAATGTCACAGACAAGCAACAGATTGGCGCCAATAAGCGCAGAGGAAGCAGCCGTAATGCGGTGGTTTGATGTGCTAAAAATGCCTCTTGCGATATGCGGAACAGCCACTCCGACAAAGGCAATCGGCCCGCAGAAAGCCGTTATGCCGCCGGCAAGAAGACAGGTCGCAATAACAATCAATGTGCGGGTACGTTCCACATTCACGCCCAACGAACGGGCATAATTTTCGCCCAACAGCAAACCGTTCAGCGGCTTGACAAGGAACAGCACAAGAATCGCACCGACAAGCATTGTAACAGCCAAAATCGTCAGTTCCGTCCATCCGACAGATGACAACGAGCCAAGCGTCCAAACAATAAACAACTTGAGCGCATCGGGATTGGCAAAGTTCTGAATCAAACTGACCAATGCACCGGCAATCGAACCAATCATCATTCCGACAATCAGCAAACTGACGTTGTTCTTAACCTTGCGGGAAACGGCAAGCACCAGCAAAAGCACCGCAAGCGCACCAATCACAGCTGCCGTCGCAACAGCCACTTGCCCCATCGCAAGAAGGTGCAATCCGGTCATTGTGGAAGCCATCGTCACCAACGCAACGCCCAATCCGGCACCGCTGCTGACGCCCAAAATATACGGTCCTGCCAACGGATTGCGGAAAAGCGTCTGCATCATCAAACCGCTGACAGACAACGCCGCACCGGCAAGAATGGCAGTAAGTGCACGCGGCAGACGAAGATTGATGAAAAGTTGCTGCCCTAATGCCGTCAAACCTTCTCCCCTACTCCACAAACCGTCCGACAAAAGCCAGACGCTTCCGGAGCAGATGTCCAGCACAAACAGTCCTGCCAAAAGCAAAAGAAACGCAAGAAATATGAGCTTGTTGTTTAGTCGCATAAACTGAACAAATCGGCACGGGGATTGATAAGCATAACGGGCACTTGACTACGCTGGATGGCATGGCGTTCGGGCGGACCGAAAAGGATGTCGTCCAAGCCATATTCGCGGGAAGCGGTAAGTACAAGCAGTTGATGTCCGGTTTCGGTTTGACGCTCCACGGCTTCTTTGTACAGCGAAAAACTGTCTTTGCGAGCCTCCTGAATCTCGTATGTTATTGGCGTGCCGGTTTTTTCGGAAACGGATTCAATACGCGTTTTGATGCGATTGATGTTCTGCTGTGCATGCGAACCGTAGTCATGCGCTTTTAATAATATAAGGTGCGCACCTGTTTTGCGGGCAAGGTAGGTACAGATTTCCGCTTTGTAGGTTTCCTCCTCTAACATCGTCACAGGCACAAGAATACGGTTAAGTTGCAGTATTTCGCGCATGGTGGGCGTCACAAAGACATACGGACGGCGCTCTTCGCGGCAGTCGTCCAATGCTTTTTGTATCTCACGCTTGCTATTCGCACACGCAATCAGGCGGATGTCCTCGTTATTTTCCCAAATCAGCATTGATGGTTTCGATATAATGGATTAGTTCTTCCGCGCCGTCGCCTTTCTCGGCGGAGGTGATAAATATCGGCGGCAACTCTTCCCACGTTTCGAGAAGCGTCTGCTTGTATGCCCCTACATTCTCGGATAATCGGCCCTTGCCGACTTTGTCAGATTTGGTAAAGACAATGGCAAAAGGCACTTCGTTTTCGCCAAGCCACTGCATAAATTCGAGGTCAATCTTCTGCGGTGCCAAACGGCAATCCACCAGCACGAACAAACTGACCAACTGCTCACGCAGCAGGCAGTAACGCTCAATCATTTTGCGCAGTTGTTCCCGCTGCTTTTGTCCCGTTTGCGCAAATCCGTAACCCGGAAGGTCCACCAAATGCCATGCGCATTTGCCATTTGAAGATTTGAAAATTTGAGGATTTGACGATTCCACCAGGAAATGATTGATTAGCAGCGTCTTTCCCGGCTTTTGGGAGGTCTTGGCAAGTTTCGGATTATGGCACAGCATATTTATCAGCGAAGACTTGCCCACATTCGACCGTCCGATAAACGCATATTCGGGCAACGTGCTTTTCGGGCACGTTGCCACATCCGGATTGGATATTATGAATTCTGCGCTGGTAATCATTATTCCGCCACCACTCTACCCGTCATATCGTAGGTCTTGCCGTCGCGGATAATCAGAATCTGTCCGTTGCGCAGAACCTTCATCGTATGCAAGGATTCCGGCGTACCTGCCATTTCTTCGATATCCGTTGAAGCGGATCCCGTAATGGCAAACATCGGTCCGGCTACGTCATAAGACATCTGTTCGCCACTTGCGGTATATGCAGTTACAAACCAGCCGAATACAACCGTTCTTTCCTCGGAGAGCGTATAAGTGGCGGTGAACTTGCCTTCGTTGGCGTTCACCACGCTATTCATCATTATGTCGCCACCAATCTCATAAAGGATAATGTTGCTTGCAGCCACATCTGCATGTGCTTCCCACGTCATGGTAGCCTGCTTGCCGCTAACAGTTACTTGGAGGTTCTGCGGATCGTAATACGGCGTAATGATTTCGAACGAATCATCGCTGTGTGCTTCGGCTAACAATACGTCATTGGAAGTATAGACATACAGCGACCAGTAATGGTTACCCGAGAGATAGAACTTCTGCGTAAATGTTGTACCGGTTATGTTCTTGAATTCCAGATCACCCACCGCCAAGGTATAATGGTCCACGCCAATCAGACTGCTTGCTTGATCCCATGTGAACGTAACGGTTTGCTGGTCTGCGTCAACAACCGCCTGCAGATTCGAAGGGATATAGATATTCGGATAAATTTCTATCGTACCTTCCACTGATTCTGCTACTTGCTGGCTGTTCTCATTCAGCGGAGTTACGCGATAATCGTAGTCGGCTTTTTCGGTAAACGGCATAGCGAACAGGAATGCATTGTTTCCTTCGTAGTGGGCATAGGCAATTGTCTGATAATAGGCTCCTACTCCGTTTTTGCGTGCCTCTAACTGATAGTACGGCGCATAATCGTTGGCTGTCAGAGTGATTTTCAATGTACCCATCAGAGACTCCGCCTCGATATGGGTGATGCGGTAGTCGTGGTCAGGAGCATCGCAATCGGCTTCCTCCAGTTCCCAGGCATGCCACCGCTGATACTGCATCTCGAAGCATGCTTTGTTGGTGGAGATTATCGGCGACGACGTTGAGTTACTGCCGGAGGCATCCGGTGTGTTGCATACGCGGAAGCGGATTGCCGACTTGTCGGTGGTTATCGTCTTGGTGAACCATACGCCGCCTGCATCCTGGTCGGCTTTGACAAATGCATGTGTTTCGGTTTCTACGTCCCACCATTCAAACCATACGCCGAAGGTGATATCCATATCGTTATCCGACGGAATAAGGGCATTCAGCTCCACGTCGCCTAATGCCGGCAAACCGCTTACAGTCACCGTCGGATAGGCTTCTGCAATCATATTGCCGCCGGCATCGAGAGCGAAGAACGAAATGTCATAAACACCGTTTCCTTTCAGGCCGTCAACCGTCAACGTATATTTGCCATCCGCAGCGGGCATATATTCAGGTAGAACTGTGAAGTCCTTAAACGGCGCAAAGGCATATTCAATCTGCACATCATACCTTGTTACGTCACCTGCGTGCTGCCACGAAATCTCGATGGTATTATCCTTCTCCACGGCTTTGAGGGATTCCTCTATGATTTTTCCGATGCCCTTAAAGTTGATATCCACATCTTTTTCAAACATCTGAACGTAAGGCAACATATCCGTTCCGTCATAATAACAGGGATAAAACACAATTGTTCCTATATGAAGGTCTTCCGTTCCGGTATAGTTATAAGTAAACTTTTCCTCGGTTACGGTGATATAATCATCGTAAAACCAACTATAGGTATCATCCATAATGCTGATAGCATAACTGGGAGCCAGATTATTCGCGGTCCAGGTGATTGTCACACCGTTACCGATATCCTGCACATCCCAGGATGTGATGCTGTAATCATGGTCTTCTGTTTCTGCGGCAACTTCAGCGCAGGCAAAGATTCTGTTACCGGCCGCGTCAGCGTCTGCCATTGCCAGCAGTTCGAGGTATAGTTCCGGTTTGTCTTTGGCGACATATGAATCAGGAGAACTGCCCATAATAAACGTTTTGTCGGAAGTTGTGGATGACGTTTTAGTAGAGATGTCATACGTAAATCTCGTTTCGTCCGGGATGATAACGGTTGCACTCCACCAACGGGAAGTTCCTTCGCGCGTCAAAAGGATGTCTGTGGCCTGGGTTTGTCTTTTGGGCGTCTGCGGGGCTTTCAGTGCCTGCGAGGCTTTCTGCACCTGCGGCGATTTGATGGAACCACCACCGGTATAAGCCGTCCAAGAGAAAACGACATCGCCGTCTGTAGAGAATTCCGAATCGGTCGGAATAAGCAGGTGAACATTAACATTGGCTGCATTCAGCAAACAGAACGAACATGCCATAATGGCAAACAAAAGAGTAATTTTTTTCATGATTGTTATATTTATTGGGTTTATAAATTAAATTTTCAAATACGTTTTGTGTATAACTTCCAAATCCGCTGCAAAGGTAGCAAAAATTTTTTGAAGTACCAAATAAATCGGCAGAAAAATGCCTTTTGCACAAAAAATGCGGCATCCGCCGCACTTTTTGCGTTAAAGAGTTAAAATGGTTTCGCGGTGCGAAACGTTAAATAGTTACCTTACTTCCTGACCTTGCACAGTGTAGGTGTGACCGTCGCGGAGATATTAACAAAGAGCAACACGGCCAATAGAAGGGATATCCAAAGCAACCGATTGGTTGAGCGCTTTGAAGAGCCTTCCAATGGTAGCCAATGTCAGATTCTTGCCATTTTCCAAACGGGAAATCTGGGCTTTTTGGACTCCGACCAACTCTCCCAGTTGCTCTTGAGATAACGATTGAGCTTGGCGAGCCTTTCGAATGGCTTCTCCCACTAACATCAACTCAACTTGTTCATCGTATTCGTTACGTGCCGGTGTGCCTTTTACGCCGACATGTTTGTCAACCATTTGTTCTTGAGTGTAAAATTGCATAATCAGGCCTCCTTATTTTTGGTTAAAATAAATATTCTTAATGCTTATAGCATGTGAGATTTCATGCAGCGGGGTCTTTTGGGACTTCTTTATGAAACCATGCGTAGCGATGACTAGCGTATTTTGCCCATCCCTCTTATCCCAAAACGCTAATAGGCGATAATAAGTATTATCAAATAGTGTACGAAACTCCCATATATCTGTATCTCCTAATTTCTTAAACAATTCATTATTGTTGGAGTAGGACGCTTTCAAAACGTTGTACAATATTTTTGCACGCACCTTCTCTTTTTGGCTTTCAAGAAAAGCGTCCGCCTCTTCAGAATACAGAACCTTAAATTTTGGCTTTTGTTCCGACATAAATCCTTCGTTTTTTCAATTTCGGCGGCAAAGGTACAAAAAAGTTTCCATATACCGAAACTTTATGCAATAAAAAAGTGATTTTTTTCATTTTTTTACGAGAAATAGCTGTTTTTGTG
The DNA here is from genome assembly GCA_905233415.1 of Paludibacteraceae bacterium. Lineage (GTDB taxonomy): Bacteria > Bacteroidota > Bacteroidia > Bacteroidales > Paludibacteraceae > Colicola. The sequence continues at coordinate 241,186 of CAJOEX010000005.1, forward strand.
GTAGATAGAACAAAAAAATCCGCCCGAGCTATAATATTCGGACGGATTTTGTGTGTCAACAATTAAAGCCAATTACTTCACTTCTGCGCCGGTGACGGTGTAGGTGTGACCGTCGCGGAGGATGTAAAGGTGACCACCAATTACAAATTTACGATTTGACGATTTACGATTTACGATTTCGTCGATGCCTTGTCCGCCTGTGGTGGTGAAGGATTTGGACTCGTTGAAGAGTTCGGTTTCACCGTTCTTGGCAATCACAGTATAAGTATATTCCGTGCCGGAATCCAAGCCTGTAATGGTGTATTTCCAGCCGGTAGCTGTTTGGAGTGCTGTACGTGCCTGACCGTTTTTGTTGGCATGTTTGGCAAACGAAATATTAAGCAACTGACCTATCTCATTGAACGACAGCGTGCAAATCAGTTCTCCGTCTTTGCGAATGTCAATGGTATATACCGTTGCGCCGGTTACGGCAGGCCATGCGATAACTACGGCATTATCCGTTGGATTGGCTTCAAGGTCAGTTACATCCGCTTCCGGAGCTTGGATCGGCTGGATATTATTGCCAAAGTATTTCCACCCGTCAGCTGCTTTGTAATCATCCACACTGCCTGCTGGTACATATACAGGTATGGATTTATCCACAGATGAGAAAACATAACCTCCTAATGTGGGCGGAGTTGTTGCTTCGCAAGTGAGAGAGGTCAAACTGCTGCAACCAGAGAAAGTCCAACCTCCAATGCTTGTGACGCTGTTGCCAATTGTCACAGAGGTCAAACCGCTGCAATTCCAGAAAGCAAAACCACCAATGCTTGTGACGCTGTTGGGAATCGTCACCGAGGTCAAACCGGTGCAATTCTGGAAAGCCTGATCTCCAATGCTTGTGACGCTGTTGGGAATAGTGATGGAAGTCAAGCCGGTGCAACCTAAGAAAGCAGCCCCGCCAATCGAAGTGACGGAGTTGGGAATAGTGAATTCTCTTGCAGATTTTCCGGCAGGATATTGTATGAGCGCAGTCTTGTCTTTATTGAAAAGAACACCATCTATATCACAATAGTTTGGATTGGCAGTATCTACAGTAATTGTGGTCAAGCCGGTGCAACCGGCAAAAGCACCATCGCCAATCGAAGTGACGGAGGTGGGAATGGTGACAGAGGTCAGTTTAGTCATTCCCGAACATATGGAAGCCGGGATAATCTCCACTTCATTTCCAAAAACAAATGACTCCACTTGGCTACCAAAATTGTAGCCATTACAGTTCTTAGCATTCCAAGTGATAGAAGTCAAGCCGGTGCAACCCCAGAAAGCAAGTTCTCCAATCGAAGTGACGGAGTTGGGGATGGTGACGGAGGTCAAGCCGGTGCAATTATAGAAAGCTTCACCTGCGATTGATTCAATACCATCGGGAATGGTGTATGCACCTGAATAAGAAGTCGGCATACAAGCAAATACATGAGCATTATAAATCGGAGAGGTCAAACCGGTGCAACCAAAGAAAGCATCATTTCCAATGCTCGTGACACTATTGCCAATCGTCACAGAGGTCAAACCGGTGCATTTATAGAAAGCAGACCCTCCAATGCTTGTGACGCTGTTTGGAATAGTTACAGAGGTCAAACTGCTGCAACCTAAGAAAGCATACTCACCAATGCTTGTGACGCTATACGATACGGAATTGTAGGTCACAGAGGAGGGGATATTGGCAGTTGTGATACTTGTTGACCAATATGGATAACTACTATTTTGCGAAGTCACCTCTGCCGTTTGGCTGGTGGCATCGAGGTTGTAATACAAATCGCCGATTTGGACTCGTTCGTAATCCCAGGCGAACATGGTTCCTACGCTGGCTGCTACAGCGAGCAATAGGGTAAAGAGTTTTTGTTTCATAGACATTATTGCCGGTTATATCCCATCGGCTCGTCGGTTTTTAATTGGTTTATATTTTGAGTTTATTTAATTATTCCGATATTTCGATACTTCGATACGGCGGTACTTCGATACGATGAAGGGACGAAAGGGCGAAGGATTTATATATCAAAACAAAAGCGTGGGCTTTCGTTCGCTTCATTTGATTCTTCGAGGTCTTCGACTACCTTATTAACTCAAATTTACGCACTGAAAACTCACGCTATCACGTGAGCGTGCATAAACCGCAACTTGAGTTAATAATAATTCTTGAAAATTGTCGAAGTTTTCGAAGAATCAAGTTTGGCTTATTACGCTATATTTATTATGTCCGGAGACGCTTCTCCGTTATTCTTGCTGTTAACGTCCGCAAGCGACGATCCCATTTAACGTCTAAGATCTGACGCCCGTTTTAACGCTGCGGGGCAGCGGTTATTAGTATTACTTTTGCACAAGTTGTTTGATATGGCTAATATATTATCAATAAAGCAGTTATATTCGCCTTTCATCTTGCGATAGACTCATATCAGTACTTTTTTATCTTGTTCGACATTATGATAGAATGGGGTAAAAGACATTGATTTCCATTCGTCAGTTGTATATAGATGCGCGGAGATATGCTCACCTAAAGAAGCGCCTAACTCGATAAACGGATATTCGTAATTATCAAAGTCGGAATACTCTCTTTTTTCTTTGTTTAGAAGTATCAATAAATCCCAATCGGATGTGGTATGAAAATCTCCGCGAGCACGAGAACCATACAGCCATAAATGACCATCAGCAGGGATTACCTGTTTGCCTAAATGTCTTATGGATTCTAATGTTGGCATGGCGTTTTTTCAATTTTGCGCTGCAAAATTACAACAAAAAATCGACATCTGCAAGCGCAGATGGAGAAAAATTTATTTTTCTGCAAATTTAGTCACGATTTTTTTGATATTTTATGAAGATTCCTTTTTTATGTTGTTCCTAAATCGAAACCTAAAATTTTCTTCTCCATATCGTTAATGTTTAGTCGTCGTCTTTATTGAGGATGATGAGGGCGGCAAGAACGCCGGGAACCCAACCTATCAGTGTCAAGAGCAGGACAATCGTCACCGAACCGCAACCACGGTCTATCACCGCCAGCGGTGGAAAAATGATTGCCAATATTACTTGCAAACAACTCATATCACTATATTGTTTTTGTTCTTAATGTTGTTTCACACTGCAAAATTATTGCTTCAAACTCCCAAAAGTTGGTGCATATTTATATCATTGTGCGGGGTGCATGGATTTTCGTGCCCAGAAGGCAAAGACGGAGAGACATGAGATGGTAACCAGCGCGGCAATGAGATATGCAAGCCAACTCAAACCATGAGACGCGAAACGGAAACCTTCCGGCGCGATGAAGATATAACTGACACTAACCATTGTCATAAAGAGCGCAGGAATGAGGGCGATGAGATAGCCGTAAGAAGTCAGACCGCTTTGCTGTGAGACCGCTGACACTGTGTGACCGTTGCGCTGTTTGAAGAGAAAGACAGTTCCTGCCCAAAGGGTAAAGACGGCGAGAGTCTGATTTGTCCAAGCAAAATAACGCCAAACGATATTGAAATCCACAAAGACCATTCCAAACACGCAAAGAAACAGCGGAAGCGCAATATACAAACGATGACGGATAGGCTTTTGGTCAAGTTTCAGGAAGTCGGCAACAATAAGCCGGGCACTACGTAATGCCGTGTCACCACTTGTAATCGGCGCAGCAATAACACCGATAATCGCAAGCAAACCTCCCACAACGCCAAGCCATGAACGGCTAACTTTGTCAATAACCAAAGCGGCAATGTTCTTGCCGGGATTGGCAGCAGCAAAAGCCTGCAAACCATCTATACCGTATAATCCTTGTTCGGGGTCTGCAAAGAACGTGCCTGCTGCAGCCGCCCAAATGAGTGCCAAAATTCCTTCTGCTACCATTGCGCCATAGAAGATGATGCGTCCCTGACGTTCATTGGTTACGCATCGCGCCATAATCGGCGATTGCGTGCCGTGGAAGCCGGAAATAGCGCCACAAGCGATTGAGACAAACATCATGGGAAAGAGCGGAAGTCCGTTTGTTTGGCGGTTTTGCAAGCCATCGGTGAGTTCAGGCATTTCAGAAGCATGCCATCCCAACATGACAATCATAATACCCAAGCCCATAAACAGCAGGATACCGCCAAAAATGGGATAAAAACGTCCAATGAGTTTATCCACAGGAAGAACCGTTGCCATCGTGTAATAGGCAAATATAATCAGTACCCAGACGATGGGGATTGTGCTTGTGCGAAATGACATATCCGGTAGCGCTGCAATCCCTTGTAACAACGTAGCCGGACCGGAAAGGAAAGTGGTCGTTAATAATATAAGGAGTAACAACGACAAAATGCGCATGAACAGTTTGATGCCGTTGCCAAGTTCGTCGCCAATAATATCAGGCAGCGACACTCCACCCTTTCGGATTGACAACATACCACAATCCACAGGAACGCTGCAGGCCCGAAAAAAATACCCATTATTGCTCCGAAAATAGGACCAAGACCGGCAATATTCAGAAACTGAACCAAGAAAATGCGCCACGGCTTCATAGGCACAAAGTCCACACCATCGGTTTTGGTAACGGCAGGCGTTTTGGCTTCGGGGTCAATTCCAAAGACTTTTTCCACGAAGGTGCCATAAAAAATGTAGCCGAGAATAAGGGCTATGAGAGAAAAGATAAACGTGTACATATAATATATGCTTAAGAGATGCTTAACATATGCTAAATCTTCGTTGCTGTTTTAACGAAAAGAGAGGCGCTGTATTCAGCACCTCTCTGTGTGGGCGTTCACGGATTCGAACCGCGGACCCTCTGCTTGTAGGGCAGATGCTCTAAACCAGCTGAGCTAAACGCCCTTTCTTTTCGAAAGCGGGTGCAAAAGTACTGCTTTTTTTTGCAAAAAAATGCATTTTATACCATTTTTTGTCCGAAATGAGGGGTAAAAATGCCGAAAGCAGTATCGATACCGTCAAACCAAGCAACGCTCCGCCACAAATATCTTCCGCAAAATGCTGACTCAAATAAATGCGTGAATAACCGCCGATTAAAGCAAACAGGAAACAACATATTTGCGTAATGGTAATGATATGTTGTTGTGTTGATTTGTTGATTTGTTGATTTGAGGCAATATAATCGGTAATAATGAGTGAAAGCGTATAGAACATCGCAAAGAATGTAATCGCGTGACCGGAAGGAAAGGAATAATACTTGCTCATTTCCACGCCATCTACCAGTTGCAATTGAATATCCGGAAAGTTATTGGCAAAGAATGTCAGCGGCCTGTCTGTATCGAACAAATACTTGAATCCCTGCCCTATCAATCCGGAAATAACGATATTTGCCAGCATAAAAACACTCCATCCGAAGCGGTAAAAAAGCAACGCCACAACAAGCACATATGGTCCCCACTCGGCAATAACGGTATAATAGCGGAAGAACGTATCCAAACACGGCGTATGGTAAGCGTTCATCCATAGATGCAAGTCGGCTTTGGGACAAAGCAAAAGGACTATGCCCAGTGCTACAAGGAACACCAAGCATAGACCTATATATATTATATTATTTCGCAGAATATTGCGCATTTTCAATTATCAAAGGCGTTGGCCCACAATGCTATATCTTACGCCGTCGCGTATTATGATGAGCACGCCGTTTTCGAAAACCTTTTGAACGTTTTCCTGCGGAACCGTTTCGAGCTGTTCTGTTCCTTGCGGTTCGCTGGTGTAACGTACTTCAATGGTATTGGAAACATCCTTGCCTTTAGGAGTAACGCGGTAATATAATTTATCTTCTTGTGCAAGATTGCATTCCACTTTGTGCGAAATACCCGTAACTGTTACAGGATAACCTTCCAACTTTTCTTCCGTCACACTCAAATCACCCGCATAGATAAACATTTGCTGTACGTTGAACAATTTACCGTTACCTTGCTCAATGACGATATTCTTAGTGCCTTTCGGAATGTCGAACGTATAACTTGTTTCATCAAAAGTCAACGTCTGCAAAGCGATTTGCGTACCATCCGCACTGATTTTCATTTGTGCGCCTTCGGTATTATTGATTTTCATCGGCGCAATGGCACGAACGGTAATGTGTGCATTTTCAGGAATGGTGATTCCGCTAATTGTGAGTACAAGCGGCGTACTTACCGTACCGAATGTTACAGACGATTTGCCGGCTCCGGTTGTGTTAATCGAACCGGAAATTGTAAAGTGTTCTTCCGTTTTAACGAGAGATGCCGCAAAAATCGGATAATTGAGCAAGGTATCATTCTTTCCTGAAATTTTCTTGCGGAACACATCCAACTGATAGTCGTCAACGTCTCTATGGCGCCAATTGGCTACGAAGCCATCCTTTGTAATGTCAGTAGCAAATCTGGCCGTGCAGCCCATTTGTTCAACCGGCAGTTCGTAATCATCGCTTCCCGTGAAGGTCAAGTCAGCAAAATTAACGGCAGTACCGGTTTTATCACCCCAAAGGTAATCCACCAACTCGGGATAATCAATAAATGGATTACGGTTGTGCTGGATGTCGCTTACCGCATTATTTCTAACAATTTCCTTTTCGCTAACAGGATCCAATTTGTGCCACTCTACCAAGACTTTCTGCATCCACGGTTTGAATTCCTGCCAAGAGTCGTTATCCAGATATTCCTTTGCTACATCTTGCCAAACAAAGTTTTCGTATGCAGTAACAACATAGAAATATGCGCGGGCAAAATCGCCTTTGTATTCGTCACATGGCTCATATACATTGAAAGTACCATATTCATCATTTGTACCAATTTTAAAAATGTCGTTACTCTTATCTTCTTTAATATTCTTTACATAGCCTGGAGGAATGTGACCTTTATTATTATTGGCACGTGCATTTGCAGGATTCAGATGATGTAAATCCATATATGCATCATTTTCAGTGCCGCCCCACCAACTTTTCGGGAAACAATGCTCAATTTCCAAATCCGGAATAGAAACAGCGCCATAGATATCTAAAGCCATGAAATGTACCCGATTGGAATACATATCCCAGATAGAATTATCTTCCTTGGTATCGGTATATAAAAAACCATCCCAAGTGTATTGGTGTGAATGCTTTTCATCAACACCGCGCGCTCCGTATTTGCATCTGTCTCCGGCATTGTACTCCGTTTTAATGGAATTAGGCTTTGTCTGCGTCATGGCAGACCAATCGACCGGATAGATGATTTTGCTCAAAGCCGTTTTGAGTTCGGCATCTTTCTTGCCGTCAGCGGCTTTGTAGTAGTCTTTCGGCATCTGCTCCGCCGAAATCGTGAGGGCAATCAGAATGCCCATCATAAAGGAAAATGTTTTTCTCATACAGTAAAAAAATTAAAGGTTAAACATACGGATTTATTTTTTCGGTTTCAGAATATTGCTCAATATGTTGAGTACTACGTACCAAAGTATTACTCCAGAGCCGGAGAACAGAAGGAATCCCCACTGTTTGGCAAGATATGCCTTGACCGCACAGAAAACAATTAAAATGAATGCTCCGGCAAGGAAAATGTACTTGTCGTAGTTGTCACTCCACGTAAAGTTCTTGAACTTGAGCGAAAAGAAAGGAATCTCGGAAACCAGCAGCCAGCAACTGACAAAAGTTAATGCAAGCAATCCCCACGAAGTAGCAATACCGGTTGTAAAGCCATAAGGCATACTGCATATACCACCCCAAAAGATGGCGTTAGCAGGTGTCGCAAGCCCGATAAAGGAAGATGTCTGACGCTCATCGACATTGAATTTCGCCAAGCGGAGCGCAGAAAAAGCAGCCATCACAAGTGCAAGGAACGACCACCAGCCAAGAATCGGCAGGTAGTAACAAGCAACAAGCATAGCGGGAGCGAGTCCGAACGTAATCACATCGGCGAGCGAATCCAGTTCTATACCAATCCGGCTGGGAGCTTTGAGCAAACGGGCGGAAAGTCCGTCAAAGAAGTCAAAGAAAGCACCAAGCAGAATGAAACAGAACGCCAACATAAATGCGTGCTGCGTCGCCAAGAAAGTTGCAACGGCTCCACAAAGGAGGTTACAAGCGGTAATCGTGTCAGGAACAATACGTTTAGTCATTTTCATATTTAGTCATTTTCACATTTTCTCATTTTTTGCCGTAGCCGGAATCTACCTGACGACGGACAAAGTATGTAACTATGATGGTTGTTACCGAACAGGCAATGGCAATCCAGAAGAAAGCATTGTAGCCAACCGCCAGTTCTATTTTGCCGGCAACGAAACCCGGAATCATCATACTAAGCGCCATAAATGCCGTACAAATGGCATAGTGGGACGTTTTATATTCGCCATCGGCAAAGAACATCATATACATCATATATGCCGTAAAACCAAAGCCATAGCCAAACTGCTCCAGCGAAATGGCAGCGCCAATCAACCAAAGGTTTGTCGGTAAGGCGGCACTCATATATACATACACCAGATTCGGCAACGTAAGCAAAGCCGCCATCGGCCACAAGGAGCGTTTGAGACCGAAACGGGAAATATACAACCCTCCTAAAATGCCGCCCAACAACAAGAATGACACGCCGAAGATGCCATACAACACACCCACAATATCCGTGTCCAAACCCAATCCGCCGCCGAAGATTTGTCCGTCGCGCACAACGGTTTGCGTTGAATCCACCAGAAACGGCATACTGAGTTTGACAAGCAGTCCTTCCGGCAGACGATAGAGCAGCATAAACAGTATCGCGAGTCCTATTCCGGGTTTGGTAAAAAACGTGCTGAAAGCTTTAGTTATAGACAGTTGCGTGCCGGAAACAGGTATTTTCTCTTCGACTTTGGGTAGTGCAAAAAGGTGATACATCGAAATAAGAAACAATATAACTGCCGCAACTGCCAACGTCACCTGCCAAGAGAAAGGGATATTGCCGGTACTTCTCTCCATGCGGCCCGCAACAAAGACCAAGCCGCCCTGCCCGAAAATCGTAGCTATACGGTAAAACGTGGAGCGGATACCGATAAATCGCGCCTGGCTGTCAGACGAATGTGCCAGCATATAGTAACCGTCGGCGGCAATATCATGCGTGGCAGAAGCAAATGCCGTAATAATGAACAAGACCAAGGTCAGCCAGAAAAGGCTGACAGGTGTTTGTTTGGAAGCGATAAGCGCAGTATCCGGATGCGGCAACGTAAATACCATCAGCACACAGAGTGCCGCCATAAGAATTTGCATAAGAAGAATCCACCATCGTTTGGTTTTGACCACATCCACAATCGGGCTCCACAGACCTTTCAGGAACCACGGAAAATATAACAAGGTGGTGAAAAAAGCCAGTTGGTCGTTAGGCACGCCCATCTTGGCGAACATCATTACGGAAACGTTGTTCACAAGGACATAAGGGACACCTTCTGCAAAATAGAGCGTCGGCACCCATAACCACGGAGATTTTGTATGTGTAGTTGCTGTTTCGATAGTATTTTCCATAATTTTTGCTATTTGGCGACAAAGGTACTACTTTTTTTGCATATATGCAAATTTTTGCAAGAAAAAGTGTGTTTTTTAGGAAAAAGAAGATTTTTCGAGACGGAAAAAAGCAGTATTTTCAAGCTATGCACAAGGCATCCTTTTCAATCATTGCAAGAGCAAAGCAATCTATCGTTAATCTATCGTCAATCTAACGTAAATCTAACGTAAATGTATCGTGTTTCTTTCGTCAATGTTTCGTAGCAGACAGGGAGATTTGAAGATCTGAAAATTTGAAAATTGGAAGATTTGAGAATTTGAAAATTTGAGCTTGAGGTTTGGTGGAAAACAGGACGGAAAAAGAAGAGAAAACAGGACGGAAAAAGAAGAGAAAACAAGCCGGGACAGAAGAGAAAGCAAGCATAAAATTGAAGAAAAACGAACATAAAATTGAAGAAGGACTTGAGGAAAAAATTAAAGAAAAATGAGGAAAAAGAAGTAATTTGACAAAAAAGTGCAAATATATTTGCAGATATGTTTTTTTTTTAGTAATTTTGCGCGTTTTTTAGGTATCAAGTCCGAAATCAGACAGACAAAATGAATATAGCAATAGCAGGAACAGGATATGTGGGTTTGTCCCTTGCAACCCTTTTGGCTCAAAAACACCACGTGACAGCGGTAGATATCGTGCCGGAAAAAGTGGATATGATCAACCGGTGGCAATCGCCGATACAGGATGATTATATCGAAAAATATTTCGAAGCACAGAAACACGTTGCGGGCGGGGAATCCACACATAAACAAAATAATGCGGGCGGGAATGCCATTGAAACCGAACCGAAATTGGATTTGAGGGCGACACTGGATGCGAAAGAAGCATATAAAGAAGCGGAATTTGTAGTAATAGCCGCTCCGACAAACTATGACAGCCAAAAGAACTACTTTGACACGTCGGCTGTGGAAACGGTTATCCGGCTGGTGACGGAAGTGAATCCGAAAGCAATCATGGTCATCAAATCAACTATTCCTGTAGGCTTTACGGAACATATCCGGACCAAAACAGGCAGCAAGAATATCATCTTTGCGCCGGAGTTCCTGCGAGAATCCAAAGCTCTTTACGACAATCTGTATCCTTCGCGTATTATTGTGGGTCACGAGCAATCAGACGAACACTTGCGCAAGGCGGCAGAAACATTTGCAAAGATGCTGCAAGAATGTGCATTAAAAGAAGACATTCCTGTGCTGTTTATGGGTTCGACAGAAGCAGAAGCCGTGAAACTGTTTGCCAATACGTATTTGGCTTTGCGAGTCAGCTATTTCAACGAATTGGATACCTATGCCGAGATGAAGGGACTTGACACCAAAGCCATTATTGACGGCGTTTGCCTCGACCCGCGAATCGGTTCACACTATAACAATCCGTCGTTCGGCTACGGCGGATATTGTTTGCCAAAAGACACGAAACAACTGCTTGCGAACTATCAGGATGTGCCGGAAAACCTGATTGAAGCCATTGTGGAAAGCAACCGGACACGGAAAGATTTTATTGCGGACCGCGTGCTTGCCAAAGCCGGTTATTACGCATACAGCGAGGAAAACAGCTGGAACCAGCAACAAGAGAAACGTGTGACAATAGGCGTTTACCGACTGACAATGAAGTCGAACAGCGACAATTTCCGGCAATCGTCGATTCAAGGAATCATGAAACGAATCAAAGCCAAAGGAGCCAGTTGTATCGTTTATGAACCTACTCTGCCCGACGGAACGATGTTCTTCGGCAGCAAAGTGGTTAACGATTTGGCAGCATTCAAGGCAGAATCAGATGCGATAATCGCCAACCGGTATGATGCTGTGTTGGATGATGTAAAAGAAAAGATTTATACGAGAGATATATTTAAGAGAGACTAATATGAGCAAAATCTTAGTTACAGGCGGAGCAGGATTTATCGGCTCCAATTTATGCGAAAGTCTTTTACAAGACGGACATACAGTGGTATGTCTGGACAATTTTTCGACAGGCCATCGCGAAAACATCGAACATCTGTTTACGGAATTTCCGGACAGATTCAGATTGATTGAAGGGGATATCCGCGACATGGAAACCTGCCGGGAAGCCGTTAGCGGTCAAGATTACGTGCTGCATGAGGCCGCATTAGGAAGTGTTCCACGCTCCATCAAAGACCCTGCAACCACGAATGCCGTAAATATCGGCGGCTTCCTGAACATGCTGATTGCAGCAAGAGACGAGGGAGTAAAACGATTTGTGTTTGCAGCCAGCAGTTCGACCTACGGAGACAGCCAAACACTGCCGAAAGTGGAAGATGTTATCGGTAAACCTCTTTCGCCATACGCCATTACGAAGTTTGTGGACGAGTTGTACGCAGACGTATTCGCACGGACATACGGCACGGAATATATCGGATTGAGATATTTCAACGTGTTCGGCCGCAGACAAGACCCAAATGGCGCATATGCCGCAGTCATTCCGTTGTTCGTGAAGAAATTTATGAATCATGAGGCTCCGAATATCAACGGCGACGGCGAATACAGCCGGGATTTCACATACATTGACAATGTGATTCTGATGAACAAGCTGGCGCTTTCGACAGAAAATCCGGAAGCGCTGAACCAGATTTACAACACCGCATTCGGCGAGCGGACGACACTTAATCAGTTGGTGACGTATTTGCAGGAGTTCCTGTCGGAATTTGATGCGAAAATTGCCGAAATAGAGCCGACTCACGGTCCGAACCGGTTGGGCGATATACCCCACTCTCTGGCATCGATTGACAAAGCCAAACGGTTGTTAAACTATGCGCCGAAATATTCGATGCGGGACGGATTGAAAGAAGCCTGCAAGTGGTATTGGGAAAATCTAAAGTAAACGACAGATGCGAATTGCGATTCACCATAGAGAAGGCTCATACAGCACCCGCTGGATTGAATATTGCCGCGAACATAAACTGGATTACAAGGTAGTTAATGCCTATGACACGGATATTGTGGCACAAACAAGTGACTGCGATATTTTCCTTTGGCACTACCATCAGGGTTCCGCAGCAGACATGAACTTTGCAAAACAGCTGCTGTTCGCGCTTCAAGAAACAGGCAAGGTTGTTTATCCAAACTTTGTAACCGGCTGGCACTTTGACGACAAACTCGGACAGAAATATCTGTTTGAGGCAAACGGAATCAAGGCCGCACCTGCTTTTGCCTTCTATGACGAGAAAACGGCATTGGATTGGGCAAAAAAGACAACTTGGCCGAAAGTATTCAAACTGCGTGGCGGAGCAGGAAGTTATAATGTGGAGTTGGTGAAGTCCTTCAGCGAAGCCAAGAAATACATATGTCAGGCATTCCGTCAAGGATTTCCGGCATATGACAAAGGTCGCAGAATGCGCAGAATATTGAAGCGGTTCTTCGGAGGAAAAGCAAGTCTAAAAGAGGCTGTTGCATCGATTTCGTTGCTATTCAGGCATTTGCCAACGGATTTGCTCAGCGACCACAAAGGCTATATCTATTTCCAAGAGTTTATTCCGACCGAAAATCGGGATTATCGCGTGGAGACCTGTGGTGACAAGGCCATTGCGATGGTCCGCTACGCGCGCAAAGGCGACTTCCGCGCTTCCGGCGGGCATAATGACCACTTTGAGCATGAATTGATTGAACCGGATGTGATACGGTTTGCATTTGATGTGGCAAAGAAACTGAATCTGCAAAGTGCAGCCTTGGACATTGTGCGCAATAAAGAAACAGGAGAACTGTATATCGTGGAGGTATCCTACTGCTATGGCGTGGACAAAGATGAATTTGACCACGGATACTGGACAGCAGATGCCCAATGGCACGATGAGCCGTTTGACGGACAAGACTGGATAATAGAAGAAGTAATCAAGGAATATAAATCAAAAAAATAATATGGAAACAAAAATTTGCGTTATCGGCTTAGGGTATGTGGGACTTCCCTTGGCACGTTTATTCTCGACAAAGTACCCAACAGTAGGATTTGACATGAATCCCAATCGTGTGAATGCGTTAATGGCAGGTCATGATGCCACTTTGGAAGTAAGTGACGAGTTGCTGCAAAGTGCGATTAAAAACGGCTTCAAATGCACCGCAAACATTGATGACATTCGCGACTGCAACTTCTATGTAGTGGCTGTTCCGACGCCGGTTGACAGCGACAACAAGCCCGATTTGACGCCGCTTTACGGTGCCAGCGAGACAGTCGGAAAAGTGATTAACAAAGGCGATATCGTTGTATATGAATCGACCGTTTATCCGGGTGTGACAGAAGATGAGTGCATCCCCGTAGTAGAGAAAGTAAGCGGACTGAAATTCAATGTGGATTTCTTTGCGGGTTACTCGCCGGAACGTATCAATCCGGGCGACAAACAACATACGGTTGAGCATATCAAGAAAGTCACTTCAGGTTCTACGCCGGAAATTGGCAAGAAAGTAAATGCCATCTATTCGTCGGTTATTACCGCCGGAACGCACCTCGCTCCGACCATGAAAGTGGCAGAAGCTGCAAAAGTGATTGAAAACAGCCAGCGTGACATCAATATCGCATTTGTGAACGAACTGAGCAAAATCTTCACAAAGATGGGCATTGACACGCACGACGTACTGGAAGCCGCTTCTACAAAATGGAACTTCCTACCCTTCCAACCCGGACTGGTCGGCGGTCATTGTATCGGCGTTGACCCGTATTATCTGGCGCAATGTGCACAACGCTACGGATATAATCCGGAGATTATTCTTGCCGGCCGCCGGATGAACGACGGAATGGGCGAATATGTGGCGACACAGGTGATTAAGCTGATGATTAAGAAAGGCATTCAAGTTGTAGGCAGCAAGATTCTGATGCTCGGTTTCACCTTCAAAGAGAATTGTCCGGATGTCCGCAATACGAAGGTTATCGACATCTACAAAGCGTTGAAAGAATACAATTTGGACATTGTAGTATATGACCCGTGGGCAAATCCTGCGGTTGCAAAACGCGAATACGGCATTGATATTGTGAATGAACTGCCTGCAGGACAATTTGACACAGCGATTTTGGCAGTTGCACACAAGGAATTTGCCAATTTAGATGTATGCAAACTAGTCAAAGACAAACACGTTATCTTTGATGTGAAGGGCTTCCTCGACAGGAAATTGGTGGACGGCAGACTGTAATTTCATGAATCATATTGCGTGCATATCAGTTCCGTTGTGGCAAGGTGCCGAAAAGTATGGCATGAATCTGGCCCCAGGCACCTTATATAATATAGGGTTGCAAGGTGTGCTTGAATCTCAATTCGAGGTAACGCAACATTCAATGCCGGAATTAGGAACCTTTGATGCAGAAAACAAATATGCAGTACTTGCCGATTACTTGACTTTGCTCAAAAAGCAAGTGCTACAAGCATACAAAAAGGGACATTTCCCGCTAACAATCGGCGGAGACCATTCATTAGGGTTGGGATCGGCTGCCGCTACAGCGGAAACATTCAAAAATACCGGTCTCATCTGGTTTGATGCACACGGGGATATGAATACGGAAGCGACTTCAGATACCGGTCATATTCACGGAATGCCAGTTGCAGCGTTAATGGGGCTTTGCAGCAGCGAATTGAACACGGTGCCAGAAGTGTATATCAAACCAGAAAATATCTTTTGGATTGGCTCACGCAGTATTGATACAGGAGAACAACGACTTATTGACGAGAAGCATCTGCATATCTATTCTGCTAAGCTTGTTCAGACAAAAGGAATGGCTTGGGTGATGCAAAATATTATTCATCAAATGCACGAACAAGGCATTGCGCATATTCACCTGTCCATAGATGTGGATGCAATTGACCCGAAACTGTTCCCAGCAACTTCTGTTCCCGAACCAAACGGACTGACATTCGAAGATTTTAATATCTTTGTTCAGTCTCTGCGGCAAATACAGCATCAAATTGCAGCCATCGACTGGGTGGAATATAATCCTACTTTGGATAACGAACAACACGAATGCGGGAAATGGTGCGTCGGTGCTATTGACAAACTATTGAAAACAGTATTGGAATAAAGTTTGGACGTCAAATCAAAAATATCGCGGTTGAAAAACAATCAAGACGGCAAAACACTGGCGTCCAATATGGTGTATTTATCCCTATTGCAAATTGCCAGTTATTTGTTTCCTTTGATTACAATGCCCTATTTGGCGCGCGTAATCGGGACAGAAGGTTTCGGTAAAATCGCCTTTGCGAGTGCAATTATCACATGGATTCAAACTATTGCCGACTGGGGATTCAACTATACCGCAACTCGCGAAGTGGCCAAAAACAGGGAAAACCAGGAAATGGTATCCATTATTTTCTCAAGAGTCCTATGGGCCAGATGTGTGTTGGCACTTTTCAGTTTGGTTGTATTAACAGGATTGGTATTTACGATTCCACAATTTCACGAAAATGCACTAATCATCTTCTTTACATACCTGCTTATTCCGGGACACATATTCTATCCCGACTGGTTCTTTCAAGCCATTGAGAAGATGAAATATATTACAATCTTAGGCGTGCTGTTCCGACTGATTTTCACGTTATCCGTATTTATATTCATCAAAGAAGCGGAAGACTATATTTATCAACCACTATTAGTTTCGTTTGGTTATCTTTGTTCGGGATTAGTGGCGTTATATTTTATTCTCATCAAATGGAAAGTGAAACTACGCGCTGTTCCGCTTAAAGAAATCTGGCTAACGATAAAAGGCAGCACGAACGTATTTATCAACAACCTGATGCCAAATCTATACAATAGTTTCTCCGTGATTCTGTTGGGCACATTTTGCACCAAAGCGCACACCGGTTTATATGACACCGGAAAGAAGTTCACGACCTTGAGCAACACCGCTATATCCGTTATTTCGCGGGTGTTTTTTCCATTCCTTTCCCGCAGAATTGACAAGCACAAATTCTATAGTATTTTCACGCTCAGTATTGCCGCAGCTGTCTCACTTGTGCTCGTCATATCGGCACCGTGGCTTGTTCCGTGGTATTTCGGCACAGAATTTGTCGGTGCTACCCCTGTCCTACAAATCACAGCTCCAGCGATACTCTTTGTTGCTGCCAGTGAGGTTTACGGAACAAACTATCTTATTGTTAACCGGTATGAAAAGACAATGCGGAATATAACCTTTACGTCTTCGCTTCTCGGCTTTGCAATCTCTTTCCCGCTTGTATTAAACTTTCAACACATTGGTGCCGCAATTGTCTTCAGTACATCAAGTTTTGCAAGTGCATTATTGTCGTATATTTACTATATCAAGTTAAAAACAAAATGAGTATGAGTTTTCTTCTTTCCAACATATACCACTCGTGGCAGGAACGGCACAAACAAAATGCCGTTCGCAAGACATATTTGCAATTGTACAAAAAGATTTTTGCACTTCACCCCGAGTTGAATACCCACGAAGCTCAGGAATACGCATGGTTGAACAAGTGGCAGACTTATGATTCGTCGGTATCAAAGGCATCGTATAGAATATTCTCGAAATTTATCGGTGAAGATATCAACATCATTCCACTTGAGACCTGTGCAAACCTTGTGGAGCCACAACTGAATCCTAAAGAATATATTGAGTTTTATGCAGACAAGAACAGCCTGCATTTATTCCTCCCCCACTCCTTTATGCCAAATGTCGTATTAAGAAATATCAGCGGCTATTTTTATAATAATGATTATCAAATTGTCAATGACGACATAGATAGTGTACTGGCGAACTTGCAACCTGCCAAATTGATATTAAAACCATCCCGCGAGTGCTCCGGAAAAGGAGTGCAACTAATTACAAAAACCGACGGGAAATACATTACTTCTAATGATGATGTCATTTCCGCAGCTTATTTAGCCTCCCATTACGGCAAAGATTACTTGTTGCAAGAATGTGTCAAGCAAAGTACGTATTTGGCGCAATTCAATCCTACTTCTGTTAACACTATACGTTTGTTTACATATCGGGATATCCACGGTACTATTGTTCCAATGCGTAGTATACTGCGTATTGGAGGCAAAGGTGCAAATGTGGACAATGCCCATTCTGGAGGGTTGTTCTGTGGTATTGACGAACAAGGGCATCTTGGAAAGTTTTGTTGCTCTTGGCTTGGAGACCGCGTTGACACTTTTAACGATATAGACTTCGCGAACGGAGATTTTACGATTCCTAACTACGACAAAATTAAAATGTTCGGCGTTGAAATTGCCAAAAGAATTCCTCACCACGACCTCATTGCAATGGACATTGCTCTAGACGAGAGTAATAATCCCACCCTTTTAGAGATTAACGTAGGCGGTTTTAGCGCGTGGCTTTTCCAATTTACTATTGGTTCTACATTTGGCAACTATACGGACGAAATTATGCAACGTTGCACCAAAAAATGTTAACATGGAGATTGATATCCAACATAACTGGTTAGAAGAACGCCGTGATGACGTTATTTTTAAGTTCATAGCGTTGCTGATTAGTCCTGTTTTGGGAATGTTTGCTGCATTATTGCATCTTAATACGCGGTCTTCGTTTATTGCACTTTTTATTGCTTTTACCTTTATTGGATTGACAATGGATGTCCCTGAAGACCGCACAGAAGAGGATAATTTCGACAGTATAGCATATCGTGCCGAATTTGAAGCATACTCAGACAATAGTTCCAGTGATTTCAGGACGATGTTAGCGGAATATATCGATATGACCAGCGGTACTGATTTTTACTCCAGTATGCTGTGTTTTATTGTATCGCGTTTCACAGCCAACTACCACGTATATTTTATGGTTATTGCCATTATCTATTCCATTTTTATGCTGGCGGTAATGCGCTATTTGGTCCGAGAAGAAAACTATACTTTATCATTCCTGTGCCTTATTCTGTTGTTCTTGTTCACACAAGGCCAGATACAACAAATCAATGTATTCCGTTTCTATACCGCATACTGGATGGCGCTACTGGCAATATTCAAGATTATTCAAGACGGCAAACCACTCTATTGGCTACTTCTCATAGTAACCCCCATTATTCATGGTTCATTCTTTATTATTTTTCTAATTTTCGCCATCTATTATATCATTCGCCGTAGCAATAAAGTCGCTGTCATTACGGTTCTTTTGAGTCTGGCTTTTTCCGTTATCGCAGTACAGATTTTCTCATGGGTGATTATGCATCTTCCAGAAAGTCTTGGCGGGCACTATAGTGGCTATATTAACGAATGGTACATGGAACGCATCAACGAAGGCGGTATAGGACACAAGTGGATTGTGCGCTTAATGGAGTTAGCAGTCAGACTGAGTGTCAACATAGCTGTATTGTACCTTGCATGGCACTATAAGGACCGTATCGCCAATTCCAAGTGCAAGAATATATACTTTTTCATGATGGCGGTTTTGGCATTTGTGAATTTCACATTTATGATTCCTTCTGTCGGAAGCAGATATGTGATGTTTATTTTCCCAATAATCGCATATATATGGCTTGTCTGCTTTGCTGAACTAAAGAGCAGGAACTGGCTGATGTTTGCCTTTGGCGGTCTATACTTGTTTTATTTTCTTATCTTGCCGTGGAACATATACCAAATTCCATGTTTTCGGTTTTATACCATGCTATGGAATGCAGATGTAGTCTATGGAAGCCCCATATACTTGTTCTTCAAATACGTAATGATTTAAGCAATGAGTAACAACGGTAAAAAATTATTATGCATGATAGATATGCTCGGAGCCGGTGGTGCACAACGCCAGTTAGTCGAGTTGGCAATCGGGTATAAGGAACGAGGCTATGAAGTGGCGTTTCTTATCTATTACAAGGCTTTTGACGATTATTATGACGGCGTGCTTGAAGCGGCAGGGATTCCTATTATGGACATCAAAGAGCCCAACTATCTGTTGCGCGTCATTAAGATGAGACGTATGATCTGCCGTTATGCCCCCAACACCATTATCGCTTTTCTGGAAGTACCTGCGTTCATTGCTGAAATGGCAAGTATCTTGCCTCACAAATGGCGGCTAATTGTCGGTGAGCGAAGCGCAGCACCCAAGAAACTCACCAACAAGCGGTTACGGTTCTTCCTTCATTGCCACCGCTTTGCAGATGCAGTTGTTGCCAATTCCAATGCCAATCTCGAAATAGTGCGCAAGGTTGCGCCGGAACTTGATACCACCAAGCAACATGTTATCTATAACAGCCTTGACCCTGCAAAATTTGAATTAGACCAAAAGCAAACGGCCAATAAAAAGTCTTCCAAACGTCAAATTCTGATAGCCAGTTCGCACCAGTACCTGAAGAACCTGGACGGGCTTATTGAAGCAATACATATTTTGCCCAAAGAGGTTCAAAGTCAACTGCATATAAACTGGTTCGGACACAACAAATTCAACACTTACGACCATTCTTTAGAGGAAGGGTTACGCAAAATAGAACAATACGGTCTCAACGAAATCTTTACTTTCCACGATGCGACACTGGATATTTATGAACATATGCGGAAAGCTGAAGCCATCGGCCTATTCAGTAAATACGAAGGATTTCCGAACGCTATCTGTGAAGGAATGTATCTCGCAAAACCGATTATTGCCACAAGAGTATCCGACATTCCGTTGCTACTCAAGGAGGATGAAAACGCTTTCCTGTCTGACCCCAACTCACCAGAAAGCATAGCGACTGCATTAACCAAATTCCTTACTGCGACTCCCGAACAACTTTCTAAAATGGGCGAGAGCAATCGTGCGAAGGCGCAGATTTTATTCAATAAAGACGCTATTCTCAATCAATACGAACAACTATTCTAACTTTACACATATGACCATTTTAATAATCGCACGCGGTATTCCTGATTCAACCAACGCTCAATGGGGGAGTTTTGAATTTGACCAAGCCAAAGCCCTTGCTGATTTAGGACACCATGTCATCATAGCTGCCGTAGATTCGCGATTCAGATGGGTTAACCGTAAAATCGGACTCACCAAACGAACAATCAATACAATCACGACATACAATCTTTTCCTCTGCCCAAGTGCCATTCTAAAAGTATTCAGTGCCAGATTCAAAGAAGCCTTCAAATTATGGCAATGGCAGAAAATGGCAAATATTATTGCCAAACATGAAGGAAAGATAGATATTATCTACACCCACTATTTATTTAACACCTACTATGCCACCAAAACGCTCAACCGGTTTAACGCACCAATAGTTGCTATTGAGCATTGGTCAGAACTGAATAAGGAACCTCTAAATGAACGTGTATTAAGGATGGCTAATTATGCCTATCCCAAAGTAACAAAACTTCTTACCGTATCCAAGCCACTACAAGAACGAATTCATCAACTTTTCGGCATTCAAGCAGAAGTCGTACACAATATGCTTGGCTCCGAATTTACTTATGCTCCAGACAATACTCCCCACCCCTTTACCCTTGTTTGTGTGGGAAGTCTCCTCCCTGTCAAAAACCACAAATTACTTATTCAGGCACTACATCAACTCCAATTGGACAAACCATGGCAACTTCTCATCATTGGAGAAGGTCCTGAAAGAAGTGCTTTGCAACAGCAAATCAACAAAGCCTCTCTACAAGAACAAATCCACTTGCTCGGACTTAAGAATAAAGCACAAATAGCAGAAATTCTGCATCATTGCGATGTATTTGTACTGCCCTCTATAAGCGAAAACTTCTCTGTAGCGGTACTTGAGGCATTGGCATGCGGCCTACCGGTTATCGCTAGTATCACCGGAGGAATCCGCGAATGCATTGACAACTCTAACGGTTTGCTTTTTGAGGTTAATGATGTTGATGGATTGGCAAAAGCCATAAACCACATGTTCCTTCACCTTACCGAATATGACAGACAGGCGATAGCCGAAAACTGCCAAAAGCAGTTCTCAGCACCTGTTATCGCACAACAACTGACCACTATTTTCCAACAATGCCTGCAGTAGGCAATTTGTCGGAAATGCTTGCAGTAGGCTCTATTCGAGCAATGTACCGTTTCACACTATTGCGATTAAGCCCTAATTTCTTCGAGATGGCATAAATACTATATCCCTGACCTCGGAGAGATTCTATCTGATGGCGATAGCGATATGCCGCCATGCAGCACAAACGTGACCGATGCCCGAAAGGACGACCTAACACCATGCCTTCCGATTTCCGACGCGCCAAAGCTTCACGCGTGCGTTGGGAAATGAGATTCCGCTCAATTTCAGCAGAAAGTCCAAAAGCAAATGCCAAGACTTTGGCATTAATGTCTTCTCCCAAACGATAACCGTCCTTAATTGTCCATAAGCGGCAATCACGCGCCAGACAAACATTCAAAATTTCCATTATCATAAAGAGATTCCGCCCTAAACGACTCAATTCCGAACAAATAATGACATCCCCTTTCCGTGTTTTGCGGAGCAATTTACCTAATTTGCGGCTTTTGTACGTGCAAGTACCAGAAATGGTTTCTTCTATCCAGCCATCAATTGTAATTTGCTGCTGCAGGCAAAAAGAGGTTATTTCAAAACGCTGGTTCTCCACCGTCTGTTTGTCGCTGGAGACTCGAATATATCCATAATACATAAGGCTTTTTTCCACAAAGGTACAAAGAAAAACGGGAACCTCCAAAAAAGTTCCCGTTTCTTTCCGGCAACAGTACGGTTTTGCCGGCCCTAACATTCGGTTAACATTCGGTTAACATTCGGTTGAGATAGGGTTAGAGCAGCGGAATATTACTGTGTGATTTGCTGTTGGATAATAGCGCTAAGGCGGGGTGCAGCATCCTTATAGGCAGCACGAGCAGCATTCTTGTGGTTTTGCGTGTCACCACCCTTAACGGAAATTTCATCCTCAAAAATCTTTTGTTTAGTAGCCTGCTTGGTTATCGCAATATGCGCATCCACATAGGAGAAGAAACTATTGTACTTGCCATAGTTATCGGAACGGTATTCACGTGCTTTGGCAGAAATAACAATCAGCCAATCCGCCTCTTCCGGCTTGTCGGTGAAGGTGCAGCCCAACGGAGAAAGCTCACCTTTAATCGCATTCTGCAAAGTCGGATAATCGGTTCCGAAGAAGTCCGCCTTACATTGCAAAGCGATATAAATGCCGTTTTTGAGCGACATTGCCATTTGCGCATGGCGTTGTTTGAGTTTCTTTGCTTCAGGCAATTGCAAACTTTCGGCATCCGCTTCGGGATCAACGGCAAGAAGCAATTCCTGATTATTTTCAATCGGCGCAAAGTCCTTTTCCAAAGCAGCCAAGCGGTTGCGCGCCTCGGCTTTCTGACCATTATTGATTAGTTCCTGAATATTGTCCATTTGCGTTTCGAGACGCGTCAGGCCCATGGTAATCTGTTTCTCCAGCTGACGTTGCAAATCACGGCATTTGATGAACGCAAATGCCGCCACAATATTGCCCTCGCGGTAACTTTCAATTTTGATTCCCGGGATTTCGATATCGGTTGAAAGCGTCGTGTTCGACTCAAAACGCTGGTAGAACTGCTCCATATCGCCAGTAGCAGTCGAGTAAGAATCGGAGCGTGAAAAGTCCTTTTTAACGGATTGGACATGAACGCGAATGGTTGAAACGGCTTCAACTCTGGCTGCCGCTTTGACGGATTCAAGGGCTTTGTCAAGACTTTCGCCTTTCTTCATTTCATTCATAGCAAAGCCGGAAAAGAAGGTGCTTGCCGGATAAAAACGAGCACGAACGTCCGGATCATACCAATCCGGAGCTTGCGCAAAAGCGGTTACAGACAGCGCAGATAAAAGAATCGGAAGTAAATACTTTTTCATAATTTCAAGAATTTAGAATGCCTTAATGGCACGCACTTTGTTTGATTCAGCTTTCTTTTCAGTAGCAACTGCACCTCCATCGGAAATGTTCACGACTTCGTTTCGAGCAACTTCTGTACATGTCCAATACCAACCACCATTAAGCGGAGCACCACCATTTGCCTCCAGGGCACGGCTAATCGTACCGAATTTACTCTTTCCCTCGTTGGCGACTTTGAACAAATACGACAGTTCGGAAGCCGTCGGCAGATACCATCCTTCGCCCAACGAACGGCACCACTCCGCCGCCGGACAAATACCGAAAGGCAGTTGGCGCAAGATAGCGTCCGTATATGCATTTCCCTTGCCGATTTCGGCAATATACGGCGCCGCATCGTTCATATTGGGAATATCGTAAATATCCTGTATGTCACGTCCTTTGGTATTATCCCACTTGGCTTCGCCTTCGTCCAAAGAGACAACCAAGCCATGTCCTTTGCCGTCTGCATAGAAAACAACACCCCGCGAGCCATCAGAGAACGATTGGATGGAACCCACGCTTCCAGGTTTGCCGACAGCAACAGAAGGCGTAGTATTGGTCGGACGCGCCACAGTAACCGGACGTTGCTGTTGCTGCTGCCGCGAATTGCGGGATGACGAAGCTTGATTATTGTCAACTTCAGGTATTGTCGGAGCAATCCCCAACAATTTCTGTGCCAAATTGATACATCCGTTCTGGATATTTGCCGCAGAAGTTCCCATAAGCACGTTATCGGTCATTTCAGTCTTTGCGCTCTCGACATTCAAGATTTTGGCAGTAATGAACATATTGTTTTCGTCCACCCTTACCGCTTCTGAAACCAAGATGAATTGTGCGCCGGTCATTTCGCCCAAACGCTTGATTTGGTCGTTGCTCACCATACCGGTCCGCTGGAAATCCTGCTCGCTCATGATGGCATCCATATCCGAACGATCGTAAGCCTCATAGCCTGGTGTATTGGCTATTGCTTTTGCGAGATTGGCACGAAGCATCAACTTGTGTGCATAGGTCACACTACCATCTTTGTCAACGGGTTCAAGAATCGCGATTTTCTTGGTTTCCTGCGCATAGGAAACCATAGCCATCGCAACTAAAGCAAGAAATAAAAACAGCTTTTTCATGATTGATAAAACATTATTTGGCGCAAAGGTACAACATTTATTTGGAATACACAAATAAATGTACATTTTTTCACGATTTTGCATAAAAAAAGCAAGATGCAACGCATCTTGCCTTAAATTAACTTTTCTCACTATCTTCTTTCGGCAATTCGAGAAGTTCCGCTTTTCGATTGTAGAAACGCGTTTCCAACAATCCAAGTGCCTGATTCTCGATGACACGAACGCCGTATTTTCTAAACCACTTTGTGGATATACGGTTGAAGATTGAGCCTCTGGTGACATACGCATAGACGTATGGATGCAGATGAACCCGGATTCCTCGTCCGAAATGTTCTTTGAGGTGTGCAATTTGTTCTTCAAGCTGGTCAGTAAAGAGAATAGTTGGTTGAACTTTTCCCTTTCCCATGCACATCGGGCACACTTCGGTCACATTAACCTCCACCGCCGGGCGCACACGTTGGCGGGTAATTTGCATCAATCCGAATTTACTGAGAGGCAACACATTATGCTTTGCACGGTCCCGTGACATGAGGTTGGACATATGATTGTAGAGTTCGTCCTGATGTTCTTTGGAATCCATATCAACAAAGTCAATAATAATAATTCCGCCGATATCCCGCAGGCGCAGCTGGTGTACAATTTCGTCCGCAGCCAACATGTTGTACTGGAATGCATTTTCCTCATGGTCCTCGAACAGCTTCTTTGAGCCCGTGTTAACATCAATGGCAAAGAGAGCCTCCGTTTTGTCAATGACGAGATAACCGCCATGCTTGAATCCGACAGTACGCCCAAGTCCCGTTTTCATTTGACGGGTGATATCGTATTTGTCGAAAATGGGCTCCTTTCCTTTGTACTTCTTGACAATCTTGACGCTTTCAGGCGCGATGAGTTCCACGTATTGGCGAACCTCTTCGTAGATAGCATCGTCATTAACCTGAATACTGGTAAATTCGGGCGAGAAGACATCACGAATGATTCCGATTGTACGCCCCAATTCTTCAGAAACCAGCATTACTTCGGCAT
The DNA here is from genome assembly GCA_905233415.1 of Paludibacteraceae bacterium. Classification (GTDB taxonomy): domain Bacteria; phylum Bacteroidota; class Bacteroidia; order Bacteroidales; family Paludibacteraceae; genus Colicola. The sequence continues at coordinate 266,533 of CAJOEX010000005.1, forward strand.
CTTTCGTTTTGCGATTGGCGTCATCGGGAACCGGTTTGTGCTCAGGTTTTTGCAGCGTACGGATAGTATCCTCCCAGCGTTTAACCAGAATGCGCAGTTCATTGTCCAGTTCGGCAACACGTTTATCTTCAGCCACTGTGCGGACAATAACTCCAAACCCTTGCGGTTTAATGGATTGCACAAGTTGCTTGAGACGGCTACGTTCCGATTCGCGTTTGATTTTCGAGCTGACCATGACCTTGTCAGCAAAAGGAATAAGCACCATGTTTCGTCCCGCGATATTAATTTCGGCAGTAAGACGTGGTCCTTTGGTGTTAATCGGCTCTTTGCTGACTTGTACCAACAGAAGGTCTCCGACATGCAGATAATCCGCAATTTGTCCTTCTTTTCCGACTTCGTTTTTGCGTTGCAGCCGGTTCATGGAAGGAATCTTGCGTCTGTCAGAAACAGCCTTTGTCACGTAGTCTCTGAGCGTTAGGAACTGAGAACCTAAATCCAGATAGTGTAGAAAAGCTTCTTTTTCATGACCTACATCCACAAAAACCGCATTCAACGCCGGCATAACCTTTTTGACACGTCCATAATAGATATTTCCAACCGCGAAATTGTCGGAATCCCTTTTTTCACGAGAGATTTCTTGGAGACGGTCATCTTCGGTCAAGGCGATAGCGATTTCCTGTGGCTGCACGTCCACAATTAATTCGCTTTTCATGATTCAATACTTCAAATAAAAAAACTTTGCAGCCTACTGTTTTGCGCCCAAAACAGTTGTCGCCACAAAGCGCAGTTAATACTAATCGTTTAAAGCACAATAGACCTGACCGGCTTACTTGTGCTTATGACGATTCTTACGCAAACGTTTTTTACGTTTGTGGGTCGACATCTTATGTCTCTTATGCTTCTTACCGTTTGGCATAATATAAATAATTAATGATTAATATTCTATTTCACGAACTGCCTCTGCAAATTCCGGGCAAGGCCTAAAGGAAACCACTCTATGCTCGGGAATTACAACCGTGGTATTATTCGCGATATTCCGAGCAGTCTTTTTTGCACGTGTTTTAATAATAAAACTGCCAAAACCACGAAGGGAAACATACTCACCGTCACGGACAGTTTTCCTTATGTTATGCATAGCAGACTCAAGTACATTCGAAATCGTCACTTTGTCGTAACCTGTTTGAATCGCTATTTCAGTCACCAACTGAGCTTTAGTCATTTTCTATTATTTTTTCAACTTCTTTATTATCAGGCGAAAAATCGGTGCAAAGGTACAATATTTTTTTGATTTACAAAAGTTTTTTGCAAAAAAAATCATTTTTTTCATTATTTTTTTGTAATTTTGCACGCTGAAACAGAAAAAATGTAAAATCACGATGGAAAAACGCAAGAATCTTTATAATCAGTTATACCGATGGTACGACCAAAACAAACGGATACTACCTTGGCGGGAAACGAATGATGCCTACCGAATTTGGGTGTCGGAAATCATTCTGCAGCAGACCAGAGTGGAACAGGGTCTGCCGTATTATTTGCGATTTGTGGAACGGTTTACGGATTTAGAATCGCTGGCAAATGCCTCGGAAGATGAAGTGCTGCGCTATTGGCAGGGATTAGGCTATTATTCGAGAGCACGGAACATGCACAAGGCTGCCCTTCAGTTGCTTGCGGAAGGAAAAAAGGAATTCCCGACCGATTTTCAAGCCATCCGAACCTTGCCCGGCATTGGCGATTATACGGCAGGAGCCATTGCCGCATTTGCCTATAACAGTCCCTACCCCGCCTTGGACGGAAATGTGTATCGTGTGCTTTCCCGACTGACCGATTGTGAGATTGCGTTTGACACGACAGCCGGAAAGAAACATTTTCACGAAGTGGCAGAAGAACTAATGGACCGAGACAACGCAAGGCTTTTCAATTCGGCAATAATGGAGTTTGGGGCCTTATGGTGTGTACCGCAGTCGCCGGATTGTGAACACTGTCCGTTAGCGGCATTCTGCCTTGCCAAAGCCCATCACACCGTAGAATTATTGCCCGTCCGCAAGCCAAGACCACAATTAAGAGACCGATATTTTAATTATAGCATTTACTTATGTAAATCTGGCGACGGAAAGTTACAAACACTTATTTTGCAACGGCAAGGAAATGACATTTGGAAGCATCTTTGGGAATTTCCGGAAACAGAAACGAATGAATCATTCCTAAAAAATGATTCACCACATATTGATTTGACACACATTCTGTCCCACCAGCGTATTCATGCACGCTTTTATATACATAAGGTGTCGGAACTTCCGAAAATGGCAAATTGCAAAAAAGTCAGTTGGAACGAATTGGATGACTATGCGTTTAGCCGGCTGACACTCAGGGCATTAGAACAATTAGGATTAGGATTGTAAAAAGATTTGATACGCCACATCGCAGTTGAGGCATTGTCCGGATTGACAACAGGTCAAGTAAAGATGAATCAAGGCCTGTGAATCCGAAGCATCTGAAACCAGTTGCCCCAATTCACGCCACTGGCGAATGATTGTATTCTTTTCCGCAGGAAGCGCACGCAGAACACGAACAGCCTCTTGCCGATTACCACGGGCATACATAAACGGAATAACCACGTTAATTATCAACACATCCATCGAATCGCGCCCCAGACCATCTACAGCCAACAAGGAACGAAGCACATCAATATCTGTTGTATCCATCAATTTGGAGAAGAGAAATTCCGATTGATGAATCAATTGTGCAAATTGGCGGATTCGTACTTCCGGCGCATTCTGCGGACGAATTCTACCACGTTTCCACAGCGCGGCATCAATCGGCTGCAAAGCAAATTTCGCCCGCAAGAAACTATATTCACGGTATAGTTCATCCTCAGACGAAAGCAATCCACTTTGTCCCAATAATATCGCTTGCAATTGGGTAAGATTATTACGATGCTTGAGCAAATAATTCAAAGGCGTATTGATAGCCAGTTGCTCAAACGGGATTCCGTTAACATGGAAACCGAAATAATGCGCCAAAGAGATATAAAAAGCCTGTTCCCAATGGTTTTGAGTGATGGCAAGCAATCTGTCAATAGACTGTTTTTTGCAGTCAAGCCGACGCAACAACATGGTTTGCTTCCAACCATCAGTCAGCAATTTCGGCTCCTGCAAGAGATATTTGCCGCAACGATGCGTGGCAAAAGAAGAGTCCATCAAGCGGGCATCAGAAAGCAATTGCGAAAGATAATCCTGCTCGTCCGGATAACGGAGTTCACATTGTGTAATGGGTTCACCATGAGAGTTCACCACCTCTTTATCCGCCTTCCGCACAACATGCAAAATGACGCTGTCATAAGCCGAATCCGTATGATGCTTATGCTTGAACCAGTCAGAAGAAGCAATATGGATTTCAATATTCCCCACCCACTCTTCCGTATTATCATCGTTGTAAATGAGCAAGTGGACATTGCTGAAATCAGGACCTGCATCCGTGTTGTGCAGACCAACAGAAAGCACATCTATGCGGCGGCCGTCGGTCGTATATTGCGGGAACGCCTTGAAAAGTCCCCGCTGCCAAATATAATGCAACAAGATTTCGGGCACTACCAGTTCCAGTCAAAGCGTTCGATATCCTCTTCAACCAACGGAGAGCCAATCTGAACCTCGATGAAGACAAGCTCTGTAATGGCTTTGATAGCGTGAAACTGCTCTTTACGAATGACGCAGACATCACCACGTTTGACTTTGCGCACCTCGCCATCCAAGACAAACAAGCCTTCGCCGTCAACAATCGTCCAAACTTCGTCACGATGATGATGAATCTGATAACTGATATTCTTTCCGGGCAAAAGCATGATTGACTTGGTCAACGCATGAGTTCCGTCCGCATAGGAAAGGTCGCTCAAGACTTTATACGTACCCCAACGGCGTTCCTCATACATCGGGCGAAGCGACAGATTATCGACATATTTCTTAATGGTCTCGGACTTGTCCTTCGCACAAACAAGAATTCCATCCGGACTGCAAGCAACCACTATATCTTTCAAGCCATTACAGAATACAGGGACTTCCATTTCGTTGATGACATGCGTGTTTTCATTGGCATCGCCAAGCAAAACATTGCCGATAGAATCATGCGAAAGTTCCTCTGTCAAAGTATTCCATGTACCCAAGTCCTTCCACTTGCCGGTAAACGGCACAACCGCCACAGAAGTTGCTTTCTCCGCCACTTCGTAATCGAAACTGATTTTCGGGAACTCTTTATAACGGGCAAATGTATCTTCAAAAGACGAGGATTGCATATATTTGCGGACAATTGCCATCATATAGCCCAATTTAAAGGCAAAGACACCACCATTCCAAAGCGCGCCTTCACGCAGCAAGTCTTCAGCAACAGAAACCGTCGGTTTCTCTGTAAAACGGCTTACAGGAAAAGAACGTAAAGACTTTTCAGTTGTCTTCTGAGGCACTATGTATCCGTATTTTTCGGATGGATAAGTTGGCGTAATACCCATTAAAACAAGGTCTGCGGCATTATTTTGCACTTCATCCGCCATGCGGGCAATCGTATGGAAATAGCCGAGTTCGGTATATGGGTCACTCGGCATCACAACAACGGTCTCATCATCCGGACAAGCCTTCACAAAATGCAGGTAAGAAACCGCCAATGCAATTGCGGGAAAAGTGTCGCGGCGTTCAGGCTCTGCCACAACATCAACTCCATCACCCAATTGATTGATAATACTGTCGCGCTGTGCAGCATTTGTTGCGAAGGTAATCTGAGTGTTCAATTCAGCCTCCTTCGCCTGACGAACGACACGCTGAACCATAGATTCCATGGAACCATCGGGTGCTTCTAGCAACGGCAAAAACTGTTTGGAACGAGCATTATTAGACAACGGCCAAAGGCGTTTTCCGGAACCGCCGGACAAAAATACAAGTTGCATAATTTATTCACATTTGTTGCCAAGTATGTCATACATGGCATTATTATATTCAATATACATTACTCCTTTTCGGAGGATTTTGCAGACTTTCGGTTGAGAGGACGAAACATTCTCTACTGCCACATAACCAAACGGATAATTGGTCCATTTGGTGGAAGGATTGAAGGTTGGCACATCCGCTACGTCAAAAAGCAGGATAAATTCATATTCAGCGCCTGTTTTGAGTGTTACTGCTTCAAAATAAGGATGTTCATCATAGGTCAGCCAAAGCACCTTTGCCGCACCGGAAGACTGCTTGTCAAAAGAAACTTCCAGCGAGCGGTTTATGTTTTCACGCCAGGCCCATTTTGCATCATTATTAGACAGGCTTGTACTATTATGACCGACAAAGGTTCCTGTCTGCAAATGCTGTATCTGCAGGCTGTCTGCATCAAATGTCACCCCATAACGACAGTTAACAGGCATACTATATTCTGCAAGTTGATACAAACCGTTTTCATTGGTGAATACCTGACAGCCTTCTGTAAGAACATGCTTATTTCCGACCTCACTATCTGCCATAAAATACTGATTCGTCAGATGCATGACCAATGCATATTCACCCGTTTTGAATTCGGTCGCTTGTACAATCGGTTTCACATCCGGCAACACTTGATACAAAGCATATAGTTTCTGCTGATCCGTCGGATAAAACTTTGTGCCGACGGTCGAATAAGCAGGCTTTGAAGTGTAAATGCCTGTTATTTTCTCAGTAGTCCAGCCTACAAACGTCCATTCATCCTCGACAATGAGTTTTTTTACAGGACAATCCGGCAAAACAACTCCGACACCCGCATATTTCTCTGAAAGTGCTGTCCATTGCGCATTCCCTTCAGCATCAAACCATTGAAGCAATAACGTATTGGGGGTTGGTTCTTCTTCAAAAAACGTTACTTCCACTCTATCCCAGCCCAATGAATTAACCGTTGCTGCAACTTCTATGGTGAGACAACTGCCTTTATTCGTTTGCCATGAGCCCATAAAATCAAAAGGCAAGTATGCTGTACTATATCCGTTGTCGCGCCACTGGGAAAAGTTGCCTGAAGGGATGGTAAAGACCGTTGTATTGTCAAGGTTTGCAGAAGCATAACCGGCTCCACTACTTGCATTGGACTTGATGTACAAAACCACCTTAGTGATTACCCCTTTCGGCAAATTGGAAATAACCATTGTTGCCTTACTGCCTGCTGTCAACTGGCCTTTGCTATGATTGGAATTCTCAAAACTTACTTCCACATCAGCAGGCACATCGCCGGACAATTCCGCCGAATTATACGCCGTTATTTTTGCGGCAAATTCAGCAGCAAAAAGCAATTGCGTCAAACATAGCAACAGACCAAGTATGAAGCATTTACTTCTTGTCATTCTCCTTTTTCGGAAGCGGTTTGTTATAGCGTTTCTGACGTTGTTTCCAGCGTTCACGAGCATAAGCCTGCATATCGGCTATTTCGTCGTTTTCGTCAATTATCTCAAAACCGAAAATTGTTTCAATCACATCTTCCAATGTCAAAATTCCGCGGAAACAGCCGTATTCATCAATGACAACGGCTATCTGGGACTTTTGCTTGAGCATCTGGTCAAAGATATCGCCAATGGAGGTTTCCTCGTTGAACATCGGCAATGGCCGCTTGATTTCGCCCAATGTCATGTTGAACTTATCCTCTGTCAGATTTTCCAACGCATCATTTCGATGGATGTAACCGGTAATAAACTCCGGCTTGTCGGCATAAACAGGAATTCGCGAGAAATGGTCATAACGGTCATCGTCATAATACTCCTTAAGCGTCATTTTCTCAGGCGCAATTGCCGCAACCACACTTGGCGTCATCACATCCCAAGCCTGAATATCATCCAAACGCATGATATTCCGGATAATCTTGTTTTCGTCCTCCTCAATCACGCCCTCTTCTTCGCCAACATTGGCAAGTGCCACCACTTCTTCACGGCTGACAGTTGCCTCGTCGGATTTCGGGAAAAGCCGCGTAATATACTCTATCAGCAGCACAAAAGGATACATTATCACAATCAGTACGCTGATAGTGCGCGAAGCAAAGCCCATGAGATTCTTCCAATATGAAGTGCCCAATGTTTTCGGAATAATCTCCGAAACAATCAGAATCAGCAACGTCACAACAACACTTACCAAAGCAAACCATTTGCTGCCAAAGAGTTGCTGTGCCTGCTGACCGACACCTGCCGCGCCAATCGTGTTCGCTATCGTATTGAGCGATAAAATTGCCGCTAACGGACGGTCCGTTTCCAATTTATATTGCTTCATGCGAATGGCAGGCTTATACCCTTCCTCTTCGCGCATTGTAATGTAACTAAGGGTTGTGGACATCAGTGTCGATTCTAAAATAGAGCATAGAAACGACACGCCCAAAGCAATAAATAAATATATAAGGAGATACAAAACCATATATGATTATTATTTCTTTATTCCGTCGCGCTCAAGCAAGGCATCAATTGTCGGTTCTCCACCACGGAAACGGCGATAGAGCACCATCGGTTCCTCTGTACCGCCACGTTCCAAGATGTTCTTGCGGAACAAATCAGCTTCCTTCTTGTCGAAAATGGAACCGCGCAAAGCCTGCGCTTTCTTAAACTGTGCAAACGCATCAGCGTCCAGCAATTCCGACCATTTATAGCTGTAATATCCGGCAGCATAGCCACCTGAGAAAATGTGCGTAAAGGATGTTGCCATCGTCGTTCCATCGGCATTCGGCAATACACGCACCTGCTCCATCGCAGCGTTGCAGAAATCAATCACAGCATCTTTGACATTCTGTCCTTCCGGTGCAACAAACGGCTCATGAAGCGTATGCCAAGCCATGTCCAGATAACCGAATGAAAGTTGACGGACGCAAGCATATGCAGCGTGATACGTTTGAGCGGCATGCATCTTGTCAAGCAACTCCTGCGGAAGCTGTTCGCCGGTCACATAGTGTTTGGCAAAAGTATCCAAAAACTCTTTCTCATCAATAAAGTTCTCATTGAACTGCGAAGGCAACTCCACGAAATCACGCGGAACAGCCGTTCCGGATTGCGAAGAATAGTAGCAACGCGTCAACATACCATGCAAACCATGCCCGAACTCATGCAAGAAAGTACGTACCTCATCATATGTAAGCAATGCCGGTTTTGTTTCTGTAGCTCTTGTGAAATTCATCACGTTCACAATATGCGGGCGGTGATCCTTGCGGCCGCACTTATACTGCGGCTGGAAATCATTCATCCAAGCTCCACCACGTTTGCCGTCACGCGGATGGAAATCGCTGTAATATACTGCCAGATAATTGCCTTTTGCGTCAAACACATCGTATGCAGACACTTCGGGATTATATACTTGAATGTCCTTATTCTCCACAAACGTAATGCCGTAAAGACGTTTGGCCAGACCGAACACGCCTTGTTTAACCGACTCCAACTCAAAGTACGGGCGAAGCACATCATCCGAAATGCTATACTTCTCGTCTTTCAGTTTTCTGCTGTAATAAGACCAATCCCACGGTTGGATTTCACCTTCGAAACCAAGTGTCTGCGCGTAATCCTGCAACTCTTGCACTTCGGCTTTGGCTGCAGGCATATAAGCGTCACGCAGTTGGTCAAGAAAGTTCATCACATTTTCTTCTGTTTCGGCGCAAGTCTTGTGCAACGATTTAGCCGCATAATCCGGTTTGTCGAACAATTTTGCCAATTCCAGACGTGTGTTCGCAATATCAATAATATTCTGCGTATTATCAAACTCACCACCAATACAACGGCCATTATAAGCCATATACAGTTCCTGACGCAGTTCGCGATTGTCGCAATCCTTCATAAACGGGATATAAGTTGTAGGCTTGAGGTCCATCAGCCAACCTTTCTGACCTTTCTTTTCGGCATTGGCTTTCATCATTGCCTTTGTATCATCGTTCAAACCGGCAAGTTGCGCCTCATCCGTAATCAGTTTTGTCCAAGCGTTGGTTGCTTTGAGCACATTCTGACCAAAAGTCAGCGTGAGCATCGAAAGACGTGCTGTCAATTCACGATATTTCTCTTTGCCTGCCTCATCCAAGTTGGCACCATTATCTGCAAACGATTCATACGTATCTTCCAGCAGTTTGCGTTGGTCAGGACGAAGACGCAAGTTATCGCGTTGCTCATAAACAGCCTTGATTCGTTCAAACAGTCCTTCATTCAAAATAATTGAAGTGCTGTATTCAGACATCATCGGCGACAGTTCCACTTCCAATGCCTGCAACGAGTCATTTGTCTCCGAGTGCGTCAGATTGTAGAAACAGCCGGCAACCATAGACAGCGTATGACCGGCTTTCTCAAGTGCTTCAATCGTATTTTTGAATGTCGGAGCATCGGGATTATTCACAATCGCGTCTATTTCTTCGCGACCTTGACGTAAAGCCTCTTCAAACGCAGGCATATAATCTGCGGCATGAATACTGTCAAACGGATATGTACCGTGAGGAGTGGTCCAATAAGCATAATCCAACAATACATTTCCGGTTTTCTCCGGCAAAACGGGCTTGTCTGAACAAGCCATTAAAGTTCCTGCGGCTATAGCCATAAAAATTACTTTTTTCATTTTAATTATGTTTTTTATTTATTTTTACCTCTAAGCAGATTTATATCTCCCGAAAGCTGATAAACGCCCATATACGACTCATCACCTTTCAATTTGCCTTTTTCGTAGGCTTGGCGCGTGTGGTATCCCGCATTTTGAGGAGCATCCGTACCCAAAGCCCGAATCACGTAGTAATATGCACCTTCGGCTGCAGGACGGCCGCCGATATTGCCATCCCACCCTTTTGCAGGGTCTGTGGATTCGTAAACCAACTTACCCCAGCGGTTATACACCCAAATATGGTACTCCCGCAACGAACGATACAATACACGGAATTCATCATTCTGCCCGTCTCCATTCGGCGTAAACACATTCGGCACAAGCAATTGAGACTCCGGTATCGAAATATCTATTTGCGTTGAATCCTTCTCACAATCGCCATCTTCCTCCTGACACGGACAAGCAGCACTAAGCACATAGCAAACCACCCTGTATTGACCCGGCGTCGTAAACGTATACCGGACATTCTCATCGGCGCGAGTTGCTATACGTTCCGAACCGCGATAAATGCGCCAATCGAAGAACTGTACCGCAGGAGTCGGATGGGACTCAAAGTATATCTCCAGCGGCGCAGAACCACTTAATGCCGTTGCATCTATAGGGCGGTCAACTTCATTTGACTTGCCGCCTTTCTCTCCACGGACAGTTGTGGTGGAAACCACATGCGACGAAACCGCTATCGGTTGCACTTCTTCCGAAACGGCAGAATCTGCCGGCAATGACAACTCTTGACGCCATTCATCATCAAAACGCACAGCAAACGTAGTTGCTCCGTACAGGGCAGGAAGATGCATTTTATTGTTGGTTAGCGCAAATGTCTGTGTGGCCGCCGAATCAGACCAGGTTTCATTATCCCACGCAAGATTAGTGTATGAAACCACACATTTCCTGTCCACGACCGATTCCAATCCAAATGTATCTTTATAACTCAACGGCGGAATTGTTCCTTGCAATTGCAGTAAAGTCTCGCGGCAACGGGGCGTTACCTCAACCGCTGTAATGGCAGGTTTGTACTGTTCCAAATCAAACACATAAACAACATCGATGATTTGGTCACCCTGTTTGACAATCACTCCTTCGCCGGATTCTGGATACACCTCGTCCGTATTGGATTGAATCAGTTGCTTGTCGGATGTGCGATACCAATCCACATTCCCAATTTTTGAACGCAAATGCGGGTCACCGGCAAAGATAAAAACAGTATCCCTACCCTCAACGGTCTGCAAAGCCGTACCAACACATTCAATATGTAGCGCATACAGCGGCATCACAGCTAGTGTGAGGAGAGCCATCACACCATATTTGACAGTAGTGCGAATCATTTATTTACTTGGAAGCGAGTGTTACCGTTTACGAAGAAATCAACAATCTGCTTTGCGGCAGCGATTCCGGCATTGATATTGGCTTCGGCGGTCTGTGCGCCCATTTTCTTCGGTGTCGCGAAATAACGTCCGTCAAATAACGTCTTGAACTTGGCGTCAGCAACCGGCATAATATCCGTCACGTATTTCAAATCAGCACGCTCCTGCATCAAGAGGATAAGCTCCTCTTCGTTAATCACTTCCTTACGGGCAGTGTTCACGAGCAATCCGCCTTTCGGCATCAGACCTACCAAGGCGCGATTGATGCTGTTCTTGGTCTCTGCAGTAGCCGGAATATGCAGGCTGACTACATCACAGGTCTTGTACAGTTCCTCTGCGCTGTGAACGGGTTTCACATCATCTTTGAGCATCGCCTCATCAGGACAATATGCATCGTACGCGTAACACTCCATGCCAAATCCTTTGGCGATACGTGCCACATTGCGGCCTACGTTACCAAATGCATGAATACCGAGTTTCTTGCCTTTCAGTTCGGTGCCGCTTGTGCCGTTGTAGAAGTTACGAACGGCAAATACCATCAAACCGAGTGCCAGTTCTGCCACAGCGTTGGAGTTCTGTCCGGGCGTATTCATCGCCACCACATTGTGTGCAGTAGCCGCAGCCAAATCAATATTGTCATAGCCAGCACCCGCACGAACAACAATCTTCAACTGCTTGGCGGCATCCAATACTTCCGCATCCACAATATCCGAACGGATAATAAGTGCGTCGGCATCAGCAACAGCGTCTAACAGTTGCTTTTTATCACTATATTTCTCAAGTAATGCCAGTTCGTAACTGGCTTTCTCGATTTCATCACGAATCCCGTCAACTGCCACTTTGGCGAACGGTTTTTCGGTTGCTACTAATACTTTCATAAAATGTACGAATTTTAAGATTCTTGGGACACAAAAGGGGGATGGTCCCGTGATGGTCCCGTTAAAAAGTATACGATTTTTAAGATTTAATGCAATTTTTCATATTCATGGATGCAATCCACGAGTGCCTGCACGCCTTCGAGGGTCATAGCGTTGTAGCAACTTGCGCGGAAGCCGCCGACGAGACGGTGCCCCTTGATACCAACCATGCCACGTTCGGTAGCGAACTTGAAGAAGTCGTCCTGCAGTTCTGCAAATTCCGGTTTGAACACAAAGCAGATGTTCATGCGGCTGCGGTCTTCCTTCTTGGCAATTGTCGGCATAAACAGTTTGGATTCGTCAAGGCACTTGTACAGCAAGTCCGCTTTGGCTTTGTTGCGCGCCTCAATCCACTTCACACCGCCGTTCGCTTTGAGCCAGCGAAGTGTGAGCAATGCCGTATATACGGGCAGTACAGGAGGCGTATTGAACATCGAACCGCCTTCGATATGCGTCTGGTAGTTAAGCATTGTCGGGATATAACGACTAACGTGTCCGAGACATTCTTCTTTGATAATAACAAAGGTCACACCTGCAGGCGCGAGGTTCTTCTGTGCGCCACCATAGATGATGTCGTATTGGCTGACATCAATCGGACGGCTGAGAATGTCCGAACTCATATCTGCCACGAGGCGAACTTTGCCTTTCTTACGGTAAATCTCCGCGAGTTTGTCATCGTTGATTTCTGTTCCGAAGATGGTGTTGTTTGTTGTGATGTGAAAATAATCCGCGTCTTGCGGAATCTCATAATCTGTGGGAATATCCGTCGTGCTGGCCGCCACTTCAACAGCTTCACCGAAGCCTTTCGCTTCCTTGAGTGCTTTCTTTGACCACACACCGGTATTGAGATACGCGGCTTTCTTCTCAAGCAAATTGAACGGAACCATGCAGAACTGCAGGCTGGCACCGCCGCCGAGGAAGAGTACGCGATAGCCTTCCGGCACGTTCAGCAACTCTTTCATGAGTGCTTCCGCCTCATCCATCACCGGTTGGAAATACTTGGCACGGTGAGAAATCTCCAGAATAGAGAGCCCTTCGCCCTGGAAGTCGATAACCGCTTCCGCCGTTTGTTTGATTACTTCTTGTGGCAGGATACTCGGTCCTGCATTGAAATTATATTTCATATCGTGTATGTTGTTAATGGTATTTCTAAAATCCGCCGCAAAGATACGACATTTTTTGCATTTATGCAAATAAATTCAAAAATCTATCTCCTAAAATGTCATTTTTGGGGCAATCACTCTTTTATCAGAAACCGACGTTGTTCATGCCGTAGATTTTGCGGTTCCAATCGGAATGGCGCTGGATGCGGGTTTGGGCAAGAGGACGGAAAGATACGGCAGGTTTGCCATAGTACAAGTTCAGCGACATGGCAACCGCAGCGAGGTCGTTGTCTTCGGTCTCTTGCTTCTTCGGCAGCAGGTGTTCGGGAACAGGCTTGCCGGCTTTGCGCATTCTGTCTGCCAAATCGGCATTGAACTGCTCTTTCGCCTGACCGGACTTGAACTCACGGTACTGCTTCTCGTGCATCGCGAACTCGAAGAGTTCTTCGTCGTCCTGTCCGCGGTCCCAGCCGTTCTCCTTCATCTCTTTGATGAAACGCGGCAGTTCATCCGGATACAATGCCTGTGGGTCACCGGTATAGAACTCAAAGCCTTTTTCCTTGGCAAGTTCGATGATTTCAGGAGCCAGTTTTCCAGGCAGTTTGCCGGACTTGCCGAGAATCATACCCCACATAGCGGGATCCATGCGGGTAAACGGTTTCTCGTCCATGGACTTCGAATAAAGGTTCATCAAAGCGGCATTCTTCACATACTGGCTGAACGGCGTTACCAGACACGGTGTACCGAGCATCGGCCAGATACGCTGTACTTCGTCGAAGAGTTCAACCAACAGTTCGTCCTCGGAGAGTTCCTTCTGTCCTTTCTTGCGGAGGTTGGCATTAATGGCTGCGTGCATACCTTTGAGGTCCGCCATAAGACTTCCCATCATACCGCCCGGCAGACCACAACCAACCAACAAGGAAGTCATGAGGCTGTTCTTCGGGTCAATCCAGTAGCCCAAGAAATCATCCATGAAGGACTGCGTGAGGCTACGCGCCTCCATATACGCCTTCATATTGATGTCCTTCACAAGGAATCCGGCATCCTTAAGCATCGCCTGAACTGTGATTACATCGGGATGCACCTTGCCCCAACTAAGCGGCTCCATCGCCACGTCCAGCACGTCGCAACCGGCTTTCGCCACTTCGAGCATGGAAGCGATAGAGAAGCCCGGACCACAGTGTCCGTGGTACTGGATGACGATGTCGGGATGTTTCTCCTTGATTGCGGCAACAATCTTGCCAAGACTTGCGGGACGACCGATACCTGCCATATCTTTCAGGCAGATTTCCTGTGCGCCGCCCTCAATGAGTTGCTCGGCGAGATTGACATAGTAATCCACCGTGTGCACCTTCGAATAGGTCATACACATGGTTGCCTGCGCCGTCATGCCTGCCGCCTTTGCCCACTTGATGGACGGAATGATGTTGCGCGGGTCGTTGAGACCACAGAAAATACGGGTAATGTCCGTGCCTTGCGCGTGCTTAACCTTGTACATCAGTTGGCGCACATCCGCCGGAACAGGATTCATACGGAGCGCATTCAGACCGCGGTCCAGCATGTGCGTCTTGATACCCGCCTCGTTGAAAGGCTTGGTGAACGTGCGAACCGCCAGATTGGGGTTTTCGCCATACAGCAGGTTTACTTGCTCACTTGCTCCGCCGTTGGTTTCGACACGGTCAAAACAACCCATGTCGATAATGACGGGTGCGATTTTTGCCAACTGGTCCCTACGCGGAACATACTTGCCACTCGACTGCCACATGTCGCGGTACACGAGCGAAAATTGAACTTCTTTCTTAGCCATTTATATCAATTTTAAAATATTCTACCTACCAATCTTTGCATTTTGCAAAATAGCCTGCAAAATTACTATAAAAAAATGACATATGCAAATTGTACGACATTTTTTTTTATTTTTACTCCATTGTCTTGCATATTCCATTTTTTAGTTGTAATTTTGCACGACAAAATGAATACCATATTATGAGACGCTTTTTTCTATTTTTTCTGCCCATTGCGGCAGCGTTAATGAGCAGTTGCTCCGCCCCGTCCGATTATGAACGAATCGCTACAGGCGCACCTATTATGCCTATTCGCCTGACGGCAGAGACCTCAACGGTTTATCTCACAGATTATGTGCCGTTGTTAGCGGCTGACAGTTTAGTGCCAGGGACCATAACCATTCACGACAACGGAACAATTCAGTTGCAGCCTTTCAACGATGACAAAGGCGGTTTTGTGGTTCCTATACTGCCAAACAAGCCTTTCCAAACAGGCCTTTCCACCAAAGGTTGCGACTCCAAGCACGTGACGATTGCAGCACCTGAATCGGAAGATTTGCAAGTAGTTGCTTTGGTACAGAATACCGCATTGGGAGAAGATGCCGTATGCAACAACCATGACGGCTCATGGACAATCACTATCAGTCCGCGACTGAAAGGCCGGTCGTTCCTGCGGGTATATGCCTGCGATGCGCAACATCTTTATAATGATGTGTTAGTGCCTCTGCAAGACGGCAAGCCGATACTGGATGCCGTGCAATTGAACCGCCATGACGATGAGGCACAGGTGCTTTATTCGCTGCTTGTTGACCGCTTCGCAAACGGAAACAAGAACAATGACTGGAAAATGAAATCGCCCGAAGTGCTTGATATAGTGGATTATCAGGGCGGAGATTTTGCGGGCATCACACAGAAAATAGAAGAAGGTTTCTTTGACGACCTCGGCATCAATACGATTTGGGTATCTCCAATCACGCAAAATCCGTGGGACGCATGGGGTAAATATGAATTCAAAAACGGTAACAAGTACGACTCAAGCAAGCCATACACCAAGTTCAGCGGTTATCACGGCTATTGGCCGATTTTTGCGACCGAACTGGAAATCCGCTTCGGCACACCGGCAGAACTGCGGGCATTACTGGATGCGGCACATGCACACGGCATAAACGTTATTCTGGATTATGTTGCCAACCATATGCACATCAATTCGCCAACCTACCAACAACATCCGGATTGGCACACCGATTCCATCTTACCGGACGGAAGAAGGAACTTTGAACTATGGGACGAAGAACGTCTCACGACATGGTTTGACCGCCATATTCCGACGCTTGACCTCGAACGGAACGATATTTGCGAGGCCATGACAGACTCAGCCCTATTCTGGCTTGAGAACTTCGAACTGGACGGCTTCCGCCACGATGCCTGTAAGCATATTCCTGAAGGTTACTGGCGAATGCTCGGACAGAAAATGGCAAAGCGCTATCCGAACCGCCATATATGGATGATTGGCGAAACCTACGGCAGCCCGCAACTCATCGGATTGTACGTGAAATCGGGCATGTTGAACTCCCAATTTGACTTCAACGTGTATTTTGCGGTGCGCGACGCATTAGTCAAAGGTGACAGTTTCAAGAACCTGAACAGAACCATTCTTGAGTCTATGGCGGCTTACGGCGCCCACCACACCATGGGTAACATCAGCGGCAACCACGACCAGATACGCTTTGCGTCCATGTCCGGAGGTGCAATCGGCACAGATACTAACGGCAAGGAAGAAGGCTGGACAAGCGAAGTGGGTATCGGTGATGCCGAAACTGCGTACAAACGGGCTATTCTGCAAGAAGTAATCAACCTCACGATTCCAGGTGTGCCATGCATCTATCAAGGCGACGAATATGCCGAAGTGGGCGGTAACGACCCTGACAACCGCCATCTGATGCGGTTTGACGAACAACTAAACGATGCTGAGAAAGCGTACAAGGACGAGGTAAAGCACCTGATTGTACTACGCCGCAACTCAATGGCTTTGCTTTACGGCGATTATGTGCCGGTAGAGGTTACGGACGATGTACTGGTATTTGACCGCATCTATATGAACGAAGTGGTTCGTGTCAGTGTTGACAAGAAAAACTTAACATACTCAATTATTCAACAAAACTAACATTATGAAGAAAACACTTGTTTTTGCATTAGCGGCATTGATGCTTGCCGGATGCACCAAGAAAGACTGTTGCCAACACAGACATCCATGTTGGGCATACAACAGCACTATTTATGAACTGAACACCCGTCAATTGACCGATGAGGGCACGTTTGCAGCTGCAGAAGCCCTGCTGCCCGACTTGCGGGAAAACGGCATTGACATTATCTGGGTTATGCCCTGCCAACCTATTGGCGAAATCACCCGCAAAGGCACTTTAGGCAGCTATTACTCCATCAAAGACTACTGCGCCATCAATCCCGAATTCGGTACGCGGGCAGACTTTGAGCATTTCCTGAAAGCGGCACATGATTTGGGCTTCAAAGTTATTTTAGATTGGGTAGCCAATCATACCGCGCCTGACAGCGAATGGACAAAGAATGACGGTTGGCACTATCGTGACAGCCTCGGCAATCTGATGGTTCAATACGATTGGACGGATATTTCCAAACTGAACTACGAAAACCAAGATATGCGCAATGCCATGTTGAAAGCGATGCATTGGTGGATGGACAGTATCGGTATTGACGGCTTCCGTTGTGATGTCGCCGGCGAAGTGCCGACGGATTTCTGGAACTGGGCAATGGCGGATTTGCGCCAGACACATCCCAATATGTTCACTTTGGCAGAGGACGAAGACAAAGCACACGAGCTGACAGAAACTGCTTTTGACATGTACTACGGTTGGACCCTTCACCATATTATGAACGAAGTTGCACAGGGCAAACAAAAGGTTGAAGATTTGTGGAATTATTTTGCGAAGTGCGACACAACAATCCGACACGACGCCATTCGTATGAATTTCATCACCAACCATGACGAAAACTCCTGGCAAGGCACAGAATTCGAACGCATGGGCGATGCGGCAGACTTATTCGCTGTATTTACCTACGTTGTTCCTGGAATGCCGTTGATTTACACCGGTCAGTTGAGCGGAAACCACCATCGCCTGGAGTTTTTTGAAAAGGACCATATTGATGTTGTCCCCGATGCACCGCAAAAAGATTTGTATCAATCTCTCAACCACCTGCGCAAAGACAATCCTGCTTTATGGAGTAATGAAAAAGGTGCGCCAATGTTGCGTATTCCGACGGACAACGACAAGATTTTTGCATGCGTTCGCCACAAAGAATGCCCAAAGCATGAAATCAACAACACCGTTATTGCCGTACTGAACATGTCCGGCGAAGAACAGACCGTAACGCTTGATTTGAAAGGCTACGAAGGATGTTATAAATGCTGCTGCGGAAAATCAAAAGACCTGTCCGAACAGCAACAATTCACCCTCAAACCGTGGGGCTGGAAAATCCTCACCAAGTAAACAGAAGTGCGGGCAACCGCACTTTTTTAGTCCTCCCTACCTCATAGGGCATAAAAAGGCGGCTACGCAAATGCGCAGCCGCCTTGATGATTTTATTGCTAACAGCGTTAGCGGTCTAACGATTTAGCGCCTTACTTCATTTCTGCGCCCATGACATTGTATATCTTGCCATCACGCATGATGTACAGTTGTCCGTCGCGGAGCAGTTTCTCTGTCTTTACTTCATCCGAAGCAACATTCTCTGCACCGGTTGCAATATTTGTCTTGAAGGTCGCATAAGATGACCACATACCATCGTCCGTTTGAACGCGTACGGAGTACCAGCTATCATAAGCAAGGTCGACGAGATCTACGAATTTATCAGGCGTGCCTATTTGTTTTTTCAGACCTGCCTCACCGGGTTCTGTAATCTTGACATCGTCGATATTGAGCATGAACATGTCGGTGATATTGTAGTGACGAATTGCCACATATCCCTTGCCGCTGAAGGAGGTAAGATCGGCGCTAAGGTTCTCGTACGTATCAGAAGCTACGAGATTTTCAAGAATCATCGTAAAGTCTTCGGGAGCGGTACCGGTTGTCGAAACAGCGATGCCGTAGTTTTCAGCGGCAAAGGAAGCATCTTGACCGATAACCCACCACGTCATGATGCCACCGAGTGTGATTTGCGGCGAGACAAGCCAGTTGTCGGGTGTCAGTGCACCGTAACTATTGTCATAAGAAGCGGATTGGAGGAGTCCCTTACCACTATGTGCTTTCAGATTGCCGGCATCACCCCACTCCCACGTATAGCCGTCTTTGTCTGCATCAACTTCGGTCCAAGACTTCATACCGTTCTCGAAGTCAGAGATAAACGCTCTTTGGAATTCGACATTGAATTGCGCGCCATCCGGTCCATTCCAAGTGATATGAG
This sequence comes from Paludibacteraceae bacterium, assembly GCA_905233415.1. Lineage (GTDB taxonomy): Bacteria > Bacteroidota > Bacteroidia > Bacteroidales > Paludibacteraceae > Colicola. The sequence goes on from CAJOEX010000005.1 coordinate 285,725, forward strand.
CCGAATTTTCGGTTACATCGCTGACAGCCAAGTCTGTTGCTACGTGTTTAGCACGCTCTGTTTCTACCGCAGTTTTTGTTGCCTCATAGAGATTATCAAAATTATCATTCAGTGCAGCAAGATTGTCGGAGAATGACAAGCTGAAGTCCCACGTATAGTTATTGACCGTAATCATCGCGTTATTGACAATCTGCTGAACTTCGGGCGCGTCTTCGTCCAAAAGAAGGTCATTCAACTCAGTAATCTTCATAGCAAGCATACCGGGGAAGAGTTGGTCAATGAATCCGTGGTAAGCGGTGTTGGCCGCGGTAATACCTGCGTCAATTTCCGATTCAGTGATAGCATTGTTATAAGCATCTTGAGCAGCTGTAGTTGCAGTTTCTATCTCAGCAATAATAGGATCGTCGTCCTCTATATCGAAATAGCCGTAGTACCAGTTATAGTACGCATACTGATAAAGAATGTCCAAGTCGACATAGAGGTCATAAAGTCGTTGGAACTTAACAGAGAGTAGTGCGTTGATGAAGATATTGTTGACCTCTGTGGTGAGGTTTTCCATATTGCTGCGTACGGACTTTGAGTCGTCCCACGCGAGCGCATCTACATAACCTTTATAGGTTTCAATAACTTCCACGCAGGTCTCATGATCTTCTTCTTGCAGGAATTTGTCCAGCTCTGCTTTGAGGGCATCTTTACCTTTTGTGAGCAATGCTTCTTTGGCGGCATCGATAGCCAATTCAGCGTCATTGATAGCAATGTTGATTTCCTCTATGCTAGCTACCGTATTATTGTACACTTGCAGCGCAGCCACCCATTGGTCAGTAAAGTCTTTGAGATACTCATCGGGCACCTTGCAGGCATGCGCGAAGTTGAGCATCGCGGACATATCGTCGGTGAAACTCTTAAGCAGTTGTTTCTGGTCAAAGATGTCTAAGCCTTGAATGGTAAAGTCCTTCCACTGGTCAGCCGCTTTGTATGCATCTATACTTTCAGCGGGCACATATACAATAGCGTCAGCAGGCACACCGTCGAAGACATCATATCCGAGTTCGGGCACTTTGGTCGAACGGCAAGCGATAGCGGTCAGGTTAATATCATCGCGGAAGGTATAAGCACCTATATCATTACCGGAAGAATAAATGTATATGGTTGAGGGGAGGTCCACGAAGGTTAGGTTTTCGCACGCGTAGAACGCACGGGCGGAAAGATACTCCAATCCTTCGTTGAGCACTATGGAAGTCAGTCCGGCTTCTTCAAATGCCGCAGCGTGAATACCTTTGAGCGAAGCCGGGAATTCAACAGAAGCGAGGTTAGCAGCTTGGAAGAATGCCGATTCTTTGATGTACAACACACCGTCCGGAATCGCATATTCGGTTCGGATGCTTCCTATGGGATAAACCACAAGGTATTGTCCGTTTTTGGTAAAGAGCACGCCGTCTTCAGACTTATAATTCTCATTTGCCTCGTCCACATTAATTTCGATCAAACTGCTGCAGCGCGCCCATGGATTGGAGTTGATATTATTCACCGAAGCAGGGATATTTACGGTGAGCAGCGATGTGCAGCCCATAAACGCCGAAGCACCGATATCCTCGAGTCCGTCGGGCAGTTCGATAGCTTCCAAGTTTGAGCACCTCGCAAACGCGTCGTTACCAATCAAGCGCAGCGTATTCGGCAGGGTAATGGTTCTCAGCGCTTCGCTTTTCTTGAAGGCTTCAGCAGCGATACCGATTACCGTGTAGTCTTCGCCTTCGTCGTTAATAGCGCCAAAGATGGTAACATCTTCGATGATGTAAGGAGGTTCGTTCTGGTCGGGGATAACGACGGCTGTCTTTGCCACTTCGTCGAGTTCATACCAAATGCCACCCGGCGCCAATAGTTTTTTAGCATGTACATTAAGTCCCACCAATAGCAGGCTTAATGCAAGATAAGTAAATTTTTTCATTGATTGTTTGATTTTTGGATTAATACTAATGTTAATTTCCCGATTTCACCGCAAAGTAACCATCACGGGACCATCTCCCAATAACAGCCCAAGAGATGCTTAACATATGCTAAAACAAAGTGCGGGTTTCAGACCACACTTTGTTGTTTGAAGATGGTTTCATTTTACTTGTTCACGACGAATTTTATTTCATCGTTTTGGCCGCGACGCAATTCAACGTCCTTCTCAATCCACTTGTTGGAACCGAAATCAGGAACTTCGAAATAGTAATGCAATTTAGAAACAGACAACTCGATGTTCAGTTCAACTTTGCCGGCTGTATTCGTCTGTGCAATTTCCCAGCATTCTTCAACATCGGTGACAACTGATTCCGGAGAAGGCAGAATGGATTCAACAATATAAGATGCTGCATCCGTGTAGAGCACATAACGGTTAGCAACAGGAAGACCCGCCGTGTCTTCAACGATAATTGTTACTTTCGATGTTTCGGTCTTGCATCCGGTGAAGACCAACGTCAGTAATGCGACCAATACTAAACTTAATTTTTTCATACGATTATTTTTTTAGTTATACATTTTGATTAATTAGCGTTCCTGTGAACAAAATCGCGGCAAAGGTACAAAAAATTTTTGATATATGCAAATTTATTTCGCATTTTGTCCGAAATCATGGATTTTTGGGACTTTTTGACGAGATTTAATGAAAATTGAAGAAGCGGTGCTGGCGGCGTGCATTGACCTCTTCCGGTGCAACATTACCGCAGGCGGCCTCCACCTCCGCTGCACAATGCTTCCCCAGTGAGGCAGCATAGCGGGCAAACATTTTGGCAGTACCTTTTTCATTCTGCTCAAAGCGCAACGAGTTTTGAATGCCGAGTTTGCCGGCTTCGGTCACTTCGTCAATATTCGCACCGATGAAAGCAAATGTCCATCCGGATTGCTTGTATTCCTCCACCTGCCGGCGAATCTGTTCGGCGGAAAACAACTTGCTGGCGTTCTCCAGACCATCCGTAATAACGGTCACCAACACACTGTGCTGCTGCGTTTTGTCCATCGTGCTGTTGAGCGTATTCATACTCAAACCAAGCGAATCATAAAGCGGTGTGCAGCCGGTCGGCACATAGTTTTCCAACGTCAGTTCTTTGACTTGCTCAATGGGCATTTTGTCATAGATAATGTGTGTTACTTCGTCGCTATTGAAGGTCACAAGCGACAAGAAATGCTGATGCTCTCCGTTGGCTTTTTTCTGGAGAGAAACGATAGACTGAATGGTTTCGTTGCAACCTGAAAGCGCGTTTTGACGAATGCATGTCATGGAGCCGCTGGCGTCCAATACGATAAGATGATAGAATAACATAGCAGTAAAATTTTAAAGGTTAAACATCGGATTATTTGAAATCCGATGCAAAAGTACTGCTATTTCAGGAGTTGACAAAAAACGGAAACGTTTCTATGCCAGTTCCTGAAGCTTGGGGCAGAGAGAGAATCTGTCACGCGGCAGACGAATGGAATATGCCCCACCCCGCGTGCCGGAAATAATATAATGCTGCGCCAAATCCACCGTCAAGGCATCCGTAAAGGCCCTGTTTATCTTGCTCAGATACTGCCGGAAATTGTCACTTCCGGGCATGGTAACATCGTCAATGGTCGCTTCCATGCGTTCATATTCACCGGAAGCGATGCGTTTGTATATTCGTGCCAGTTCATCACGATACGCCCACATATCCTTGAGGACAATACCTTCCTCATGGCGGATGAACAGAATATAAATCGCCCGCCACAACGCATTCATTTTGATATCAAGGGCATAATCCGGCAAAAGAATACGGTAGTGCTCGTCAATGCACAGCGGACTAAGTGGCTTGGGGGACAAATCTTGAATGCTCTTGAGGAAGTCATTACCCAACGTTTGCAGAAATATGTTCACGCCCTCATCAGACAAGTTTTGCAGGCGGCGTTGCAATTCCGCCAAAAACTGCTCACGCACATCCGGTTCGGGTGCAAGAGAGGATGCATTGCCGCAATATGATGATTCAACATGCGGTGACGAGATTTTTTTGCGATGAAAAATACCAAGGCTCTTCTCTTCCGGCACTGCTTCCTCCATAGCCGCTCCGCACATATCCAACTTCCGTGAAGGCAATGTCATCGGTTCGTACAGTTCCGGCGGCTCCGGTGAAGCATCCAATGCCAACAGTTTGTTGAGCTGGCGGGTGAATTCAACCGGCGACATGCCTGTTGTATCCATAGAAAGGAACGTGTCAGCAACATCATCCCCATCCTGCGACACACTACAAAGCAAGGTATCACCCCTGCCGGACGGGGACGACATGATTTCAAACGGGACATCCAATGCCAAATCACTCAGATTGGCACGGACATAATCATTCAATCCCGCATTGAGACCTTCTATATAATATACGCGCGAAAGCATTACCGACGACGGAACTGACCTTGCTGCACTTTCTTCATCATTTTCGAGGTCTGCTCGAACTGCTTGATGAAACGGTTCACTTCCACGATTGTCGTACCGCTTCCTTTGGCAATACGGTCTTTGCGGGAACCGTTAAGACACGAGGGATTTGCCCGTTCATAAGGCGTCATCGAACCAATTATCGCCTCTATCGGTTTGAAGGCATCATCGCTGACCTCCACGCCTTTAAGCGCTTTGTCCATACCCGGAATCATGCTCATCAGGTCTTTCATCGATCCCATTTTCTTGATTTGCTGCAACTGTCCGAGGAAGTCATTGAAATCGAACTGGTTATGCGCAATCCTCTTTGAGATACGGCGTGCTTCCTGCTCGTCATATTGTTCTTGTGCCCGTTCCACAAGGCTGACCACGTCACCCATTCCGAGGATTCGGTCTGCCATACGCGACGGATGGAACACATCCAACGCCTCCATCTTTTCGCCGGTTCCTATGAACTTAATCGGTTTCTCCACAACCGAGCGAATCGAAAGCGCCGCACCACCACGGGCATCGCCGTCCAATTTCGTGAGAATGACACCGTCAAAATCCAAACGTTCATTGAACTCCTTTGCGGTATTCACGGCATCTTGACCGGTCATCGCATCCACAACGAACAGTGTCTCGGACGGATTAATCGCAGCTTTGATGGCTGCAATTTCCTGCATCATCTGCTCATCAATCGCCAAACGGCCTGCTGTATCCACAATCACCACATCATAGCCATAGGTTTTGGCCTCTTTGATTGCGGCTTCGGCTTTCTTTACCGGATTGGGCTCGTCCAAACCAAGATAAACCTTGGCATTCACCTGTTCGCCCAAGACACGCAATTGCTCAATGGCTGCCGGACGATATACGTCACATGCAACAAGCATAACCCGTTTGTTTTTCTTTGTTTGCAGGAAATGCGCCAATTTGGCTGCATGCGTCGTTTTACCGGAACCTTGCAAACCTGCCATCAAAATAACTGCCGGATTGCCTTTCAGGTTCAGTTCAACAGACTCCGAGCCCATCAATTCTGCCAGTTCGTCATGCGTGATTTTGACCATCAACTGCCCGGGACGGACAGAGGTAATCACATTCTGACCAAGTGCTTTTTCCTTCACACGGTCAGTAAACTGCTTGGCTGTCTTATAGTTTACATCCGCCTCCAATAAGGCTTTACGGATGTCTTTGACGGTTTCCGCAATGTTAATATCGGTTATCCGCCCCTCACCTTTGAGGATTTTGAAACTTCGCTCTAATCGTTCACTTAAATTATCAAACATGTCGTCAAAATTTACGATTTATAGGATTATTATGCAATTAGCGTGCAAAAGTATAAAAAAATTTTGATATGTGCAAATTTTTTTCTACCTTTGCGGCGAAAATGAAGAAAATCGGACTCATATTGCTTTTGGCAGCCGTTGTTTTGCCGGTATTTGCAACGCAAGATTCAGGAAAAGGCACTTCCGAAAAGAAGAAACTCGATATGGATTACCGGGTTTCTTTCCGTGGCGGAGTTATCATGAACGACCTCATGAAAAATGACAAACTCGACAAGTTTTCCCCCGACCACAATCCTACTCTCGCCGGCGAATTTGCTTTGGCATTTCATCCCGATTGGCAGGCACTTCACGAATGGAACGATGCTTCTATCGGCGTAGCACTTTCCTATTATAATTTAGGTGATTGCAAGAAGCTCGGTCACGCCATTGCGCCATATGTATTCATGGAGATTCCGTTTGTGAGGGTACCGCATTTCATCTTCGGTTTGCGAATGGGAATCGGCGTCGGATTTCTGACAAAAACCTATTTCAATACCGTTCCTGAAGGGCACGCCTATAAAGATATGGGCGGAAATACGCCCGAAACACGCGCCAACGAATGTATTGGAAGCGTATTCAATTTCCACTTCCCGGAAGCCATTTATATGGAGTTTCCGATTGTGAACGGCTGGAGCATCTTGGCAAGCGGCGGTTGGTATCACTTCTCGAACGGAAGCACGATTCAGCCGAATACGGGATATAATATATTCTGTGCCGAGGTAGGAGCAAAATATACACCTCCGACGAATGCAGAGCCGCGCAAATGCTGGGCAGGCAATCCGGACAGCCGCAAGAAGAACTGGGAATTGGAACTGGCTTGGACAGGCGCAGCAAGACAGGTTTATTACAAGGACCAGAAGACTTTCTTCGGCTTCACATTACAGGCAGCTGCATACTGGCGGGCACATAATGTATTCCGCCTCGGTGGAGGATTGGACTTGTTCTACGACAATTCTTACGTCCGCCGTGATACGTATTTCGGAAAGTTCGGCAAGCTCCCCGGCACGAATACCATTGCCGCCCGTGAAAAAGGCGCTGATTGTTGGCGATTGGGTATCAGTTTGCAGCCGGAATTGGTGGTCGGCAAGTTTACCTGCGGTTTTCACCTCGGCATGTATCTGATTGACGGCGTAAAGGCATTGGAAACGGATGAGAAGTACCTCACAGACGCTCAAAAAGAAGAATTGGCAGAAACAGGCAGAGTGACGAAAGGAATCATTTATGCATATGACATCGGAAGCGCCGGACAAGGCGGCAAACCGGACGGATGGCTCTATACGCAATTAGTTGTGCGCTATCACCTGCCATGGCACTTATTCCTGCAGGCCAACATGAAAACGCACATATCCAAAGTAGAATTTGTCTGCTTCGGACTTGGTGCGTATTTATAAGTTGAAAACTTTTTACAGATTCCTCTTCAGGAAAAGCATAATGCGGCGGTGCAAATGTTCGTAATTGGAACGTTTGCGCAGGAAATGATTATCGTCCGGATACAACTGCATTTCAAACTGTTTGCCGGCTTGTACAAGTGCATCTGCAAACTTGAGCGTGTGCTGGGCATGAACATTGTCATCCGCCAAGCCGTGAATGAGCAATAAACGCCCGTTCATTTGATTCGCCAATTTCGACAAATCCGCATTGTCATAGCCTTTCTCATTCACTTGCGGACGACGCATGAAACGCTCCGTATAACCGCTGTCGTAGAGCCGCCAATCCGTCACAGGAGCAATCGCCACGGCACTTTTAATCTTCTTTTTATTGCCTTTGTCGCACAACGTACGGATTGCCTGATAGCCGCCGTAACTCCAACCGATAATCGCAATCCGTTTCGGGTCCACAAACGGCAAGGAAGCCGCATAATCAGCTGTCAGCAGCTGGTCTTCCGCTTCTTTCTGACCAAGATTCATGTAGGTTTCGTTGCGCCAAGCACGCCCGCGGCCGCCGGTACCACGTCCGTCCGAATTGATAACCACATAACCTTGTGATGCCAGAAAATGCCCGAATCCTTTGCGCCAGCGGTTCAGTACCTGCTGGCTGCCCGGACCGGAATACTGCATCAGCACACACGGATATTGCTTCACGGCATCTGCTATGGCGGTGGAATCCGCCTGTTCGCTTACTGAATCCGGCGTTGCTTCCGGCTTGTTCTGCAACTCGGAAGGAAGGATTATCCATGCATTCAAATTGTCGCCACGGCCGGTAGGAATAGTGATAAAGTTCTTTTCGGGCAAGCCGGATTCCACCCAACTGGTCAGCAAGTCATCGTTATTGAGCAACTCACGAACAGTAAAGAATGCACCTTTCTTATTCTCTTGCAGAAAGTATATATTCGGCGTTTCATTGCTCTCAAATTCCTCTATCGCGTGCTGCCAATCGTCCGCAAAGCGCATCTTGTGAATGCCGTCTTTGGAGGTCATCTGCGTAATCGTGCCCTTCTTCAAGTCGCAGGAATAGCAATGGCGGATAAGCGGAGTCGGAGCAGCCTGATAGTAGAGCATGGATGTTTTTTCGTCCACTCCGTAAATACGTGTAACATCCACGCCATCGGGTGTCAGACGTTTCATTTCCTGTCCTTGTGCCGAGTACAAATAGGCACTGCTCCATCCGTCTTTTTCGCTCAACACGATAAACTGGTCACCCTTGAGCCACTTCCATTGGTCAAAGAAGGAATAATCGACATAGTACTTGTCGCTGGATTCCTTGTAGAGCAAGAACGCCGCCGTTGATTTGGGATTGATGATATGTACCTCTATCTTATTCTGGTCGCGGAACACTTTCTGCACAATCAGCTTGGACTCCACCGGATTTTTCGCATCTTCCACATACTGTGTCCACTTTAGTCGCGGAATATAGCAATCGTCCGTATTCAGCGTCATCGTGTGCGTGGACTTGTAATAGATGTCATAGACCATTATTGCTGCTTTGGCGTTCTGTTGTCCGGCACGCGGATAACGGATGGAGTGATTCTCGGGATAATTGCCCTTCAGAAATTCCTGATACGTAAAAGCAGGTACATCCGTTTCGCTGAGCCGCACAAAGGCAATCTGCTTGCTATCGGGAGAAAACTCAAAGAGGGATGTCACGCCGAATTCTTCCTCATACAACCAATCGGCGATACCGTTATAAATGAATCGTTCCTTGTACTGTCCGTTACCGCCAATCATCGTCCGTTCGCCGTTGTTGGTGGTAATGGGTACCTCGGTCATATAATCGAGCTTGAAGATATACAGGTTGTTGTCTTTGGCATAGACCACATACTTGCCGTTAGGAGACATTTTTGCGTCACGCACAGGACCGTCGCCGATTTGGGTGCGCGTGCCTTTTTGGGTATCTACCACATACCAATCCGCCAAAAATGAATGGCGATAAATAGGCTGTTTATTCTCATACTCCAAGCGCCAGCGTGGTTGGGAAACGACTTCTCCTTTAGCGGGAACAGTTTCAGCAGACAGAATGGAGTCCTGCTGTTCAGCAGTAAGCAATTGGGGCTTATACGTTCCTTTAAGAATATTCGTCAGCTCGTCCGCAACGCAGACAAGAGGAACAATTACAAGTACAAATAAGACGATTTTTTTCATGGTATTGCGTTTTACGCCGCAAAGGTACTACATTTATTTATATTATGCAAGAAAAAGAATAAAAATTCTAATAAAAATGCAGATTTATTTGCATACATGCAAAAAAAGCAGTAATTTTGCGCGATTTATTGTGCGTTATCATGTACAACATTACAACAATAAAACAATACAACAATAATTTTAGTTTTTTATGCAACAAATCTTCTTGAAACGTGGTTTGGACATCCCCATGGATGGCGCAGCGGCTAAGACGGTAGGAAGCGTCAATCGCCCTGCGGTATTCAAGGTCGTTCCTGACCATTTCGCCGGCATCACCCCGAAACTGATGGTGAAAGCCGGTGAGCGCGTGAAAGCGGGTACGGCCCTCTTCCACGACAAAACGTTCGAGACGATGTTGTTCACATCACCCGTTTCGGGAACTGTCACGGAGATTGTCCGTGGCGACCGGCGCAAGGTGATGTCGATTAACATCGAAGCCGATGCTCGTTTTGAATATGAGCAGTTCGACCTTCGCGGTGCCGAAAAAGACGGTGAACTCGTCAAGACACTGCTGTTGCACACGGGTCTTTGGGCATTTATCAAACAGCGTCCGTACGATTGTATCGCGCTGCCGACCAAGACACCACGTGCAATTTTTATTTCCACCTTTGACAGCGCTCCACTTGCGCCGGACTATGAGTTCGTGCTCAAAGGACATGGCGTTCAACTGCAAGCCGCTATCAGCCGCCTCGCGCTTATTGCTCCCGTATTCGTGGGCATCCGCAAAGGTGCTGCTGCTACGGATTTCCGCGGTCTGAAAGACTGCACGCTCTTTGAGATTGCAGGTCCCCACCCCGCAGGAAACGCAGGTGTACAGATTAACCATGTACTGCCGATGGCGAAAGGTGACACCATGTGGACCATCAACGTCCAGGATGCCGCTATCATCGGCCGTTTCTTCCTGACCGGCAAAGTGGACATGCTTCGCCGCGTAGCCCTCACAGGTCCGTTGGCGTACGAGCCGCAGTATTACGATGTACTGCCCGGTATGCCCGTTTCGGCTGTATTCGCAAGCAACGTTCAGAAAGGCGTTCCTGCACGTCTGATCGCAGGTAATGCGCTTAGTGGACATCAGGTTGCTGAGGACGAGATTATCTCGCCGTATGACAACCAATTTACGGTTATCGACGAAGGCAGCGAGACCCACGAGTTCATGGGTTGGATGATTCCGCGTTTCAACGATTTCAACGTCACGAACACCGATCCCGCCAAGATGCTGGATAACGGCTTCACGAAGTGGCTGTTCGGAGCGCGCAAGTATCGCTGGGATGCTCGTCTGAAAGGCGGACGCCGTGCGATTATCGTTTCCAACGAGTATGACAAAGTGTTCCCGATGGACATTTATCCCGAGTACCTCATCAAAGCTATGATTGCCAAGAACCTCGACAAGATGGAGCAGCTTGGCGCATGCGAGGTTGCACCCGAGGACTTTGCGCTGTGTGAATATGTATGTACGTCCAAGATGCCGCTGCAAGCGATTGTACGCGAGGCTTTGGATTATATGAAGAAGGAGATTGAGTGATGGAAAAGTTCTATGCATTATGGAAGAAGTTCGGTAAGAACTTCGAGGAAGGCGGCAAACTGGCTAAACTCAGCAGTTTCTACGATGCCTTCGACACGTTCCTCTTCACGCCGCAGACGACTGCTAAGCGTTTCGGCGCACAGATTCACGACGGCTCTGACAGCAAGCGCACGATGATTATCGTCGTGATGGCACTTATTCCTGCCATGCTGTTCGGTATGTTCAATGTCGGCTACCAGCACCTCCTTGCTACCGGTCAACTCGCAGAAGGTCTGACCTGCGCGCTCTGGTGGAAAGCCTTTGGCTTCGGTCTGCTGGCTGTTCTGCCGTTTATTCTCGTGAGCTACATCGTCGGTCTCGGTATCGAGTTCGTCGTAGCACAAATCAAGCACGAAGAAGTAGCAGAAGGATTCCTTGTAACCGGTTTCATTATCCCGCTGATTGTTCCGATTAACACCCCGCTTTGGCAAGTGGCTATCGCTGTGGCGTTTGCCGTTATCTTCGCCAAAGAAGTGTTCGGCGGAACGGGATATAACATCTTCAACGTGGCGCTCATTGCCCGTGCGTTCCTGTTCTTCGCTTATCCGTCGAGCATGACGGGTGACAAGGCGTTTATCCGTACAGGCGGCACATGGGGTTGGGACAACTGCCAACCGCTCGTGGACGGTTTCACCGGCGCTACACCGCTGACGCAACTCGCTACGACAGATAACGCTAACCTTATGCCGGCGGACTTCTGGACGGCCGTGAACGGTCTTATTCCGGGTTCTGTAGGTGAGACTTGCGTTTGGGCTATTCTGCTGGGCGCTATCCTGCTGCTCGTAACCGGTGTGGCTTCGTGGAAGACGATGGTCGCTATCATCGGTACTGCCGGTCTGACCGCTTGGTTGTTCAACGCCGTTGGTCCTGACACCGCTGTAGCTAACTATCCGTGGTACCTGCATCTCGTTACCGGTGGTCTGCTGTTTGGTGCCGTGTTCATGGCTACCGACCCCGTTACTTCGGCTCGTACCGAGTGCGGCAAGTGGATCTATGGTATCCTCATCGGTTTCATGGTGATTGTCATTCGTATGTTCAACGCCGGTTATCCGGAAGGCATGATGCTGGCTATCCTGCTCGGCAACGCCTTTGCTCCGCTGATTGACTGGTGCGTGGTTCGTGCAAATATTAACAAACGTGCTAAACGGTCGAGCGGCTCGACACCCGTTAAATAATAAGGAGGACACATTATGGCAAAATATATTTGTAAGGTGTGCGGCTATGTTCATGAAGGCGACAAAGCGCCGGCTATCTGCCCGCAATGTCAGCAGACCAACTGCTTTGAGCCCGAGAAAAAGAAAGGCCTTGACACTAATTCGAACGTTTATACGATTGTATATGCCGCCATTATGGTGGTTATCGTAGCAGTTCTACTTGCGGTTATTAACCAAGGTCTGCACGATCGTCAGGAGGCAAACAAACGTCTTGACACGCAGAAGCAGATTCTGACCGCGCTGAATGTGGATTTCGCGAAAGCTGACCCTGCTGCTCTTTACGACGAATATGTAACGGAAGACGAATGGGATGGCAAGCCTGTATTCCACGCAGCTATTGACGGCAAGAACTACACCGTGCTCCCGCTGAAGGGACAAGGTCTGTGGGGCGGCATCTGGGGCTATATCGCTTTGGAAGACGACCTCAATACGGTTTATGGTATTAACTTCGGTCACGAGTCTGAGACTCCGGGTCTGGGCGGCGAAATCGTCACGCTCAAGTTCCGCAGCCAGTTCTTCGGCAAACACATCAAAGACGCGGAAGGCACACTTCGCTCTATCGCGGTTCTGAAAGCCGGTAACACGGCTCCGGAAGGCCAAGAGCAAGTCGATGCGTATGCAGGTGCAACCATCACCTCTACGGGTGTAAACGATATGCTTGCCAACTCGCTGAGCAACTATGCAGGCTTACTGACCGAGCAAGTTATTCCTGCTGAGCCGGTTGACCCGGAATATGTTGAACCTGAAACAAAGGAGGACTAATTATGGCACTTAGCAAGAAAACAAAAGAGGCGTTCTTAGGTCCTCTGAACATCAACAACCCCGTCCTCGTGCAGATTCTGGGTATCTGTTCGGCACTTGCCGTAACGGTGCAACTCAAGCCTGCCCTCGTAATGGGTATATCCGTGACCATCATCGTGGCAATGTCCAACGTGGTGGTTTCGCTCATCCGTAACTCAATCCCGACGCGTATCCGTATCATCATCCAATTGGTGGTTGTGGCTGCGCTGGTAACGATTGTAAGCGACGTCCTCAAAGCGTTCGCATACGACGTGGCGATGCAGTTGAGCGTATATCTCGGTCTGATTATTACGAACTGTATCCTCATGGGTCGTTTGGAGGCATTTGCGATGTCGAACAACGTGCTTGATTCCTTCATGGACGGTCTCGGCAACGGATTCGGCTATGCATGGATTCTGGTAGCTGTGGCATTTGTGCGCGAACTTTTCGGAGCCGGCACATTGCTCGGTTTCCAAGTTATTCCTGACAGCTGGTATGTAGCTAACGGCGGCTGCTATGAGAACTGCGGTATGATGCTCATGCCCGCTATGGCACTTATTCTGGTAGGTTGTATCATCTGGGCGCACCGCGCTATTAACGATAAGGAGGCTAAGTAATGGAACATGCATTAAGTTTATTCGTTCGCTCGATTTTTGCGGACAATATGATTTTCGCCTTCTTCCTCGGCATGTGTTCGTACCTTGCCGTATCGAAGGATGTTAAGACCGCAGCCGGTCTGGGCGTTGCCGTTATCTTCGTCGAGTTGATAACGCTTCCCGTTAACTACCTGCTGCAAGTCTATGTGCTTGACCCGCTTGGCTTGGGATATCTAAGTTTCATCCTGTTTATCGCCGTGATTGCCGCTATCGTGCAACTCGTCGAGATGGTCGTTGAGAAATTCAGCCCCTCGCTCTACAATGCGCTGGGTATCTTCCTGCCCCTTATCGCTGTTAACTGCGCGATTATGGGTGCCTCGCTGTTCATGCAGCAGCGCGTGCAACTTGACCCCGAGAACGTGAAAGCGATTGCCAATATCGGCGACGCGTTTGCGTATGCACTCGGTTCCGGTATCGGATGGATGCTGGCTATCGTAGCGCTCGCGGGTATTCGTGAGAAAATGGAGTATAACGACGTTCCGAAGCCGTTGCAAGGTATCGGCATCACCTTCATCACCGTTGGTCTGATGGCGCTTGCCTTCATGTGCTTCTCTGGACTAAATATTTAGTTAGGTTGGTTTGTTTCACAAACGTTAAATAGTTAAAATGGTCGCCTGCGCGACGTTAAATAGTTACTTATGACGATTCAACGATTCGAAGATATGATTGTTTGGAAGGAAGCGCGCAAACTATCTATTGATATTTATAAGGCTTTCCAGCAGAACTCGGATAGAGGTTTCAAAGACCAAATCCAAAGGGCCGTTGTTTCCATCATGAACAATATTGCGGAAGGTTTCGACCGCAGTAAGTTCTCGAAAGACAACAAACAACTTATCTCGTTCTTGAATATTGCTAACGGTTCATGCGGTGAAGTGAAAAGCATGTTATATCTCGCACAAGATTTGGATTACCTCAGCCTTGCTGATGCCGAGTTCCTGCGGGACAAGTGCTTGAACATTTCCTCAAAGCTGAACAATCTGTTAAAAACGTTACAAGATAACAACGGACAAAACAACCGCTAATACATTTCAAATAACGTTTTTTCGCAGAAAAAACCATTTTAACTCTTTAACTCTTTAACAAAATTAAAATTATGAACATAATTTCAATTTTATACGCAATTGGCGTTTTCCTTGCCATTATCCTCCTGCTCGTCGTTATCCTGCTGGTAGCTAAACGCTATCTCGTGGCTTCCGGCGACGTGAAGGTCACCATCAACGGCGATAAGGAATATAACATCCCTGCCGGCGGTACCCTACTCGCTTCGCTCAATAACGCGGGCGTACACCTGCCTTCCGCTTGCGGTGGTAAGGGTTCCTGCGGACAATGTAAGTGCCAAGTGCTCGAAGGCGGTGGCGAAATCCTCCCGACCGAGACCGTACACTTCAGCCGCAAACAGCAGAAAGACCACTGGCGTCTCGGCTGCCAAGTCAAGGTTAAGAACGACCTCTCCCTCAAGATGGACGAGTCTATCCTCGGCGTCAAGGAATGGGAGTGCGAGGTTATATCGAATAAGAACGTCGCTACGTTTATTAAGGAGTTCAAAGTGGCTCTGCCTAAGGGCGAACACATGGACTTCGAGCCCGGTTCGTACGCACAGATCCGTATTCCTGAATACGACATCGATTACGACCGCGATATGGATAAGTCCCTCATCGGCGACCTCTATCTGCCCGCTTGGAAGAACTTCAAACTCTTCTCGCTCAAGCAGAAGAACACCGAGGCCACTATCCGTGCATACTCGATGGCTAACTATCCCGACGAAGGTGATATCATCACCCTCACCGTCCGTATCGCTACGCCGCCGTTCAAGCCGAAAGACCAGTGCCCGAACGGACCGGAGTTCATGGACGTGCCTTGCGGTATCGCTTCCACGTATATCTTCTCGCTCAAACCGGGTGACAAGGTAACGATGTCAGGTCCTTATGGTGAGTTCCATCCTGTTTATGACAGCAAGAAAGAGATGATTTGGGTCGGTGGTGGTGCCGGTATGGCTCCGTTGCGCGCACAGATCATGCACATGCTCAAGACACGTCAGTGCCGCGACCGTGAGATGCACTATTTCTACGGCGCACGTGCTATTGACGAGGTCTTCTTCATGGACGATTTCCTGGCTTTGGAGAAGGAGTTCCCGAACTTCCATTTCCACCTTGCTTTGGACCGTCCGGATCCGAAGGCAGACAGCCTTGGTGTGAAGTACACCGCCGGCTTCATTGCTCCTGTTATGGGTGACACCTACCTCAAGCAGCACGAAGCTCCCGAAGACATCGAGTACTACCTCTGCGGACCGCCCATGATGGCGAAAACCGTCCTCGACCTACTCCACTCGCTGGGTGTAAGTGATGAGGATATCCGCTTTGATAATTTTGGTTAATCCGTAGGATTATAAATAGAAACAGAGGGCTTGCAAAAGTTCCTCTGTTTTTATTTACCTCGATTTATATGTTATCTACTGGCTTTCTCGCTCACTCCCAATGGATGGTATAGTACGCGGCTGTTTGTCATCATTGGACGGGACGCAGAGGTAATGAAATAATGGGGTCCCCATAGAAACCAAGCCTTGCTGTTTCGCATGGGGAGAGGAGGAAGTGCGGCAACTCCCTCGAGGAACGGGGTTTCTCGACACGTTGCAAGCCACTTCCGACGACGCGGCCCTCCTATGATGGCCAAAACCGTCCTCGACCTGCTCCATTCGCTTGGTGTTAGTGATGAGGACATCCGGTTTGACAATTTCGGATGATAGGGACTACATCTTTCGGGTCTCAGTTTGGGTTCTCGAAAATTGTTATAATTCAAGGAACGCGCACACACGCGTTCCTTGTTCTTTTAAAGGGGGAGAAAAATCTTTTATAACACAAAGAGGCGGCATTGCTGCCGCCCCTCCGTTACAATTTCTTTGTCGCATCATAGGTTTCGATCGTTTTCGTTTGTATCACAATAGACGTGTCTCCTTTTTGCAAATACTGGCTTTGCGTGGTAATTGTGCGCGTCACATTGCAACTTGCCATTGCCATCCCTATTCCGGCTATAATGGCTATTGTAACTATCTTTCTCATAATCTTACTGCATTAAAGCCCGCCTTCCGGCCAAACAACCGTCTTCGTTCCTGCGTCATAGAACCGCCAGCCCTTGCTGAACAACCATCCGTTAAAGGTTGTATGCGGGTCGCCTGCATTACGCGAAGTTCTCCATGCCAACTGGTCAGCGTTCAATGTGTTTGGTGTCATAGCACGTTCACGAGCCGCCAAACGAACTACGCGAAACTTCTGACGCTGTGCGAGCTCTTTTGTACTTGCCGGAGTGGTACGGTCGCCGTGTACGGATGTGTACTTGCGGTCGCTCCACTTGCGATAATTGTAGCAAGTGCGATACTTCTTGCTGATTTTCCCTGAGATGTGATGTACAGGGTCTTCAAATTCTACTTTAGCCATTCGCGTTAGTATTTTAAGGGTTCAACAATTAGAGTTTTGAATATTCTTGGGCGAGGACGTAGCCGTAGAGGGTTTGGTACTTGGTTTGGGATTTGAACTCTGCTTCGTAGGTGGCACGGGTTGTGGGATCCGCTAAGGCTGTCTTGGTGGCAGCAGCGGCGGTGCGGAACTTGGATTGCCGGGCGAGTTCTGCCTCGGAATAAGGTTTGGTACGCGGGTTGCAGATCTGCGAAGTGAACTGGGTTTGGCGCACTTTCTTGAAGATGATCTTGGAGTGCTTGCAGACTTTGCCGCTGAAGGCAGTAAACGGAGCTTCTAATTTAATCTTACTCATTACTTTTGTTTTTTAGGGGCATCTACTGCCTCACCACTTAGGGGTAAAGGTCAGATGCGTGTGACTAACAAACACGTTTGTTGTAAAACACTTTCTGACCTATAGCCCCTGCGTTCAATCTCAGTCATTATGTCCACATAATTCCTTCGATTGTGCGTTGTATCTGCTCCCTAAAAATCCAAAAGAAGCAAGTTACTGCCTCACCACTTAGGAAGAGGGAATCAAAAAAAGCGAAGAGGACGGTAGATGCCGGGTTAATAAATCAGTTGACTGTATGGAGCGTGCACGTCCATTCGTGGATGAAAGTGAGGGACTGGGCGAGGGTCTGACGGATGATGTCGCAGGCTTCGTCCGGTGCGAACAGTTTGGAGTCCAACAGAGGTACGGAGACAGTAAGTGTGTTGTTGTCTGCTACGAACTCCGGATTGAGTGTCTCCAGATGATAAAGAACAGCCTCTTTGGCTTGTTGCATCTCTTCTGCACTTCGGCAGGGGATGACGATTTTTACAATGTTTTTTGATTTCATATATTTCAATTATTTTAGTTAAACAAAAACCTATAAAACCCTTTTGAATGCTTAAGCGCTATACGCTTTGTGCCTTAGTCCGATAGATAGCCTTTGTGAGCAAGCTCCCAAGACCATCTACCGCCTTAACTCACACTCTACCGAGTTTAAATCATTCAAAAGACATAAACATAAAAAACAATTTCGTTTTCAATCTGTTTTTATTTCTATGCTTGTCCTCTGCGGGACGCGTTTCTATAATAATGCTGCAAAAATCTTCGGCGCGGAAGATGTTTTGCGCCGAAGATTAGGGGAAAAGAGCGTTAGGATAGGTGTATAAAGAAAGCGGGAAGCCCTGATAATCAAGACTTCCCGTAAGGATGTTTATTTTTGAATTATTTTATTTTCGCGCCGAAGATTACGCCGAAGGTTCCAGTATCTTGAGCATTACCTCGATAGCAGGAATAGCGGTTTTAGGTTCTTTCTGTTTGCGCAAATCGTGCAGCGGTCGGCTATTGGAATCGGTAAAATGACTTTCGGTAATCTGCCAAATTTTTCCGCCATCGGGTAGGGATATTAGTTGTGATTCGACACCTCTACGAATGAGATAGTACAGATATGCCGGTTTGCCGATCCATTTCACCCGTGCTGTTGATTCCTCTCCAGAGAAGATGGCAAGGAAATCATCTGGTTTGGTGTCTGCTGCAATCCATTTTGCATTTAATAGACATTGGTAGAGTTGTGTGAGCTTTTGGGTGGACTTGTAGCGATATGAGAAAGTGGCCGCTTGCAATTTGGGTGTTATTGTGCGTTTCGTAGCGGTTGTTTTAGATGAAGCAGTGGTTGTCTGTTTGCCGTTGACGAACTGGATGCCGATGCCGCCGGCTTCGACGTTGTTGATTTCATAGTCCACGTGCTTTGACTGCACGTAGTCACCAGCCACATTGATGATTGTTTTTGCGTTGTCTTCCATACAATTATTCCTCCTGCTCATAATAATACGAATAATCAATACCTTTCATGAATAGCTCACGATCGTTGATTTGGTCGGTCAGCGCCGGTTTCAGCAATGCTTTGATATATTGGGCATCGGTCGTACTGTCGTGCATGGCTTTCAGGTATTGCTTCTTGTCAATCAGACTCCAGTCTACGCATTTCTTAAGCGACCGTTTGAATATCATATCCAGCCATATACGCGTGCTGCGTCCGTTGCCTTCCATGAACGGGTGGGCAATATTCATCTCCACATACTTATTGACAATCTCATCGAAGGTGCTTTCCGGCATCTGCTCTATCTGCGCAAGACTTTCTTTCAGATACTCGGCGCGGCAAAACAAAGTACCGTCTTTCCAAATGGTCTTGGTACGTATCTGCCCGGCAAAATCGTATAGTCCGCCGAAGATATATGCGTGTATCTTCTGCAATGCCTTGACCGTACCGATCTCCTCATCTGCGATGATATTGCTCTCCCAGAACGTATATGCTTTCTTGCGGCTCTGTCCGTCGATGGAGTTGTCCGAATAGGTGAACCAGTCAAGGAAAGCCATCGCCTTATTGTTTGGAACAGACTTCGCCAGTTTGATTACGCCTTCATGGTCAACGGCATCAGCCAAACGGCGCTTGCCATCTGGCGCAAGTAATTTCAACTGGGTAGTGTCACTAACCAGTTCACTTTGTTCTTTCTTCAATTTGGCTTTGAGGTACTTCCAATAGTTGCGGTTCTTCTGGTAGTCATCCTGCTCATTGATAGCACCGATGATGTCCAACACGGAGAAGAACCATTTGTTCTGCTCATCATCCCAAACACCGCGTACTTTGCTGTCCTTATAGAAACGTATAGAGATTTTGTTTGCCATAGTTTTATTCTTTTGTAGTTTGTGTACCGATGCCTCCGGACTCAACATTGTCAATATGTGTGCCGACATGCTTGTCTCCTGCTATATAATCGCCTTGGACGATTATTGACTGTGATAATAAGGTTTGTTTAGGGGAATCGCCTTTAGGCGCGGCTACAAATCCAATATTCTTAGTTACAGTATTAACTTCGTGTAAATAGATAAAGAGCATGCCTATTTGATCTATGGAAAAATCCTTACGTCGTTCAAATATGTATCGCGCGATTTTGACCTTGGTAGCATCATCTGAAATATTACCGAAATCTTCAATAGAAACAATTATGCGAGTAAAATCTTCACTGAATTCGCTGGCATGTTCTTTCATAAAGTCTTGCACTTCATATTGATTGCAATGTTTTAACTTATCGTTCAACACGCCGGAATTTATTAGATTCTCAAACAATTCATCACGTAGAGCACGTAGATCATTCTCTTTCTTTCGATTTGTTTTATCTTCTTTATGTGTATCAGCAATCCTATTTTCTATTTTACGATAGTTGGAGATAAAGTAAGTATCTAATGTGTTGAAATATTGTAGTAATTGTTCTTCGGATGGATTTTTAAGGAGCCTATCTATTTCTCGCAATGTTGATAATAAAATGTGAATAGCATGAAATACCATTTCTCCATAATTCAAGACGCCATCCTTGTCTTCAATAATCGTTTGTAGCGGCTCTAATAATTCATCTCGTTTCTTGCCGAAAGTGCTCTTAAATACAGAAGTTAGGTTCTTGCGGAAGTTTTTCTTGAACGTTTTAGCAAAGTCATCAATATATTCGCCATTACCGCATTCTATTGAAAGATTTTCGATGCAAACGTTCTGCCTTGCTGATACAACCAAATCGCTCCAATTAGCGTAGTCACTCCATTCTTCAAAATCAATATCCGCATCAGGTCCATCACCACAAGGCAACTTTATTTTCCATTTACTCAGGAGTTGGTCAAAGAGACTCTGTACATTTAAAATTTCAAGCACAATAGCCATTCGGAACATCTTATTAGACATCCCGAAAGACATATCGAAGTTCCTCAACATCTGTTGAAGTTTCTCCAGCGCCTCTTTATGTTTTGATAAGCCTCGCAATGTTTATTTCTTATCTACGATTTCTTTCAGCAACAGCATAAATACATTAGGATCTTCAAATCGAAGTTTTTCCGTATTATACTTATTCTGTATATATTCCAAACCTCGATTTGCATAACTTTCCAATTCCTTTTGAAGCTTCTTGAGGATTTGGTCTACTTTATCTGGCTGTGACGTCTCTAATTCATGCCAAGAAAATTCCATGTCGTTAGCACGATTAAATAGCGTAACAAGGACAAAATCCTTTAATTGTACAGGCTTCCATTTGCCAATAGGAGCAAATTCGATACCCTTTCCATTTAAAGGCGATTTCTCTCCCAAACGAATGCCTATTAAATATGCATACATATACGTTTGATAGAATGCACCAAATGTAGAAACATTACCTTTTCCAGTCGTATCTCCCTTTTGGCTAAGTTTCTCTATCAACTCGCGGTATTTTTCATCATACACCGGACGTAAATCGTCTATACGGGTACTAAATTCTCTTGAATTCATAATATTTACTTTCAGTTAGTATAACATAATTTCTTTGTCACCATATCAGAAGCATCATTTCTGCTTTCCATATAGTTCACATAGAACGTACCTTTCATTTCTCCATTATTCATTCTATTCAAAATCTTTTCTCCATCCGGAGTAATATAATTTTGACGTTTAGGATCATATAAGTCTTTAATCATTATGATGCTTTGCGTAAATACGTTAGGCGCTATATTAAAGAAGTTATTGATAAAATTGAAACTGAATTCTGAGAAAGGAGCATCTGAAACGAATGGATAGTTAAAATGTTTATTGCCAATTTTAGAGGATATGATAGACATAACTATAGCCAATTGTTTCATACGTTGGAATCCCGTGCCGTTTCCGGTTAATTCTTCTCCAGATGATGCGATAACACGAACCCGAACTGTACCATCGTTCTGACGGTCAAATCTTAGTGTTCCTCCTTTAGTTTGGTTGCCTTCTGTTAGGCGAGAATACATGCTATTTGCTTCATCTTGTAGCCTATCAACAATCTGATTGAAGATTCGTTCTTTAGTTGCTTCAAAGAGTTTACTGATTTTACAGATTTTCTCTGCAAATTCTTTTGCTTTTTCAACTTCGGAGCTCTCTTGCTGCTCGTTGATCTCTTTTATAAGTTTATCACGTAGTTGAGACCACATCTGGATTTTTCCAGAGAAATCGCGGATGTCGCCCTCTAATTGTTTAATTTTATTTGTTGCTTGCGTGTATTTATTAAGAGTGATAATATCTTCGTCTTCAGTGTGTTCCCGCACTCCATAAGCCATCAATTCGTTTAATTTGTTATCAACAAGTCTGCTTTGTTCCTCAATTTGAACATCTAATTCATCGATAGCATCAAGGAAATTCTCAAATTGCTCATCTATTAGAGGAATCGTACGAACATAACCTCCAGCAGAAGTTTGTAAGCCGCTAAAGAATTCGTATAAAGATTCCCGAGTAGAATGCATTGGATGAATCGGACGTTCCAATATTTTTTTTACATGATTATATGCTTCAGGATCGTCTTTCAAAGAACGTCCACACACCTCACATACCATTGTCTTCAACATGCGTTCAAGTGATAGAGCATCAGGTGAACCTGCTGGTAGTAATATGTCAGGATTATTACGAATCTCCGAATCGCGTCTTGCATTTTGGTATGCTAGTCGATTGACGTCAAAATTATCAATTTCCTCTTTCAGTCCAAGCAATACCCACGGACTATTTTCATCAAATAAGCGGCGCGTAACAGATAAGGCATTTGCAATTTTTTCTTTCCGCATATTTTCAAGTTTCTCCAGTTCCTTATCATATTCAGTCCGAAGTTTAGCACGTTTTGACGTACTCGCAATTTCTTTGCCACATTCCTCTTTGACTATTCTTGCTTCGTTCAATTCTGTTTGTGCTTGAGTAAGTTTTAAGTTCGTTTCGTCAATCCATGTTTGATATTGGTCTCTTTTCGCCTGCTTCTCTGCCAAATCAGTACCAGCCTTGGTGTTCTTCTTCTCTACATCACGTGCATCTCGAAGAGCCCGACCAGCTAAGTTGCTAGCTAAAGTGCACATCTCAATAACGTTGCTAATATCCGCCAATTGGGTAATTGTTTCATTCAGTCCATCTTTGGTAGATAAATCAACAATAGTTTCCATAGACTCACCCTGAAGCATAGCGTATTTTTCCATATCAACAGGAATCAAGCGACGGATAATTTCTTGTTGCTCATTCACATCAAGAATAGGAAGGTCGCCACTCTCATCAAGTCGGCTAACCGCTAGCGTCGGTATCATTTTCCAAATATTTTCCTCTTTCTGAAAGCGAACGCGTTTCTCTACTGTGTATATGATGCCATCATTTTCGTATATGATACGGACGCCCATGACAAAAGAATCCTCCTCGCGTTTTGCTTTAGCAGAGGCCATTCTCTCGTAAGAAGCACTAGCATCCCAGAACTTCTTATCGTCCGAATCGTATACTTTATCCTTTAATATCCATAGGAATCCATTGTAAAACTTGGATTTCCCCATGTTATTATCAGCGTTGATAATATTGATACCTTCTGTAAACTCGTACAGATTGTCTTTGTAACTTCCATAATAGTTATAGAAGTTCTCAAAAGCGATTGATTTAATTAGAGTTCCCATGGTATTATTTATTACGTTGCATAAATTTATAAACAGTGGGTTCGGCGATTCCATCTTCAACCCCACGGATGACATTTTTGATGAGTTCAATAGAGGTGTTTTCCGATTCACCACTATACTTTTCAGAAGCAACTGCTTCTTTTGGGATACCGAAAAGAGTTTGTAATTCGTCGGCTTCCATTAGATTTCTGAATACGTCTTCTGCTTTCATCTTTATCGTTATTTATTTTTTTCTTCTTCTATAAGAACCAAACCATCCAAATCGACTTGATAGAAATTAAGCAATTCTTGTAGTTGGTTTATGGCTCCTGTGTAATAATTGTCCGCGAGGCATGCAAAGTTTGCAACTCGTCTCATCTCTCCCACAACTAAACTCTTCTCCATGTCCCACCATTTTTGGTCATACTGCGGAGATTGAAAATTAGGAGAAACTATCATATCGTATATATACGCAAAACGTTTGTCAGGATGTGTGCGCAACAAACGTCCGCGCCTCTGTACAAATTGTCGTGGATTTCCTGTGCTTGAAGTAAATATACCATATTCAGCTCTTGGAACATCTACACCCTCATCCAAACAGTTTTTAGCAAAGAGGACATCTATTTGTCCGGCAGCAAAAGCATCGAGTTTTTGCTTGCGTAACTCTTTTGAATCATTACTTGTGTACGAATTACAGCGGACAGACGGAAATATCTCTTTGGTTAACGCAAGCATCTGCTTGAGTATCTCTATATCAAATTGCTCATTCTCGTCTTTTTGCTGGTCATACCTTTTTCCAGAAGCCGAATATACGAAGCAGTATTTTAAGTTATCCTCTCCTATTTCACGAATAATATCCACATATACTTGCATCTTATTGCGTGCCTTATGGAGCACATTTTTACGAAGCATCAATAATTGCTGCGCTTTATCTGGATCAGAATAAGAGCCACTGGATGAATTATATAATTGTACCAGTTGTCTCGTATAATGTGCATATGAGGACATTTCATCTTCGTCTAAATACACAATGCGTGGATAGTAGTAATAGTGCATCAATCGTCCCATTTTTATAGCTTTACTCATGGAGAAACTATAAGTATATGGGAATTCATCGTTAAAGAAGGATTCAATTTCCCGAGTTCCTTCTTCGTCATAGATGCGTTGTAGGGTTGCGGACAAAGCAATGCGCCGTTTTATAATCATCCGCCTAAATGCATCTCTGACTTTATTGGCTCCTATATTATGCGCTTCATCCGCTATTAATATCGCATTCTCTGAAAGGGATGGTAGCAGAAGTTGAAAATCATCCATTCCAAAAGATATATATGTTGAAATCACAACATAGTTAACACTTTTCCCGCGCTCCAATTTGCCTTTCAAAGATAATAAGCTTGCTCTCCACTGATTATTAGTAGAGGATACTTTTATTATATTCGTAAAATTAAAAGCGCTTACTTCTTCTTCCCATTGTTCTACTAATGCTATTGAAGGCACCAATATGATCAAACGATAAAAACCATCATTGTAGTATTCTTCCAAGGCACAATTAAGCGAGGTTATCGTTTTGCCAGTACCTGTAGCCATAGCAAATACGCCTTGTTTACCACGTTCACACCACGCTTGATATGCGTCTTTCTGATATTGGAAAGCACCAGGGAATTTAGATGGGAAATGCGGCTCGTTTTTTCTTTCTGCCTCTGATGTCTCCTTTAACTCTTGAATCGTTTTTGTTTCGTCCAAGACAATAGCATCCAGTTTTTCATACTGATAGCGTGTAACAATTTTCTGACAGAACTCTTCCGCGTCATAAATTATTACATCCTGATTGGAGCCATCCCATACGCTGTCAAAATCATTATGATAAGTAGCAATGCGCTGCCTATTTTCGTCGTTATTCCAAGAGCAAATGCAGTCTATAGATTCTATATTACGAGTTAAGCCAGAAGCAGTCAGATTCATAGAACCATTGAATACGACCTCATTGCCATTGGTGTCCGTAAAAATGCCAAATTTCTCGTGCGCTATTCCGCCCTCTTTTAAAACCGCAATACGTATCTCTATACGTTTTTGTTGAATGAGATATGCGAGACAACGGAAGAATAACTCGTCGCGTTTAGAAAGGATATTAAACAACTCATCGTATGATTCTAACAGCCTTTCTTCAAATGCTTCATTGGCATTTGCTTTCAATAAGGCATAATCATCTTCCGTCAGGTTGGGATTAATGTACATCCTTATGTTACCACCATTCTTGATGAAATGGGAGAATCCACAAGCAAGCACATTAAAACTTGCACTACTAAAATATCCAAGTCCCAAGTCTAGATGAGAACTATTAGATAAAGCTTTTGTAAAGAAGTCCGCTGGTTGGTATGCTCTTTTTGTTGAATATCTTAATTCAAATTCTTGTGAGCATAAGTCTGTGGGATTTGTTTGGAATGTTCTGCAATACGCCTCAGGATAATCGACACTCGCCAAACCAAATTTTTTATCAGGGAACGATACGAAATTTTCTTTGTCCGCCAACAAGTTTATTCGAAGACTAGCCAAAGAAGCGACCTCTCTATTTCTGTGAGCTTGAACGTATTCAAAAATTTCCTGTTCTGGCAGCGGGGTTTGCGACTTCGCCAAGCATTCTTTCGCTAAATCACGTATGCGCAAGTCTGTTTCTCTTTCTGGTTTGGCTTTCTTTATAGGCGGGAAACAAACATTATCTTCCGGATCAACACAAGTTCCGTGCTGCTCAAAGATTTCAGTTGTCAGAATATAAACAATATCCGATACGGCAGAAGGCTGATAATTAAACCACAAGCCATATTCATCGGTCACAAACTTTCTTAAATTGATACACACGTCACGTTTAGAAGATTCCCTAAACCTTCTAATCCAATCATGGAATAAATCGAAGTTAAACACTTCGGCGTATGTATCTCTATTTAATTCGGGCATATCTCGCCTAAACCATCATTTATTCTATCAAACAAGTAGTCAAAACCGACTAAATTCGGGTTGTTCTTAACGTCATTGGCAATACGTTCCAAACCATCATCCAAGTGCATTTTGAAATAACGTGCCAAATCCTTATCGTTCTCAGATATTCCATAATACGTGCACATCATAGCCGTATATAGGAAATCATTACCACCAAATAATACCGAACGTGAGTATTCTTTGCCACCAGAATCCTTTGCGTCCATTGGATTGAACCTCACGCCGGATTTTAATGAATATGCGATTGCTATACGAGCAATTACATTTTCGGCTCCAAGATTAAACTTGCGAGTTAAGTCAACAACTATTTCGCGGTTCTTTGCGCTTGTCTTTATTTGTGAAAACATATCTCGTTAATTTAATCGTTCATCAATTTATCCACCAGTACCGGTTTGAAATAAGACTGCTCAACATCATTCTTAATCAAATAAGCACTCTTAACCAGCGGCTTCATTATTTCCAGTTCTTCCTCAGTCAATTCTTTATGCAATAGCGGGAACAATACTACTTGCTTGGAAATTGACGGATAGAACTCGGTAATTATCTTGCTTGAATGGCTCTTGTCAAATTTCTGCAACGGACTATCAATAAAGACAGGGAACTCGATGCCGGATTCTTCTACTAACGCTTTCAATAGAGAAGTCGCATATAGTTGTTGTTCACCTTTCGATAACGATTCTTTACGAATGATCTTGCCCGAAGGAGTATAAAGCACGATATCAAGTCCATCCTCTTGCACATCAACAGCCACATTTCCGATAAAATCTTCTTTGTGCATCAGTGCATTCATAATACCTTTCAGACGGCGTTCCAGAGAAACTTTCTTCTCCTCTTTCAAATTGCGCAAGAAAGTATCAAGACTTTCAATTAACTCATTTGCAAGAGCATCTTTCTTAACATCGCTGTCATCAAGGCTGACTTTCTTGCTTAATTCGGCAATCTGTTTCTTGCACGTATTGAGGCTTTGTGAAACCGAACCTTGCTGTGCGTATAAAGCACGTATT
The DNA here is from genome assembly GCA_905233415.1 of Paludibacteraceae bacterium. Classification (GTDB taxonomy): domain Bacteria; phylum Bacteroidota; class Bacteroidia; order Bacteroidales; family Paludibacteraceae; genus Colicola. The sequence continues at coordinate 313,148 of CAJOEX010000005.1, forward strand.
TCCTCTTCAAGCTTTTTAATCCGTTGCTCGATTTCGGATTTTTGAGCACGTATTTGTTTGATTATCTCATCAGACTCATTAGCCTGCATGGAGGATAATTTCTGCTGAACGCGGCTCATTACTTGTTTGTTCTTCTTGTTGTCATCAGCCAAATGCTCAAACTCAACTCGATAAGTTGTAGTCAAGTTAGCAAAGATTGCTTGGCTTTCATTGTACTCATCGCGATTGACGCTTAAAAGCGGCTCATGTGTTAGTTCTTCCTCCTTAAAGCTATCCAACACTTCATGAACTGCGGCTTGCATCTTCGGACCATTAGTACCGGCAAGCGGAACTAACTTACCGATGAGTTGATCATATATTTCTTGCAGAAGACCATTCTGATTGGCGATGTTCTGTGCTGCTTTAGCAGCATTATAATCCTTTGTTATCTCGGTCATTGTTTGTTTCAACAAATCTCCGATAATAGCAAATGGAGCATATTCGATAAAATCACGCAACTTCTCCTTGATGATTGCATCATTAGTTCTTGCTTTTTCCAGAACAGCTTTCTGCCGTTCATATTCATCCATCGTCATTCCCTGGCCTTCACGTAATAATTTCTCTTGGTACTCTTTATCACGTAAGCGCAAAGATGATAATGTGCCTTCTCTTTCTGCGATACCGTCCAATATATCTTGCAAATCGCCTTGCAAGTCTTCCTGTTTATCTAACAGGGCATTCAGTTTATTCCGGCTAACCACATCTGAAGTCCGTTTACGGAACTTAAGGCGCAGTGCTTCAAGATTGTGTTTTAAGTCTTCGTATTTCTTTACTCCCAGAACTTCATTGTATGCAGAAGCAAGGCGACGTCTATCATCAACCGTATTTGTTTCAGCCAATGCCACTATGCGTTCAGAGTCAAAGAAGAAGAAACGGGCAATATCTTTGTTTAGGATAAAATCATTGATGAACACATCATTTCCAATAGACTGCGCCAATTCGTTCCTTTGGTTGTCGATTAGAACCTCAACAGAATCGTTCTGTTTAATAAAGTCATAAGAACGAATAATCGTTATCGTCTGACAAGGGATAGATGGGATAGATATATCGGTAAACTTGATCGCAATAGAGTAAACCGAGTTAGCCTGTATATCCTCATCGTCCGGTGTGTATCCTGAACGTTTAATACGTGCAAGCGTATCGGCTCCGATGGATTCAACATATTGACGTGCATTGTTGTTAAGGTTTCCAATAAGGAAAGAGGGATAGCCACCGCTATTGCTAATTTCTTTACGAGCAGTATCGTCTATTTCTGCCATTAAGCGACCATACAAGCACCACAGCAGAGAATGCAAGAATGTTGTCTTGCCAAATCCATTCTCACCCGAAATCAAATAGATATTCTTTCCTTCGTCATCTTGAGGGAACGAAATCTTATTGACACCTTTATACAGGCGGAAGTTAGTTAATGTAATATCTTGTATGCGCATATTATTGCTCTTTTACAAAGGTATCAATTCGAGCCTCTAAATCATTTTGCAAACCTTGCTTCTTCATCAGAAGTACTTTGTTCTTTTGAAGAGCAAGGAGTTCTTGAATCAGCTTGTAATGATCTGGCTTCTCTCCGCAGGCTTTCTCCAACAAGATGCGTTCTTGTAGGGTGATATTGTCGTTCGGAATATCGTAGCCATAAACCTCATTATAAATATCGTTAACTGTTGTTGTGAAATTGCCATCACGATACCAAATAATCTGAATCGCTATAAGTTCTTGACTAGAAATCAAGTTTATGCTGGAGCGATATGCTTGTGTGTCACGTTGAATTTGAAGCAACTCACGAAGTAGCTGTATGCGATACTCCATCGTGTAGTTACCCAAGTTGTGACCGCTTTCATCTACAGCAGCTTGACCATTTCGGCGTGTGGAACAACGTAATTCAGAAACGTTACGATTATCCGACAATCTATTGCGGAACTCCAATAGAGGTTTCATCCACTCAATGCCGTTCTTAATCAGCGATGTCATAGATTTATCTTCTTTTACAACCGTACATATCCAACAACCGAAACGGCTCTGACCACAGGAGCGGTGAGAATCGTCTGTTACAACGGTCGGACATTCATAGTCATCCGCAGAAGCATCCGCGTATATCTTAAATAGTATCTGATTATCAAATCCCCATGGTGAAGGAATAGCATTGATAATCCACCACACTTCCTCCAACATAAGCGACTTGATAGGCGCATATGTGTATGTGTTAGCATTCAGCGGGTGTTTAGACAAACGATGTCCTTTAATTTCATGCCGCTTAATAGATAGGGAACGACGCTGGCTCTCGTCGTAGCGAGTACCAACCAAAACAATAGCTTCACCATCAGCAGCCACTTGAGAAGTAATAAATGCTGATGTCGGCTTAATCTTCATCTTTTCCGTACAGAAGCGGAAAGAATTGTTTGGTGCTGGATAGCCTTTTCCGATTACGCAAGACCAGAACGTATCTTCAAGAGCCGGTGTGGTAACTTTGACAGTTACGGGAAGCCCTTGCTCCTTAGCCGCTTTTGAAATCATGTCGAGTACTCCAGTAACGTACTCTTCGATAACAGGATTTTCCACCAATGTGTCGTTGTTAACAACATACACTTGGCGTGTAAGCGGCTTCCCTTGTTCCTTTAGCTTCTGCAAGGCAAGCCATGTAAGAGTCAATAGCACGGTGGAGTCTTTTCCGCCGCTGAAACCAATAATCCACGGACGATTATATCGGTCGTCCTCCAGATATTGATCCATCAACTCCTCAATGATTTCTTCTATATTTCGAGGTGTCTTCATCTATTTATGTTTTCTTGTTATCCGTCTGCACACTTTCGGCGTGCAAAGGTACTGAAATTTTCTGACATATGCAAGAAAAACGGGTGGTTTGTTAGCGATTAGGGTATCTTTTTTCTGTTTTTATGCAAAAAAAAGAGCACATGAGTGCTCTAATTCGGTGTTTTTGAGGATAAGTGTTGTGTCGGTCTTCTCTCGGTTGTGTCTCGGTCATCGGTCGGTTAAGGCGGAGGACGGAGTCAGACGATCAATTAACTTTTCTCTCACTAATTCATAAGCTGTTTGCGGGTCAAAGGTCGCACCATTGCGGAGAAGATGCTGAGTGTCACCTAAAAACTCCTCGTCTTGCATCTTCTGTTCCATATTTTGGATAAACTGCTTATACGTAGGCGCTTTCTCAACAACAAATTCCATATATCGTTGATAGCAAGTCACTACATTATCAAGATTAATAGTGACATCCGGAGACATGAGCGCAACATATAAATCGAACAAGTCACGGCCTTTCTTCCGCTGATATAGTGCTCTCAGTTTGGTGCCAAGCAGTTCTTCCAAAGCATAAGTGGTCAGTTGGCATTGCCCGGTGAACCATCTGTTCTCAACGGCAAAGGGAACATGCTGCCATCCCAACACATTGAAATGCTCATAGCAGTTAATCTCCAGTTTCAGACGGATGGGCTGAACCGGCGGAATCTCCGACTCCAAACGAAAGACCATCGTGTTGTTGAAACGGCGAGGTTTCGTGACACGGTCAGGCAACCAGTTGAGCACTTCCCCCAGACGATATAGAATAGGCTTGATCGGACCCGGATGAATCTGCACAAGGTCGATATCTTCACTGTATCGCGGCTGCGGTTGCAAGTACAGTTTATGCAAGGCAGTGCCTCCGCGGAAAGCCAGTTGCTCGCGAAGAAACCCGTCGCTGAAGATATCCACCAACGCACGGCAGATAATCAGATCTTGTTCCACCATAAACGGTTCTATCCATGGCGCATGTTCGTTCCATGCCATAATAGAGGCTCTGTCAATCATATATCGTCTATCTCAATATCAATATTCATGTTTACATGCCAGCGATTGGACGGGGCATCCTCTCTCGGTGGGCGCGAATTGCTCATACAGATGGTATGATATTTCGGCGCTTGCGCCTTCAGCAAAGCAAACAACTTGTCGGACTTGTCCTGTTCTTCCAATACAAATTCCAATAAGTAGCCTAATCGCTGAACGGTAGCCGTAGTAGTATAGGGAATAGCATCCGCCATCTTCTGCATATCGACGGATTCCATCAGTTCGGCAAGTACGGTAGCGGCACGTTGATAGCCGCCTACATGGTCAGCAAACTGCACCAGGTCAATGGCGGTTAGTTCAGGAGAGGCATAACGCAATATGCCCATCTCTGCATTCCGGGTAACCAGTAGGTGCTCGGGGATCTCCGTCCGATAATTCCAACTGATTAACGGATACTTGTTCGACATGGATATGCGCGGAATGACGGTCATCACCTGATACTGCATGGGGCGCTGATGCGCTGCGGCGTATAGCGTGGCGGCCGAGAGCAGGCATACATAATAGGGCTTGCCGATATGCTGCATGAGTGCGTCCAAATAGAATTGCGGCGGTACGATATGCTTTAGCTGATATTGTACCGGCACAATCACATAGAAGCCTCTATACACGGCAATAATCCGTCCACGCTTCACCGTGCGGCTCAATTCGGTTTTCAGGCCTTTGGGCGAGTGGGTGGGGAATGCTTCGCGTACCTCTGCCACTGAAAAAGTCACCTGTCCGTGTTGTTCTCTATTTCTGATCCATTCTTCTATGCTCATTGCCGCTTTTGTTGCGAAAGAAAACAAAAGATGCTTTCTAACAATTCCATTTACGGCACAAAAGTACAGTTTTTTTTTGATTTTTGCGATAATTGTGATATTTTCTTTGTTTCAAAGTTTTTCGTCAGCGATTTTTCCATGGAACTTTCGTCGTGCGTCCCTTATTCCCCATTTGCTACAGAAGCGAAACATGAAACGGAACAGGCGTACCGAAATAGCGTCCGGGGGACGGTATGAGGAGTAAGTACGCCGCGCGAGTTCGCAAAGCGAACATAGGAATAATCGTTTGAACGTAGTGAAATAAGAACTCCTTAATACCGAGAGATGACCGAGAGAAAAAACGGGCGTTTTTTCGCCCCAAAACGGTCAAAAACCACATTCCCCAATTCAATTTCCGCCATAATACTTGCATATGTCCGAAAAAAGCAGTATCTTTGCACGCAGTTTGCGTGCAGAAAAAAACACGCAGCAACAACTTAATTATAAAACAAACAATACAATTATGATGGATTTATTGATTCTTTTTGCGGTGGCGATGGCGGTTTCCGCAGTGGGGTGGAAATACTTCGTGTATTTCTTCAGTCTCGGTTACGGGTACGGCATTGCCGCTCTGGCGGTGGCGATGGGTGTAATGTACCATGCGAATCTCACGGTGCCGACGATGGCTATGTTAGTGCTGCTGTTCATCTTCGGCGTGCGGTTAGGAACGTACCTGCTAGTGCGCGAGCGCAAGGCGGTTGGGTACCGTAAGATTCTGTATGGAGAGGGTCATTCTGACAAGAAGCCTGCCGGCGTGATGATCATGATTTGGCTGTTCTGCGCGCTGCTGTATGTGGCGCAGGTGAGCCCTGTGGCTTTCCGGTTAGCAAACGGTCCGCATGACAGCGAGCTGTGGGCGTGGATAGGTGCGGCGGTGGTGGCTTGCGGCATCTTGTTAGAGAGTATCAGCGACGCGCAGAAGAGTGCCGCCAAGAAAAAGAACCCGAAGCGGTTTGTGGATACCGGTCTGTACCGTATTGTCCGTTGCCCGAACTATTTGGTCGAAGTGCCCATC